>NZ_JAKGBD010000011.1:0-163587 GCF_021532535.1 Pseudoalteromonas sp. DL2-H2.2 | reverse complement strand
ACAGATGATTGCTTCATATTTTTAAAGAACAAAGTAACTAACCTTGGTTAGTTACCGCAGCCTTGCTGCGAAGTGGAGCGCCATATTAACCGCTTCACTTTTAAAGTCAACTAGAAAATTTAATTTTTCTTAATTAAGCTTTCCGTTTGGCTTTCCCATCACTTGGCTCGTTGCTTTTCAGCGTTCTACGTCGTAGCGAGCGCCCCGTGTCGGTGGATGCGCATTATAGGGAAATCGAAACTCAGCGCAACCCTTTTTTTGAAGAAAAGTGAGAAAAACTCGCCTTTCGTCCACTTTACATACAGAACACGACAAAACCACCTGTTTTGTCATCAAATATTCACCTATTTGACACAATTTAACTGCTAGGGGATCTAAGTATTGTACATTTGAGAAGAGACGCAAGAAAAAATGGCGCTTTTTTGCGCCATTTTTATTAGAGAAAAGAATTAATACAAAAGACTGTAGAGTTTTCGTCGGTAGCGAGCCGCAATTTCATCGCCCTCGGGTAAAGACGCAATGATATCAAGGTAGCCCTTCTTGGCGTCTCCAAAGTTCATGTCTTTTCTTAGCACAGATATCAAGCTTTCCAATGCATCGGCTTTCTTTCCTGCGTCGACCTGAGCCTGAGCCAGTTGACATAATATAGATAAATCATCTGGTGAAGCTTCAGCTTCAACCATAAGACGCTTAAGTTCAGGTGACTCCTGAGCCTCTTTTGCTTGTTCCAGCTTTGACTTTAAGTTAGTGAAGTAGGCATCCTGTGCTTGCGCCGGGACAGACGCTAATAGCGCCTCCGCTTCTTCTACTTTTTGTATCTGAATACAGATATCTGCAAATACCAGCAAAACTCTTGGGTTATCTTTTGCAACACCATAAGCCTGCTTTGCCAGTGCAAAGGCATCATTCAGTTCGCCATTAGCAAGCGCTTGCTTGGCTTGATCAAGTAAGATCAGTTCAGGTGAAGGCAGGTGCGCCGACAAAACCTTGGAAATCTCTTCTTGTGTTTTCGCACCTGGTAGAACATCTACAGGCGTACCGCCTTTCAGCACTACCAAAGTTGGTAACGCCTGAAGGCCCACTTGTTGTGCCAACTGAGAAGCAAGCATTTGTTGTTGATCACAATCGACCGTAGCGACCACTATATTATTTGGATATTGCTGAGCAAGCGCATCGAGAATATCAGCTTGTGCAATACAGTTTGGTTCCTGGGCGCTAAAAAACGTCATTAATACGAGCTTTTCAGGATCCGAAGATGCCAACACCTGTTGAATGTTTTCCGGTGTAAGTAAGATTTTATTTTCCATGTTCAAACCAGCTGTGATATTTGACTATCTATATGGTGACATCCATACCAATTACAAGGCAAATATAAAATCCGATTAAGCCGCCGACTTTCGACGACCATTCAGAGTACTTGCGCGCTTTTTAGTTCTTTTTTTAGAAAATGAACCTCTCGATCCTGATTTACCACTTTTCAGGCCGCTAAATATGGAACTGTCACTCGTATTCGCGCGTTCAATAATACCTGTTATTTCATTTTCAAGGGGATGCATAAAAGTCTGATAGGTTTGCTCTTTCATTGCGATTTTCGCCAGTTGTGACTCCCACAGTGCCGTTCGGTCTGGCAAAGAGAGATCTTCGGGAAGTGTCTTGACTAGCGCTGCGCCTAGTTCAGTTGATTTAATGCTTTTACCATTACGTTGCAAAAAGCCTCTTTTAAATAATAAATCGATAATTCCGGCTCTGGTTGCCTCTGTACCGAGCCCATCAGTCTCTTTCAACACTTTTTTGATGTCAGCGTTCGACACAAATCGGGCGATGCCAGTCATGGCGCCTAATAATGTGGCTTCTGTAAAGTGATTGGGGGGTTGAGTATGTTTCTCGATGACTTCTCCTTTAAAGCAGTGAAGTAATTCGCCAACTTCCAGCTGAGGCAACATAACTTGTTTCTTTTCTTCCACTTTAAATAAGCGTTTAAAACCAAGGTCGATGATCTGCTCCGCCTTAGCAACAAACACTCCGCCTGCAATTTCTAGCTCCACTTTGGTTTCTGTATACTGATAAGCAGGATAAAACTGCGCGAGATACTGAGTACAAATGAGCTGGTAGACTTGCTGCTCGTACTGGCCTAACTGGGCCGTCTTTAGCTTCTTTGCTGTCGGAATGATGGCGTGGTGCGCCTCAACTTTTGCATCATTCCAGCATTTGCTTTTCAGGCTCAGATCTGCGCCCGCAACTTTATCTTCTTCCAACCCCTGGTTATTTAGTGCCGCATCCAATACCTGCTTAGACTCGCCAAAGTGCCCCTTCGGTAGGTAGCGATTATCCGATCGGGGATAAGTGATCAGTTTATGTCTTTCATAAAGCGCCTGACAAACATCCAACACTTGTTTAGCCGACATACCAAAGCGTTTGTTGGCATCGATTTGTAGTGCCGATAAGTTATAAGGTAAAGGCGGGTTGTGCTTCTTTGGCTTAGCATCAATTTTTTTGACCTGAGCGTCCTGCCCCTGGATCCTTGACGCGACATTTTCTGCCAGCCCTTTAACCAGCACTCTGCCTTCCTCATCCATATATGGCTGACATGCCTCACTGGGTTGCCACTTGGCACTAAACTCTGCCCCGTCGCTTTTTCTTACCAGAGCTTGCACCTCAAAAAACGGTTTAGAAACAAAGTTGGCTATTTCCATATCCCGCCTGACAACCAAACCAAGGACTGGCGTTTGTACTCTGCCAACTGACAACACCCCCTGAAATCCTGCTTTTTGCCCGACCAAGGTATACGCCCTGGTCAGGTTCATACCATACAGCCAGTCTGCCCTTGCTCTGGCCAAAGCCGACACACTTAAAGGTACAAACTCCTGGTTCGTACGCATTTGGTTTAGCGACTTCTTGACTGCCGCAGGGTTTAGATCGCTGATCAGCAGTCGCTCAGTGGCTTGCTTTTTAGATGCCGACGGCTTTGCTTCTTGCAATACCTCATCAACCAGTAACTGACCTTCCCTATCAGGATCACCCGCATGGACAAGACTGTCGGCTTGCTTGATCAGTTTTTTTACCACACTGAGTTGCTTTTTGGTTTTGGGTTTGGCTTTGAACTGCCAATGCTCTGGGATGATAGGTAAATGCATCATTTGCCATTTTTTGTATTTAGGGTCGTAGTCCTCGGGAGCGGCCTGCTCCAGCAAATGACCAATACACCAAGTGACACAATCTCCATTGGCTACTTCAATATAACCATCATGCTTTTTATGTGGCTTAGGCAATACGTCTGCAATGGCTCTGCCCAGAGAAGGTTTTTCGGCAATATAAAGTTTCATTCTTCAGAACAACTGTATGTATTTACAGTTATGATAGTCAACTCTGGCAGTAATTACCAGAGCTGACTCGATCGGACATAGTGACTGGAGCGGGACTTAGGTTTTCAGTAAATTTAACTGCTTGTGCTTTTGCTCCACTATATACGTCATTGCACTCGCCGCCTGCTCTACCTCATCGGCAAAACCAGACAACTCAGCTGCCGCATCTGATATACCTGTTGTATTGGTGCTGATCTCCTCAGTCACCATGCTTTGCTCTTCTGCTGCGGTCGCGATTTGTGTTACCTCATTTGAGATACTGCTTAGTTCGCCCACTAAGCTACTCATTAACTCGGCAGACTCCTGGCAGTATGAAACCGCCTGCCCACCTTGGCTAACCGTTCTTTCGATGATCTGCTCGGAGCCCGTGACTTCACTTTGCAGATTATCAATCAGCTTACTGATGTCATCCGTTGAGGCCTGTGTTTTTGACGCCAATGCCCGTACCTCGTCGGCAACCACTGCAAAGCCTCTCCCTTGCTCACCTGCCCGCGCGGCTTCAATTGCGGCATTAAGCGCCAGTAAGTTGGTTTGTTCAGCAATGGCGCGTATCACATCCAAAATCTTAGAAATGTCTCCGCTGCGCTCAGAGACTTTCCCGAATGCGTTTTTGGCTTCCAGGACCTGCTCGGCAATTTGCTGAACCGTTTCTGTCGTTTTTACTATGCTACGTTCGCTGCTCTGCACCGTTTCAACAGCATGGTTTGTACTTGAGGCGGCTTTTTCTGATGCTCTGGCCACTTCTGTTGCCGTTGCACTTAACTCGTTAATCGCTGTAACAACACTGTCTATTTCAAGATGCTGATTAGAAACCTTGTTTTTGATATTAATCGCGGCCTCAGTGGTTTTATGCGACTGAGCATAAGACTCCTCTGCCAGTTCTTTGAGGTCAACTATCATGCTTCTTAGTTTATCGGTGAAGCGGTTGAAGCCGTTGGCCAAAGAGATCAACTCAGCATGATGACTCACTTCCAGTTTATGAGTTAGATCGCCTTCACTGGAAGCAAGGCTCTCTACCCGCTTTTCAATATAGGTGAGCGGACCAATAATGGTATTGATCAGTACCAAAGCAAGTCCAAGCGCCACAACCGCAACCACAGTACCCAAAAACAGCATCCAACGCCCTAATGAGTTGGTAGATTCCTCTATCTGTTGCTCTATCTGAGTGACAGAAGCCAGCGCAACCTCTTTGGGTAATTCAATGACTAAAGACCAGGTCGTGTTAGCAAGCTTGATTTCAATAGGCACCGCAATCGCAAGCATATCACCTATTTCGCTAAATCCACCCTGTTGGTGTAAGTTAAGCAGTTGCTCAGCCACATTGGGATTTACGGATTCGTTCAGTGGCCTGGCAAGTTTATCGTAGTGACTGGCACCCACAACCAGCCCAAGTTTACTAAGTAAAGAAACTTTTGCCTGTCCCTGATAAAGAGATTCAGATAACTCATCGACCAACTGCTGAAACACAGGTAAGTTCACATCTACCCCGACCAGCCCCTGAAAACGCCCGTTGGCATCAACTGGCACAGTTAATGAGGTCATCAACATTTTATTGCCCGGAGAGATTTCGTACAGGTAAGGTTCCATAATACAAGGGGCAACACTGTCGCGCGCGCACAGATACCATTCGGCTTCCCTGAGCCCAAACTCGTTGCGCTTGTCTAAATATTTGTCGGCAGCCGATTCAATTTGGTGCTGGGTGATGCCACTTGCATCTCGGGTAAAATATAGCTCCAGCGTACCGTCGCCTGGCGCCGAGTGGCTGGCCCCGGATGTATAAGCCTGATCTTGTCGATCATAGCCATTGGGCTCAAACTGGGCATACATGGAAGAGACAAATCGGTTTTGTTTCAATGCACCTGCAACAAGGTCTTGTACCTGGTTACGTGCAAGAGGTTCGCTAACTGAGGTTTCTTTCAGCGCACCTGCTAATGTGTATGGCACCCGATAAGCCGAATTGATAAATTCAGCTACCTGCTGTGCATAATATTGTCCCTGCGCTGTTAGCCCGGTTCTTATCTCCTGATAAACCAGCTCTCTGAGCTGTTTACTTTGCGTTTTGTTCTCTTTTTGCAGGTTTATCCACATGGTTGTTACTAACAAGGCAACGAGGGCGGTAACCAGCGTAATCACAAACAGGATAAGCTTCTTCTTGATGGACATATGCTGCATATAAAACACTCACAAATGGTTGTTTATTTAGATAACTTTAGCAAAAGTTTCGCTTTTTTGGGTATTCTAAAATGACAGCTTTAAGTAATTATGACTACACTAATCCGCGATTTTTTTTACACCAAACAATAATAGTACATTAATTGAACTAATTTAGTGTAAACGAACAAGGTATAACAGTATCAGAAATTCAGGCAGGTCGTATAACAGGGTTTGTTGACTAGAAAAAGAGTCGCTGTTGAACAGCGACTCGGTATTAAAAGGAAACTCAGTCTTCCTCAATCTTATCTTTACCACGGGTAGACTCAATGCTATCTAACCTGTGATGAATCGCAGATTTAATCAGCATATATCCACTGATAGGCGCGGTAATCAGCAAGAACATAGAAATAAGCACTTCTTTTACACTCACGCCTTCACCGTAAAAGCCATAATAAGCCATTGCGGCGAACAACAGACAGGCCATACCGAGTGTTGTTGCTTTAGTTGGCCCATGCAGGCGCATGAAAAAATCAGGCATTTTGACCAAGCCTATGGAGCCAACTAAGACTAAACTGCCGCCTAACAATAATAAAAATGAAATAACCCATTCCATCATCTGCTTCCCCTATTCAATGATATCGCCGCGCAGCAAGTATTTACATACTGCAACCGTGCTGACAAAGCCGAGCAAGGCAATTAATAGAGCAGCCTCGAAATACAGCGAAGTGCCCATATTCATGCCATACAGCACTATCAGCGCAATGGTATTAATGTACATGGTATCCAATGCCAGAATGCGATCCGGAATAGAAGGCCCAACAACAAGTCGCCACAAGTTTAGTAGCAAAGATACACCGATCATCGCAAAGACAATCAAAATCACCGTCTCTAACATGCAAAGATCTCCTTAATGGGTTTTTCATAACGCGTTTTAATCGTCTCGATCAAGGCCGCTTCGTCATCCAGATCCAGCACATGGATCAGTAAGTAACGCTGTTGCGGCTCAGCCCCATCAGCCATGTCTTCAGGCCAGGGGTAAACTTCGGCACTCACTGTACCCGGTGTCAGCGATACCGTACTCGCCAGGATCGTAATAGGCATGGACTGAGCCAAATCAATTGGCACTTTCACAAACGCGGGTTTCAACTTTCGTGTCGGTCCCAGAATTTTGATTGCAACTTCAATGTTTGCCATCAAAATATCGTACAGAACCAGCAACAGATATTGCAAAGCTTTGCCTGGCTTCAATACCAAAGGCTGTTTAGTCCGAAACGGAAAAGTGACAAGGGGAATGGCGACGGCCAGGATAGCCGCCAAAATCAAGTGCCCCGGCGCTACGCTGTTATTTAGCAGCAACCAAACAACAAACAACATCAGGCTGCGAAACGGAGTCGGCAACCATCTATATTTAGCTTCCAAACGCATTTAGTTCACTCCTCCCAACACGTCCTGCAGTAGCCCCGTGAAGTCATGCAATTCCTGCGCTGCATGCAGTGCATATTCACTCAGAGGACCGGCAAAAATCACCATTAGCGGCGCGCACATCACCAGTAATAATACGGCACAGATCTGTGCAGGATGAGCCCGCTCTTGTTCGCTTTCGCTCTTACCGGTGTGGTGCCAAAAAACGGTGCTGCCCGCTTTCGACACAGATACCAAAACGGCCAAACTTGCGACCAGATAAACCAGCCAGAACCAGTTTCCATAAGGTGTGTCCAGAGTCGACCTTAAAATCCAGATCTTTCCCACAAAGCCGGATAGAGGCGGCATGCCAATGACCGCGACCGCGGCAATCAGGAAAGCGCCGCCAAGGAATAAAGGTTGTGCAACTGGCCGGCCTGCGGTGATCCTGTCTGCTACTTTGCCTCTTTGTCTGGCGATCAGATCAGCTAACAGGAACAAAGCTGCACTAACCAGGGTCGAGTGCACCAGGTAATACACGGCAGCCGCGCTGCTTTGTACACTTTGAACAGCCACCAGAGCAACCAAGGTACCCACAGATACAACCACTAAATTCGCAACCATTTTACGTAAATCCTGGCTCGCTAATACACCGATAGCGCCCATTACTATGGTTGCCATGGCCAGCCACCAGAGCCAGTTTTGCGCCATGTGGCTTAGTTCACCCGCTTCTTCACCAAAGATCAGGGTGTATACGCGCATCATGGAGTACACACCTACTTTGGTCATGATTGCGAACAACGCAGCCACTACTGGCATTGCCGTCGAATAGGTGTTAGGCAGCCACAAGTGAAGCGGAAGCAATGCGCCCTTCAGAGCAAACACAACCAACAGCAACAAGCCACCTATCTTAGCCAGGTATACATCATCGCCTTGCAGCAGCGTTACTTTTTGTGCCATATCAGCCATATTCAGCGTGCCCAATGTACCGTACAAGATCCCCAGGGCAATCAGGAAAACGGACGAGCCGACCAGGTTTAAGATCACATACTGCAAAGCTGCTCGCGTGTTGCGCTTATCTCCACCGTGCATTAGCAAAGAATATGACGCAATTAACAAGACTTCGAAAAATACAAACAGGTTAAACGCATCTCCCGTAAGGAAAGCCCCATTAACCCCGAGCACCAGGAAGTGTAACAACGGGTGGAAAAAACTGCCGCGCTCATCGTCGCCGGCGCAGCTGTACAGACCACAGACCAAGCCCAGGAAAGACGTTAGAGTGACCAGCAAGGCCGATAGTGGATCGGCAACTAACACGATACCAAACGGCGCAGACCAGTTACCTATGGCGTAAACCGAAGTACCATGCTCCTGCGTCATCAACAGCAAAATTGCCGATGCTATTGTCGTGATCACGCCCATCCCAACCGAGACAATGCGGCGCGCTCTGAGGTTCTTGCCACAGGGCGGCATTAACATAAAAATAGCGGCCAGCATTGGCAACAATACTGGCAATGAAGTTAAATGCTGCGTCATGCTTTACCTTGCTCCTTACGCTGAGAACCAGCGTTACGAGAAGTTGCAGGTACTTCACTGCCATTGACATGATCATTACCTAAATCTGCACGACCGCGGATAGCGAGAATGACCACAAATGCCGTCATAGCAAAGCCGATCACTATCGCGGTTAAAACCAATGCCTGCGGCAGGGGATCAGCGTACCCGTCGCTAAAGCCCAAAACCGCGGCTTTGTTCATCGTCAGTCTGCCTGATGCAAACAAAAATAGGTTTACTGCATACGACAGCATCGTCAGGCCCAAGACCACCGGAAAGGTGCGGGCTCGTAAAATCAGGAACACACCGCAGGCGACTAACAAGCCTACGCAGGATGAATACAATAGCTCCATTAAATATTTACCTCTTCTTTAGGTGCATTGGCTGTCAACTTACCCAGGCTTGCCAGGATCATCAAAGTCGCGCCAACAACCGTAATATACACACCCAAGTCAAATACCAATGCGCTGGCAAGCTCAATCTCACCAATCACCGGCAAATCAAAGTAATCAAACCAACTGGTCAGGAACGGTCGGTCAAATGCCCAGCTACCTAAGCCAGAAATCAAGGCTATCGCAATGCCCGAAGCTATGATCTTCCGGTAGTTAAGCGTAAAGCGCTCTGAGATCCAGTTCGACCCGTGTGCGATATACTGCAAGATAAAGGCAATCGCGGTTACCAGACCAGCAATAAAGCCGCCACCCGGCAGGTTATGACCACGCAAGAAGATATAAACCGACACCAGCAAGGCAAGCGGCAACAAGCTCTGTGAGATAGAGGCTAACAGAATAGGATAACGCTCTTTCGCCCATGGGCGACCTTCTGAGTCACTACCCGGCATAAACAGTGGCAGATTGATCAACAGCTTATAAATACCCAACGCAGCAATACCAAGCACGGTGATCTCTCCTAAGGTGTCAAAGCCACGGAAATCAACCAGGATGACGTTCACTACATTGGTACCGCCACCGCCGGTCTTCGCATTGGCAAGGAAGAAGTCGGAAATTGAACTCAAAGGACGTGTGATTAAGGCATAGCAAATGCTTCCTACAATGACACCAATCGCAGAGGCAATACCTAAATCGCGCAACACGCGCACCGAGCTGCTCTCTTTGGGTGTTCTTTGTGGTAAGAAAAATAAAGCCAGCATCAACAGAATAATAGTGACTACTTCTACCGTTAGCTGAGTTAGGGCCAAGTCCGGCGCAGAGAAACGGGTGAACGCCACCGCCACCATCAGGCCTACGACCGAGATCATCAACAAGGCAACCATTCGAGTGCGATGCCAGATCACCGTGCCAATGGCTCCAATCATCAGAAGGCTAGCACCAATGGCGTTGTGCACATCAATAGGAGTCGGTTTATTTTCGCCTACCAGCTGACTCATCTCGAACAGCGGCCAACCAGCGCTTAACATCACCACCATCAGCATCAGCATCAGATAGCGTTGCAATGAACCATTTTCAATGGCATCAATGCGGGCGCGGCTCCAGCTCACCACCTTATACATGGCATGTTCGAAGCCTTTTTTCGCATTGATAGGCGGCAACGAAGCCTGGAACGCAAATAAGTAGCGGCGCTGAGTATAAATGAGTAAACCACCACACACTGCAATACCACTCATCAGCAGGGGCAGATTAAAACCATGCCAGATTGCAATCTTAAACTGCGGCGGCTCTGTGCCTAGCACAGCAGCCGATGCCACATTCAGGATGTCGCTAACGATAAAGCCCGGGAACATGCCCACAATCAGACACAGTGCGACCAAAATTTCGATAGGCACACGCATATAGCGTGGCGCTTCGTGCGGCTCCTTAGGCAGGCCAACCGGCTCCCCGTTAAAGAATACGTCGTGGATAAAACGCGCTGAGTATGCCACAGAAAAGGCAGCGGCAACGGTTGCCAAAATCGGGATCAGCCAGGACATTGAGCCAAGCAACTGCTGGTGCAAGGTTTCAGCAAAGAACATTTCTTTTGATAAGAAGCCGTTCAACAGCGGAACACCCGCCATAGAGGCTGCAGCGACCATAGCCAGCGTTGCTGTGTACGGCATAAATCGCCACATGCCGTTGAGCTTGCGCATATCCCGCGTACCGGTCTCATGATCTATGATGCCCGTTGCCATAAACAGCGACGCTTTGAAGGTCGCGTGGTTAATGATGTGGAAGATGGCTGCCACCGTTGCCAGTTCGGTGTCCAGACCCAACAGCAAAGTGATCAAACCTAAATGGCTGATGGTCGAGAATGCCAGTAGCCCTTTCAAGTCATGCTTAAACAAAGCGATGTAAGCACCTACCAGCAAAGTCACAAGACCGGTCAGGCCAACCAGAATAAACCAAATTTCCGTTCCGGCCAGTGCCGGATAAAAACGCGCAAGCAGGAAAATACCGGCTTTCACCATAGTTGCCGAGTGTAAGTAAGCACTCACAGGCGTGGGTGCCGCCATGGCATGAGGTAACCAGAAGTGGAACGGGAATTGCGCAGACTTAGTAAACGCCCCCAGCAATACCAGGATCAATGCCAGTTCATACAGGCCATGAGCCTGAATAAGCTCACGACTGGCCAGGATAATATCCAGGTCATAACTGCCAACAATGTCACCTATCAGCAACAGACCGGCTAACAGTGCCAGACCACCGCCGCCAGTGATCGCCAGCGCCATTTTTGCCCCTTTACGGGCTTCGGATTTATGCCACCAATAGCTTATCAGCAAAAATGAGCTGATACTGGTTAATTCCCAGAACAGCCAGAGTTGCAATACGTTGTTAGACATCACAATGCCCAGCATGGCGGTCATAAACAACATTAGGTAAGCGTAGAGTTTGGGCATAGAGTCGTTACTACTGAGGTAGTAACGCGCGTAGAAGATCACCAGTACGCCAATTCCCAGGATTAGGAAAACGAACAGAAGTGATAAACCATCTAAGCGGAATGAGAGTTCCAAGCCCAACAGCGGGATCCACTCTATGGTGGTACGCAGCTGTTCATTGGCGAATACGTCGGGTGCCAAATAGCAGGCCAACGCAAGTGCCAATCCGGGCGCAAGTAAAGTCACCGCAGTCGATTGATTGCGGGATAGTTTACCTGTTAATGATGAGAGTAAACTGCCTAATAAGGATAGCAAGGGTATCCAAAGCAATGTCATAAAGAAAACCTTTTATCTTCAATAACCGTAAATAAACGGAACAGCGCGCAGTATGTAGCTAGTGTTATGCATAGACTATCTGATTTATTTAGCGCACGTTTTTATCACACATAACGCTTACCAGTTATACTTGATTAGTATTTGAGTTGTCTAGACTTTCTCGATCTATACGCTGCCATTTTAGCCAACATTTACAAACAATTCAGATTAAATTCATAAATAAACTCGGCTTTTAACCCTTTGCGGCCAATCTAACCTGAATAAATTGCTGAAAGTCGGTGGGTTTATTTCTTTGTTGCTGAAATGCCAACAGCCAGAGCGCTTTGTAACGCTTGGTCAAAGCCAGACTCTGATATTGCATGTTAGACATCGCTTGCTGTGGCTTATAGGCGGGTAACAGCCCAGCCTCGCAACTGCGACTGGGATACCAGCCTTCAGGCGGCTGATGGCCAACATATAAATTAGGCGCTTTCAGCCCGGGAGTTGCACATAACCAGCGAGCTTTTGATTCGCCAATGGCGTATTCGTCTTCAAAGCCGCTAAAGTGCATCAGCTCATGAATAAACACATTATAGTCACTGCTCAGGCTCAAGGTCATCACACCCCGGCTGACATTGGCATCGCCGTGCGTCGTCATCAGCACCAGATGATCAGCCGATGACCATTTGGCTCTGCCGGGTAATGTCAACAAGTCACAGAAGGCGAACTTCTGCGCTTTTAACCGGCACTGTAAGTCTGCCCCCAAATACACTGGATCGGCAAAACAATAACTGCCAGCAAACGGCAACGGTGCTCCGAGATACTGCGCTTTCAGTTGTGTCAGCTTATTCAGCCCCTGCCACGAATCGCTCAGCATCACTACCCGCCGGGCACATTGAGTGCTCCCCCAACTGATCTCATCAAGCGTTTTTATCTTCAGCGCCTGTAGGTCAGCGCCGCTCAGTGTACTGGCCGGTGCTCCCTGCATTATCCGTGACAGCGTCATATACGGGTGAGGCAATGTAAATTGAGAAGCCAACTGCTGTACTTCAGATACCGCCTCTGCACCGATAAGTGATTCTAATAAACGCCGCCGGGAGTGCTGACTGACCGCTTCCCAGTGCGCACTGGCCAACAGCAGTGCCGTATGAAGCTCCCCCTGCATGACTTGGCGAAGCGCCCATTCAAACGCCGCCTCAGGGTGTCCGAGCTGACGCAGTGCTAACACCGTGTCGTCTGGTAACTCAGGCAGGTGTAATTTCGCCCGCTGGACATCAAGGTAAAAACTCTGCGGGCTGCGTTTAAGTACAGAGAGCTGCGCCTGGCGTGCGTTAGGAGAGTGAATTTGCCAGGGGTTGAAGGTGCTGCTCGCGATGAGGGTGCAGCAAACAAGCAGCACCACATAGCGAAGCATCAACAAAGACATAAGCTCAGCTTACATCCGCCCGATTCATTTCATCGGCAATAATTTGTAGCTCCAGCCGGGCATATTTATGCTCTACAAATTCGTATACATTGGTCGCCAGGGCCAGTTTAAAAAACTCAATCGCTTTGCCGGTCTTGCCCTGAGCTTGATAGCGTTTTGCCAGATAAAAATAGGCCTCACATAGACGCTCTGCAAACTCCTGCTGCGATTTAACACCGTCTCCCACCTGAGCAAGAAAGGCTTGCTGAGACAGCTCACCCAGATAAAGCTGGACCAATTGCGTTGCCCATTCGTCATTATTTAACGCCTGGCTATGCTGCTTAAGCGCCGCTTTTGCCGCAACTGGATCGACTTCTGATTCAGCCAGATAAAGCCACATCAGCCGATACGGGTCCTGAGGAGAACGCGCTAGAAAGGATTCGAAATCACTCACTGCCAGCGCCGGGCGCTCACCATAATACAGCGCGATGCCACGGTTTAAATAGGCATACTCATGATCTGTGTTCAGCTCCAGCACCGCGTCAAACATTTCATAAGCCGTGCCATACTCTTGTCTGAGTGTGTGGTGAATGCCCAGAAAGTTGTAGACCTCTGCCAAGTCTGGCTTTAGTTTGACGGCACGATTGAAGTCTATGCGTGCCAATGTGGTTAGGCCCAGACTGTCGTACAGCATGCCACGGTTATAAAACAACTGGGCTTGCTGTTCACTATCTAATGTTTTGTTCTGTAACAGCTCGCTGTATCTGGCAATGGCTATTTCATTGCGAAAATTGGCCGCCAGAGGCACGGCAAAAGGTACGGTTACATTCGGTACATCCGCCGCCTGCTGAGTTGACTGACACCCCAGCAAACTCATACATAGCAAAGGTAATAATAACAGTCTCAATCTATTTCCCCTTTTGGGCATGGTGCGAATTGGTGATCCGCTTGTCGCTACTCGGTTTGAGCAATCATTAAAGCATAAAAAAAGGGGCCATTCAGCCCCTTTCATCGAAACTCATTGTTTCTTTGTCAGATCTTACTCAGCAGCAGGTGCCGCTTCTGACTCTAATGCTTCTTTGATGCTCAGACGCACACGACCCTGACGGTCTACTTCCAGTACTTTTACCTTCACTTCCTGGCCAACGCTCAGGTGGTCAGCTACGTTGTTTACGCGCTCTTTGCTGATCTGTGAAATGTGTACCAGACCATCTTTACCAGGCAGTACATTTACGAATGCACCAAAGTCTACGATACGGTTTACTTTACCTGTGTAGATAGTGCCTACTTCCAGCTCAGCAGTCAGCGCTTCGATGCGAGCAATCGCTTCTTTCGCACTGTTACCGTTGGTTGCAGCAATCTTAATAGTACCGTCATCTTCGATTTCGATGGTTGTATCTGTTTCTTCCGTCAGCTGACGGATCACAGCGCCACCTTTACCGATTACGTCTGCAATCTTCTTCGGTGGAATGCTCATAGTGTAGATGCGAGGTGCGAACTCAGACAGGTCCTGAGATGGGCTGGCGATTGCCTGGTCCATCACGCTCAGGATATGCAGACGTGCTGCTTTTGCCTGACGCAGTGCGATCTGCATGATTTCTTTCGTGATACCTTCGATCTTGATATCCATCTGAAGTGCAGTTACACCGGCGCTGTTACCCGCTACTTTAAAGTCCATGTCACCCAGGTGGTCTTCGTCACCCAGGATGTCAGAAAGTACGACAAAGTCATCGCCTTCTTTAACCAGACCCATCGCAATACCCGCAACAGATGACTTGATTGGTACACCCGCATCCATCAGGGCCAGAGACGTACCACATACAGACGCCATTGAAGACGAGCCGTTTGATTCAGTGATCTCAGAAACCACACGTACAGAGTACGGGAATTCTTCAAGGGTTGGCATAACCGCTTGTACACCACGCTTAGCCAGGTTACCGTGACCAATTTCACGACGCTTAGGCGAACCGATGAAACCTGTCTCACCCACACAGAATGGAGGGAAGTTATAGTGCAGCATGAAGTGATGCTTCTGCGTGCCAATCAGGTTGTCCATCATTTGTGAATCGCGTTCTGTACCTAAGGTAGCAGTAACCAAAGCCTGAGTTTCACCACGAGTGAAGATGGCTGAACCGTGTGTACGTGGCAATACGCCAGTCATCACGTCAAGTGCACGAACCATATCTGGTTCACGGCCATCGATACGCTTCTCACCCGCAATGATACGGCCACGTACGATTTTCTTCTCAAGTGAGCTGAACAGCTTAGACACTTCCTGCTCGTCCAGCGCTTCGCCTTCAGCCAGCTCAGCAGTCAACTTCTCAACCACTTCCGCTTTTGCTTCGCTTAGTGCATCTTTACGAGCCACTTTATCAGTGATGCGGTAAGCGTCACCTACTTTTTGTTCAGCGATAGCTGCGATTTTGTCAGACAGCTCAACATTTTTCTCTGGTGCAGCCCAGTCCCAAGCCGGCTTGCCTGCTTCTGCAGCAAACTCGTTCACAGCCTTGATGATAGCCTGTGATTGCTCATGACCATATACAACCGCGCCCAGCATTTCCTCTTCAGTCAGAATTTCAGCTTCTGACTCAACCATAAGTACAGCACCTTCGGTACCAGCAACAACCAGATCAAGCTTGCTTTGCTCAAGTTCTGTTACTGACGGGTTTAGTACGTACTGACCATCAGTGAAACCAACGCGCACGGCACCGATTGGACCATTGAATGGCACGCCAGAAATTGCCAGCGCTGCAGAAGTACCAATCATTGCAACCATATCTGGTTGAATTTCAGGGTTTGAAGAAACCACTGTCGCGATAACTTGTACTTCGTTTACAAAGCCGTCCGGGAACAGAGGACGGATTGGACGGTCGATCAGACGCGCAATCAGCGTTTCATTGTCTGAAGGACGGCCTTCACGCTTCAGGAAGCCACCAGGGATACGGCCTGCCGCATACATTTTTTCCTGATAGTTTACTGTCAGAGGGAAAAAGTCCTGACCAGGTGCCGCTTCACGCTTACCTACAACAGTGACTAGTACAGAAGTGTCGCCAATACTGGCCAATACAGCACCGTCAGCCTGACGCGCAATCGCGCCTGTTTCCAGGGTTACTGTGTGTTGACCAAGTTGGAATTCTTTAATAATTGCTTGCACAAATATATTCCTTACAAAAATAACATATAAGCGCCAACAACGACCAATTACAGTCTTAAGCGGACTAATAAGGCTAATAACTATTTGATAAAACTGATTAAACCAAACAGAGCTAGGTGATCCGCTTAAGCACTACAATTGGCTGCAGACTTGGCGCTGAACCGCCAGAATAGAGGTTCGGGCATAAGTATACTGAGTATATACCCACAAAAAAAGGGGCGATTTAGCCCCTTTTTTCTTATCGGATAAAAATCCGACAAATAATCAAATTCTTAGCGACGTAGGCCAAGCTCTTTGATTAGTGCAGAGTAACGCTCTACGCTCTTACCTTTAAGGTAGTCAAGCAGGTTACGACGCTGGCTTACTTTACGTAGCAGACCACGACGTGAGTGGAAGTCATGCTTGTGGTTCGCGAAGTGACCTTGTAGCTTGTTGATATCAGCAGTTAACAGTGCAACCTGAACTTCAGGAGAACCAGTGTCGCCTTCTGCGCGTGCGAATTTTGCTACGATTTCTGCTTTTTCTTGATTGCTTAGTGACATAATAAACTCCAATTGTTTAAGTAATGCTTTAGCCGATCACTAATTCAGCCAAAGCGACAAAGCGGGCGGCATTGTATCAGCAATTACCCCCGCTGACAAAAAATTTTATTGTGCGCTGGATAAGGCCCGCTTGGCCTTTAAATGGCCGTGCTGGTTGCGCTCGCCAATACCGACAAAACGACCATCAGCCACGACTTTTAATACGCCCTCTGGCAGCTCACCAACCACCACGGTCTGACCGTGGCTGAATGCCACGCCCTGCTCCTCACTGATCTCTACCGCCGGTAAATCTACCAGCGCCGTATCCATCGGGAGTAACAACGCATCGATGTAAGTCGACGGCGGCAAGTCTTCAGCTTTGGCCTGCTGAAGTTTTTCTTCAAGCTCTTCCAGCGTGATCATTTTATCACTCGGATAATGGCCCACTTCAGAACGATGCAGCATAATGACATGCGCCCCACAGCCAAGCTTTTCACCCAGGTCATCCACTATGGTACGAATGTAAGTCCCTTTTGAGACATGCACCGTCATCTGGATCTCTTGCGCCTGCTCGTCGTATTCATCCAAAGTGATCGAATAGACGTTGATCTTACGACACTTGCGCGGCACCTCGATGCCTTCACGGGCGTACTTGTATAAAGGTTGGCCCTGATACTTTAGCGCTGAGTACATCGACGGATACTGATCCGACTCTCCCAGGAAGCTGGCGACGTCCTGCTCTAGCTGCTCGCGAGTGATCTGCACCGGGCGTGTTTCAACCACTTCGCCATCAGAATCCGAGGTCGTGGTACGCTCGCCTAATTTGGCACGCACGACGTAGGTTTTATCGGTATCCAGCAGGAACTGGGTAAACTTAGTCGCTTCACCAAAACAGATTGGCAGCATACCCGTTGCCAGCGGATCGAGTGCCCCCGTGTGACCGGCTTTTTGTGCAAAGTAAATGCCTTTGGCTTGTTGCAGCGCTTTATTGGAGGAGATCCCCTGCGGCTTGTTAAGCAGCACAATCCCGTCTATTGGACGGCCTTTACTACGACGCGCCATCAGGCTTCTCCGTCGTCGCTTTTCGTATCTGGCTGCGCTTCGTCACCACGCTTTTCATTGTCTTTGCGGATCACTTCATCAACCAGATTAGAGATGCGCATACCTTCCATCAGGGAGTTATCCAGCACAAAACGCAGCTCCGGCATGATCCGAGCGCGGATCCGTTTACCCAGCAGTGAACGGATATAGCCTGTCGCTTCATTTAAAATCGACAGATTTTCTTTGGTTTTGTCATCGTCACCGCCAAGCACAGTGATAAAGACCTTGGCGTAGGACAAGTCGCGCGACACTTCTACAGCCGATACGGTGACCATGCCCAAACGTGGATCTTTAATCTCACGCTGTAGAATCACGGCAATTTCTTTTTGGATCTGTTGTGCAACACGATCAGTACGAGAAAATTCTCTCATTTTCACCACTTCAATTTAATCATTAAAACGGGCAATGCATACACTCGCCCACTAGAGGAAACACAAACACAAATGGGGGCTAACGCCCCCATTTCAAGGTTTAACCCCGATTGGATTACAACGTACGTTGTACTTCAACGGTTTCGAATACCTCGATTTGGTCACCGACCTTAACGTCATTATAGTTCTTAACGCCGATACCACACTCCATGCCGTTACGAACTTCTGCCACGTCATCTTTAAAGCGGCGTAGTGATTCAAGTTCACCTTCGTAAATAACAACATTGTCACGCAGTACGCGGATAGGTGCACTACGTTTAACCACACCTTCAGTTACCATACAACCCGCAACAGAGCCGATCTTAGGCGACTTGAACACGTCACGTACTTCAGCCAGACCAATGATTTCTTGCTTGAATTCAGGTGCCAGCATGCCCGACATTGCCTGCTTCACTTCTTCGATCAGGTCGTAGATTACGCTGTAGTAACGCAAGTCCAGGTTTTCAGCTTCAATCACTTTACGTGCAGAGGCATCAGCACGAACGTTAAAGCCAACGATGATGGCGTTAGACGCAGCAGCCAGGGTTGCGTCAGTTTCAGTGATACCACCTACGCCGCTACCAACGATCTTCACTTTAACTTCGTCTGTAGAAAGCTTAACCAAAGAATCAGAGATAGCTTCGATTGACCCCTGTACGTCTGCTTTCAGTACGACGTTCACTTCAGACACATCGCCTTCAGTCATGTTAGTAAACATGTTTTCAAGCTTCGCTTTTTGCTGACGCGCCAGTTTCACATCACGGAATTTACCCTGACGATATAGTGCAACTTCACGGGCCTTACGCTCGTCTTTAACAACAGTAGCTTCGTCACCCGCAGCTGGTACACCCGACATACCCAGGATCTCAACCGGAATTGAAGGACCTGCAGTCGTGATGTCTTTACCGTTTTCGTCTTTCATTGCACGAACACGGCCATATTCCAGACCACACAGCACGATGTCGCCCTGGTTAAGCTCACCAGACTGAACCAGTACAGTTGCAACCGGACCACGACCTTTATCAAGACGAGATTCGATAACCACACCTGACGCCATGCCTTTGTGTGCTGCTTTCAGCTCAAGCAGTTCAGACTGCATCAGAATCGCTTCTAGCAGGTCGTCAATGCCAAGACCAGTTTTCGCTGAGATGTGAACGAATTGCGTATCACCGCCCCATTCTTCAGGGATAACGTCCAGCTGAGCCAGTTCGTTTTTAACACGATCCGGGTCAATGCCTTCTTTATCCATTTTGTTTACAGCGATGATCAGAGGTACTTCTGCCGCTTTGGCGTGTTGTACCGCTTCTTTAGTCTGTGGCATTACACCATCATCAGCCGCAACAACCAGTACTACGATATCCGTCGCTTTGGCACCACGTGCACGCATTGAGGTAAACGCTGCGTGTCCCGGAGTATCCAGGAAAGTGATCATGCCACCTTCGGTTTCAACGTGGTATGCACCAATGTGCTGGGTAATACCACCGGCCTCGCCTGCAGCAACCTTAGCTTTACGGATGTAATCCAGTGTTGAAGTTTTACCGTGGTCAACGTGACCCATTACGGTAACAACTGGTGCACGTTGCTCAAGCGCTTCACTTTCGCTACGCTCGCTCAGTACTTTTTCTTCCAGTTCATTCTCTTTTACCAGAACAACTTTGTGACCCATTTCTTCGGCCACAACCTGCGCAGTTTCCTGATCGATGACCTGGTTAATAGTAACCATTTCACCCATCTTCATCATAGCCTTAACCACTTCAACGCCTTTCACTGCCATGCGTGATGCCAGCTCAGCAACTGTAATGGTCTCACTGATGCGTACTTCCTGCTTCACTTCACTCACTGGCTTTTTAAAGCCATGCTGTAGTGAGGTAGGTGCCTTAAGCTTGCCTTTTTTACCTTTGCCACGTACTGGCTGAGCCGCTTTTTCAGCTGGCTTTTTCTTTTTCTTACGACGTGCACTCTTTTCTTCCTGTGCATCTGACTCGTCTTCGGCTTCACGCGCGTAAGTCGAGGTCGTAAGGTGGTGATCTGCAGAAGCTTCGCGACGTGCACGCTCTTCTTCTTCAGCTTTCCAGCGGGCTTCATTCTCTTCTGCTAAGCGCTTTGCTTCTTCTGCTTTACGCTTGGCTTCTTCTTCTGCTTTCTTTAGGGCAGTCGCTTCTGCTTCTTTGCGCAGACGCTCTGCTTCTAGTTTCTCTTTCTCTTGTTGGGCGCTATCCACTTCTTCACTCTGCTGTTCTTTCGCTTGACGTTCAGCTTGCGCTGTACGTTTTGCCTCATCTTTAGCCTTGCGCTCAGCTTCCTCTTTTGCCTTACGCTCGGCTTCCTCTTGTGCCTTACGCTCGGCTTCTTCTTTGGCTTTTTGCTCAGCTTCTTGCTGAGCTTTCAACTCTGCTTCTTTGCGCGCAGCTTCCTCTGCAGCGAGTCTTTCCTGCTCTTTTTGCTGCTCGATTGCGCTCTTTTTAACGTAAGTGCGCTTTTTACGTACCTCAACCTGAACGGATTTTGCTTTGCCATGCGAGCCGGTCACACTTAATGTGCTCTTGCTCTTGCGTTGCAAAGTCATACGCTCCGGTCCTTCCGAACCGGTGCCGCCATGTTGCTTACTCAAATGGTCCAGCAATTGTGCTTTCTCGTTTTCAGTAACATGGTCGCCAGTGGCTTTGGTGATCCCTGCATCTGCCAACTGCTGGAGTAATTTATCAACAGTTGTACCAATGTTTTCGGCTAGTTTCTCTATGCTCACTTCTGCCATATTATGCGTTACCTCCCGTTAATAAACTACTATTGATCACCAAACCAACAAATATTACGTGCGGCCATGATCAAGTCACCCGCCTGTTGTTCAGATAATTCAGTGATTTCGACTAATTCGTCAATGCCTTGCTCAGCCAGGTCTTCCAGCGTGATGACGCCTTTGCTGGCCATCACGAATGCCAGGTGACGATCCAACCCTTCCAGGTTCAGCAGATCTTCCGCAGGCTCAGCCCCTTCAAGGCTTTCTTCGTCACGTAACGCTTTGGTCGTCAATGCATCTTTTGCACGCTTACGCAGCTCTTCCACTGTGTCTTCGTCCAGACCATTGATTTCCAGGAACTCTGCAACTGGTACGTAGGCCACTTCCTCAAGTGTTGAGAAGCCTTCGTTGATCAGTAACGTTGCGAAATCATCGTCAATGTCCAGCGCTTCGGTGAACAGATTGATCAGTTTGTCGGACTCTTCTGCGCTCTTACGCTCCATGTCTTCCACTGTCATCACGTTCAGTTCCCAACCCGTCAATTGGCTGGCAAGACGTACGTTTTGACCGTTACGACCAATCGCCTGCGCCAGGTTGTCGGCTTCTACCGCGATTTCCATCGTACGTGTGTCTTCATCCATCACGATCGATGCTACTTCTGCTGGCGCCATTGCGTTGATCACAAACTGAGCCGGGTTGTCATCGTACAGTACGATGTCAACGCGCTCGCCACCTAATTCGGTAGACACAGCCTGTACACGCGCACCGCGCATACCAACACACGCGCCGACAGGGTCGATGCGTTTATCATTTGATTTTACCGCAATTTTAGCACGCGATCCCGGATCACGCGCTGCACCTTTGAGCTCGATCATCTCTTCGCCGATTTCTGGTACTTCAATACGGAAAAGTTCCATCAACATTTCAGGCTTAGAGCGTGTTACAAACAGCTGTGCGCCACGCGCTTCTGGTTTAACCGCGTAAAGCAGGCCACGTACACGGTCACCCGGACGGAAGCTTTCACGTGGCAGCATGTCTTCACGGTAAATAACGGCTTCTGCGTTATTACCCAAGTCCAGTACAACCGTGTCGCGTGATGCTTTTTTGACTACGCCAGTAACCAGCTCGCCTTCTTGATCTTTGTAGGCGTCAACAATCAACGCACGCTCAGCTTCACGTACTTTCTGTACGATAACCTGTTTAGCCATCTGCGTTGTGATGCGGTCAAACTGAATTGATTCAATCTGCTCTTCAACATAGTCACCCAGCTGGATCTCAGGCTCTTCTACCTGAGCGGCTTCAAATGTGATTTCTGCATACGGGTTTTCCAGTGAGCCATCTTCTTGTGGGTTAACCACCATCCAACGGCGGAACGTGTCATACTCGCCCGTTTTACGGTCAATAGATACGCGTACTTCGATCTCACCATCGTGTTTCTTTTTGGTGGCCGTCGCTAGTGCGAACTCTAATGCTTCAAAAATCTTTTCTCTTGGGACTGCTTTTTCATTGGAAACAGCTTCTGCAACCAATAATATTTCTTTTGCCATAAGTATTGCCTCGCTTGCCCTTTTTTCCTTCGCACCTAATTTTTAAAATTTTGCGATGATGTTCGCGCGCTCGATGTTGCTGAGCATAAGGTGATGCTCCTGGCCATCGACGGTTAGCGTGATCATATCGCCATTAACTGCAACTAAGTCGCCTTTAAAGTTGCGGCGACCTTCCTGAGGAAGCTTAGTACGCAAACGCACTTCTTCGCCCACTGCCTGCTCATAATGAGCTTGTTTGAATAATGGTCTGTCTACACCAGGTGAAGACACTTCCAGGTTGTATTCGTTTGTAATGGGGTCCTCGACATCCAAAATGGCACTCACCTGACGGCTCACATCGGCACAATTGTCCACATTGATGCCATTTTCATGGTCAATATAGATGCGCAATGTCGAGTGGCGACCGGCTTGCATCACTTCCAGACCGAGCAACTCGAAGCCACAGGCTTCAACAGCCGGCTCTAACATAGTTGTTAATTCTTGCTCGAGTTTTGTCACAAATTACCTCCATACAAACAAAAAAAGGGCCTAAAAGCCCTAATGATTCAGCTGTTTGCTTCTGGGCTGGGCTTAGTTGCTTAGCTCCAGATACAACAACGCCCCGAACCAAGCGGGGCGTCACACCAAAAACAAACTGTGTGGCCAGTGGCCGAGCTTGGTTGCGGGCTGTATCAGCCTAAATAAGCATATGCTTAAACGCAAAACGCGCATTACGATGAATGCGCGAACTGTAAGAAATGAACCATTTCTTAAGCTTGGTTGCGGGAGCCGGATTTGAACCGACGACCTTCGGGTTATGAGCCCGACGAGCTACCAGGCTGCTCCATCCCGCGTCAACGTGCAGTCAATGCTGCATCAACTGGCGTGTATTATAGAGAGAGTTGTATTAATACGCAACCTTAGTTCAGTCCTTTAACCGAAAAGTCCATTTCAAACGGCCCGATATCTCAGGCAATCTTGCGGGTATTCAACGCTCACGGCCAACCTCAAATGATCGCAAATAATTTACCATAAAAACATAAACACTCGAGAATAACGAATAAAACCATCCAAATTAACTTACAATAAACTACAGGTTTACAATATTTTACCATTCTGCTTGTTCTTAAAAGTTAAACATCTATACTGGCGGCCCATCGAGTTAATACAAATGATGGAGAAACAGTCATGAAAAAGGCATTAATTGGCGTCTCGATGACAGCGCTAACACTACTATCCTTTGACACCCTTGCGAATAGCTGCGACGGCTTTGGCCCGCAAACTCCGCGCGATATCGACCAGCTGCATGGTGAGAATAAGCGGGTATTTTCGCTTGCTCCCCCAGCCAGTGAAATGAACCTGTGTAACATCCACTTTCATAAAAACGCCGAGCACAAAGCAAAAGATTTTTCGGTATTTGCCGGCAATGGTAAGTACGGAGGCTATCAATGTAATGCCACCAGCAGCCTGACCGAGGCCGAATTGCGGGCACCCAAAGGCAAGGTCTGTAAAAACGTGAAGCCAGGTGACACCATAGAGGTACACTGGGTGCACAGCTCATGTGACGTTGCGCCCGGCAAAGGCCTGGGCTCTTGTTTAAGTAATGAATGTGCCAATCCGGACTTACGCGTCGAGACCCAGGTTTTTCTGGTTGTGAATGACGAAGATGCTCTGGACTTTAATGACTTAAGCTATGATGGCAACATAGTCAATGGCTATCATCAGGCCAAATACATCCCGCAAACGACCGGTAAGCCAGTGGAGTTTCTGGGTTCAACCACAGGACCCAGTTATAACAACAAGCAGTGTTCGCCGCTTCAGGTTACCTGGAGTGTCAGACCCGCCTGTGCCAAGGTAGATATCAACAGCCTGGCCCAGTGGTGTGAGGACAATGTCTTTGAAGAAGACCACGCCCACGGTGTCAGACAACTGGTCACCGACCCGAAGCTACTTGCCCCCATTAAGTAACTGACGACAGGCTGCAGCCAGACCTGAGCGTCTGGCTGATTTGCTTTACATAACTTCAAACAACAATAAAGTTTGCCGAACTGATCAAAGTCTACCTATACTGAAAAAGTGGGCGCTCGCAGCCATACTGTTTCGGTGTGCCCTATCACAACTTTTACCCAAGTTACTGCAGTGCTTTTTGGCGAGCCCAGCGGCTGATGTCTATGTGACTGCACAATTGCTTGAGCAAATGGATTCGCTCTAATCGTATGTGGAGCGATTATGAGTATTTCACCTTATCAGTACCAGTTATTAAATCAGTCTTTCACGACTCTGAAGCCGAACTTTCACTGCTTCTGTGTCAGCTTTTACAACCAGTTAAAACAACACAAGGTCACCATGGCGCTGCCTGAATCCGAGCGCCATATGCTGTCGCTGGAGTATCGCTTGCATGATTTTATGCAACAATGCCTGATGCATTTGCCCCGCCAGCAAGAGCTGACGCGTTTCCTGCGCCACCAGAGTATCCTGATAGCTTCTTTGGCCCCTTCAGTGAAGGACATCAGTGTCTTTTGTAATAGTTTGCTCGAAGTCCTGAAACTTCATTTGGGCGCACAATTTACCCTGGCCGTCCGTAATGCCTGGAAACGCGCGTTACATGTATTTGCCAACATTCTGAAATCCGAGTTGTTTGGTATTTCGAATGTGGTAGAACTGGCACGCTTTCGGAGTCAGACAAGGGCACGCTTACGCACCTGATAATGCCAATATTGTGATAATGACAACCGACCCGTAAGACAGTAAACTGCGATCAAGTGGATTGATTTTGGATACTTATATGACGCGTTTTTTATTTTGTGGTATCGGTTTAGTCGCGCTTGCAGGGTGTGACTTTCTTGGTGATTCTAAAACTCAGATAGAACAACAATATCTGGCAAATAATCAGGAATTAGAACAGGTCATCGAAGACATCAGGGCGCATGGTCTGACGGCGATGAGCCAATCAGCAGAGGCCGGTACCCTGGCAGGGTGCGTAGTTAAACAATTAAACGGCGATCCAATGGGCGCTATGATTGAAGTTGAGGGTGCACTGCAGGACAGCGCAAACCTGGCTGACTTAATGGATACCATTACCGGCCTGGCCGATCAGGAACTGTCATTGGAAAGTCTGCCTGATTTACTGCAAGCCGGTGCGGATACGATGTCTTATTTAAAAACCCTGTTGGCAAATTACGAGCTGGCTGAGCTGCAACAACAAGTACAGACTTTACTTGAACAGGGACAGAGCAAAAGCGAGGATATTGGCACACATTTACGAAGCCTGGTTGAGCAGTGCCAATAGAGAACACAAAAACAGGCTAGTTCAGGCTAGCCTGTGCATTTATCTTAACTTAAAACAAGCGCTGCCAACGGCGCTTTTTATTACGTACCTTATGGACCCAATTGACATTGATGGTTGTCACTGCCAATACATCACGCTTGGTTTTAGATATTAACTCATAGCTGACACTTTGCGCTGAACCAAAAGCTAAGAGATACTCGAAGTGGCTCACATTTGCCCAGCACTGCAAAATCTTTTTCGAGTTGCTGTCTCTAATGCAATAATCCCCGACTTGCGGCGCAGAAATTGAAAACGTCACATCAGCGTAGCAAGTTCTTCCTTCGTGCAGTGCAACACACTTATTTGGTGCAACCTGTAATATCCCTTTCCTATCGTCGTTTGCTGCTGCATGCGCCGCAGAGGCCATACACAGTGCGCCGATAGTCATCGCTGAAGTGAGTTTAAAATACATATTTCACCCCAGTAAATAGTACTCTGGCAGTGTTAGATTCCAGCAGTGGACTGTCTTTTGCTTCACTAGACCCAACTAGGAATGACAGACCCGCACTGAACTCCCAGTCTTCTGCTATTGGGTAGCTTAGCTGTGCCTGAACAAACGCCGATGCGCCACTGCCGGGCTCATAAGGCGTCAGATAATCATTGCGTTCTTGTTCAGTCACACCATAAAAATAGTTATTAAAGTTGCTCGAATAGTAATTGGCGCCAAAATTAAGCCACAGATCCCAGTTGCGCAGTTCAAAGTTGCGCGTTGCCTCTAGGTGAAACACCCAGCCGTTAGTGTCGCCGAATACATCATAGACTAGCTCAGCCACAGCCAGGTAATCACCCACAGTGCGATAATAGGCGACC
Source organism: Pseudoalteromonas sp. DL2-H2.2 (assembly GCF_021532535.1). Lineage (NCBI taxonomy): Bacteria > Pseudomonadati > Pseudomonadota > Gammaproteobacteria > Alteromonadales > Pseudoalteromonadaceae > Pseudoalteromonas > Pseudoalteromonas sp. DL2-H2.2. The sequence continues at coordinate 137,000 of NZ_JAKGBD010000011.1, read as the reverse complement.
CCCAGCGATTGATCCGGATCTCTGTCTCTAATGCCTTCTAGCTCTTTAACAACAGGATCACTGGTGTCAAAGTAACCGGTTTCGGTAAAAGCGAGTTGATAACTGCCATAGATGAAATCCAGACCCCATTCTTCCTCCTGAATGAATTGATATCCTAAATCAGAACCACCAAAAAAGTCACCGGAGTAAGTCACCAGATAAAAGTTTTTGTACTGTAGTTTTATATCAGCTCGAAGGGTAGGTGGTGCCGGAGAGTTGTCGGCGCCAATTAACTCAGGAAGTGCCATGTCGACATAAAAAGCACCTATGCTCAACTGCCATTCCAGTCCATTGTCTTCCAGCCAATCTTCTTCCTGACTGGCAACGCTTTGCTCAGCGAAAGCCTGTTGCGTCAGGCAAAGCAGCACAGCAGAAAGTAGCTTTATCATTTTCATCGTTATTGTGGCTTTTTATGTGCCTAAATTAAATACCAATCATACCTGAGCTCTGTCGTGACAACAAGACATGCACACCCAGATTTAATTTAACCTATATTTAATATAAATGTAACACAAGGGCATTGTAATGCCCGCTGCTCTGATAGAGCGTAAATTCTAACTCAGGAATAACACTACAATGAAAATACAATTATTACTCTGTGCGCTGACACTCGCCTCCACCGGGGCACAGGCCTTTAGTCAGGAAACGCACAAACGTATCGTTATCGATGCCGTCAACTACATGGCACAAAATCCGTCGACAACCCAATATGCCAAGCTTCAGGCTTATGCCCAGTCACACGGCATGAGCGTCTCTCAGCTGGCCGAAGTCATGGGACAAGCCGCCTATGATGTTGATGACTTTGAAGACACTTTCTTCTGTGGCGCGATTACAGGCGACTGTGTCCAGGCACCTTTGTGGGGTGCAGCCGAAAGCATTGTCAAATACACCAGCTACTGGCACTTCCAAAACCACACCCAAGGTGCTGACGTCCATGGTAACGATTTTGGTGGTTATAATTATGACAAACTCACTGTCTGGGGCACCATAGACAACATGGCGGCTACCTGGTTAAAAGGCGACTATCTGGATGACGGTAAAGGCGGTGAAACAGGCTGGTTCAGCGCCGACGACAGTGAATATGACAGCTATGGTATTACTGAAAAAAACTACCGCATAGACAGTCACTCTACATACAGCATGTATGACGACTTTGAAGAAATGCCGTTCCAGCCCATCGACAACCTTGGCCAGTACTGGTACCAAAGCTACTTGCAAAACGGTAATCCACAGATCCTGGGATTCGTCTTTCACACCACAGATCTGCTACAACCGCACCACACCTGGACGACCTCAGATCTTAACCATGCTGGCTGGGAATCCTGGGTAAAAGACTATTATGATCAGGAAAACCTCAACAACCTGAGCTTAGTGAAACAAGCCATGGCCAGCTTCAGTGCCCCTGATGCCGCGAACAAAGACATTCGCCCATTGCTTACCCAGGGCGGTGCTTATTCCTATTCGCAGGGCGGGATCGTACTAAACTCAGAAGATCACTATGATCGTGTCACTACGGCTCGCCAGGTTATTCCTCATGCGATAGCCATGGTTGTACACATGCTAAACCATGCTATGGTAGCACGTTAAATGTATTATCTGGTATTACTCCTGGCAGGCTGTTTAAGCCTGCCATGTTGGGCATCCCTGACTCAACTGACCAAGCCTGAGCTGGCTCTGATGCAGTCTTTATACCAACAGCAAGACCGTGCATTATCCGGTACTGAACTCAACAAACACTTACTTGAGAATCAATTTTTGCTGGCAACAGCACGCCAGCTTAACCCCGAGTTGCTCAAACGACAGTCTAGCGTCGGATTTAACAACGACTATCATATTCGCCGTATGATGGTGACATTGCTCATACATCAATTCCCGGCACTTAAATCCGTGCCTAAAGTACAGCTAGAGGCCCCCTTTGACGCAGCGGCGTTATCTGGTCTTTTGGGTTCATATCCGGCCGACGGTGATTACCAGCCTGAGCAGCTCGCACACTGGGCGCAGATTAAACTGCTGGATACACCCAAAGTCACACTGGCACAGCTACTGACCAGCCAGTCAATGCAAAACCGCTTTCGCCTTCACCAGGGCGATATCGACTTGCTCACGCACCAGTTAATCGAGTGGCGCTATTATGCCGACCTGGCAGCGGCAGCAACACCACTTTTAGCTCAGCAGGGCCTGACACTGACGCGCCTGAACGCACTTGCAACAGGAGAGCTGTTACGCCCGCCCATGCTGGCTTATTTAGGGATCAAAGCGCAGCTTCATGGCGAGCGCAGTCCCTACCTGGAAGCACTCAGAGCAAACATCCCAGACAGCGAAATCCAGCGTTACTACCAACGTCACCGCGATGATTTCAGGTATCAGTCTCAGCTGTCAGCCCTGGCGGTAACCTTTGATACCATGAAAGAGGCAAAGCAGTTTCATAAACAGCTTGGAAAAAGAGGCCCATTACCTGCGCTAAAGGCGGCAAAACGTCGCAATGAATTTGCTACGGATGAAAAAGCAGCTTTGCATGCCATTACCCGCGAGCATACTCAGCGCTGGCTTGCCCAGCTGGCGTTTAGCAGCAAGCCAGGCAAAGCGACTTCGCCGGTACGTACGCCTCAGGGGCGTTGGGCTGTTGTGTATGCAGAGCAGCCTCAGTATGCCTACTATCCTAAGGACAGTGAGACCGTGCGTTATCGGGCGCTGGAATCGCTCACTACGCAGCATGCTGTAGCGGCTTATCAAAAGCGCTTTAAACACTGGCAGCAACAGCATGGAGTGAAGCTTTAATGGGTCGCATACAAGCACTTTTGCTTGCCCTCGTCCTGGGAGGGCTGGGCTATGGATTGTGGACCTTGCACACTCTTTCGCCATTGCGAGTGAACTCAGAAAAGGCGCAACAAGAGCACCTGCAAACGCTGCCCGTAGGATCTGTAACAGCGACTTCGGCTGTGGCATTGTCCGCCGGCAGTGCCACACCACCCAAAGCCGTCACAGCTCCCGCCAATTTACAGCCTGATGCGCCGTCGCAAGAAGTCAGCGATGACGCGCCCTACATTCCGCCCATTTCAGCCGCTACGCCTAAGCCTGCTTATCAGGGCGACTTGTCTGATCATCAAGCCTACCTGGCACATCAATCCGCCCGCTCTGCTCAGATGAAACAGGCCTATATTGCCGCGGTAGACAAAAAGGTTGAGCGACTGGAAGCGTTACTTGAAAAGGGCATTAGACATAAGTTGCCGCCACAGCAACTGCAAGAAGCAAGGGAAAAAATACAGGGACTCAGAGCCATGCAGACGCAATTGCGCCGCGAGCTGGCGCAATAATCGCTGTAATGAAGTTCACTCAGACGACAAAGTAATCGCATAAAATCGCGCGGTAGATCTCCTCAATGGCGTGGAGATCGGCCACCGACACGTGTTCATTCACCTGATGAATGGAGTCGTTCTTTACGCCACATTCAATCACCTGTGTCTCACTGGAGGCAAAAAAGCGACCATCCGATGTCCCTCCGGCAGTGCTCAGTGCCGGAAACTGTCCTCGCACACGTAAAATAGCCTGCTCTACCAGATTAAGAAAACATGCCGATTCGCGCCCGCCCGTATAATAGGATTCACAGGGACGTTCCCACTGCACACTGACATTATCGTGCCACGGCGCCAAAGCCTGTGCCACTATCTGATAGATTTCCTGACTTTTATAAGCATGGCTGTAGCGCACATTAAAGGTAATTTCACAGCTTGCCGGTACCAGGTTGTCAACGATGTCAGGTACCGTCAGGCCGGTTACCTGCAAACTGGTTTGTGAGCCCAGCACATCTTTCCACCAGCTGATATTGGCCAGCTCATTCACCAGCTCACCGGCAATATGCGCCGCATTAATGGTTTGCTCAGGATAAGCAACGTGCCCTGCTTTCCCGCTGATCTGTATTCGCCCCGAAATCGCGCCACGACGACCATTTTTAATGGTGTCACCTACTTGCTGATGTGAAGTGGGTTCACCAACCAGGCAGGCATCAAGCACAATCGCCTGTCGCGCCAGATGTTCGGCCATGATTTTTGAGCCATACTCAGCTTCCCCCTCTTCATCTGAGGTAATGAGCCAAAATAAGGTGCCCTGGCACTGCTGCGCCCGCTCACACAAGTACTCGGTTGCACTCAACATGGCAGCAACGCCTCCTTTCATATCGGCAGCGCCCCGCCCGTAAATCACGCCATCTATCACGGCAGCGGCAAAAGGGTGTGCAACCCAGCCCTGTGGATTCGCAGGAACGACATCAACATGGCCTGCAAAGGCCATCACAGGTCCTGGGCCAAACTCACGCCAGGCAACCAGATTACGTACCCCATTGCAATCGAGGTGCGTGTATTCAAAGCCCAGTGTCGCCAGACGTTCCGCCAGATAGTCAATGGTACCCGCATCATCCGGTGTAACAGAGGGCGCGTTGATTAAGCGTCGCAGCGTTTTTACCGTATTGCTATTGGTATTGTGTTTGACCGAAGGTTTTATTGCGTGGGAAGGCATAACATACAGTTCCTGTGTTCTGATATAAAAGCAACAACAGGCATAGCTGCATTAAGGCGCAGCCTGATCATTCCATGTCCTGAGGTTGCTCAGTTGCTCTCGATTACAGCGCCTGAGCATGACCAGTTCATGTCGACTGCAAGGCAATTTTGTGACAAATATGTATTGCACAGGACTCAATAAAGCCAAGCAGAGCGTAATATATTGGTCAATTTCGATAACAGGTTGTCAATTGCTCTGCGTATGCTAGAACTAAGTATGTAAAGGTTAGTATTGTTAGCCTAACCTGGAGCTCCTACAGATCACGACTCCGTTCTATTTACTGCAAGATAAGGAACTAGTAATGCAGGAAGTCAGTTTCTTGGTCGTCGACGACTGCCAGCTGGTTAGAAATCTGGTACGTACAACCTTAGTCAACCGCCTTGGTGCCGAAAACGTCTACACCGCAGAAGATGGCAAAGAAGCCCTGGAGTTGCTGGATGCCCGACATATCGACATCATCATTGCCGACTGGCAAATGCCCAACCTGGATGGTGAAGAGCTGCTTAAACGGGTGAGAAAATCAAAAAAGCACAGCAAAACACCTTTTATTATGATGAGTTCACTGGGCGACAGAGAGCATGTGGTGTGTGCCATTCAAAACGGGGTCTCACAATATATGATGAAACCCTTTACCGCCGACAAGCTTGAGGAAACAGTTCATAAGTCCTGGAACACCATCAGTCGTCGTGGCGCGGTACGCTTATCCGGGTTGCCTGAGCACAGCGTGCGGATCCGCACCGGCAGCCGAACCCTGTCCGGCCAGGTTAAAAACATCAGCCAATCCGGTATGTTGCTGCAATCCCCCTACAGCCGCGAAATGCACTTGTTTAATACCTATGAGCTGGAGCTGGATGTATTCGAACTCAACGGCGGCAATTTATTGATCTCACCTTTATACGCCGTGCCTGTACGTATTGTGGCAGTCGAAGGCTTTGTTGACACCAAAATGTGCCAACTGGCCCTGCGCTTTAACCGCGACATGCTCAATGACGCCACCAAACGCCACCTTGATGAACTATTAAAGCAACTTGGCGGGTGTGAAACTGAGCTTATTCAGGATAACTAGCTGCCTGAGTCGGTAAATCTGGCTGAAAAACTTAATCTAAATCAAATTTTCAATTTTTTCTGAAATTTCGCAATTTGAATATTGATCTAGAACAGCTTTTGAAAAAACGCATCGGCCTATGATAGCTGCAACAAAAAGATTTGCCTTGTACAGGTTCAGGAGATGAAAATGAAAAAATTTACTGCCGCTATCCTATCTACGCTTATGCTAACTGCTCCACTAGCTCAGGCTCAGCTCAGCGTGAATGTAGGTGCGATTAATGTTAATCCTAGTGACACAGCATCAGCGTTGAATGAAATCAAAACAGCAGGCCTGGTCGCTGACTCAGACACACAACTGGGTATTACCTTTGACTACCAGTACAACGACAACATTGTATTTGAATTAATTGCAGCCACCCCGTTTTCTCATACGGTTGAAGGCGAAGGTTATATTCCGGGTAGTCCAAACACACAACTGGGCGGCGTAGAAATTGCCTCTGTAAAGCACTTGCCGCCTACATTGCTGGCTCAGTACCACTTTTTTGGCGCCAATGAGAAGTTCCGTCCGTTCATCGGCGCAGGCTTGAACTACACCGTATTCTTTGATGAAGAGGCCAGTGCTGCACTTAAGGGTGTTTTGGGTACAGATGACGTAAAGGTGGAGCTGGATAGCTCTTTCGGTGTCGCACTTCAGGTCGGCTTCAACTACGACCTGAACGACAAATGGGGCCTGCATGCCATGGTTTCTAAAATGGACATCAACACGGATGCAACCGTTTACGCAGACGGCAAGCAAGCGCTAACTTCAGACGTTGAGTTAGACCCGATTGTTGCCATGTTCGGTGTTAAATACAAGTTCTAACGATTTAAGGTGCCCACACTGTGTGGGCACACTACAGAGTTACTTTCTCAATCCCCAGGGGCCATCACACAGGCCCTTTATGCAACCTTCGCGTTGCGTGCTTTTTTCTGTTCCAACATGGCTTTCCAGTGCACAATTTCTTCTGGCAAAATAGGCGCTTCACCTTTGAACCCGGCAACTTCCAGCATTTCTTCCACACTGATCACACCCTGACGGCTTCTGAATACGCCACGTACATAGGCGATAGCGTGCAAACCTCGCTCTGAGTGAAACTTCTGCTCAATATAAAAGTATTTGTGATCCCAGCCAACTAACCGGGTCGATACCGTAAACTCCTGAAGTGGCTTGATATCGCGGATATAAGTAATGGCAGTGGCATTCACAATGGGAAACCAGCGACGTTTCATAATCGCACTAAATAGCCCCACCCGCTCAGTCATCCAGGTGCGCGCCAGGTCCATCATGGCAAGGTAACGCGAGTTGGTCAGGTGCAAATTAATATCACAATCACTCGGCAGCGCTCTGAAATTAATATCAATCACATCCAGTAAAGGTTGCGTGGTTTTATTCTGACAGATCCGCCAGAATAACCACAACAATCGGAAATACAAATTCATAACATTGGTCCAACCAGTTAGCATAAAATCCGAGTTTAGCACAGCCGGGTTTCACAACAAGCAGGAATTAAACCACACTGCACACGCGTAACTTGCGAAAAGTGCGTTTGTGCATTAACTTTTAGGCAAGACTTAAAAGAGTGTAACTTAATGAAATATATAACCAAGCTCGTGTATTTATTGACCTTATTCAGTACCGGGCATGCCTGGGCTGACTTTGATTTGCCCGGCAAAGGTCAACTGGTTTATCCCACCGGCATAGAAAAGGACTTTAACTTTGGCTTCGGCTGGCAAAGTGACACGCAAAAATTTCGTATTGGTGAGCGCAGCTATGACATGGCACAGCTCCCAGAGTCCTATTCCATTGCCATTACGCTTAGTAAAGATGACTCTAAGGTCTGGGTTCAGGAGTTTAATCCCGGCTTTATCGAAGGGTTCAGCTGGCAGCTTGGTGAACATAAGCTTGAGCTGTTTAAGAAGCAATTTATGAGTCCCGTGAAAGGAGACTATGTGCTGCGCCTGGATGATATTGATTATTTTCTGGTACGCAATAACCTCAGCGTGACCATCAAGTTTACCGAGCAAGGCATTGAGGACATTAAGCTGGATGGCGTAACCAAAAATATGGGCACCAAGCAATAACAGCCCCAGTGACAAAAAGGGGCGTGACGCCCCTTTGATTATACTTTTACGGTTTTGCGATTAATGCCATATTCTCTGAGCTTATTAGCCACCGCGGTGTGGCTCAACCCTAACCTTTTAGCCAGTTGGCGTGAGCTCGGGTAGGCCGGATAGAGTTTACGCAGTAGTGTTGCTTCAAACCGCTTAACCGCCTGCTCCAGCGTGCCCTCAAAATCCGACTCCAGATAACCCAGGTCATGGGTGAAGGTAGGCAACTGCAAGTGTTCAATACGCAGCTCGTTGTCGTCTAACATAGACACCGCACGATAAATGGCATTTTCCAGCTGTCTGACATTACCCGGCCAGGGGTATTGCTCCAGAAATTGCAGGCATTCTTCATCCAGCGCCGGTGTTGAATGACCACTTTGCTGTGCATATTTTGAAATGAAATGTTCGGCCAGAGACTTGATATCGGCCTTACGGTCACGTAATGGGGCTATCTCCAGTGTCAGTACATTGATGCGATAGTAGAGATCTTCACGGAAACTGCCTTCCTGCACCATTGCTGGTAAATCTTTTTGCGTTGCAGCAATGATACGTACGTTGACCTTCACTTCATTCTCATCGCCCACTTTACGGAAAGTGCCATCTTGCAAGAAGCGCAGTAACTTGGTTTGTAACTGCGTAGACATCTCGCCAACTTCATCAAGGAACACAGTGCCACCATCGGCCTGCTCCAGCACACCCCGTTTGGGTGCACTGTTTTCCTCATAACCGGCATAACCAAATAGTTCGGATTCCGCGACATCATCCGGGAGTGAAGCACACGACAGGGCAATAAAAGGTTTCAATGAGCGATTGGAAGCATAATGACAGGCGCGGGCCAGTAGTTCTTTACCTGTACCCGTTTCACCGGTAATTAGAATAGGCGCTTCCAGTTGAGCCATTTTGCGCGCCTCACGAACCACTCTGCGCATGGCGGTACTCTGGCTGTGAATTGCCGCAAAGCTCTCCTGTCCGTAGCGACGAAACGCACTGACCTGCTGACCGAGCCGGCTTTGCGATTTTATGTTGATCACCGCACCGGCCAGCACATCCCCTTCGGGGCCTTGCGGTACAGAAATAGGTAAAATGTCGGCAATAAAGTCTTCACCACCCACTTCAACCCGGGTTGTCTGACCCAATACATCTTTGCCTTCCAGCCAGCGCGTAAAGTTAAACCCTTTCAGCAGGTTATTAATGTTCGCCCCGATGATCTCCGGCTCAGGCTGGTTCAGGTCACGGCACGCCGCATCGTTACAGTGGCGCACCCAGCCCTTTGCATCAATCGAAATAACGCCGTCGGGGAGCGCACTGAGCAAAGTGTTCAGTTCGTTGTGCTCACGCTCAGAAGGCAAAAAAGCCGTCGTTCTGACATCCTCAACCCCATCAATCAACCTGATCTCAGGCATAATCTTCTGAAACTGTTCAAACTCAATGGGGGGGAAACTCACATACATTCTGCAATTGACGGAATCAACTTCTATTCCTTTTAGGTCAACCCGGTATTTCACCAGGATATTCAAAATTTCCTGCGCAATACCGATCCGATCGGCACAGTGAATTTCTAAACGCATTTGTTCCTCAAAACGGTTTTCTACCTTTTGCCGGGATCATACTCTAAGAATAGACCTCAGACTAGCAAAACGTAAACATTTTTGGACAGAGATTTTGACCAAAACAACTATAATAAAAATAACCGCTTACTCTTATAAAGTAGTAGGTAAAAATACGGGCCTTTGGTGGCTGCAATAATCGCAGTTAACGATTGCAGAAAGGTTAATAATCAATTTACAATACAAAAGACCTAGTTATTAAGCCGTACAGGTTAAGGGGCCTCCTTGAATATTTACAAATTACTTCCATTTGTTCCTGTTTTTTCTTTTTTGAGCGCGTGTTCTGTGGAAGACCCTTATGAGAGTGGCCCGACGCAGGCACAAGAGCAAGAGCAGCAACAGCAACAAGAGCAAGCACAACAAGACCAACAACGAGGCTTAAACCTGCAATTGCAAGGATCGGGCGATACAGCCCTGTCAGACGTCAGCGTAGAAGCGTTGGGCAGCCAGTATCGCACAGATGAACAGGGCCAGCTGACCCTGACAGATCTCAATACAGGTATGCTGACCTTAACCCTGACCAAACCCGGCTATCAACGCGCGGTGATCACGGTTAACAGCCGTGATTATCAGGATAACCCATTGGCAGTTCAGTTAAAGCCCCTCACTGCCACCAGCAGCGAGTTGATGTTTGGCGGAGATACAATGTTTGGTCGGCGTTACATGGACCCTTCATTGACCACCATGGGTAACCTGTTACCAGATGTCGAAGAAGCCATGATCAGGCCCGGCAACGCGGCCAGCAGTGCCATTGCTCTGACACAGTTCGTCAAACCTATAATGACGAGTGCCGACTTTGCCTCGGTCAACCTTGAATCTCCGGTCCTTGCAGTCCCCACCACAGTGCACCCAAGCAAAGAATTCGCCTTTTTCTCACTGCCAGACACTTTGCAGGGATTAACCGAGATAGGTATCGACTATGTCGCGCTTGGCAATAACCACGTGTTTGACTATCAGCAACAGGGGCTGGAAGACACCCTAAAATATGTCGAGCAAGCGGGGTTCAGCCACAGTGGTGCTGGTAATAACACCGCAGAGGCTTATGCACCCAGATTGGTTGAAGTGGGTAACACCACGCTGGGACTGGTATCGGCCACGTCTATTACCGGCGAGGATCACCTTGTCACTTATATTGCCACTGCCAACAAAGGGGGGGCTGCCGATCTGACCGACAGCACCGCACTCAGAGCCGCAGTGGAACAAGCCAGAGATAGCAGTGATTATGCCATCGTTCAGCTGCACGGTGGTGATGAGTATTCTTATGCCCCGACGCGTTATATCGACAACCGCTTTGAGTTTGTCAGCCGCCGGGAGCCCGATCTGATGATAGCCCACCACCCGCACGTTGCGCAGGGCTTTGCACTTTATAACGGGGTACCCGCCTTGCTCGGACTGGGTAACTTTGTGTTCGAACAGAATCGTCATGAGACCTTGCTGGGCGTAGCCGTGTCAGTCACCATCGACCCGTCACAAACACCGAAAACACAAGCTGCAAGAGCCTATCCTGTGTACCTCGAAGACTACCAACCCAAACTGGTTGGTGGGTTTTTAAGTGACTACCTGATCCGCCGTCTGGCCGAGTTTTCAGGTCCTGAAGTTGCGATTGTCCCGGGGCCTGGATTTGGCGATGTGTATTTTCACCAAGCCCCTGTCCCCCAGGAGATTGATACCGTTACTCTGACTTTACCCTCTGGCGAGCACATTATTGATCTGCGCGAATACGCTCCCAGTCATGCCTTCTTAAGTAAGATCAGTAGCACAGGCACGCCTGATATGACCCTTGGTCGGGATTTAATGTGGTTTGGCGATTTCGAAGACTGGGACAACGATACCGAGACCAATGAAGTAACCCGCTGGGAACATGAAAGCGATGACATCACCCCCTGCCTGACTGGTGCCATGCGCGGATTGCAGGGCATGTGCCTGTCACGTACTCAGTTTAATAATCGCCCGCTGCGCATGCCCTTTAAACAAACGCTGCGGACTATGCCCATCACACCCGCTGAGTCTACACTTCAGGCTTACTCCGATCTGAGCCTGTTTGGCTATGCCAAAGGAGATAACGCAGGAGACGTGAGCGCTGAGCTGACCATAGTCACCGCCGAGGATAACCTGGAGTTCTCCAGTGAAGAAGTCAGTTTGATTGAACCTGGCAGCTACGACTGGAAAACTTTCCGACACGATATCAGCCTGCCCGACGACAGTCAGACCCTGGGCCCGGAACAGCTGCCAGCACGTGCAGTTAAACTGGCATTTAAGCAGGCACCACCTGAGAATGGCGAAGCAACCCTCATGTTGGACCAGCTCGCATTGATCTCCTGGCAAAAACCCCTTAGTCTAAACAATGGGTTATGGCAGGCAGAACGTATGCATGGGATGGACTTTATCGCCGTACAGACCAGTAACTCAGTGACACTGACACTGCATTTTTCTGCTTACGACTAACGTAACCACACTAACTCGGGGGGCGTGTGTCGCTCAAACAACAAGTTTTTATGATTAAACGGCAAAAGCCATTCTGGTCGATTTTGCTGCTATTTATGGTGGTGCTGGTGATTGCCATACACGGCTCGTTTGCGCGCCTGAATGCCTATGTATATAGCCAGTTTAATCAGCTGTTTGAGCAGCAAAGCAGTGACATTGTGGTGATCGAGTCTGCCAATCTGCAACATCAGCAGTCAAGCCTTATCAGCCAGTTGCTCACCCAGGATGTTAAAGCCATCGTGGTGCTATCCGACGTTGCCTCCAAACAAAGCATGTCTTTTGCTAATGTGTACTTCCCCTTTGCCGATCCGCGTTATTGTCTGCCAGCCGTACAACCCTGGCTGGGGTATAATATGGTACTCGGCAAGCCGCAGTCACAATGTCAGAATGTTTGGGAGCGTATTTACGGGCCACAGCAAAACAACACAGGTAAGCTGATCAACTTCGCGCTGGCGCCCAGTGCCCTGCCCAAATTTTCGAGCACCCGGCTGCTGGAGGAAGATGTACTCATCAGCCAGCTGGCTGGCAAAGTGGTACTCATTGCCCAACAACAGTTAGGCTTTAGCGTGCCGCTGCGAGCCCCCAAGTTACAAGGTGCCAATAACCCCGTTTACCTGCACGCCTATGTTGCAGATAGCATGGCCAAATCACAATTGGTCACGCGCCTGGCACAGTGGCAATCCGTTGTGCTACAACTGAGCTTACTGGCGCTGCTGTTGATCATTTATCAAAAAAACACGTTGACCCTGAGTATTATTATTGCCGTTGGCCTGTCCGCCGTCGGCCTGCTGAGCAGTTATCTGGTATTGCTGTTTGCACATTACCTGCTGCCAATCGGCCAGCTGCTGGTGATCAATGTGATGACCATGTTGTGGGTGTTTTTCTCGCGCAAATGGCTTGAAGAAAACGAGCTACTGGAACTCATTGCCAATGTCCACCAGCGCATGATGGGTCGCTATCTGCCGCGTTCAATCAGTACCGAGAGCACCCCTTGGGATGCCATTATTACCTTAGTTAATCAGCAACTTGCCCTAAACCGCTCGATTTTTCTCGCACGCCTTGAAGGCGATCACCGGCTTGAAGAGATCCGCGCTATTAACTGCAATATCGAAGATATCTTAGAGCAGCGCCGGGATTATCAGCGCCCACCCTATTCAGATGCCATTAAAGCGTTTGGCGCAGTGCAAACCGCCCGACCCTTTTTCACTGGTCTTCAGGAGCAGGAGCGGCAATTTGTCGTGCCTTTGATGTACGCAGGCGACATTCGGGGATTCTGGGCCATGACGGTGATCCCTAACGAGCATTTCGACGAGAAGGCATTTGTCAAAAACGTCAACCGCTTTGCCAGTCAGATTGGCGAGCTGTTATTCCACTACAGAATGCTGCAAAACCAGCAACGTGCCACCTTGAGTCCCTTAACCCGGGCACTGACACTGACGCTCGAAAAACCCCTGAGCCAGAAAGTGAGAACCGCCATCGGTGAAATGGAACAAAAACTGTCTACGCTGGAGCAGGTCTTTAACCAGATCCGCACCGCTGCGGTGTTGTTTAATTTATTTGGCCAGGTGGTGCAGACCAATCAGCCGCTCGAACAACTGGCGAAAAAGCACCACCTCGCACTGTTCGAAATGACGGCGCTGGATCTGCTGGACAAAATCATTGCCATGCCAAAGGAAACGCTTAAAGGTAAGCTGCGCTATCTGACCCTGCAACAGGGTGAGCTGTTTCTGCCTGCCACGCTTGGTAAAGACACTTATATTTTGAATATTCGCTCTATCTCAGCCAGTCAGGTCAGCAGTACCATAGGCGAGCCCTTTTCGGTAGCCGGGATCTTATTTGAATTTATCGACATCACCACCTTGCTACAACAACTGGAAGACCCCCATGCGCTGCTCAGTCAGCTGGCGTCGGTCTCCCCCGATAACAATGAAGACAGCAACGAGGAGCACACGCTGTAATGGACTGGGTGTTACCACTTTTCCCGGATGGCAGCGGACTCGGCCAATCTGTTATCACCACCGTCTGGGTGGGAATTGCCGTGGTATGTATGCTGAACCTGCGGTTTGGCTTTCCGCTTACCGGTTTGGTGGTGCCCGGCTATCTGGTGCCTTTACTGATTGTCAGCCCGGTCTCCGCCGTGGTCATTGTCCTTGAAGCCATTGTGGTCTATGTACTAATGCGATGCAGCGCCAAAGTGGCGATGGAGCGGCTGGGGTATGCCGAAATGTTTGGCCGGGACAGGTTCTTTGCCATTATTTTGATCAGTATTCTGGTCAGGGTATTTATGGATACCTTGTTCTGGCCCCAGATTGGCCAGGTACTGGCGCTGTGGGACATTACCTTTGATTACGCCGGACAGCTGTATAGCCTGGGCCTGGTGATCATTGCACTGACCGCCAACGTGATGTGGAATGGGGGTTTTCGGTATGGTATGCGGGTAACGCTCATACAGCTGGCCATAACCTTTATCTTAGTGCGCTTTGTCCTGATGCCGTTTACCAATTTCAGTATTGCGAACCTGGCCATCATGTATGAAGCCGTTGCTGCCTCTATACTGGCTGCGCCCAAAGCCTACATCATTCTGGTGATCACCGCCTTTTTGGCCTCCCGGGCTAATATCCGCTACGGCTGGGAGTTTAATGGCATCATGCTGCCGGCCTTGCTGGCACTGCAACTTATGCAGCCCAGTAAACTGATCACCACCTTTATCGAAACCACAGTGATCTTATCGCTCGGTGCCATCTTGCTCAATCTGACCCGCCTCAAACATGCTAATTTCGAAGGGGCACGGCTGCTACTATTGTTTTTCAATATCGGCTTTTTCTACAAGCTCGTGCTCAATTACTTCGTGGTTGACTATTTCCCAACCCTCAAAGCCACGGATACCTTTGCCTTTGGCTATATGTTATCAACGTTACTGGCACTCAAAATTTATCAGAAAAATGCCCTGGGTCTGGTGCTGCGTGCCACTTTCCAGACCTCGATGGTCGGCGGCTTACTGGCATTTGGCATTGGCTTTGCCATCATGTTTGTGCCGTCGCTGATCCAACCCCCGGCGCAGCCCATCGAGGTAGAAAAAGTCCAAAGCGCACCGCTGAGCCATCATGTCAGCGAATACAAAAGCTATCTTTATACAGCAAGATACGATTTGCTGAACCTCAGTCACTACCAGCAAGCCCAACAGATACAACGCTTCAGGGGCGCTATCAGGTTACTGAATGAAAATCGCCAGGACCCGGATACTCAGCAGCGCGCCGCGCAGGTGCTGGCGGATCTGGGTTTTGCACTGATCGATAACCCGGCGACTTTGGTGATCAAAGACACCCAGACAACGCACCCAAGAGGCTTTTTTGCCCTTGCTAAATCTCCCGTGCGAGAGCACATAGTCACGGTGCCCTACCCGACCAGTGAACGCCTGGCAGGCGATGCGGCCGGGCAGCTTTTTGCCATTTTAGGCAGCAGAGCCCTGGCGCTCGGCACCCGGGTAACGCCCTCTGTGGCAAGCCAGCAAACACGCCCTCAAAGTGCCTATTATCAGGCCTTTATTGCCGCCCTGAACAGTAACGAAGTGCTTCAGCTGAGGGCTATTAACCAATATACCCGGCCACAGTTAAAGCTCACACGCTTTGCAGAGCAAAGCCAGTTTTGGATCTACAATCAGCTACCCGAGTCACTGTCACAGCGCCAGCTAACGCGGTTGCTGGGGTTTGAACGCAGCCAGTTTGGTCTGCTCAGCGAAAACAATCTGCCCTATCCGGGTTATCAGGGCGCCATGCTGGAAACCTTTTTTGACAACCTGAGTTACTCCACGCTGCTTTCACATACAGCAAGAAGCAACGCCAATGCGGTGCAATATCCCGTTGAGCAGCTTAGCCTGCCACTGGACGAACTGGTAACTCAGTTTTCTCAGCATATCAGCGCCAAGGGCAGTGGTCATTTTCGTATGCTCGAAGAAAATGAAGCGGCATTGTGGGAATACGAAGTACTTGACCCCCTTTTTAAGCTGTCTCATGCCTTACGCTCACGCGCTATCAATGAAGATGACCTTAATCGCCTGGAGCAACTTAACCGGCTCGCCAATATGGTGGGCTATCGACTGCAACTGATCATAAACAATGCTCATCGCCTGGTGGTCATCAGTCCTTTACCTGAAATAAACTACTATCAGCAAGGACAGGGGTTTTACGCTATCAACCTCAATACCACCCAGCCGTTGACCATTCAAGTGCCCCGGCCCCTGTTCGAAAGTAATACCTTGCAGTTTGCGACGGACTTGTTTCAGACCAGTGGTGCGCGCGCACTGCTCATTGCCGGTGCTCACCCTTATGCCAGTGAAGAGGCAAATGTGATGGCACCTACCAATACACGAACGCTGTATAATGTGGTGCACCAAAGTGCGGTGCGTCATAACCCGGGTATGCCGGTATTGAGCTTGCAGGTACGCAGCCACAGTGCACCGTCACAGATCCGTCCGAGCGCCCTTGCCTATCAATTTACCCAGCCTGATTTTCGTCATACCTCCACCATAAATGCTCTGCGTAAGGCCATGGCGCGATTGGGTATTAGTGTCGAAAAAGTATCGGGTCAGATTGCCACCCGGGGACTGGAGATTGGCTCGTCCCCGCAGTCGGGCTATCGCCTGTTCAGTCCCGACAGTGAACTGGCCACCCTGTGGCTGGCCTCAGACTTTAAGCAACACTATGCCGTTTCTGAACAAGCGCTGCAGGAAAGGTTACTCGCCGTATCCGCCATGCCCCGGTTTATACCACTGCGCCTTGCGGCCACCGGACCAGATGACTGGATTAAGCTATCAGACGAGCAAATGCAAAAGCTCAACAGGAACATAGGACGCTACGCACAAACCCAGCATCTGCCCTGGCTAAGCGCACTCTGTGATGAGCTGCCGCGCTGTCAGTTGCAGGCTATCCGCCTGTCTGACAACCAATTACTTGGCTTGCACGTGCAACTGGCCGGCAAAACCGCGGCTGTGTACCTTGCTCAGCGTAACCGATTGATCACCCTCGAGGCGCTTGAAAACATGATGCAGGGAGGGCCAAATGTACTGGATTAAACGTCTGTTGCAAGCCCTGCTGTTAATCATGTTATTGCTAGCAGGATACCGTATGGCACTGCATGTATACGTCTGGCTGAATTCAGCTGAGCGCATTGCGGCGCGCAGTGAAGAGGAAACTCGTTCGGTGGTGCACTGGCTCAGCCCGGACCGCCCGCTCATTTATACGTTCCCCACTTCCAGGACCGTTGCAATCCGGGTGTTGTCGAATGCCATTTTTGCCAGCCAAACTGTGTTTGACCGACCCATCAATTATGCCATTGAATATCGCTTGCTGGACAGTCAGGACAACGAACTGGAAAAGCATGTCTATCATCACGCCTCTAAACTTGCACTGGAAGAAGGTCAGCAGCAGGTTAAACAACTGATTGAAGACAGGCAGGCACTGGCCGTAACATCTGGCCAGTCATTTTACGTCGACTGGCAACAACTGACCCGGGCCAGTAAAATTTCCCTGCGATTAATTCCCGAAGAACCCAGCCTGCGCGGTGTGGTGGTGCGTATTCATGGTAAAACCCCTACCAATGCGGACGATGTTACCCGCACCTGGCTTAAGTTGCCCGAGCAGTGGCGGGAGCGGATGACCAGCTACCACACACTTGGCAGCAGCGGTTTGCAGCCTCAGCAAGTTGCCAACGCCGTCTCTTACGACTGGCGAAAGCTCGCCCCGCAAGGGATCCCGGGGATCGATTTTGACGCCGATATTCTGTATGAATCTCTGCCTTACAACGTGATCACTTACGATTTTTCTGCCGAGCAATTTGATTTGGATGGATACTATACCCGAGCAGGTCTGTCCGCCTCAATTCGCCTGACCAACACAGGTAGTTTAAGCGTACAAACACAGGGCGATGTTAGCGATTTACAGCTGATATGGCACGATCTCACACAGCGCCAGGCACCGCAAACTCTTAACCTGACGAGCACTGACGACCCGACACGCTTTTTGCTCCCAGAGTTACAACCCGGACTGTTAGTGATCCACTCCCAAACGGAGATGATCACCACCTGGCGTGACCAACAGGGTCAGATCATTGCGCCCTTACACAGCTACTATTATCAGCTCGATGAAGCCAGTCAGGTTGCCTACACAGTGCAAGGTGGCAGTGATATCCAGCTGGATATGCGAGGCCCGGCCGGCAGTACCATGCAACTCAACATTTATGATAGCCAGCTGCAACGCTTGCGCACAGAGACCCTGGTCCTGTCGGGCCAAAGTGGTGGGTTCGATCGTTTAATTACCCCGGAAACCCGCCGGGAAGCCATTACCGACAGCGAAAAGCGCTTTTTGCGCCTTAGCCCGCAGGCACACAGAATCACGCTCAGCAGCACCAATGCGGTCGCCGTAAAACTGCAAAGCCGGCACAGCGCCATGCATCATCAGAATTATGTGTGTGCCACTTTGTGCGATGCACCACAAACCGGATTTACTGAGGTCGGGGCCTGGTTTAGCCAAAGCGCCGACAATGAATTTGATTTTATTGAACAGCAAAAGATCCTCAAAGTACGCTTGTTCAGTGCGCCACCACCGCTTGAGGAAAAGCAAACGGGCTACTTGTCTCAGGCGCTGTTTGTACGCCTGCCAGTATCCAATACCGCGCTGGTTTACAGTCCACCCAAGTACTTTGCCCCACCAGAGCCCCCAGCGCCGTTTCAGTATGCGCCGCTGACTAGTCTGGCGACATTGCACAGTGCTCAACGTAGCATTCAGGGGTTGGGAAGTTTGACAGCCCCCATTCCCAGAGTCATAACCCTCAGTGATAACGGGATCCGCTACACTGAGCAGGACATCACCCTGCTTGATCCTCTGCCCGATTTATCGGACCCGTCTGCGCGGTATTTTATCAATCTGGGCAAGCCACGTGACTACTGGAAAGTGCGTTTGTTTCAGCTTCAACCGGGCCAGACCCTGAAGCAGGACTATCGGGGCAAGGACAAACCAATGGCGATTGTGATAAAACCCTTTACCCGAGGCACACACGCGGCAGATCCGCTGCTCATCCAGACTCAGCTGGACGGCCGTTTCAGCCAAAGTGTCACCGATGAGTACAGCATTGCCCGTAAGCGTTATGCACTGGCCCCCGAGTACGGATTGCCCGCCTTTTTACTGCATCCGAAAAACCCGGCACTGACGGCTTATCCCTCTGTTACGCTGACAATCGGCTCGGATATAGAAGCGCTCAATGAGCTGAGCGTGTCCGCAGAGCAGACCCTGTGGTTTGCCCTGCTCGAAGAATATGCAACACCGCCTCCCCAACCTCAATGGTGGCAACATGAATATTAAAAAACTGCTGTTTTTATCACTATTACTGCTGACAGGTAAGGGACTGACCAGCGATACGGCTGAGCTGCAAAGCCCCAGCTGGCAAATGCTGTACAACTGGTTTGCAAAGCCTGCAGCCCTGCCGCCCTGGCAATTGCGCAGCCAGTCGGGCCTGGTCAAACTACAGGCCAGTTCAGCGCACTTTGGCGGCGGCGATTTGTATTATCGCCCACAAGGCTCGGCTTGCATGTTGTCCATACCGCACCAGTTTCACGATATGCTGACCGGAGAAATAGGTAAGGCGGTCTTTGCGACCCAATGTCAGGTGATGGTGATCAATACCGAACATCGCAACGCGCCCAGCCCCGACTTGTATAGTATGGACTACTCACACCGCCCAAGCGGGCTGCATGTGGCGGCCGCGCAGGCGTTTGCCAGGCGTTACCCAACCCGTCATCTGTACCAGTTGCATGGCTTTGCTCAGGATAAACGCCGCACACCGCAAGCCCGTCAGGCCGATTTCATTATCAGTCAGGGCAGACAAAGCACTGCTGCTTTGTCACAATTGCGCCTGTGCCTGTCAAAGTTGAGCGTACACACCTATCAGTACCCGCAGCAGGTGTCTGAACTGGGTGGTACACGCAATGTTATGCATCGCCTGGGATTACCGGCAGGCTATTTTATTCATATTGAGATCAGTCGCCCGATGCGCGAGCGGCTGGTCGCGCAGCCCGATACTCTGGAACAGTTTGCTCTATGCCTTATTTGATTGTGTTGTTTCTGATAAGCCTTCTGTTGCCTGTGCAGGCAAAACCTGCCGCACTACACAGCGCCCCTGACTGGTATGCACCTGACACACTGCAGTTGCGCCACAGTGCCGCGGATATCAATCTGGAGCCCAGACGGTCGCGCTTTATTTTGCTGCCAGCCGGAAATTGGTTGAGCCTGGAAAATTCACCGAACACCGTGCAAGTGTTTCAGGGGCAGTCTCCTTCTGCCATGCAGCGCGTTACCCGCGCAGAGTTACACTGTGAACAACATCAGTGCCAGCTGCCTGCAACCGCGACAACCCGGCTGCTGCGCTTTTATAATCCCACTGATGAGATCCAGCCGGTGTCGGCCTGGCAGGGTCAGTTTCACAGTCACAGAGATCCCTTTCGTATTCCGGTCAAGCTGGCCCTGCCAGCCATGCAAGTCTATGAAGCACAAACGCATACCACCTTGTATCGCCTGAACGACGGCCAGAGTGTGCAACTGTTTTTTGATAAGGCCATCAAGCTCAGGTTAAATGCCCGACGTATTCTGCAGAGCCAGGCTCAGCCGCAAGCTCAGCGTGGCATAGTGACAGCCAGGCTGGATGATACGCTGATCAGTCAGCTCTCACTGAGCGACACGCCTGCCGATGAGTTTACCCCTCAACTGCGCAAACACCGGCTTGGTCATGATATTACTTTCAATGATGATCAGGTCATTGGTCTGAGTAGCAGCGACTATATCGCGGTGCCTGCCGGGGGCTACCTGCGCATTACGGCGCAGGGCGATACGCTGCTTAATCTGATCCAAATGGAGCGGGGCTTATACGATACCGATGCCGCACAAACCTGGCCGGAGTCGCTGTTTAACCCCTACTGGACCGATAACTTACAGTGGCAACTGGAGCAGGTCTATCAGCATCATGATATTTCATCGCTGCTGTCGGCGGAGATTGCGAGGGCCAGCGCGCTGGGACGACAACGCCTGTCAGAACTGCAAGACACGTTAGCGACAGTGCGCTTCTTGCTGCCCAAAAAGTCCGAGCAATCATACACCAGCCATGTCAGCGAGCAGCCGGTTATTCATGCCTACCGCCAAGCCATAGACCGCCTGTATGCCACTGTGCAAGACCAGACTTTGCATTATCATAGTGTATCCGGCGCGGTGCAGTTTGAGTTACCCGCTCAACAGCGCCTGTCTCCAAAGCTGCGGCTGTATGTACGCACAGTTTCAGCCACGGAGCTGACGCTGGTCATTGACAGTTACCGCCATACCATCAACCTGTTGCCTTCAGAGCACTTTGCCATGCTGTCACTGCCGCTGCCTCTGGATGCCAAGCAGCTCAGTGTAGCTGTCAGTGATGATGGACAGGTTGACCTGGCCCTGCGTGTCAGGGAGTTGCAATCTTTACCAAATAATGCGCTGCTATATCAGCGCCCGGGACTGCTTCGGGATAAAAGCCCGGCCATAGCCTATCGCCTGGAGCAACAACTGCAACGCCTTGCTCACAGCTATCAGCAGGGTCTGTCTCGTTTTTCTCTGACCCACACAGACCATATGCACAGCCCGGATAGCCTCAGCGCCAGCCATTGGCACTACCGCCTTGGCGAAGCCGAAATGCAGGTTCAGCAAGATCCACAGCAAGCTCTGCCGATGCTCAAAGCCCTGATTGACAGCCCGAATAAGGAAGTGGTGATCCGAGCCTGGCAGCTGCGCATTGCAGCCTTTCGGGCGCTGGGCGAGCACAACACTGCAGAGCGTTATCTGGGGGCATTGCTGAGCCATCCGTATCAGGCGCTACAACGTTATGCAGCGCAGCAACTGTTGCAACACTATCAAAACACCCAGGCCATCCACAGTATTCAGGGATTATGCAGTCTGTGGTACACCGCCTTACCTGACTGTCGAGACGCTCTGATCGAAAGCTTTGCAGAGCTTCAGCAAAACCTCTTTGCATTGTGGCTGGGCCATGACTTGCGCACTGAGGATGACACCCTACAAGTGCTCAAAGAGCAACTCGGTTATACGCAGCCGGTAAGCGAGCCGCCCGTACTTGATTATTCAGTGCGCCACTTTGGCGTTAGCACCGTGCTCAGTGAGACCAGCAACACAAGCGCCTACCCGCTTGCTGAGCAGCCACTTACCATCACCGCGCATCAGCCTATGATACTCAAGGTCAGCGCTCGGGCAAAGGCGGCCGACACCGAGCAGGGTCAGATCTCCTGGTTACATGCACATCAGGGTGAGCTGCGTAAAATCATGCCTGTTTTTGACGATGTGCCGGCGTCCAGCGTGCTGCATATCGATGACGACAACCAACCACGCCTGTCTATTGCCAGTAGCGGCTATTTTAAGTTGCGTGGCGGAGAGCAATTAACCCTCAGCAGCACTCAGTTGCTACTTTTGCAATTTGATGCCCTCCCCCCAACTCACAGCCTCACTCACAGCCAGAACCTGGCAGGTGTACTTTGGCAGCAAGACTTTATGTCCCTGCTCTATCAAACACCGGTCAGTGGTGAGCAATCAGTCGCCGCACAGCGCACTTTACTGCTCAATGCCCTTCTAAGGCTTGAATCTCAGTCGCTCAGTGAGCATGAATTCACCGCCCTGTCAGCCAAGTTGATGCAGCGCAGTGAGGTGGCGCCACTGGATATTCTGTATAGTCGCATTCAGAGCTTTGGGCACTGGCAAGCGTTTGACATGTATCAGAATTATGCTGGCACTCAGCTGGTCGATTTATCTGCGCTGTTAAAGCGCAGCAGCGCTGAACAATTTAGCCGTCATACCAGTCGTAATGATGCGCTGCCCGGACTTACCTTGCGCCCCAATCATAGCCTGGCGCTGGACTTGCGCGAGCTTGCCGCTTTGCAGGTCAGGCTGGTGTTTTATTTCTCGAACGCCGAGTTACTGCAACTACAGGAGCGTCCGCAGGTTAGTATTGAGCGCGCAGAAGGCACGATTAACTGGCCGCTTGATGACACCCGCAGTGAGCTGGGCCTGACTCGCGCAGATCTCGATGCTGGCAGCCTGATAGTGCGCTGGCTTAACCCATTTGCCGCGCAATTGCTGAGTGTAGAAGTCGAGGCCTATCAGCAGGGTCGCTGGCAGGCCATCGAGTTAGCGGCTGAGCAGCTGTTCTATTATGGCGATGAAGCAAACCCTATTACCGCAAAGCTCAGTAAAGACGCGGTGCTCAAGCTGGAATATGTCGAGCACAATGCGCGACGCGAGCAGTCGGGATTCTACCCCGCCGGCCTGATCACTCTGGCACCACAAACGGCAAGCCTGGCCAGGCTCTATCGCTGGCAGCTGGACCCCAATCGTCATAAACTGGCTGTGGCACCACCCGTCGTGCCTTACCGAGTGGCAGATCCTGAGCTGCTATATACCCAGACCGAGCACACCTATCATGAGCCCGTTATGCAGGCCAATGGCAACCTGACCCACGTGGAAGGCGTGATGCAATATAACCGTGATGGGATCTATCAAAGCAGTGAACCGCTGGGCTCAGAGCATACGCTGGACCTTGGCATTCGACTGCGTAACCGCTATAAACAGCATTGGTATCGGCTGGAGAGTTTTTTCCGTCTGAACAACACCAGCGAACCCTCGTTCAGCATTAACGGCTTGTACGACTGGCTCGATGATGAGGACGACTGGTTTGCCAAAGCGCAGTGGTATAACCGCTGGCAGGAGTCACCTTTGAGCCGGGAAACCCACCTGACCAGTCAGTGGACGGTGGCAATAGGCGAGATCTGGCGAGAAGATCAGCACTGGCGTCATCAGTGGTGGTGGCAGCCTTTTTATTACTACACCAGCATAGACAAAGCCGAATACCTGGCGGATGAAACCATCAGCAATGCCATGTTTAACTTTTATCGTCACAATCACAGTGACGGCTGGCGCGGCGGCTATCGTATTCGTCATCAGAGTCGGGTGGACAGCCAGCTCAGTGCTCAGCTCACAACGACGTCGAATTCAGACTGGACCTCACTGGACGTGGCGTCACTCAGTGGCGTCTGGCAGCAATATTATCAGGGCCATATTTTCTCGGCTGGCCTGAGCAGTAGCTACGTGTTTGCCGATGACCACAGACCTAACGCAACCTGGCAATACCTGAGCACAGTAAGCTGGCAAACGCTGTTTGACTTCACTGAGCACACCGGTGGCTGGGTAAGCCTGAGCTGGACACAAGACTGGTTCAGAAATAATCACAGCGTTCGCTTAGAAGTCACCCTGGGCAACTTGCAACGCAGTGGCTTTGGACCATTTGCCCACGACGAGATCATTTTTGAATCACTGCAACTGACGCATTTTTTAGAGCAGGACCTGTATGGCAGATAATCAATTAAAATCCCAGCTTCAGGCCATTTTATTCGCCGATACGGAAAAGTTCTGGCTAAACCTGCACCGTCACAAATACCATCAGCTGCTCGAAGAGCTGGCCAGCTGGGAGCTATTACAAAACCAGCCGAAAGACGAGCAGCTGGACTACTGGCAGTTGCTGCAGACCATTGCGTTTTTGCGCCATAAAATTGAGCGATTGCATGAGCAGCTCGAGGGCCACGATGCCGATTACCAGTCGTTTGTTGAAAGGCTCGGTAAAGCAGAGCTAGCCACCGAGAAACAACTGCATATCCTCAAGTATGCAGAAACACTGGGCGCCTCGGGTACCCAGCTGCAGCAAGATAAACAGGCCTTCTCCCGGTGGTTTGATGAAGGGGCCGTGATAGGGCGCTATCAAACCCTGGTTGCTGACTTAGAGCAGGAGCTGCGTTTTTTTATTGCCAAACTGGGCGCACTGACCAACCGCTATCTCAGGCTGTCGGAAGACAACCTGGACCAAGCCTGGAAGAAACTGGATCTGCAACCGTTTTTCCTGCGCCTGATGGCCACCAGTAACAATGCCCATGTGCGCCATGGTATGATCCGCGCCTTGGTCAACCAGGTGTCTGTGATCAACGAATTCAAAGCCGATCCGGAACTGGACAGTGAGCTGGTTGCTGAGTTGATTGAGCTGCTGGATGCCGAAAACACCCCCTATCAGGCCGTGGTGGATATCCTGGAGATTTTGATCCACCAGCGTCCGACCTTTGTGCGCAGCTACATGTGGGCCTATGTGGAAACCAGCGAGCGCGACAACACACCTGCGCACAAGCACAATGACCAGCTGTTTATCATTGCCGCGATGCCGCGTATTCTGGCCAACAAATACCCATTGGCGGAGCGAGACATCCCTTTACTGCATGAGTTAGCCCAGCACCCGTTTGCCCGGGTGAGGCAAGTGTGCATAGAGCAACTCCCCAATCTGCCGGATAAACTCGCTAAAACATTGCTTGAACAACGCTTTGCCGATGAAACGGTTGATGCCGTGCGCTTCACCTTGGTCAAACAGCTGACCGCCGCGCGCTTTGCCACCTATGGTTACGCATTTAACTTATGGCGCTCACTTTTGCTTGGCAAAGAATGCCTTGAAGTTAAACGCATGTTGTTAGAGCAAAGCCCCAGACTGATGCTCAACCAAGCGGTTGAGATGCCACTCGACGATGATGCTGTCAGTCAGGATGCCGCGCTGGTAAAAAACTATATCGAGGTGCTAAATCAGGCATTGAGCTGTGAACCCAGCCTGGCCGTCAGGCGCTATATTACCCGCACCCGGGAGCAGCTGATAAGCTTCACTCAACAAAGTTTACATGCCCAGCTTGCCCAGCAATTAGCAGAGCAGGAGACCGTTTACCTGCCGGGGGATATCGACCAGGACACATTGGGCCGGGCGCTCAGCATGTTGGCTCAGCATGAACAAAGCTTCAATGCGTATCGTGACAAACAAGGCTGGCGGGTCATCGTTGGCTATAAACGCCGGCGCAGATTCTGGCGGGTATGGCATGAGTTTTTCAGCCCAAGTACCGACAAACGCCAAAGCTTTAGCCACACCAGTGCTAAAATCCCCTCGGCGCAGTTACATGTGCCCAGCTGCACAACCGCCGAGATCAGCGCCACCAACGTCCCCGGCGAAGCGCTCTATCATCTGAAAGAAGCAAGCGCTCGTCCTCATTTGCCGCTGCCCGACTATCTGCTGTCCGTACTTAGCCAGGATCACCTTAAAACCAGCTGCAAAAACTATACGCCCGATGGCATTTTAGTGGTCACCCCGCCAAAGCATGTCTGGCAACGTGTGCGAGCTTACTGGCAACTGTCAGTAAACTATGCCGAAATTGATGGCCTGCGCAAAGGTAATGAACTGGAGCAGCAAAACTACCTGGCACGCATACGTAAACTCGGGTTTGCTCTGGAGTTTAAACCGTATGGCAGTGAGCTGGACTGTGAATTTCCCCTTGAGGCGGGCATTAGCAAATTGTTTGCCCGCGCCGGTGTACCGGGTGTGCTGGTCAATCTGGCTTACAGTTTTAAAGAGTATCTATACTCCATTTATCAAAACAGCATCGGCCAGCTGGTGTTTTTTGTCTCGACCTTTATCGCCTACTTCTGGCTGAGGCACATTCGTCTCAACCGCAAAATCCGCACCAACCGCGCTCAAATCCCCGTCACCATAGGCGGCTGGGGCACGCGTGGCAAGTCGGGCACCGAGCGACTCAAAGCCGCCTTATTCAGTAGCCTGGCACTGCGCGTGGTCACTAAAACGACGGGCTGTGAAGCCATGATGATTTTCGCCCGCAGCTCGGGAGAACAATATGAGCTGCCCCTGTTCCGGCCTTTTGACAAAGCGAGTATCTGGGAGCAAAGCGATGTGCTGGATTTTGCCCGCTCGGTGCGTGCAGATGTCTTTTTGTGGGAGTGTATGGGTTTAACGCCCAGATATGTACGCATACTACGCCGCTGGATGCGCGATAATTTTACCACCATTACCAACACGTACCCGGATCATGAGGATATTCTCGGCCCGACCGGCGTCGACGTCGCGCAGGAAATGGCCGCATTTATTGGCAGCCGTACCCAGATATTTACCGCCGAACAAACCATGGCCCCGCTCCTTAACCGCGCGGCAGATCACAAACAGTCTACCCTGATCCAGTTGCACTGGGGAGACGGGTTTCAGATCACCCCGGATATCCGCGCCTTATATCCCTATGAGGAGCACCCGGACAACATCGCGCTGGTATGCAAAATGGCGCAGTACATAGGTATCGACAAAGACTATGTGTACAAAGAAACCGCTGAGCGCATTGTGCCGGATGTGGGCGTGTTACAGCACTTTACGCCGGCCCCGGTGGATCATGTGACTCAGTCTTTCGTCAACAGTATGTCGGCCAATGAACGCCTTGCCACGCTGGAAAACTGGCGACGCCTCGGACTCTTTGAGCTTAACGACAAACCTGAGACACAAACCATTGCCCTGCTCAATAACCGCAACGACCGGGTCGCGCGCTCTAAAGTATTTGCTCAGGTACTGATTGAAGATCTCTGCTTCGATCATATCGTTGTGGTTGGGAGCAATGTCGATGGCTTTGAAGCGTATCTGGATCAGGCGCTGGATACCCGGATCAACCGTTTGATTGACAATAACGACAAGCAAGATTTGCAGCGCCTGCTGGCGCAGTGGAAATGTGGCAGTAACCCTGCGCAGTTTGTCGAGCAGCTCAATGCCCTGTTTGACAGCCACTGGCTCGAAACCGCTCACCTTGATGATGAAAGCCTGCTGGGGATTGCACTGACTGAACATATTGACGATAAAACACAGCAGCGCCTGGTCCGGCTGCGCATTCAAAACTGGCAACTGGCACAATCGCTGCTGAGCCTTGAAAACCTGACAGATCACCAGAAACAGCTGGAACGTGTCCTGAGCAGTATCCTGCACAGTAAAGTACTGCTGCTGGATAACCCGCATATCACCGCAGACGAGCTTACCAATCGCATTGCCAGTGTGGGCCTTGCCGGGCAACATCAGTTGATTGTGGGCAT
This sequence comes from Pseudoalteromonas sp. DL2-H2.2, assembly GCF_021532535.1. Classification (NCBI taxonomy): domain Bacteria; kingdom Pseudomonadati; phylum Pseudomonadota; class Gammaproteobacteria; order Alteromonadales; family Pseudoalteromonadaceae; genus Pseudoalteromonas; species Pseudoalteromonas sp. DL2-H2.2. The sequence goes on along the minus strand of NZ_JAKGBD010000011.1, from coordinate 109,114 downwards.
GCAGAATATCAAAGGCCCGGGGCTTAATTATGTTTATGCCTGGCAGCACTGGCATACTTTGCACGCCAGCTGCGAGCGCCTGCTTGAACCTCAGATAAGCCACGCTCAATTCCGTCGCGACCTGAACAAACTCACGCAACTTGATAAGGTCAATCGCATTGAGCGTGATTATTTCACTAAGATGCTGCACACCCTGGGCAAACTGCCGCAGGCGCAAAGTGAGTTTGCTCAGGCCGAACTCAGTCATCTGGCCGAGCGGCTCACTCAGCAAAACGCCAAAGATGAGCAGGAAACTGACCGGGAAAATCTCTCGGGCTTCACCCGCTTTGTGTTGCAAGTGGTCGAGTCGTTTCTGGATGCAGGTGCGGCCGTGAAACGGAAAAAAACGGCGCAACAGGTTTATCTGGATATTGCTACCCAGCGGATCACCCCAGAGCGCGCCATTTCGGTTCTGGGTGCACTGAACCGGGGACAAAAGCCCGGCTGGCTGACCGAGCGCTGGCTGAACCGCAACCAGAATTAGGACGAGCAGACTCTCAGGCCCACTGTCACTTAATGTGGGCACACTCCTTGCTTTGATACCCCTGAAATGCCCCAGATGCAGTGTCGTTTTGCATTTTGCCATTTTGCTCAGCCAGATGACCGTTTCCGGCCTCGCAAAAAGCAAAATTGTACAAATTGCGAAACCACACAGCTCCGATGACATGTAAAAGTATTAGGTACACTGTAATCAAAAACCAATACTTTGGAACTGTTTTTATCATCCAGCCTTGAGGCATAAATCAGAACTAACAGTCATTTTTTGATTTCTAATTGACCAAGCTGTGTAAAAATAAGAAAATGGGATTAGTTAAAATTGATTAGGGATAACATTTTATTTACACAAATAGAGTGAAGCCCTGGAGTATATCTATGAAATTATCAGTTCTTGCGCTTGGCCTCAGTGCCGCCCTAATCAGCAGCTTTCCTGCAAATGCCAGTGAAAACCTGATCACCAACGGTTCTTTTGAGCAGTCAAATGCCGTCAACGGTTCATGGAGCCTGTTTAAAACCTTGCCCGGCTGGAACCGCAGCTCTGCTAAGTTTGAAATTCAGACTAACCGCCTTGGCCTTATTCAGGCTCAGGATGGTGAGCAATATCTGGAGCTGGATTCAACCCGTAACTACAGCGCTTACCAGAGCGTTGCGACTGAAGCGGGCAAACAGTATGTCGTGAGCTTCTACTACTCACCACGTGTTACCAATAATAACACCACCAACAAAGCAACCGTTTACTGGGACGACCAGGTAATCGCAGAGCTAAACGGCACACAACGTGGCTGGCAGCACTACACGATTAACGTCACTGCAAGCAGCGACGAAAGTACCCTGAAATTTGTCGGTGCAGGCAACTCAGACTCATACGGTGCACTACTGGACAGCGTCTCTGTTAGTGCTGACTGCGTAACAGGTTTGTTCGGGATTAATAATTATGGCTCGGCTGAAGGTGGCTATGTCTATTACTTTGACATTGACGCCGGTCAGTACAGCAAAGTATCAGGCGTGACTCACACTGCGTCGAACATCGCCAGCAAAGACGGTGTGCTTTACTTTATGGAGCAAACCAATAGTAAAACCAAAGCATCCACCTTGTGGGCGCTGGACCTGAATGGCAACCAGCAATACAGCATAGCCAATACGAAGTCATGGCCTTTGTACCGCTCTGCGGTTACACCCGATGGCGTGTCTCTGCGTAGCACCAGTAAAACCTACATGTATGATTTCGACATGACCAGCGGCGAAAAAACTGTGCTGGGTAAATTGTCATACCCGGGTGATGACTTCAGCCATGGCGATATTGCTTACTCAGCAGACGGTAACGTCCTTTACGTTTTAACCGGCAAGGCGCTGTATACCCTGGATGAAGGCAATATGGAGCTGACTAAGATTGGCGAGCACGGCGTAAACTGGGCATCTGGCCTGGCGATTACGGATGATGGCAAACTGTATGTTTCTGGTCGCGAAGCCAACAGCAACGCGCAAGTCTGGCAAATGAATCCAGACACAGCGGTTGCCACTTTAGTCATGGAAGGTCCTGAGCATATTAACGACCTGACCTTTGTCGACAACTATTGCCGTTGATAAGCGCCGATAACCGGAACATTCGCTCTATATGCGCAAAAACCAGCCAGACAGGCTGGTTTTTTTGTATACAAAAAGCGCCTAACCCAGCTGGTAAGGCTTCCCCATCGCCATCCCACTAGGTATACTGACGCGCTTTTAATGAATAGTTAGTCAACACTGACTTAACTTGGAAATCATTTGGGGACTGGCCACCCGTTCAAAGTATGCCGCTGAATACTGTCATCAACAGTACCTTCGGCATCGATAATATTAAGGCCAAAACAACACATTTGATTGAAATGGGAATAATATGAATTCATTACCTAATCGCGGTGAGTTTCTGGGCCATCCAAAAGGCCTGTTCTTACTCTTCGGCACGGAAATGTGGGAGCGCTTTGGCTACTACGGAATGCGTGCAATCTTGGTTCTTTATCTGGTTGCTCAGGTACAAAATGGCGGCTTCGGCTGGACTAACGCCGACGCACTGAGCCTGTACGGTACCTTTACCATGGCGGTCTACCTGACCCCGTTGATCGGTGGTTGGTTAGCCGATAACGTATTGGGTCAGCGTAAAGCCATCATCATTGGTGGTATCCTGATGGCCGCAGGTCACTTTACTATGGGTATTCCGCATGGCCTGGTTGCTGGTATGGAAGAACAGGTTTTCTATATCGGTCTGGCATTATTATGTGCCGGTAACGGTCTGTTTAAGCCAAACATCTCGACTATGGTTGGTGACTTGTACCAGGAAGGTGATAAGCGCCGCGACGGTGCCTTCACGATTTTCTACATGGGTATCAACTTAGGTGGTGCGTTGGGTCCACTTATCGCAGGTTATGTGGCAGCACAAATTAACTGGCAAGCAGGTTTCATCGCCGCAGGTATCGGCATGGTGATCTCCGTTGTAATGCAACTACTATTAAGCCAGAAATATCTTGGCGACATCGGTGTCGTTCCAGCAGCCAAGCTGTCTCAGCAGCAATCTAACAGCAACACTAAAGAGCCGCTTACCAGTCAAGAAAAAGACCGTATCCGCGTTATCTTCACTATGAGTGTTTTCAGTATTATCTTCTGGATGGGCTTTGAGCAGGCCGGTGGTCTGATGAACCTGTTTGCTGCTGATTATACCGACCGTATGCTGATGGGTTTTGAAATCCCGGCGTCATGGTTCCAGTCTCTGAACTCTATCTTTATTATTATCTTCGCGCCACTGGTGGCCATGATCTGGCTGAAGCTGGACAAGCGTGAGCCTAACTCACCGGTTAAGTTTGCCATCGCGTTAGTATTCCTGGCGCTGGGTTTTTTGACCATGATGATGGCGCTTATCACCGAAGGCAGTGATGCGGGTAACCTGCAGATCAGCATGATGTGGCTGGTACTTTTCTACCTGTTCCACACGCTGGGTGAACTGTGTCTGTCTCCAATTGGCCTGTCTATGGTCAGTAAACTAGCACCACTGCGCCTGGCTTCATTATTAATGGGTCTGTGGTTCCTGTGTACAGCGGTTGCGAACAAAATCGCGGGTTTTGTTGGTTCTTTCATCGGCGAAGGCCAGGAAGCAATGAACAATGCCATGAGCATCTTCATTGGTCTGGGAGCAACAGCGCTGTTGTCTGCACTGGCAATGTACCTGCTTAGCAACAAGCTGGTTGACTGGATGCACGGCGCTGAAGGAACCACTGATGAGCCGCATACTCAGGAGCACTATTTTGAGAAAGAGCTAGAGATCTCTGGCGAAAGACAGTAATTTCTAATTCCTGACTCGTGTAAAAGCCGCACTAAATTTGTGCGGCTTTTCTGTTTTCAGCCCTCATTTGTAAACTTATCAATACAGCAACGCGATATTTTGCTTCTCTTGTACCTGTCTCTGTATTACTAACAAGGTGATATCGCTGTCAACGAAAAACTTTAAAGTTGATACTTTTCATATAGATAAATAAATCCCCGCTGAAAAACCACCCGAAGTTCAATCCATTTTAAAGAACAAAAAAGGTCTTTTAATCGATAAATTTATCCTGTTCACGCAATCCGTATAATCCAGACAATTTGTACGACAGAATTTACATTTTACCCGCTTGCTAAATCATGCCCATAGCTTCCCCTTTTTGCCATTTTGATTAATCATCCACAGCACAAAACAAATAGCGATCCAGTGCTTTTAAGCGGGAGTAAGACAATGAGTGAAGTAACAAATCCTCTAGGCCTAGTTGGCATTGAGTTTACCGAGTACGCAACACCAGATGCGGACTACATGGAAAAGATTTTTGCCGATTTTGGTTTTTCTAAACTGAAAAAGTTCAAAGACAAAGACATCCTGTACTACAACCAGCATGACATTCACTTCCTGCTGAACAAAGAGCGCGGCGGTTTCTCTGCTGAGTTCGCTAAGAGCCATGGTCCGGCTATCTGCTCTATGGGCTGGCGTGTAGAAGACGCGCAAAAAGCGTTTGAAATCGCGGTTGAGCGCGGTGCAAAACCAGCCACAGATTCAACCCACAAAGACTTGCCTTACCCGGCTATCTACGGCATCGGCGACAGCCTGATCTACTTCATCGATGTATTCGGTGACAAAGGCTCTATCTTCGAGCAAGATTTTGTTGACTTGGAAGAGCAAGTGGTTGTTGAGGACAAAGGCTTCCTGCGTATCGACCACCTGACTAACAACGTATACAAAGGCACCATGGAAACATGGGCAAACTTCTACAAAGACGTATTCGGCTTTACTGAAGTTCGTTACTTCGACATCAAAGGTCAGAAGACAGCCCTGTTGTCATACGCACTGAAATCTCCGTGTGGCACCTTCTCTATTCCAATTAACGAAGGTAAAGACGACAACAACAACCAGATCGATGAGTACCTGGACGAGTACAATGGCCCGGGCGTACAGCACCTGGCGTTTTTGACCAACGACCTGGTTGCATCACTGGACAAACTTGACCAGACTAACATTGCAACATTAGACATTGTTGATCACTACTACGACACCATCTTTGACCGTGTACCTTGGGTTAAAGAAGACCGTGACAAGATCAAAGAGCACCAGATCCTGGTAGACAGCCAGAGCGAAGATTGCTACCTGCTACAGATCTTCACTAAGAACCTATTCGGCCCTATCTTTATCGAGATGATCCAGCGTGTTGACGACGGTGGTTTCGGTGAAGGTAACTTCCAGGCACTGTTCGAGTCTATCGAGCGTGATCAGGAACGCCGCGGCGTGATCTAATTCTCCTTTGAGAGTAGAAATTTAAAAGCAGCTTGGGGCGATGCCTTGTGGCTGCTTTTGCCGTTTAATTTGTCTGAGACTCAGATGTTGCATTGAAAAATCAGAACGCTATCACCACATCTGAGAACAGCCTCAAACTTGCAAAAAGGAAAGACCATGTCTTTTATCAACGAAACGCACGACATTAATTTGAAGAGCTGGGTTGCCAGCGCTAACCAGGCCGGGACTGATTTCCCAATTCAAAACCTGCCATTTGCTTCATTCCGCCGCAAAGACAGCGCTGAAGAGTTCCGTGGCGGCGTTGCCATTGGCGATCAAGTACTGGATCTGGCTGTGGTTGCCGCAGCAGGTATTTTCAGTGGCGAAGCACAGGATGCAGTAGAAGCGGCCAATGCACCTAAACTGAATGAGTTTATGGGAATGGGTCAGAACTACTGGTCTGCACTGCGCCTGGCACTGTCTCGTGCTCTTCGTGAAGGCTCAGAGCACCAGGGCGCATTAGAAGCGGCGTTGGTTGCACAATCTGACGTTGAATATGCATTGCCTTGTCACATTGGTGATTACACCGATTTCTATACTTCAATCTACCACGCCACAGCGGTAGGTAGCTTGTTCCGTCCGGACAACCCTTTGCTGCCTAACTACAAGTGGGTACCAATCGGTTACCATGGCCGTGCTTCATCAATCGATGTATCTGGTCAGAGCTTCCCGCGCCCGAAAGGCCAGACTAAAGCGCCAGATGCTGATACACCGTCTTTCGGTCCTTGTAAGCGCCTGGACTATGAGCTGGAGCTGGGTATCTACCTGGGTAAAGGGAATGAGCTGGGCGATTCAATCTCAATTGCAGATGCCGAAAGCCATGTCTTTGGTTTCTGTCTGTTCAACGACTGGTCAGCCCGCGACTTGCAAGCCTGGGAATACCAGCCGTTAGGTCCGTTCCTGGCGAAAAACTTTGCCTCAACGGTATCGCCGTGGATTGTCACCACTGAAGCACTGGCGCCGTACCGTACTAACTGGCACCGTGACGAGCAAGATCCTCAGCCACTTGACTATCTTGAGTCTGCACAAAACCGTGAATCGGGTGCTTTCGATATTCAGATGGACGTACTGCTTGAAACCGCAAAAATGCGTGAAGCCAATGCAGCCCCAAGCAAGCTGTCTGAGTCTAGCTTCAAGCACAGCTACTGGACTGTGGCACAAATGGTGACTCACCACACAGTAAACGGCTGTAACTTCCTGCCGGGCGACATGCTGGGCTCAGGTACTCAATCTGGTCCTGAGCACGAAGAAGCGGGTTCACTGCTTGAGCTGTCTCGTGGCGGCAAAGAAACCATCACCCTGGACAACGGCGAAGAGCGTAAGTTCCTGGAAGACGGCGACAAGGTCATTATGCGTGGCTGGTGTGAAGCGAACGGCTTTGCACGTATTGGCTTCGGTTCTGTCGAAGGCACTATCCTGCCAGCGAAGTAATCGCAAACGCAAAAGCTTTTCTATAGAAAACAAAGGTGTGCTTAAGTACACCTTTTTTTTGTAAGTAAATACTGGCTTTTTGCATAAAAATTGTTAAAGTGGGTCGTTATTTTTAATTTTTACGTGTTATGTTTCGCTATATCAAACGCCTGATCACATCATTATTTCAACCTAAACAGCTAATGCTGCGCCAGAATGCCCAGGTTAGTCTGATGGTTGTGCCTGGCTGGTTGCAATTTATTGCGCTAGTGCTGGTTTGTAGTGCTCTCACCTGGTTAGTTATCAGTACATCAGCGTTTTTTAAGCAGCAAGACACCGTCAGCGCGCTACAAGCTCAGCTCCAGACACAACAACAGGCCTGGACACAAGAGAAACAACAACTGGCTGAGCGTCTGTCACAGCAGCAAACTCAGCTTGCTACTTTGAACGAACAACACACAGTACTCAGTGAAATTGTCAGTGCCCTGCCGACATCCATCACTGAGCAGGCAGACGCAGCAGTGTCTCTGCCAGAAAGCCAACAATCGAGTGACACGCAATCTGGTGCTGGGGAGATCAGCGGGGATATCAATGACAGCCATGAGTTTGAGGCGCACAGCGCTGAGCTGATTGATGCCCAGGCCGCCTTGCTTGGCACATTGCAAGCGATTATTTCGGCGCGCCATAGCCAGTTGATGGCCGGATTTAACGAAGCCGGTCTCACATTAAGCACCGACAATAACACCGCACAGGGTGGTCCTTATCACCAGGTTGATGCCACACTGTTGAGTGAACACTACACCCAGCTAATCGATGACTCTGTACAACTCAATCAGCTAGAGAACTTATTACACTCCACGCCCAAAATGATGCCCGTCGCGCACGACAAATATTATATTTCCAGCGCGTTTGGCTTTCGTAAAGACCCTATCACGGGCCGCCGTGCCTACCACAAAGGGGTTGATATGGCGGGCTGGCATAAAACCCAGATCATTGCGCCGGCAGATGGGGTGGTCAGTAGAGCAGGTAAAAATGGCGGATACGGTAAGTTTATTGAAATTCAACATGCGAACGGTATCGTCACGCGTTATGGGCATTTGCACACCATCAAAGTGAAAAAAGGCCAGGCAGTCAAGCAGTCAGACGTAATTGCACTGATGGGCAGCACAGGTCGTAGTACCAGTACACACTTGCATTATGAGGTGTTACAGGATAAAAAGCATATAAATCCTGTAAAACTGGCAAGAGTGCTCAAACGTGTTCAATAAAAAGAAAAACTCATTTCCTTTCTCGCTAATTTCTCCCGACACCGAAATCACAGGCAACATCCAGTGCGATGGTGAACTTCAGATAGATGGCAAAGTAACGGGTGACCTCAATGTCGCTCAGCTGATCATCGGCGAATCTGGGCTTGTAGAAGGTAATATTATCGCCAAACAGGTGCAGGTGCGCGGGCAAGTTCAGGGCGGGATCAACGCCGACAGCGTTACGCTGGAGCCCAGCGCCAGAGTGACTGGTGATATCGAACACGATACACTGAGCATTCAGGCCGGCGCGCATATCCAGGGCCAGCTAAATCATCGCGCAGAGCCATCTAATGTCACCCCACTGGATAAAGCCAGCGAAGGCTGAATGACTCGCCAAAAATAGGCCACCGATAACATTTCATAACACAAAACATAGACTTAGCATTTCACTTTTGTATCACTGAGTGGTACATTTCTGCGTATTTTAAGTACCTAGCGGGTGTCACACACTCGCTTGATACAGCACATCGAAGTAATTCAAAGGACATATCTTGAATAAGCATATTTTAGGCCTGCTACTGGCTACTGCCTCTTTAGGCTCTCAGGCCGCTGAACTGAGTAAAAGCTTCCTTGAAGTGGGTTATGGTAAGACCAAGCTGGATGGTTCACCGAGTTCAGTTACTCCTCGAGGATTTATGATTGCGGGCAGTTATGAATTTGCCAGCGGCATCTTTATGGGACTCAAAATCGATCAGCATTCAGACAGCCTGGCATTCTTCAACAATCTTCGTGATGGAGAATACGACGTTGACGAAACGACGTTTAATTTGGGCTACATTCTGCATTCAACGGACAGTGAACGCCTGGCAGTTGGCGCTCAGGTTGGTGAGTTTGAAGTGTCAACTAATCGCTCTAACTCAACAGCAGATACACGTCGCCTTTACGGTGAGTACGAGCATGCCTTCTCCAAACACATTAGCGCCTATGGTCAAGCGGGCTATGAGTTACTGGATAACTCTACAGATGATGACGATGGTGTTTTTGTTAATATCGGCCTGCGTTTTAGCTTTACGCAGCGCTCCGCTGTGGTGCTGGAGTACACTAATGGTGTGGAATACACCCAGTCAGAAGTAAAGTATCGCTATACTTTCTGATAGAAAAAGGCCCGCTGCTTGCGGGCCTGTCACTATTTTTTCGCCGAAATATACATAGTGACATCGGCATGAAATACCTTCACCCCGTCACTGTTGAACACCTCAACCGGCACTATCAGCTCTTCTTTATCCTGCCACTGGCGTGGGAGTGAAATCGTCGCTTCAGCACGCAGTTCTGTATCGGCTTTTTTCAGGTACTGCACCGTCATCCCTTTGGGGATCCAGCGATGCGTTTTAGAGGGAATACTGGCATCGGTCACCACCCCTGCACACAGCTCCGCAAGGTTACACTGCGCAATCGCATGCACAGTACCAATATGGTTGTGCACGGCCTTTCTGTTGGGCATTTGCGCCGTGATCCGCCCTTCGCTGAGGTGAGTGATCTTAGGTTTAATAGTACCGAAATAAGGCGCTCGATTACAAACCGCCTTGCTGAATAGCCAGTTGCCAAAGGGCAACCATTTAAACTTCTTATAGGTTTTTAATAAAGATGCTGCCATAACGCGTAACCTGTTGAATTAGATAACACCCCACCCTAACACATCTGACCAGTTGAGCCAATGGTGACGCTACACCCTATTTTCATTTTGAGTGTGGCGTGCTGGTTTAATTGTCGATAGCCTAAACAGTGCAGCCATTGTTATAACAAGTCACATATTGGCAGCTACACGTGAAAAAGAGGGCAAATGGCATATAAATTACTTTGTCCTTATTTGCCAATCGCATCAGCAATCAAAGCATTTGCTATCGCTCAATATAGTGCCGTTTATGCTACTCAAAACAATGCCAGCAACTGACAATATCAGTCGCTGGCTATTGAGCCAACCTACTGTGCTACTTGTACAGATACAGTAGCAACAGCGCTGGTAACGTCGTATAAGTTGTTGCCCTTTATACGGTACTGGAACGAGTCCTGACCTGTATATCCGGCAGCAGGTGTGTAAGTTACTGAGTAGTCGCTATTAACAGATACTGAGCCATGTTGCGGGCGGCTAAATATCTCAACACCGTAATAATAAGGCACGTCCACATCGTTGGCTTTAACAAATATTTCTACGGGCTGATTAAGTGATGTTTGCGCTGTATCATCACTTGGGTACACGTCATAATCAATATCAAAGGCCTGATCCAGGCTCACCCTTACCTCCGCCCACGGGGACGCTTCGTTGGCAGGGTTGATCACCCGAAATAGGATCACATCTACTTTACGGCTGCCATCTGACTCGCCTGAAAAATACAACAGCTTGCCCTTAAACTTAAGCCAGCGCCTGTCCAGCGTGTTGTAGGCAACGGCCTGACCATAAGTCGTGTTCATCTGGTCGTAAAAACCGATTTGCTCATAGGACTTTGCCGAATTGAGTTGAATTCTCAATGCGCTGTTAGGATAGTCAGGATCAGAAATATTACCATCTGCAAACAGATTAAACTCCTCCTGTATAAGTAAACCCGCATTGTATTCAAAAATGACTCTATCAAGTTGGGGAGCGGCATTGGCTGTAGATGCCATTAATACTGCACATGTACTTAGTGCGGTTAACCCATAAGACGTTCGTTTCATTATTACATTTCCTTATTAAGAGAGTACGGTGTCAGTTTAACTGACACCAATTTATGTTAGTTTCGTTCTGCTGTAACGAGTATGTTGATGGTACTGTGGAGCAGTCAGTCCAGCGTGTTTGAATGAGCATCACCGTATAACCACACAACTCCATCATGCAAATATCATCAAGCTTATATATCAAATATGATAGTAGCTAAAAAGGGATACAAATAAGGTAGGACACAGATTTTATTTTTTAAAATCAGATACTTTATTGCATTTCCTTGCATCAATTGTCTGTAGGACATGACTCGCAGGGCAAAAAGCGACACTGTCCAAAAACGAAGAAAAGAGTATCTAAAAATCATACAAGTGTAAATTGCATAGAAATCTAAAACGGTGAGCGAACGCTTAAATACAGCACTTAGAGCTGTGATTACCTGGACAGGAAAGCGCACCAACTGTGATGGCCACCGTCAAATTATCTATAAATTTGAAGTAAAGCCAGCTGCTGGGCCTGCTTGGTTCTGTAGCTAAGCAGCCATGCCTGACTATGCCGAAAAAGACAGTCCATATTATAAAAAGTCTATCGACAACCAGCCTCGACGTGAAATATTTAATTCCTCAAATTAAATATCTCATAGCCCCAAAAGATATACTCACAAAAACATAGACATAAGTTAATCCAGGCTCTTCTATGCACTTACCCGAAACCTTAGCATTACCTAAACGCATATCTTACTAGAGTAAGCCAGAGTATTAGGATGCTACACGTTATCTGAATATTTGGAACGATCTACAGGTCGGTACATCAAGCCTGGATAACTATCGTGATAGTGCCAACTTTTCACCAGACACAAGATAAAATTTGCCCCTTTTAGCAATTAACGACTTTAATTATGAACGATAACACAATGAAAAGTACGCCATGGATGACGCCTCTTTCAAACTTGGTGATCCTATGAAACTCAGTAATAAGCTCTACTCAGCCTTCGGTGTTTTAATTGTACTGATGGTGATGTCCAGTACTTTGGTTTGGTTTAAGGTCTCTACAGAAACGGCACGTGCACAGGAAGTCACTGGGGACGACTTACCCGGCATGATCCTTTACAGCCGGTTACTGGACACCGAGCACCAGCTAAAAAGCGCCGCGCTCGAGTATATGAATGGCGATACCAGCAAAAAATCCGTATTCAATGAGGTCTTTCGAAAGTTCAAAGAAGTACATACTGAATTGTACCGCTATGAGTCTGCCAAACAGGCCGACCGGGAAAAAATGGCCCATATCCTCAAGAGCATTACCACATACCACCAGCGGGTAAACCAGGATGTGTTTGGGCGCTATGATCCCGATGCTTATCAGCGCATAAAAACCCGGGTTGACCGCCTGGAGTCGACCACCGGAGAACAATTAGAAGCCCTGCTAGATAAGCTCAAAGAGCAGGAATTTAACGATGCTATGCAATCGACGGATTTACAGGAATCGCTTAACGATAATCTGCCCGGTGTACGCTATTATCTGGAGCTGGTTGATGAAGCCGGCGATATGATGGCTGCAATTACCTCTCACACGACGGGTAACGCCAATGCAGAAGCCGACTTTAACGATGATGCTGCCAGCTTTGAGGAGTATTTAAATTTGCTTATTCCGCTGGAGCAAAAGCCCAATGAATTGCAGGATATTGCGACGATAAAGCGGATGTACAAAACCATCCAGGATGAAGCGGCAACGGTATTCAAAAGTTATGACCCTCAGGCATATAAGCAAGCAACGAGCACCCTCAATGAGTTAAACAAAAAGTATATTCAGGAAGTGGCGAAGATCCTGGATGTCTCCGCCCAGGAAGAAATTGATGATGCCTCCAGCGCCCTAGCCTTGCTCGTAGAGGGCTTGAGTGCCATCTCAATTGTGATCATAGTGATCACTTTGATTGCTGCCGTGCTGGGTATGGCCATTGCCTATATGATCAGCAGTTCAATTGTGTCGCGACTTAATCAGGTGCTGGGCGTGGCTGAGCGGATCAGTGCCGGTGATATCTCAGACAGAGACATTGCCCATAAGGGACAGGACGAAATTGACGGGCTGGCAGAGGCCACCAACAAAATGGCTCGCTCTTTGAATGAGCTATTACACTCGATTGCTCAGGTGGTAGATGATGTGCGTACTTCGAGCCACGATATTGCCGAAGCCAATGACCAAATCGCCTCGCGTAGTCGCTCGTCGGCCGACCAGTCCACTCAGGTTGCCACGGCAATAGAGGAGATGAGCGCCACGGTCTCTGAAGTGGCGTCGCAAAGTCAGGTTGCAGCAAGCCACGCCGATCAAGCGCGTACACTGGCGTCCGGAGGTGGAGATACCGTTGGGCAAACCGTCAGCAAGATCAAAACCGCTTCGCAGAACGTGCAAAAAACCGCTGAAAACGTGACTCATTTGGGTGAGCTGAGTAGCCAAATCGGTAATGTGATTGGCGTGATTGGCAGCATTGCGGAACAAACTAACCTGCTGGCGTTAAACGCTGCTATTGAAGCTGCCCGAGCCGGTGAACAGGGGCGTGGTTTTGCGGTGGTTGCCGATGAAGTCAGAACGCTGGCGGAGCGCACCTCAAAAGCCACTGAGGAAGTGGTCTCTACGGTGCAGTCAATCCAGTCTCAGACCGAACATGCCGTCAGCTCAATGCAAAACAGCGTGTCTCAGGTTGACCAGAGTGTCTCGATGGCGGAAGCTGCGGGTGCCCAGTTGGATGATATTGTACGCGGTGCGTCTGAAATTGCCGCCATGATCCAGTCGATTGCCACTGCAACTGAGGAACAATCTGTGGTTGCCGGTGAAATGGCGCAGGACATCTCTATAATAGAGCAATCCAGCCAGAGTTCCTTACAGGATACCCAGGTTGCCGCTTTGTCAGCACAGGAGCTGAATAAACAGGCTGAGCAGCTGGCACAGTTAGTGCGCAAGTTCAGGCTCAGAGCTTAGCCTGCTCTATAGTCAGGCACAGCGCCCTTTGCTGTGCCTGATTTCCACACCGCTTTGACTCACTTTTTGCCTCAATGAAAATCTCGTGACTTGCTGTGTAACGTGCCCAGTATCTCGCTGCGGTCAATCAACCGACCAGCAATAACATGGATCACCTCCCCTTCTTTTTCAACCATGCCTTTTACTTCTAGCAGTTTAGCACTGAGGTAAGCCTGTTTTTGCGCCCGGGCCGTTCCCGCCCATACCACCACATTAATATTGCCTGTGTCATCTTCAAGCGTAAAAAAGGTCACGCCACCAGCAGTCCCGGGTGCCTGCTTACCAGTTACAATGCCCACAACCGTCACCAGAGATTTATGCCGACAGGCACTGAGCTGCGCCATGCGCGTAAAACGCCCCAGTTTACCGGCCTTATCGAGCAAGGTGACCGGGTGCTGACCCAGAGTAAGACCCAGCGCAGCATAGTCTTCCACCAGGTCGTCCATGTCATCCGGCTGGAACACACAAGATGCCGACTCTGCAACTAAATGCTCGGCAAACAAAGGCAAAGTGTGTTCCTTATCCATCAGCGCCCAGCGCGCGGCGTAACGATCGCCCTGCAACGTTTTAAGTGCATTGGCCGATGCCAGGTTTTCCAATGTATTAGCAGGCAGCCCAAGACGCTGTAACGCTGACATATCAGAAAAACCGCTGTCTGGCCGGGCAGCCAGTAGCTGCTCTGCACTGTGACGCTGTAACCCTTTGACCAGGCGCAGGCCCAGGCGAATTGCAAACTTACCCTGCTGCTGACAAATATGATGATCGTACTTGGATGCATTAACACACACCGGCAGCACCTCTATCTGATGGCGCCTGGCGTCCTGGATCAGTTGAGAAGCACTGTAAAACCCCATTGGCAGGCTATTAAGCAAGGCGGTATAAAACATCGCCGGATAGTAGTATTTTAACCAGGCCGATGCATAAGCCAGCACAGCAAAAGACGCTGAATGACTTTCCGGAAATCCATATTCACCAAAGCCACAGATCTGCTCAAAAATACGTTCGGCAAAACTCACCTCATAACCGCGCTGTTGCATGCCATTGATCAGCTTTTCTTTAAACTGCATCAGCTCGCCGCTTTTTTTCCACGACGCCATTGCCCGGCGCAGCTGATCTGCCTCTCCACCGGAAAAGCCAGCCGCGACCATTGCCAGTTTAATTACCTGCTCCTGAAAAATAGGCACGCCCATAGTGCGCGACAAGACCGACTTCACCTCCTCAGAAGGATAAGTAATGGCTTCCTCACCATTACGGCGCTTTAAAAAGGGGTGCACCATATCCCCCTGAATGGGCCCGGGTCTGACAATGGCTATCTGGATCACTAAATCGTAATAACAGGCCGGTTTTAGCCGCGGTAACATGCTCATTTGTGCCCGCGATTCAATTTGAAACACGCCGACGGTATCTGCGCGCTGAAGCATTTTGTATACCTGAGGGTCATCACCCATGCGGGTTAACTCGGCCAGGTCCAGCTGTCTGGATGTGTGCCGGGCAATCAGTGCAAATGTTTTGCGGATCGCGCTGAGCATCCCCAGTGCCAGGACATCCACTTTGAGTAGCCTGAGACTTTCCAGGTCGTCCTTATCCCACTGGATCACCGTACGCTCAGCCATCGCGGCATTTTCGACGGGGACCAGATCATGCAACGGGCCTGCCGAGATCACAAAGCCACCCACATGCTGAGAAAGGTGGCGGGGGAAGCCCATGATTTCTTCAACCAGGGTAATAAGCTGCTGCCCTTTGTGCGACTCGCTCTGCAAACCCAGCTCTACCAGCTGAGTTTGCCAGTTTTGCCCCCGGTCGCGGCGATTCACATTACGAATAAAGTAATCCAGCTGGGTGGTTTCAATGCCCAGCGCCTTGCCCACATCCCTGAGCGCACTTTTAAAGCGATAGCTGATCACCGTTGCAGCCAGTGCGGCACGCTTACGACCATATTTGTGATAGATGTACTGGATCACTTCTTCGCGTCTTTCGTGTTCAAAATCGACATCTATGTCCGGTGGCTCATTACGCTCCTTGCTGATAAAGCGCTCGAACAATACCGATACCTGGCAAGGGTCTACTGCCGTAATTTCCAAACAGTAGCACACCACTGAATTAGCCGCCGAGCCACGCCCCTGATACAAAATGCCTTTACTGCGGGCAAAGCACACCAGATCATGAATGGTGAGGAAAAAGTAGGGATAGTCTAACTCCTCAATCAATGCCAGCTCTTTATCTATGATCTGGGCAATTTCAGCAGGTACTCCCTGAGGAAAACGCCGCTGCTGACCGGCCTGCACCAGAGCGCGCAAATGCTGCATCGCGGTTTTCCCTTCAGGAACCAGCTCTGCCGGATACTGATAACGCAGTGAGTCGAGATCAAATGTGCAGCGCCTGGCAATGCGTAACGACTCTGCCAGCCAGGACGCCTTAAACAACTTGCCAAGCTTATCGCGGCTGCGCAGGGCTCGCTCAGCGTTTACCAGCAGCGCCCCTTTAACCTGCTCAATCGGCTGATTAAGCCGAATCGCCGTCAGTGTATGTTGTAACCTGAGCCGTTCACTGTGATGCATTAGCACCCCGCCACAAGCGGTAACAGGCAACTGATAACGGGCAGCCAGTGCTTCGCAGTGGGCGATAAAACGCTGCTCCTGATTTACCAGATGACGCTGAATGCCAACCCAGCTGCGGCCCTGATGATGGCGCATCAGCCAGGCGCCCCAGTGTGCATCCTGCTCGCAGCCTTGCGGTAACCAAATGAGCAGGCAGTGGCGCAATGAGAGTAAGTCCCACTCAGCTAATTGATAGTGGCCTTTTTCAGCCCGCCGCCGGGCATTGGTGATCACCCGGCATAATTCACTGTAGGCGGCTTTATCCGGGCAAAGTAGCACCACTTCGAGAGTCTCAAAGCGCATCAGGCTACCCACTATCAGTTGTAAATCCAGCTGTTGATTTTTGATCAGCGTATGTGCCCGCACCACGCCTGCCAGCGAGCACTCATCGGTGATCGCCAGCGCAGTGTAAGAGAGAAAGGCGGCCTGTCGCACCAGCTCTTCTGGCCGGGATGCCCCCTGCAAGAACGAGAAGTTAGTCTGACAAAACAGCTCAGCATAACCCGCTCTGTGCGTGTCACCCGGCGGCTCACCTTTACTTTGACTCGTCGATTGCTCTGCCGCCAAGTGCGCAGCTGGCAGCGTAAACATAGACGACTTATGCACTGCCATCAGCTAAAAATCCCATGACAAAACCAGCGCTGCTGGCGGTCTCTGAATACCCATAACCAGCGCCCCTGCTGATCCTGCGCAACAAAATAATCGCGCTCAACCCCATGAGCATCCCACCAGCCAGTGCAGATCCGCTCAGGCCCCAGATGCACCGTCACCTTATGCTGCAAGGGCTGAATAGTTGGCAGCAAAAAGGCAGGCCGAAGATAGCGCATTACAGACGATGCCATCATGTCATCCGACAGAGGTGTCCCCGACAAAGGTGTCCCCGACAAAGGTGTCCCCGACACACTCAGGGGTGTGCAATATGCGCTGGCCCGCTCTGGACGCAGATCGTCACAGGCTTTCACGCCCTGTACAGCCTGCTCTCCTAACCTGGCCTGCAGCACCGCAACCAGACCGGCAGGCGTCATAGTACCTCGTCGCTCGGCGAATAGGTCTGTCATCAGCTCGTCGGGTTGACACATCTGAGCTACTTTCAGCCCTATCGCCTGTACCGGGCCACTGAGTGTCACTGTACTCAGTTTAAGGTCGCACAAAGTCAGCCAAAGGTCGGCCCTGTCTGTGCCTTCTCCCCGGCCAATGCTTAACACCAGCGGCTCGGCATCCCGCTGATGCAAAGTCAGCGTGAGTTGTGTCGCATAGCGATTGCGCAAGCGCAGAAATTGCTCCTGCTGCACCAATAATTTGAGCAAAGGCTTGTTCAACCAGTCGAGGTTTTCTATCTCGTATAACAAAGGAAGATGGCGCTCAAATTCCGGCTCGCTCTGATAAAAGGTCACCGGATGAGGCACCTTGCCGCGCAGCCGGGACACATACTGCACCAGCTCGCAGTCAAAGCGTTTACCCAGCTCCACCAAAGGTAAGGCAAACAGATCGGCCACCGTCTTAAAGCCAACCCGGCGTAATTGTTCCAGCGCTTTGGCTGGCAGCGACAACGCCGTTAAGGGCAATCCCAGCAAGGCGTTTTCCAGTACTTTTGGGTCCTGGCTTACTAAGGCACCATGGTGCTCTGCCAGCAACCGGGCTGCCTCAGGAGAATAACCACAGGCAAAGCGATAGCTGAATGATTGCGTATCCAGGTGCGCGTGCAGTGTGCTCAGATAATGAGACAAATCCCGATACATGGCCAGCATACCGCTAACCTTCAGTAACAGTCCCTGAGGGGCGAACAAAGCTATGTCTGCGGTGATCAAATACAGCCACTGTGCAATTTCACATATCGTGCGCTTTTCATCGGCTTCATCATAGGGGTGCACGAGCAACTCGCGGCTGCGTGCAGCGGCCCCGGCCAGCCCCATGCCCACCTTAATACCAGCCTGCGCGGCAGCCGGATCCAGCTGCATCACTCGGTTGTCATGGCCTCCGACAATAATACAGGGCCGGGACAATGCGCTGAGGTCATCGCCAGGTTGCGCTCCATCGGGGATTTGTGCCTGTGCTGCCATTTTCAGTTTATCGAGCTGAATGGATGGAAAGTGTAAATACAACCACAAAGTCACTGTAACTACCTACCTGTACGGTATTGGCGCGCCGCTTGTGGCATCTCCTTGCCCTGAGTATGGAAGTGTTCGGTCAGTTCCGGCCAGCGCGATGACAGGTCCAGGGCAAACTGGGCCTGCGCCCAACCGCCTTTACGCTTTTTAACGGTGACATTCAGGCCACGCGCGTGTGGGCTAAGCCCCAGGCTTAAAGAAACCGGCAAGGTGCCCTGAGCATGGTGTGCATGGCGCAACAAGTACAAACACGCTTCGCCTGTCTGAGCCGCCAGCTGCAAACGCTTAACCTGATGGACCTGTAACTCACCATGCCAGAGCAACACACTGTTACAGGCACCGCTTTTCAGACACTGCTCAGCAGCCCACAGCGCTTCCTGTGGGCATCCGGGTGTGATCTCCAGCAATTTACTGGTATCCATGCCTGTACGCTGTAAAGCATCGGCGTTTAGCCGTGCCGGCGGCGAAATCACTGCCGTCAGGCCGCTTTGCTGCATCAGGCTCGGCAATAACAGTCTTAACTCACCGATCCCCAGCTCTGTATGCAAGTCGACCACCCCCACGGCAGGAAAGCCGCCTTGCAGGTGTTTGTCTAGTTCAGCAAACCCCGTTGCAGTCAATGCGCCTTGCTGCTGGCGCTCTGCAAGCCCGGTGCCCTGCCATACCAGATCCTGGCGCTGTAGTAGTTCAATTAAATTGCTCATAACACACCTCAAACTGTATATTTATACAGTATAATTACTGTTGAGCAAAGTGCAAGCATGCTGTGCATGGCACGCACCAGGCAGCCTTTTGCAGGCGTCAAGAAAGTATCAAGCAGTTAATCCAGATCAAGCAGTTACACGCGAAGTTAGCTAAAGTGATAAAAGACAACGGGAGCATAATATGTGTGGACGATTAAATATCACCGATGATCCTTTTGTGATCGAGGTCTTAACAGGGCTGGGCATCGCAAACCCCAGAGCAGGCATGCGTTTTGGACGTTTTAAAAAGGCCACTGACAGCATCAGCATTGTCCATGAAGAAAACGGCCAGCGGCAACTCAGCGACGCAACCTGGTGGCTGCTACTGGACCCACAACCAGGACAGGGGTTTAAGCCATCCAAATACACCTCTTTTAACAGCCGTTACGATAAGTTGCATGTCAAGGGTAGCGCTGCCTATCGGCCTTTCCACTACAGTCGCTGCATTATTGTGGTAAAAGGGTTTGGTGAAACCCAGTTTGTGCAGGGCAAGCCACACCATTATTACGACTTTATCGCCGCAGACGGGGCTTTGTGTTTAGGCGGGTTATATAAGGTATGGCACCATCCGGACAGCGGGCAAAAGCACTACTCCTGCTCAGTGATCACGCTGCCCGCACATCCTAAGCTACGCCGTTATCACGATAAAGCAAGCCCGCTTATCCTGCCACCCAACTCAGCTGAACTTGACGCCTGGCTGGACAGCACACAACATGATGGCGGGCGCTTTACGCATTTGCTGATCCCGCACCTCTATCAGCGTCTGGCTGCTGTTCAGATAGACAAACCCAGTCAGTATCATCCTGTGAGTGAAGTCACTTATATCGCCAAAGATCCCCCCCGTAACAGAATATAAGTTGGACAACCCTGTCGCACACATTGCGGTTTGATGTGATGCGTGACGACAGGAAAATACTAAACCTGATAACGGGCCAGGATATCGTCCAATTGTACCGCCAGTTTAGCCAAATGCTGTGAGCGGTCATCAATATCCTGACTGCGCCCCAGGTTACCATTGGCCTCTTCACTGATGGCACTAATGGCCTGGCTGATCTGTGCAACTACCGCCGACTGCTCTTCCGCTGCGGTCGCAACCTGAGTGTTCATTGCCACTATTTGCTCAATCGCACCTGACACTTCCATCAACGAGTCCTTAGCCCGCTCGGACGTTTGCGCATTATCAACAGAGCGCTCGCGGCTTTGCTGCACCGACTGGCGCGCCTCGCCAACACCATTTTGCAGGGCGTTGATCATCTGTTCAATTTCTTCTGTTGCTTGCTGGGTGCGCTGTGCCAGGCCCCGTACTTCATCTGCCACGACCGCAAAGCCACGCCCCGACTCTCCTGCCCGCGCCGCTTCAATGGCCGCATTCAGCGCCAGCAAATTAGTTTGTTCGGCGATGGACTGGATCACATCCAGCACACTGCCTATCTGCTCACTCTGCGACGATAGCCCGTTCATAACGCCTCCGACTTTATCCATCTCTTCTGCCAGTTGCTCGGAGATATCAGCACAGTGCTCCACCAGCTGATTAGTCTGACTGGTCAGCGAGCTGACCTGCTGGGTTTGTTCTGAGGTATTTAGTGCACTGCTTGCCACTTCTTGCACTGTATGTTGCATTTGCTGTCCGGCAGTGGCCGATTGCTCACAGTCGAGCGACTGTTTATTCACGCCATCAATCAGGCCCGCCACCCGCTCAGACAAGGTCGTCGACATTTCTTTAAGCGTATGGGCACTGTGTAATAAGTCAGCAAAGTTTTGCTGTAAGCGCTCAACCAAGCTATTGACCGAGCGGCTTAAGTCGCGGATCTCATCATCACCTTCATCGGGCGCACGCAGCCTGAAGTCGTTGTTATCCGCAATGCCACGGATCGCTTTGCTGGCGGCTATCACGGGGCGTGTTACTCGGTTAGCCACAAAAAAGCCCACCAGGCTGGCTATAATGGCTGCCACAGACACAAATAATACCGAGGAGCGAAGTACGGAATACTTCAGCTGCGAAATCATCGCAAAGGCTTCGCTTTCGTCAATCTCACTGATAATGGCCCAGTGCAAGCCGTCAATATCGAGCGGCGCAAAGGCCGACGCCACCAACACCGACCGGTAGTCGGGAAAGATGGCAAAACCGCTCTGTCCGGCCAGCGCCGCGCGTGTGCCCGGCGAGTCAATCCGCAAAGTGCCTATGGTGGATTGCTGCTGCTCAATGTTATCCACCATGGTTTTATCAACATCAAATGCTCTAAGCTGAGCAATAAAACCATCCGAGTCTTCGACAAAAAAACGGCTGTTGTTCAGCAGCAACTTGTTCTGATTCACCAGATACAGCTCGCCACTGTCGCCAAGCCCCTGTTCATGCCATTGACCATCCAGCGTCAGCATACGATTAATCTCATCCACTGGCAGTTGAAAAATTAAAGTGCCAAGCAAGCTACCGTCGTCGGCCAGAATGGCAGAACTAATGAACCCTGCCGCCGCATTATAAGACGGTG
This sequence comes from Pseudoalteromonas sp. DL2-H2.2, assembly GCF_021532535.1. NCBI lineage: Bacteria > Pseudomonadati > Pseudomonadota > Gammaproteobacteria > Alteromonadales > Pseudoalteromonadaceae > Pseudoalteromonas > Pseudoalteromonas sp. DL2-H2.2. The sequence goes on along the minus strand of NZ_JAKGBD010000011.1, from coordinate 87,448 downwards.
TATAGGGACTAAAATCGATAAACTGTCCTTTACGCACCTGCTGAGTGCGCGCAGCCTGATAGGCACGTGCCAAACCTGAGTCCCGAAATGGGCCGCTGCTGAGAGACGTAGCAAAATCCAGCTCTTTGAATACCGAGTACACCACGTCGCCCTGCGGGTTAGTAATAAAGACATCGTAAAAGCCAAAGCGCGCCTGAAACTCACGTAATGCTTTGTGATACCGGCGGTGCACGGCACTGTAAGGGCTGTTGTCTCCGGCATCCAGTAGCTGATCTTTACTGCCCAGCGGGTTCGGGTTGGCCGCAATATACTGGGCTTGCAGCGCGCGTGTCGTCGGGCTCAGCTGGCTCATAAGCGCATTTACGCTAAGGCTATCACCACGATTCTTTTGCTTGTACTGCTCAAGAAACTGGGTTTCATAGAATCGTTGCAACGCGTGTTGCGAAGCGCCTGCATGCGGATAACGGGCAAATGCGTCTGAAAATGCCCGGCTGGCGTCAATCACCATAGTAGAGCCGGCAAGTGTAACCACCTGATCTGAAATAGTTTTAAAATAACGTTCAACCTGAGTTTGCATCGCGTTACGACGCGACACCAGGTTATTTTCAATTTCCTTTGTGACAGCGGCTTTGCCTTCCTGATACGCCAGTAAACCAATAACAAAGCAGGTGATAAGTAAAGGAATGACAGCAAGCAGAACAGCAACGATGCTCAGACGGTTTTTTAATTGCACGTGAACTCCTACAGCACAAAGCAAACCCGCTCCGGGCATGGGGAGCGGCAAATGCATACCACAGCCACTGTGACCCTGAATACAATGATGTCAATGCACTCAAAGATCCGTTGCGCCAGCAGTGGCTAATACACCATGTCGTATTACAAACGGGCAAAACTAAGGTGAGAAGGTTTTCACAACAGCCACGCCTGAGACATGCATTAATTATTATTAAAGGTATTCAAATTATTTTGATACATTAAACAACCTACACCTTTTAATACTTTGATACTAGTAATGTAAGGTTGGTTTTTGATGTCAATCAGGTATGACCAATAAAGCGTACAGGAAATGCAAGAATGGGGGAGTTAAAATATATCGGGCCACATTTATGGCCCGATAAAAATAAAAGATACCTTTGGACGTTTTATTTCCCCTTAGCTAATAAGGGAGTGAATAAAACAGACCGCTAATACAATTTAGTGAGGTTGACAAGGCACTTCTCTACAACCACTCAAGGCAGAAGTGGCTGTACCACCACCGGCGATTTTCATAGTTTCCTTAGCATTGATATTCATGTTGTCGTTTAGGTTTTTAAGTTTTTGTTTTTTAACTGATAGTTTCATTTTTAGTTTCCTTCTTTTGAAATCAAAATCAGTTTAATCACAATAAAAAAAACTTTGCAATACAAAATTTGTAAAAAACAAAAACGCCCGTTCATAAGTGAATACTGGGCAGCACCTGACTCAACTAACCATGAGGTTGATAAGTTCACTTTTAGCAATGAAAATATTCATAGAAAATAAAATTCAACAAATAAAAATCTATATCAACATAATAAAAACAAAAAGTCAGGCCCTGCGGGTTATTTCACACTTTACGATAACGCATTAATTCACTTAATACACAAGCCCCAAAATAAAACACAACAATCATGTACACCTACCCCACATAACTTTATTTTGAAACATAGCTGCAAGCATTCTTTCATATCTCGTCTCTAAAATGACGCCTTCCTCAGCAGGAAGAGGCTTCCCGTGCACCAATACTCTGCAATTTGCAAAGATAATCTGGGTCGAACTAACAAAGGAAACACAAATCAGGCCCGCATGCATGCGATATCTCGCTCAGCTTGCGTTAATACCAGGTAAAATAATGAAAAAAACACTTTTATTGCTTAGCATCAGTACTGCACTGTGCAGCTTTCACTCCTTCGGCGCGCCCGAAGTACATTATGATCAATGTCAGAGTACCTTTAGCTATCTAAGCGCCAGTTACCAGGGCACAACGGATAAAAATAATTCGGGTAGCCAATGGTGCTATCTCAAGCAAGCTATTGATGGTTCAAGCTGGGGTAATGTCCGGGTTGAAACAATCCCTGAATTTACCACCATCACCGGTAAAAGCTGTAATACTCCATCCAACTATCAGGGCGAACAGTTTTACGGTTGCTCTACGCGCAATCACAGCGCGCCATGGTGCTATGTTGACGAACAAGGGAGCTGGGAAGAGTGTGCAACCGAAGAACCTGAGCCCCTGCTGAGTCACACGCACCCGCAACAGAGTAAGCGCCTGGATCGAGTTGCACTGGGCTCCTGCTTTAAAACAAAAGGCGACATGCCTGCTGCACTGGCACGTCTGATAGGGCATAAACCGGACTTGTTTTTCTGGCTGGGTGACAATATTTACGCCGATACGACAGATATGAGTACCATGCGCCAGAAATATGATGACAAAAAGCGTAACCTTGACTATCAAAAATTTCTGGCAGCCAAAATCCCGGTCATGGCCACCTGGGATGACCACGACTTTGGCCGCAATAACGATGGCAAACATTATCCTAAACGCGCTGAAAGCCAGCAGGAATACTTGCGTCACTTTGATGCGCCGGCCGATGACCCCAGGCTAAATGGCCGGGCAGGAATCTATGAAGCCAAAATGCTAGGGCAAAAAGGCGAGCAGACGCATGTGATCACGCTGGATGCCCGCTACTTTCGCTCTCCTACCTTTTCAAATTATGGGGAGTGTGAAGGCGATAGCACCACGATTTTGGGTGAGGAGCAGTGGCAATGGCTGGAAAAAGAGCTTAGCAAGCCATCAGAGATTAAACTGATCGCCAGTGGGATCCAGGTTTTGCCGCCTTTATATCAAGGTCGTAGCCGCAGCAGTTACTGTGCCTATGGCGACGGCAAAAAGTTCGAGCAAGCGCTGAGCAACCTGCAAGAATCCGAGATGTCGGGCACCAGTTACGAATCCTGGGCTGAAGTGCCGCTGGAGCGTGAACGGCTGCTAAGACTTGTGCAAAAGTCAATTAATGCGGGCAATACCAAAGCCGTGATTTTCTTGTCTGGCGATCAGCATTGGGGTGAGTTGCTACAAAAAGATATTCCCGCCAGTAACGCGCACGGTAAAATGGCCAGAGTCTATGAGGTCACGGCTTCCGGATTTGGACAAAACTGGCCTTATCACATCGAAAACCCGTTACGCCTGCCCGTTTATGCCGATACCAAAGGCGATGGCAACTACACCAAACAATGCCAATTCCCCGCTAAATATGCAGCAGTGACTTACCAGGGGTGTATTACTAAGGATCATGACAAGCCCTGGTGTTATACCGAAGTCGATGAGAATGGCAATGGTGTAAAAGGTGAATGGGGCAACTGTGCAGCCAGCGGTGCAAGCATCCCGACCGGTCAGGTTGGTGTCGTCAGTAAAGACATCGCAAACCTCACCACCAGCAACCGCCACCTGATCAACAAGTCGGGCAGTAACTATGGCATGCTGGATATAGACTGGCAAAAGCGGACGATAAAGATGTCGATTGAAACAGCTGAGGAAGAAGCTGTATCAACCATTATTACTTTCTAGTGGCACAGGTAAAAACAAGCTGACCTGCGCATGCAGGCCAGCTTTTAAAGAAAGCTATTTGACTACCTTGAGGCCATGCCCGGGGGTGCTGACAGACTCTGGGATAGGTTGGTCGGTCGCCCGGGCTCTGAAAGCGCGCGCTCTGTCGTGGGCACTGCGCACCGCATCACACTGGGCGATAATATCTTTTTCATCCAAAGCTTCTCCCAAGTCCATCACTATTCTATAAGCGGTATCATATAATTCTTGTTTGGTGTCTTCTTCAGCACGAAAGCGCATAAAAAAATCCTGCACTTTTTGCTCTGGTTTGTGCAATTTAGTCCCCTTAATACACACACCAATCGCGATCCCCACAACTAAAAGTATCGCCAAGCAGGCAATGACTAACAACATAATTACGCCTCCTGCCGGATACGGGATTCCATAAATTTATAAAATGGATACTTAGCAACAATCAGCCACTCTAGCAAGTTTGTTATAATAGTGGCTGGGCCATATACCTTGAAAAGCAAGTCACTATTTAAGTAACCTCGCAACATCAGCTGAGCTGCATTAAGTAATACGAGAAAGAGAACCAGGTAGATAGAGTATCGTGCAGCCGAGAAAAACTGGCATCCCCTGATTACATGTAGCAAATATAAGGTAACCGCGAAGGCAGTACCGGTACACACTAAGGTAAAATAATATATTTTAATTTTTGCGAGCCTTTCCATTTCAGATAACAAGATAAAGCCAGCTAACTGGCTACTTATTATATAAAAGGTCAGGCAAGCAACTGCCGTTAAAAAACATGAATGCAGTTTATGGTCTTCGGGCGTTTTCAGCGAGGCACTGCCACCAAAAAACAAGCTGAACCTGTGCTGCTTAAAATAGTATAGCAAATACACCACAACCATCAGTTGTAATAAGCGCAGAGCCCACCCGGTTACTAGATAAAACTCACTCATGTTTAGTCCTTTTTAAGTCTCCGAACTAGCAGTGATCAGCGCTCAAGATACGCATCTGCTTTGGTTGATCTCCATCGCCGGTGCTGCCACCGCCGAAAACCTCAGCAAGTTTCTCATGCGGCAGATTAAAACCGTTTAGTTGTTTGAGTTTCTTCGATTTCACACTTAAACGGCGACCAAGTTGTTTTGTAGTAGCTTTCATGGTTTTTTCCTTATGTTTCATTGGATAGTACAGCCCAGCCACTTGCTATAGTCATGTTAAACAAGCAAAGCCAAACACTCAACCTTAATTTAACAAAAGCGCAACTAAATTAGCTATGACCAGATTGTTTGACAGATACATCCAGTCTTAAGTTACCATGAAAATATTAATATGAAAGGCGTTGTTATAAAATATATTGCGACCAATTGCAATCAAATGCCCAAATAACAAACAGTTAGGGCTGTTCAAAAAACAAACTAACATTAATTACTCAATCAACAAACGCGAGTTATCAGCTAGTTAGGCAATTGTCCCTGATACATACACACCCGGTTTCGACCCGCATGCTTTGCCTCATAAAGCGCCTCATCCGCCTGTTTTAAAAGCACTTTTCCACTTTTCATACCTGGCTGATAAAAAGCCACGCCAAAACTTGCCGAAATTGTGAATAATGTATCTTTTGCAGTAAAACTTAACTCAGTCAAGTCGCAGCGCAAACGCTCCAGATAAACCAGCACTTTATCCTGCTCACATTCGGGGATCAAAATACAAAATTCCTCACCACCGATACGCGCTACCAAATCCGAACTGCGGCTGGATGCCAGTAAAAACCGCGCTACCTCTTTGAGCACCTCATCACCCATATCATGGCCCCACTGGTCATTGATCTTTTTAAAGTAATCAATATCGAGCAGAACCAAAGCGAACAAACCCCCGTACCGGGTTGAGCGGTCCAGCTCCTGCTCAAAACGCAGGGTGAAAAAGCGTCGATTAAACAGGCTTGTTAGCGGATCCTGGTTTGCCGTTTTCTCCAGCAAGGCATTCGCCTGTGTCAGCTCTGCGGTGCGCTCATCAATTTTGTCCTGCAAGTTTTCATTCAGCGTCCTGAGTGTATGCATCATATAACTAAAATGTGCGGTCAGTTCGCGAACCTCCTGCCAGCCACGCGTCACCCTTGGGGGATCAATCAGTTCTCCTTCATGGGTGACTTTCTCAATATAAGTCTTGAGGTTTTCAATAGGTTGAGAAATGTAAATCGACAAGCCAACACCGACAATCACGGCCAGCAGAACAATGCCAAGTTCCGCAGCATAAATGACCGTGCGATTGGCATACACCATAGCATTCACTTCGCTTTCATCCATCTTGGCCACCAGCCCCCAACCCAGCTGTTCGATATAGCGAGTTGACGCCAGCACGGGGACACCGCGATAATCCGGAGAGTGCTCAAGTACCAGCTCATTACCAGACAGGGCCTGTATGATGGGCACAGTGCCTTGTGTAAAGGCCACTGTGCGCGTGAATGCCGCTTTAGGGTCGTATTTCAAAGGGGTAGCAAACAGCGCATCGCCATTGTCGTCCTGCGTGGCTATCAGCCATTCTCCGGTTTGGCCCAGACCGGTACGGTCCCGGACCAGCTGATTCAAAAACTGAGTTGAGAAGTCAACCTTAACGTAACCTGCTAACCGCCCGTCCAGCAGCAAGGGCGCAACCCGACTCAACTGTACAACCCCATTATGCTGCTCAAGACGGATCGGACGATCTTCAAATTGTGCAGACGCCAGGCTGCTAAGCTTTTCAAACCCATGCGTTGCTGTCACAAACTGACCCTGGTGGTCAAACACCCCGATACTTCTCAGATAAGACCTGTCTAAGGCTGCATCATTGATGATCCGGGTAATTTGCGCCCGGTATTGTGCATCACGCGTGTCATGCCAAAGCACCAGCGAGCGGCGCAACTGGGTTCTGCTGGCTATTTGCGCCACATTGTCGTTTGCCCGCTCAATCCCGGCAAGGATCCGCAGTTTCGCGATTTGAGAAATGGCGCTCAGGTTAGACTTAACCTGCTCCCGATACTGCACGCCCGTATAGCTGTTAAGAGAGTACAGGCCAATGAAGAGAGGCAGCGCCGTCACTAAGATAAAGGTTGCGATAAGCAGGTGTTTTAACTTCACATGCGCCAGTCATACAGCTTGGATGGTCTAACCAGAATAGCACAGGCTCAGCACATTGCGAGCATAGCAATAATGCAGAAAGCTAAATAGCGAATTTATGCCAGCAGATACAATCAGTAAAACGGTATACACTCGCTGCGTTATGCTGCATCTGGATTGATATCACATTCTGCTCTTTACCCGGTTGGTCGCCTGAGCCGTGGCCGGGTCGTCTGGCCAGAAATGTTTGGGATTGATATCACATTCTGCTCTTTACCCGATTGGTCGCCTGAGCCGTGGCCGGGTCGTCAGGCCAGAAATGTTTTGGGTAGCGCCCTTTCATCTCTTTTTGCACCTCACGATAGCTGGACTGCCAGAAGTGCGCCAGATCCTGCGTCAGCTGCAATGGCCGCTGTGCAGGAGAAAGCAGCTCCATAAGCACCGGTATTCGCCCTTCACACAAGACCGGGCTGTGGCTCATGCCGTATACTTCTTGCATACGCACCGACAAGCGCGCCGGCCCGTCCAGCTGATACTGCACACGTATACTGGAACCACTGGGTACGGTAATACGCGGTGGCAGTATCGCTTTAAGGCGTTGCTGTTGCGCCCACTCCAAGTTACTTAGCAAGGCTGTGTGGAGATCGAGCTTTTTTAGTTGCGGCAATTGCCGAATGTCATCCAGATAAGGCGCAAGCCAGGTTTCAAGGCGCGTCAGCAAACTGGTTTCGTCCAGGCCCTGAAACTCCTGTGGATAAAGCTGCTGCGCCAGTGCCATCCGGGTTAATAGATCCTCACAGTCAGTATAGGCATTGAATATCGCCAGACCGTGCTGTCGAACCAGAGTCAACCAGGCCTGAGTACGCAGTGTTGTGTCTACCGGTCCCTGCGCGGGCTTAGCCATGTAAACCCAGTGACCGAGGTAAGTGCGTTGCTCATGAATAAACTGTGCCGACTTTTGCTCAAACTCACACACATCACGCTCAGAGAACAGATAGGGTAAAGCCGCTTGTAATTGCTTAGGCTCAAAGGCAGTGGCGCTGAAGATTTGCTGGCCTTTGTGCCCCCCTAACTCGGCAATCGCCAGATAGCTGGCATCCAGCCAGTATGCTTTGTGTGCGTTCACACCGGCTCCATTGGCCAGCACCCAGCCCTGTCCACGTCGTTTGGCAAGGCGGTCCGGAAACGCGAGTGCAATGACGATTGGCAAGTGCTCAATCGCAAGGTCTTCTTTAGTTTGCTGAAGCTGGGCACGACGCAGCCAATAGGATAACTGCTGACGAAATGCACCATGTGGTTTTGCTACTTGCTGTTGCAGGGCAATGCTTAGTTCAGGGCTTGGGGATAGTCGGCTCTCTAACAGCGCTATCATATAGCAACCAAGGCGGGTAATGCCCGGATATTCAGCTTCAAGTGCTTTGGACTTTAACAGCATATGTCCGTACCTAGGATCCGCGCCCAATGCCTGAACCTGCTTACCCAACGCTGTAACCCGGTCACGATCATCAATCAACTCCAAACTATGGAGCAAGGCTTGCGCCTTGGCCAACTGCGCCTCGCTTGGCGTATCCAGCAGTGCCAGTTCATGTACTTCGCTGCCCCAGACTTTGGCCTCCAACATTAAGCCACTCAGGTCGCTGCACAAAATATCAGGACGATCATGAGCATCACGGCGTTCGAACAGCGCCTGGCTGCCAAGGCGATATACCACCCCAGCCTCGATACGGCCTGCTCGCCCCGCTCGTTGCACCGCAGAGCTGCGCGAAATAGATTGGGTCACCAGCTCGCTCACGCCGGTGCGCAAATTATACTGAGCAGCCCGCCGTTTACCGCTGTCAACAACGATGCGGATCCCTTCTATCGTTAATGAGGTTTCGGCGACGTTAGTGGTCAACACCACTTTGCGCTTGCCAGCAGGTGCCGGCTCAATTGCCGCCTGCTGGGCTTGCTTGTCCTGATCGCCAGACAGCGTTGCCAGTATCAGCTCGGGGCAAGATGAGAGCGTATCCTGCAGGGCATCTGCGACATAGCGAATTTCTTTTTGCCCGGGTAAAAAGACCAGAATACTACCGCTCTGCTCGTGCAATGCCTGACGGACCATTGGCGGGATTTGCTCCAGCCAACGGCTTTCATCTTTGAGCGGCACATACACTTCGTCAATTGCAAAGCTGCGCCCGTCTGAGCGCACCAGCGGACAGGATAAAAACGTTTGATACCGCTCACTATCAAGCGTTGCCGACATCACCAGCACATGCAGGTCATCACGCAATGCCTGTTGCGACTCCAGCGCAAAGGCCAGCGCAGTATCGGCCGCCAAAGAGCGCTCGTGAAATTCATCAAAAATGAGCAAATCAACGCCCTGCAATTCAGGATCTGCCTGAAGCAGGCGCGTTAAGGTGCCTTCGGTCACAATATCCAGCTGAGTGCGAGCGGAAATTTTCACTTCCTGGCGGATCCTAAGCCCCACCCGCTCACCAACAGGCTCACCCAATTGCGCCGCCAAAAAGCTGGCAATATTGCGCGCCGCCAGACGCCTAGGCTCCAGCATAATGATGCGTTTAAAGTACCCATCCAGCATCAGTTGTAGCGGCAGCCAGGTAGATTTACCTGCCCCCGGCGGAGCCTGTAACAACACACGAGGTTGCGTGGTTAATTGCGAGACAAGTTCATTGTAGACGGCCTGAATGGGGAGCGCTGTGATCATTTTTACTGCTGTGTTAAATCCAATATAGGGCTAGTTTATACTAAATCGGGCGATGAAGTGACCCGTTGTGAGGCACATGCCTGTCGTGGTGCTCTTGGTTAATCAAGCACACTACAACCGGCCGATAAAAATAGACAAACAGTAAGTCAAAGTGGGATGATCAGGGCCCACAGCTATAAGCCACTTTGCGAGCAAAAACAGTGGTTAGCTGTAAAGCAGACAAACATATCAAAGGATCTTATGACCCCCAGTGCACACCTGATGATGAGCTGGCTGTGCGGCGCCAGCACTGTAGTAACGAAACGTGAGCGCATACTCATTACCTTAGCGGGCCTGGCTCCTGACCTGGACGGCGCAGGGCTGCTGATAGACTGGCTCACAGGGACCACCCGATACTATCAACAATGGCATCATGTCTTCGGCCATAATCTGGTGTTTGCCGTGGCAATTGCGACCTGCGCCGGACTATTTGCTCGCACCAGACAAGCGCGTGTCTGGCTGATGTCCTTTGTTGCGATACATTTGCACTTGTTCACTGACTTGATTGGCTCCAAAGGTCCAGATGGTTATCAGTGGCCCATCGAGTATTTGTATCCGTTTAGCAACACCGGTTTGACCTGGCAAGGGCAATGGGCACTTAACGCCTGGCAAAATCAACTCATTTGGTTGGCACTTGTGCTGGCATGTATCAGCTATATCAGGCGCAGAAACATCTCATTTTTCGAACTCTTTGGCAGCAAACTGGATGAGGCAGCGCGAACACTCTGTATCCGGCTCAGCGCCAGATATTTCAGGTAATCGTGTATAGAAAAAACTTACGACACGAGGGCGACGCAAGCCTGATACTGGTTACGCCCTGCTTCTTTGGCATGATACAACGCATCATCGGCTTGTGCTATCAATTGCGCCGGCGTTGTGGCTTTGCTACTGCCGGTACAGGATAAGCCCACACTCACAGTCACATGTTTAAAAGGAGACATTGGGTGGACAATGGCCAAATCGGCAATACTTTTTACAATGTCACTGGCAAACTGCTGAGCACTGTGCACGGATGTATCGGGTAACAACACCGCGATTTCCTCGCCGCCATAGCGGCAAACTAAGTCGACCGGGCGACGTGCACACAAAGATACCTTCCGGGTCACACTTTTCAGTGCCTGATCCCCTTCGAGGTGGCCCAGGCTGTCATTGAATTTTTTGAAGAAGTCGATATCGATAAGCAGCAATGCCAGCGGCACACGACGGCGCAAACTGTCTTTTAATAGTCGCTCAATTTCGATGTCAAAAAAGCGCCGGTTATAGAGTTCCGTCAGACCATCAACAAAAGACTGGTTAGTCAGAATATCGGCCTGTACTTTGTATTTGAGGTGAGTGGTGATCCGTTTAACCAAGGTACTGGCAACTAAAGGTTTTTCGATAAAATCCACTGCCCCGGCATCCCAGCACTTTTCCTGCGTTTTAGGATCTTGATTTGAGGTGATAAAAATCAGGGGAATATCAACCAGTTCAGGGTCTGATTTAAGCTGCTGACACGCCTCAAGGCCGGACATGCCCTCTAAATGAATATCCATGATGATCAAGTCTGGTTTAATTTTATGGCACACTTTTAACGCGGTTTCGGCACTTTCGAAACTCACCGTGCGGCAAACAGGCTTTAATATGGCGCTTACCAGCTTGCGGATCACCTTTGCATCGTCAACCACCAATACCGTACAACTCTCGATACTGTGTACAATTTCAAACATCGAATTCCATCCCGTTTACCCTGGGTTATACCACTGTGTACCCGCAATAATGCAGGGTTAACCGCCTGATTTTATTAACGAGGGTACCGCTGACAAAGTCAATTATATCGATTTTAAGTGGCCGCGCATGCTGGGCCGCTTAGGTGCATGCTCTGCAATCACCTGCCAGAGCACTTTTTGCTCTATGGGCTTGGCGATATAGCCATCAAAGCCTGCATGCTGATACTTTTGCCTGTCTTCGGTTAACACATTAGCAGTCAGGGCTATGACTGGCAATGTCGGATGCTGCTGTTTTATCAGCTTGCAGGCCTCAACACCATCCATAACCGGCATCTGAATGTCCATCAACACAAAATCCGGGCGCTGGCGTGTTACCTGACTAACTGCCTCCTTGCCATTAATCACCATGGCAACTTCAACATTGCACTTATCCAGCAGAGCGCGGATCACCAGCTGGTTAATTTCATTATCTTCAGCAACCAACACGCGTGCGCCACTCAAGTCAGGACTTTGTGACCACTGTTCATGAATTTCAGGCTGAGCCTGGTCGCATTGTTCAAGCGGTAGATAAACGGTAAACACGCTGCCGACATTTTCCATACTCTGCACCTCAATGGTGCCTGCCATCAGCTCGACCAGAGACTGGGTGATAGACAGCCCAAGACCAGTCCCGCCGAATCTGCGGGTGGTGGATTTGTCGGCCTGCTCAAAGCGCTGAAACAACCGCTCAAGGGCCTCTTTGCCAATCCCCACCCCAGTATCGCGCACGGTAAAGACCACTCCCGGCTCGCCCTGTACTTGTTCAATTTCAAGGTCAACCCCGCCTCTTTGGGTAAATTTAATCGCATTGGAGAGTAAGTTTAAAAGTATTTGCCGTACTCTGACGGCATCCCCTTGCCAGCTGGCATGATCAAAGTGGCCGGTCACCGACAAGTAGATCCCTTTTTGCGCGGCTACCGCTTGCAGGTCCGCCTGAATGTGGCTGATTAGCTCGGTCAGATTAAACGGCCGGATCTCCAACGACAGTTTGCCCGCCTCTATTTTCGAAAAATCCAGAATATCGTTAATTATGGTAATTAGGGCTTTTGCCGAATAAGTGGCTTTCTCCAGATACTCACGGGCGCTGCCCGGCAGTGACTCTTCACTTAGCAGCTGCAAGGTGCCATACAGGCCATTCATGGGCGTGCGTATTTCGTGGCTCATATTGGCCAGAAACTCTGATTTGGCCTGCGTGGCCTGCTCCGCCACCAGCTTGGCTTCTGCCAGTGCCTGTTCGTGCTCCAGCTGTTCGGTCAAATCGTATGCGACTCCTAAAAAGCCCACCAGCTGGCCTTGATTGTCCTGTAACCGTGACACACTGAGGCGAACCGGTGTTAATTGCCCGCTCTTTTTCACATAGGTCCAGTTATTAACATCATTTTTGCCATGGCGGGCCTTAGCCACAAAGGCCTCAAACCCCGGCTCTACAAGATAGCCCAGCTCCCCGGTTAACTCTTCTGCGCGCTGTGCTACTTCCAGTTCCAGATGAAATACCGCAGGCGTCAGTTTGCCAACCATTTCCTCGGCTTTATAACCCAACAGTTTTTCTGCAGCAGGGTTAAACACGGTGATCACCCCATGCACATCGGTTGCAATCACCGAATAGGTGGCACTTTCTAAAATGCTACGCTGCAGTGCTCCTACCCGCTCTATTTCAGCCGTCCGGGACACCACTTTTTGCTCCAGCACCGCATTGGCCTCCGACAAGGCTTTTTCCCGGGTCTCGGACAAATCGAGCTGGTGCGCTTTAGACTGATGGGCACGCAAAATAAGCAGCTGCACACAAAATACCACCAGCATCAGTGCCAAAGTAATCATCACCGCTTCGCGCAATGCCCGGTAGGGGCTGGGTAACCCCTGTGAGTCGATGTAACTCACCGTCGGGCTGAGCTCTATGCGCCAGGTTCGGCCATACAACTGGATCACGCTGTGTACTCGATATTCATTCAGCTGCGACTGAGTCTCGCCACGGCTGAAAAACAAAGTGCTGGCGCGGCGATCGACGTCTCTGACATTCAAAACCAGATTACGCTTTATGCCTTTAAGAGAGCCCAGCACCTCATCAATGAGGATCGGGCTGTAACTCCAGCCGGCAAGTTCTGCCATACGCTCTACCGGGGTACCGGGCGCTGTACCTTGTGCATAGACCGGCATTAAAATTAAAAAACCATGTTGCACTTTTTGATTGGCCTGCACTAAGGTAATCGGTGCGGTCAACATCACTTCGGCATTTCTGGCTGCATCGGTTGCCGCAACCCGGCGCATGGCTTCGGAGCCAATGTCCAGACCCACTGCCTGCTTGTTGCGCGACTCCGGCTCAATAAACTGGATCACATACAAACTTTGCTCATGGGGAGTCAGCTGCTTAATATTAAATTGCTTGTCGGGGCGTTGCTGGCGAGCGTCCTGAACAAACGCCGCTCTGTCGTCAAAAGACACAAAGCGAATAAAACCAAACCCTCGGGCACCGGGAAACTCCTGCTCATGGTAACGGCTGCCGGCGTAACGCTGCATGCGCTGGTAATTAAAGTGCTCAACGCCCACGCTCTGAATGGCCCCTCGCAGGCCTGCTAACCCGTAACGGTACAAAGCCATGCGCTCTTCCACGGCCTGAGTGAGCCGAGTCAGATCAGACATTACAGCACTTTTCACTCGTTTATCAATGCGTTGCAGATGCGACTGATGGCTATACCAGCCGCCTAAGGCGCCCAGCCCCATAACCAGCAATAACGGCCAAATCAGTTGCCACAGCGGTCTGTTTTTCCTTGCCGGTGTGTCCTGGTGGTTTGTCACATCATTCACCTTAGTCCGCCCTGATAAATATTCGATAACGGGGACGACTGTCGCTGTATTCACGTTGCTTCACCATTAGCTCTCACTGCCTTGCCTGACAACAGATGACGTATTAAATACCGCCTCCTGAAACACCTGTTCAAGCACCAGATACTGCGCTTCAATAGTTTCGATTAGCGCGCTATATTCAGCGCCGTCTTGGTGGCTGGCGCCTTCTTCGAGTTTCGCCAGCAACTGAGTCAGGCGTTGCGCACCTATGTCGCCACTTTGCCCCCGTAATGCATGGCTTATCTGTTTAACCTGAGCATGGTCTTGCTTATTACACTGCTCTTTCAGAGATAACAACTTTTGTGGTGCTTTATTGTAGAACAGCATACAGATTTGCAGATACAGCTCCGAATCTCCCTGTAGCCGCGCAATGGTGCCATCAATATCAAGCACTTCGCCAGAAGCTACTGGCGGCTGCCCCACCTCTTCCCCGGCGTTGTCCTGTGTTGTGATTTGTGAAGGAGAATGCTCAGGCACGTGTGCAACAGGCTGCTTTTTGGGTTGCTGAAAAGACTTAAACTTAGTCAGCGCATCAAACAGCAACTTGGGCTGTATTGGTTTAGTGACGTAATCGTCCATCCCTGCAGCCAGACATCGCTCCCGCTCTCCCGACATGGCATTGGCCGTCATCGCAATCACCGGAATATGGCGAAACGATTCACCTCCTTTTCCTTCTCTGATCAAACGCGTTGCCTGATACCCATCCATTGTTGGCATATTACAATCCATCAAAACGGCAAATACCGGCTGATGGATTTTTTCAAAGTTAAGCAAGGCACTTAAGGCTTCATGGCCAGATTGATATGTCACCACATCCGCATCGATACCATGCAGGATCCCCCGGGCAACTTCTCGGTTAATTTGATTATCATCAACAATCATCACTGTTGCACCGCTGAGGTCATTGTGCGCATGATGCTGTATGTTGGGGACATGCACCTGGTGCTGGTTTTTAAGCATTTTTTCAATCGCATTCTGATCAAATACAGACAGAAAATGACCCAAACGAATAGGTTTAACCAGTTTCGCCAAACATCCCCTAGCGATATTTTGTTGGGAAAATTCACTGTACAGCACGATAGTGCGAGCATATGCCGTAGTATCAGTCAGGTTTTCAATATGCGGATGATTATGATCCACAACCAGATACTCACCGTTACGCTCCACCAAAGTACCCCCGTACTTGGTAATGACATGTGAAAGGAAACTACGTTCCCGCCCATCATCCACATGCAGCTCAAACCGATGTCCGTCCAACAGGTTGTTATGAGGCTTAGCCTTTGCCGTATCCAAAGCAAACGGTAAGGTAAATGAAAACTTGCTGCCAATGTTCTTTTGCGACTCAAAGCCAATTTGCCCCCCCATCAATTCACAGAGGTTTTTACAAATTGACAAACCAAGTCCCGTACCACCAAACTCTGCACTGATACCGCTGTCTTCCTGGGTAAAAGCAGAGAAAATCTTATGGTGGTTATTTTTATCAATCCCCACCCCGGTATCTTCTACGGCTACCGTCAAATATATTTTACCTGCATCTTCTGTCGTCTCTGCTCGCACACAAACACATCCCTTGCTGGTAAATTTTATCGCATTGCTCACCAGGTTAAAGATGACCTGTTTGATCCGGCCAGCATCTCCCACCAGTTCAATAAAATCAATATCTGCAACATCGACCACCAAAGTGAGCTGCTTTTCGTACGCTTTCAAAGAAATGGATGTCACAACATGCTCCACCACTGATATAGGGTTAAGCGGCTCTTGCTCAAGTTCCAGTTTACCGGCTTCAATTTTAGACAAATCAAGAATGTCGTTGATTAGAGAAGCCAGCGTAGAAGAGCTGGTTTCTGTCATTTCCAGATACGATAATTGATTCTTGGTCAGCGGCTCACGACGGATCAGGTTGAGTGTACCCAGAATACCGTTGAGCGGGGTGCGCATTTCATGGCTGATGGTAGAGATAAAGGCGCTCTTAACCGCAGATGCTTTAACCGCTTTGGCCTTTTCGGCCTCCAACTCCCCGGTGCGCTCCTTGACCTGCCGCTCCAAACTTTCATTCGCACTTTTTACCTGCTGTTCACTGAGTTTTTCTTTTGTTGTATCACGACCGAACAAAGTAACCCCAACCAGCTGGTTATCGGGACCCCGCACCGGCGAAACTTTGAAATTCACATGCCGAACTTCATCCTGTACGGTGTAACGCTCATACCAGTCAGTATCTTTGGGTGCTCCCTCGCTCTTAAAGTAGCACACAGCGCCCTGCAAACGGTCCATGGGCAGTTCAATCAGGTCGGTAATATTGTGCTGTCGCTCACTGGCCGCGAGGCTGGGAAATATCAATAAAGACGCACTATTATATGTCTGTACGTTAAGCTGTGTATCAAAGCTGATAATAGGCTCGTCCGCCCCATCAATAATCGATTCATAGACGGCTTTATCTTCCTGATAGCGCTCACGATTACGATAGAAAACAACTATCCCCCCCATGAATAACAGCAGCACTAAAGTCACCACGGCTAGCAGCATATAACTCGACAAACGTCGTTCATTTAGCAATGCTGAGGCCTGTTGCGGAAGCGCAATTGCCGTGATAAACATCTCATGACCGGGGCCCTGATAACCACTATTGAGCTCTTGCTGTATGACGACCTGAAGGGTATCTGTGCCGTGCTTATATACCCCATCAACACGCCCCTTGGCTGTACTGTGTAGTTTGAAGTCATCGTCAAACATACGTGGTCTGGCAAGATCCCGGGTATAATGAAACACCGTGTCAGGGCCGTAGATATAATGCCCCTGATGGTCAGTCAAGTAATACTCACCCGTGTCACTGTCCAATAATTCGATCAACTGCTTTGCACTGGAATTGAGCACCAATAAGCCAAACAGGTCATTGTCGGCATCAAACAGAGGCATGGCAATACGCAGGACTGGGATAAATGGCCGTTGCACTTTGTTATTTTCAAAATTCAGCGAAATACGCGATGCAAAGTGCATTTCTTCAGACAAGTCCAGGGTTTCCTGAACATAATCTTTATGGGATTTATCCTGCAATTTTGCTTCGGGGATCTGTTCTACTTTGCCCCGGCGCCGATCAACCCGGACAAACTCCCGACCGTCCGGCATGATAATACGCAGCTGCAATAGCTCAGCATTGTTATAAATCAAAGACCTAAAAATTGTGGCAATGCGAGATTTCCACAGCTCAATGGGCTGATTATCCTGTGGATCAACGCCATTATTTTTCAGTGCGCGGGCAATACCCGGAAAAGGTGGCGTATCTTTTAGAAAGTGCAAATAGCTTAAATCTGCCCGATAACGGCGTTCGAATTGCTCAGCGATATGTGCTGCACTCTGCCTGAGTTGGTTTTCTACTTCAAATTGCACTTCACCTTGCAGCTTGCGCTCAAAGAAAATCAAAGCCAACACTATCATCAACAACAAACATACGCTGAATGCGCCCGCAAACCAGCGCGTTTGCTTATTTTTCTTAACAGACAGAATCCCTATCATATATGACCTTTTAACCCAGCAGACGAGTTTTTGGCGGCTCTCAAGTGCAAGACCGCAACCCCCCCACCAAAATGGTATGCATATGCAAACTATAGCCTATGCAACTGGCATTACAGGGCCACAGTCATTTTTTTCAAGAAAAGCTGAAAAGCCCTGACACTTGACGATAATTTCACGCACAGATAGACCGCCCAAATACACACTCCTCCCTAAGCTTGGTCTTTGCCGATGGAATGCGCCAGTGCATACTTAAATGCACTCTGGCTATCCATAGGTCTGGCATAAAAATAGCCCTGTGCCACGTCACACTTCAGCAATTTAAGCTCACTCACCTGGGAGTCTGTCTCTACGCCCTCTGCCACCAGCTTAAGGCCAAGGGAGCGCGCTAATAATACTATTGTCTGTACAATGCCAAAGTGGTGCTCGCCTGTTCCCATATCTTGTATGAACGATTTGTCGATTTTAAGTACATCCAGAGGGAAAACTTTTAGATAGGATAAACTGGAATAACCCGTTCCAAAATCATCAATGGCAATAGTTACCCCCATGCCAGCCAGCTCAGCAAGTTTGCATTGCACTTGTTCAAAACTCTCAACCAGTGCACTTTCTGTCACTTCCAGCTCTAACTGCCGGCTCGGTAACTTGTGTTTCTCCAGACACCTTGCAACCTGATCAACAAACAGAGCATGCTTCAGTTGTTGAGACGACACATTAACACTGACTTTAAGCGTCACCCCCTGGTCCAGCAAGCGACGTCCAAATGCACAACTTTTATGTAAAACCTGTTCGCCCAATTCGTCTATCAGACCCAGCTCTTCGGCCAGCGAAATAAACTCCTGGGGCGCAACCAGTGCGCCTGATTTTTCTTTGAGCCGCACAAGGGCTTCAAAACCACACACACGACCGGAGTCAATGGCAATCTGAGGCTGAAAAAACACTGTTAACGCGTCTGCATCCAGCGTTTCACGCAACAGCAACTCCAGCTCATGGCGTTTCATTAATTCGGCTTCAAGCTCCTGAGAGAAAAAACATACCGTATTTCGACCCTGGTTTTTGGCCCGATACATAGCGACATCAGCATGGCGCATCAGCACTTCTTCTTCGTGGGCATCCATCAATGACATACTCACGCCAATGCTGACTGAAACCTGATACTCTTTTTGTTCAAGCAGAAATGGTTCTTTAAAACTGGCAATCAGGTTGTTTGCAACAACCGAAACATAACTCGCAGAACGAACCTCTTCCAAAAGTAAAACGAACTCATCTCCCCCCACCCGTGCCAGCGACGCATTGGGGTCAATCACCGACTCCAGTCGTTTCGCTACCTTCTTAATCAGTTCATCGCCCAGATGATGGCCCAGCGCATCATTGATATACTTAAAGTGATCTATATCTATCAATAAGACAGCTACGTGCATATTCGATATCCGGGCGCTGGCTATTGCATGTTGGAGTCTGTCGTGAAGAAGTACCCGATTTGGCAGGCCAGTCAGCTGGTCATTGTTGGTTAAGAAGTTCATTTGCACTGCCATCGCAACCGACTCGCTCACATCATGAAACACCATCACCGACCCTAATACCGTCCCGTCTTCACCACGAATAGGTGAAGCAGTATCTTCGACCCGATATATCTGACCATCTTTGCTGTGTAATTGACAGTTTAAGGCCATTGCCACGTTGCGCTTTTCGGTAAGTGCTCTTCTGGCAGGATTGATTGATTCGCTCTGCGTGGTGGCGTCACGTAAGTCCATCACAGCTTCAATCGGTGAGCCCAGGGCATAACTGGCCGCAATACCGGTCAAGCGTTCCGCCACCGGGTTCATATAACTTACGTAGCCTGCTTTATCTGTGGCGATAACGGCATCACCTATCGAGTTGAGCGTCACCTGAAAGAGCTCTTTCTCTCGCAATAATGACTCTGTGGTACTTTCCAGTGCATCCTGATAAGCCACGATCGCCAGCTGGTTATAAACCCGCATACGACAGGTTTTCAGGTCTATCGGTTTCGAAATATAGTCAGCACCGCCTTCAGTCAGAGATTTGAATTCTGTATTGGGGTCACGACTTGCAGTAATAAAAACAATTGTGTAGTGGGCTGTTTGAGGGTCACTTTTCAGTGTGCGGCAAATATCCACACCATTGTATTCACCCATGTCGATATCAAGCAAAATCACATGAGGTTGAATCTCTTTGATCAGCATCAAAGCATAGCTGGCTTCAGAAGTTGAGAACACTTCGCCTAAGTCACTCACAGCTTTTTTGATGATCAGTATGCTACTGGGGTCATCATCGACGATCAGTATTCTCGCATTGTCGGGCAAGTTCAGTCTCACGTGCAAACCTTCCACATTTCCTTAATCTAATCAGCATAGACCAAGCCGGCGTGTTTTAAACTGAACAGCCTAATTATTTAAATACTTTATCATTAGAAAAGTATTTAAATGCCACCACTAACCCGCAAGCTGAGTGCTGCTGACGGTAAATGCTTCCATATTTTGTTGGAGTTGTTCAAAACTCATCGCCAGAGGCTGCGCCGGCGGATTCAGGCCGACCCAGGCATCACGCCCGCCGTGTTTGGCCTGATACAGACAGTTATCCGCAAGTTCCAGCACTTGCTCCCAGTCCAGCGGCTGACCATTGCTCAGGCGCAGCGGGTAAGGCGCAAACCCAAGTGAGCAAGTACACATAAGACGCTGAGCATCAGAACCAAACAATGCCTGCATAACCACATGGCGGATCCGCTCGATCAGTGGCTGGGCTTGCGATACATCGGTGCCCGGCATGACCAGCAAAAACTCTTCCCCTCCCCAGCGGATCAGAACATCCTGCTCACGAAGTTGCAGTCTGACCAGTTGCGCAAACTGTTGCAGCACCTGATCGCCAACGGCATGACCATAGCTGTCATTGATCTGTTTAAAGTGATCGATGTCTATCAAACAAAAAATTGTGCTCTGCGATGCGCTGTGACTGTGCGCCAGCAGTTTATCGGCCTCGCTGAAAAAGTAATGGCGGTTATGCAAACCGGTCAGGCTGTCGGAGTAACTGAGGGCCTGCAATTGGCGATTTCGCTCGTCCAGCTCTGCTGTTCTTTGCTTTACCTCCTCTTCGAGCAAAGAGAGATAGCGCTTGTTTTGCCATCGCCAGTATAAAAAGCCCAATAATGCCACAGCCAAAACCAGTAGCAGTGCGCCGCGTTGCTGCGCCAGGCGGGTGTTTTCAAGAATTTGTTGGTGACGAAAGATCTCTTGCGCCTGCAGGGCATTGTCTTTTTCCAGCAAGCTCAGCTGCTGTTTTTGTGTTGCCAATGCGTACTGTGACTCGAGTTGCAGTAACTTATTATTACGCTTCTGAAAGTTAAGGGCATCTTTTGTCAGGGTATAGCGTTTCAGGTATAAATGCGCTTGCTGGTAATCCCCCATCTGTACAAAGGCGTTAGACATAACAAATTGCAACTCGGCCTGCTCATCTAAAAACCGGGTGGCAAAGGTTTCCATTAATGCCGGCATGGCCGTATCCAGGGTTTGCTGGAAGTCGCCCGACTGCAACCAGACCATAGACTGCAACAGCTTAAAGCGCAGCCGCATTCTTTGATTACGAACCAGCATGTTGCTTTGTGCAACCTGATTCAAAATAGGCTGCGCCTGCTGATAACGGCCAAGCTTGAGCAATGCCCAGGCCCGCGCCAGCAGGAGTGTATCGTGCAACTCAGGGGTGCCGGTAACAACCAGCCCATCGGTTCGCAGCGTCGCAACCGCCTGATGATAACTGCCCAGCAAAACATACAAGTACCCTTGCCATAGCCTGTGCTGTAGTAGCAATCGCTGAGTTACGTAAGGCGCTTTCTGGGGGTGATTGGTCAATTGCACTATCAACTGGTGTACATCATCGAGTGAGCGCTGGGCATAGTTGTAACGCTCAAGGTCCATCTCCAGTCTGGCAATCGCCAGTCGGCTTTGTGCCATCAGTGCCAGGTCTTTTCGCTGTATGGCCAGCTGCAGCGCATCGTTATGCAATACCAGGCTTTGCTGATAATCCCCATATTGCTGGCGAACTTGTCCTTCAAGCAACAAAGTCTGAGCAACGATCTCCAGTGCATCAATTGCCTTAGCATCGCGGTGCAGCGCTCTTAATTCGGGTAACAATGACAAGTCAAAGTCGCTTTTCAGTGCTTCGTTTAGTTCGGCCAGCGACTTTTCAAGCGCACTGGGCGAGGCAAGCTCAGTTGCTGTGACAGGTGCACTCAACGCCATACAGAGCAGCCAGCTCGCCAGCATAGTCATTCGCATCATGGTTTGGGCTCCTGCGGCAACATCGCCCGATTAATGACTGTCCAATCCCGCACCTTGCTATTAATAAACCCGGATTCTGTGAGCGCTTTACGGATCACGCCCCGACGCCTGAGCTCTTTGAGGCCACGATTCAGTGCAGCAAATATTTGCGCGCCTTCTGGATGGCGCTTACTAACAATAAAGTGGCGAGAGTCGGGCAATACCATTTTCACGCCCTCGATGGGCACATAGTCACGCCCTTCAAACGCCAGCTGCAAGGATTCACTGACACTGAAATTCACCAGCATGCCATCCACAATGTCGGTTTCGACCATATTCAGCATGCTTTCCCACGGACCAATAAAGCTGACCAGGTTCATTTTGCTGTTTGTCAGCGCATGCCAGTCTACCCGCCAGCGCGGGTTAGCCACCAGCGTTAGTTGCTCCAGCCCGTCTTGAGTGGTCTGATGCAGCGCCTGGTTGCGTTTAGCGACATAGATACCGGCTTCATACTCACCAAATTTAACCACAGGATCGCTGACATGCACTGAGCCACGATAATTAATCACATCTTCATGCCAGACGGTACGCGCCAAAATCAGGCTTTCTCCGGCTATCATGTCGGTAAATTCAAGAATATTCACGGAAGGCTTGGGATTAAACACCACTTCCCGGGTTTCCCCGCCAAGGAATAGCGCTTGTTGTAACAACACCATTTCAATGATTTCGATATGGGAGCCCTGGGTGGTGGGCCGAAAGTCGGTCACATCAAGGACTGATCGACCTTGCAAAAAGGCCTGATAACGCTCAGAAAAGTTCTCGCTACTGATGATATCAACAATCAAAGGGTTGTGGGCTTTGGCACATTGCGACACAACGAGCAATAACAACACCAAAAACTTCATTTGCCTCCCCAGCACACAGGTAAGTCACAGCATCCGTTAGTATACAGGAAGGAGCGAACAAAAGTTAACCTTAAAATAACAACACATCAGCCTAAGGCGGTAAAAACAAGGTGCTAATCTCGATTTTCGAAACAATAATAAAGACTTAGCAGAATAAGAAATGGTACATACAGGCGTGGAAGTCTGATTTGAAGTGATTCTGAAATGAAAAAGGCCTTATTCAGGCCTTCAGAGTAAGATGTTCGAAAAGTCGCTTTTTGAAGCGAGTCAGCCGCAGTGGAACCCCTTATACTGATCCGCTATCAAACCAGATATCAGGGAGATGGCGTATAGGTTCTGGCATGTTCAATACGCTCTTGCAGGCTGGGATGGGTAGAGAGATACTTTAACCAGCTGTGTTCCTCGTCTTCATCAAGCGACACCAATGACTCCAGTGCCTGGGCAAAGTCTTCGCCGCTATATCCAAGACGTGCAAGTTGCGCCAAAGCATAGTTATCGGCTTCCCACTCCATATTCTGCGAGAACTGTAGGTCCATCAGCGCACTGCCGGAACCCAACACCACTTCAGCAACAATATCCATATCACCGATCAGCATGGCAATGGCAATACTGGCAACTGCAGCCTGGGACGCCAGGCGCACGCTGTGCATACGCTCTACATGACCGATTTCATGCAATAAAATGGCTCTGAGCGCATCAGGATGTTCGGCCAGAATCAGTGCCAGCTCGTCGGTGACCACCACCTGACCGTGGGGCAGCGCAAAGGCATTGGCGCCAAAATGATCTGAGCGATACACATCAATACGATATTTGTCGGCAGATAAATCAAGCTGCGCCAGTGTATCTTGCCACAAATCCCGAACGGCTTGTTGCTGCTCGGCGGACAGTTCACTGGGTGACAGCGCGGTACGCTCAATCAGCACCATGGACTGCTGGCCCATTTGCTCCACCACCGCATCTGGCATTGCCTCTACTGCGGTTACTGCAATCTCTGGTACAAGCTTAAACAGCAAGGCATAGAGCAATACAGGTGTCGCGACCAAGGCACACACAATGAGAACCAGATTGGATTCAAGACTCGCCAGTAGCGAGCTTTTGCCCGACTGAAACGACCAACGAT
This sequence comes from Pseudoalteromonas sp. DL2-H2.2, assembly GCF_021532535.1. Classification (NCBI taxonomy): domain Bacteria; kingdom Pseudomonadati; phylum Pseudomonadota; class Gammaproteobacteria; order Alteromonadales; family Pseudoalteromonadaceae; genus Pseudoalteromonas; species Pseudoalteromonas sp. DL2-H2.2. Next base: position 63,650 of record NZ_JAKGBD010000011.1, on the reverse strand, counting down.
GTGTCACATCCAGCGGCACAAAACGCGCCCCGTCTGTGAAAGTCAGCTCACTGGCCTGCCCCGGCAAATGCGCCGACACACTGAGTGTATCCTGCATCGTTTCACGCAAGCATTCATCGCCCGCATAGATGGCAACCTGGTTGCCGCTGAGCCGGGCAACCGCCTCTTGCACCCGGCTACTGTTTGGCTGGTAAAAGTATCCTGGGATCATCAGGTCAACGAGATATCAACGTCAAACACATTGGCGGCTTCTTCAGCGAAGGAAGAGTCTGCCTGCTGCGCCGTATCAAGCACCTGATCTGCCCCAGGCAACACAACAACCTGAGTTGCTTCTGCCAATGCTCTGAGTTTACGAACCTTAGCCCAGGGAAAAGCCAGCCCGGCTGTCAGCACAATCGCAGCGGCATTGGTTGCCAAAATCAGCGCATAGCGCTGTGGCTTCAGGTCCGATTTAAACTCCGCTACATCTTCAATCTGTGCATTGTTGAGGATGTGATTGCGGATCAGCGCCTGGTAGATACCTTGCAATGCAGAAATCACAAACAAGTACAGAGGCACAATCAGGAACATGCCAAAGTTGACCGGGCCCAGTTCACCTGGGTTCATGTTGATACCACCTACCAGGCTGAATGCCAGACCCAGCAACATCATCACCAGGATGCCCAGTAACATCACCAGCAATGCGGCGGCATAGTATTCTTTGCCCTCTAACTGCACTTGTACTGGCTTATCGCCGTAACGAATATTACTGTGAATATAGGCATCAATGCGCTTGAGCACCCAGGGCATCAAAAGATACAAGGTAAAAATACTGACAAATGGCAGCACCACAAAGTTCACCATCGCCTCGCCCAAATTGCCCTTAAAAGCAAAGCGAATATTGCGGTAACGGGTCATGCGCATGCTGAATTTAAGCCCCTGATTGATCATCCAGGGCACCAGCAATACCAGTGCAAATGCCATCATTGCGCCCACAAGCGGAAAGTAACTCGACACCACACTGTAGATCACAAACAAGCCTACGGCGAGCAAGCGACCTTTGAGTATCTGAATTGGTGTTGCGAGATAGTCAAACCTGTGCCCGTCTAACAGGGTATGGCCGTAAAAGTATTGTTTAGTCCGTACCGTCGCCCACGCTGAGTAAATACCCAGTGTTATCAGCGTCAGTAAAATATTGACAATCCATATACCAAAGTACTCTTTGCCGTTACCGGTAAATTGCAGTTGGGATGGTGTTGGTTGGCTGGCTGCTTCGGCAGCAGCAGAGGTAGAAGTCGAGTCCATTATTGGCTTCCTAATCGTTATGCTTTCGTTTTCACATTATTGACGTTTTCATGGCGAAATGTCCCCATGAAAACTACGGGAAAGTACATTAGAACAGCAATAAGTGCAACGTAAAAAAGCAAAACGCCGACGTAACTTGTCAGTTACCTCGGCGCTGTGTCTGAGTTGAAGGGCTTGCTTTACTTAGCAAGCACGCGTCAGCCAGTTCAGAAAGTGGCGGGCTTCGCTGCCACTTGAAAATTGCGTTTGTTTGCGGCCTGTGCCATCAGCAAAAACGACTTTTGATTTGTTCACCGAAATTGAGCGAATCGGTTGCTCAACACGGATCTCTGTTCCGTTGTATGTATAAGACATAATAAAACTCACTTTTATAATGCGCAGCCTGGCGGCTATCGCTTTAGACAATAAACGAGCTTTATGACAGTTTGATACCAAACCTGAAAAAACCGGCGATCAATTTTTCGACACTCTTGAGTCTGCAAACCGACGCGTGCTTCAAAGGGAATGGTACTGGCGATCTTAATTTCTGCATTCACAACGTCCCCTGCTGGGGTAACTGCAGTGGTATATCGCCTGACTATAATAAGCTCTACTTGTAATTTTTAATGCGGGCTTACTGGATCAAGGCAAGAGGGCATTACTTCTATGACGCTTTAAATCAGAGGTTATTTAAAGCAAGAGAGCAATAATATCGAAAAAGTTGATTAATGCAAGCAAAACTTGAGAACTTTTTGCCTAAAAAAAGAAAGGGTGCCACTTTGACACCCTGCATACACTTTATTATGACTGGGGCTCATACCCTAGGTTGGGAGAAAGCCAGCGCTCGGCTTCTGCCAGCGTCATATTGCTGCGTTTGGCGTAGTCTTCAACCTGATCCTGCTGAATGGCTGCCACGGCAAAGTATTTGGAGTCCGGATGGGAGAAGTACCAGCCAGATACCGCCGCGCCCGGCCACATGGCATATGAGCTGGTCAGCTTCATACCAATGCGGTTTTCTACATCCAGCAACTGCCAGATTTTGTCTTTCTCGGTATGCTCAGGACAGGCAGGATAACCCGGTGCCGGACGGATCCCCTGATAGTTCTCGCGAATAAGCTCCTCATTACTGAGCTTTTCATCCTCAGCAAAGCCCCAGTATTGCTTACGCACCTGCTCATGCAGGTATTCTGCAAAGGCCTCGGCCAGACGATCTGCCACAGCTTTCACCATGATTTTGTTGTAATCATCCTGCTGCTGCTCAAACACCTCGGCTAAATCATCCTCTTCCAGGCCACCCGTAACGGCAAACGCCCCAAAATAATCCGGTGTGCCTTTTGGCGCGATATAATCGGCCAGACAATAGTTCGGAAAATCGGTTTTTTCGGTTTGCTGGCGCAGCTGACAAGACTTCAGCAGCACTTCTTCACGGCTTTCATCGCGATAGATTTCAATGTCATCACCCACCCGGTTGGCCGGGAACAGGCCAATTACGCCCAGCGGTTGTAAACTGCCTTTAGCGCTCAGCTCGTCGAGCATGGCATTGGCGTCGGCAAAGAGTTTTTTCGCTTCCTCACCGACCACCTCATCTTCCAGAATACGCGGGTATTTGCCCGCCAGCGTCCAGGTCATGAAAAAGGGTGTCCAGTCGATATACTCGCGCAAGGTGGCAATACTGACGTCTTTAAATTCGGTGATACCCAGCTTTTTGGGCACCGGCGGCGTGTAATTGTCCCAGTCGAGCTTAACCGCATTGTCGCGCGCGCGGGCCAAAGTGACAGGCTTTGAGCGGGGCTTTTTACGCGCCTGCTGATCACGCACCTTAACGTATTCACTGGCGGTTTTTTCTAAAAAGCCCGGCTTTTGTGTGGCACTCAATAAACTGGAAACCACCCCAACTGCGCGGCTGGCATTGTTCACATACACCACGCCCTTGTCGTATTGCGGTTCAATCTTCACCGCAGTATGGGCTTTAGAGGTGGTTGCGCCACCGATCAGCAATGGGATCTCAAACCCACGGCGAGTCATCTCTTTGGCGACATGGACCATTTCGTCCAGCGACGGCGTGATCAAACCCGATAACCCAATGGCATCGGCATTTTCATCTATGGCCGTTTGCAGAATTTTCTCTGCCGGCACCATTACGCCCAAATCCACGACTTCGTAGTTATTACATTGCAGTACCACACCCACAATGTTCTTACCTATATCGTGTACATCACCCTTTACTGTCGCCATGATGATTTTACCATTGCTCTGACCAGCCTGTTTTTCTGCCTCAATGTACGGGTCCAGATAGGCCACCGCCCGTTTCATCACGCGTGCAGATTTAACCACCTGAGGCAGGAACATTTTACCGGCACCAAATAAGTCGCCGACCACATTCATGCCATCCATCAGTGGGCCTTCGATCACTTCAATGGGTTTATCAAACTGCTGACGACAGGCTTCGGTGTCTTCTTCAATAAATTCGGTAATGCCTTTAACCAGCGCATGCTCCAGGCGCTTGGCCACAGGCCAGCTACGCCACTCCTGATCTTCCGCTTTCTCAGCCTGTGCCATTCCCGAGTAATTTGGCGCTATCTCTACCAGACGCTCACCGGCACCGGGGTCAGTGTTGAGGACCACATCCTCTACGGCCTTGCGCAGTTCATCGGGAATATCATCGTAAACCGTCAGCTGGCCCGCGTTGACAATGCCCATGTCCATACCGGCCTGAATGGCGTGATATAAAAACACCGAGTGAATGGCTTCACGCACCGGGTTGTTACCGCGGAACGAGAAAGACACATTCGACACCCCGCCCGACACTTTACAGTGCGGCAGGTTTTGCTTGATGCGTCGCGTACCTTCAATAAACTCGACGGCATAGTTGTCGTGCTCTTCAATCCCCGTTGCCACAGCAAAGATATTGGGGTCAAAAATAATGTCTTCAGGCGGAAAACCTAGTTCATCCACCAGAATGCGATAAGAACGTTCACAGATCTCAAACTTGCGGTCGGCGGTTTCTGCCTGGCCCGTTTCGTCGAACGCCATCACTACCACAGCCGCACCAAAGCGCTTAATGATCTTCGCCTGACGCTCAAACGGCTCACGACCCTCTTTCAGCGAGATGGAGTTAACAATGGCCTTACCCTGAATACACTTCAGCCCGGCTTCAATCACTTCCCATTTGGAAGAGTCAACCATGATTGGCACACGGGAAATATCCGGCTCTGAGGCAATCAGGTTCAGGAACTTAACCATGGCGGCCTTAGAGTCCAGCATCGCTTCATCCATATTGATGTCGATCACCTGGGCGCCGTTTTCGACCTGGCTGCGCGCCACATCCAGTGCGGTTTCGTAATCTTCTTCCAGGATCAAACGCTTAAAACGCGCCGAGCCGGTAACATTGGTTCTTTCACCAACGTTGGTAAAAATGGCTGTAGATTGCGTCATATCAGTACTTCCTAATTCAGATTACAGGCTTCAAGGCCCGCCAGGCGCATTCTTACTTCAAGCTCAGGCAAAGTGCGCGGTGTCACCTGCTCCAGCCCTTTTACAAAAGCGCGAATATGGTCGGGTGTTGTACCACAGCAACCGCCCACAATGTTAATAAAACCTTCTTTACCCCAGTCAATAATTTCTTTTGCCATTTCAGGGGCTTCCAGGTCGTACTCGCCAAACTCGTTCGGCAGGCCCGCATTCGGGTGCACCGATGTGTAGGTTTCGCACACCCGCGATAATTCTTCAACATAGGCACGCAACAGATCCGGTCCCAGTGCGCAGTTCAGTCCGATAGAAATCGGTTTGATATGACGGATAGAGTTGTAAAAGGCTTCGGTTGTCTGGCCTGATAGTGTTCGGCCTGAGGCATCGGTAATGGTGCCGGAGATCATCACAGGCAGGGTTATGCCGGTGCGCTCAAAGGCTTCTTCCACTCCATAGGCTGCCGCTTTGGCATTCAGCGTATCAAAGATGGTTTCAATCAAAATCAGGTGTGCGCCGCCTTCAATCAGGGCTTCGGTCGACTCAATATAGGCCGCCACCAGCTGATCAAACGAGACATTGCGATAACCCGGATCGTTGACATCCGGTGAAATCGAACAGGTTTTTGAAGTTGGCCCCAAAACACCTGCCACATAACGCGGTTTACTGGGTTCTTTGGCGGTAAACTCATCACACACAGCTCGTGCCAGACGGGCCGACTCGACGTTAATCTCGCGGCTCAGGCTCGCCATATCATAATCTTCCATCGAGATGGTGGTGGCGTTAAAGGTATTGGTTTCAATAATGTCCGCACCGGCTTCAAGATATTCACGGTGGATCTGACGGATCACTTCTGGCTGCGTCAGGCTTAACAGGTCATTATTACCTTTGATAAGGACATGCCAATCTTTAAAACGCTCGCCCCGATAGTCCTCTTCCTCAAATTTGTGTTTTTGGATCATGGTGCCCATAGCACCGTCGAGGATCAAAATACGCTGTTGCATGGCCGTTTTAAGTGCGTCAGCAATGGCTGCGCCGTCGGCTGCAGTGGTGGCTTGTTTATTCGGCATAATTGTTAGTCCTTACATCCTGGCTAACCAGATTAATATCGTACGGTGTGGTCTGGTAAACATAGTAGTTTAACCAGTTGGAGAATAACAAAAAGGCATGGCTTTGCCATGTCTTGGATGGCTTTGCAGACGCATCGTTGTTTGGAAAGTAATTCTCCGGCTTAGGTGCATCCGGGCCTTTTTCGCAATCGCGGAAATATTCTTTACTCAAGGTATCGGCGTCGTATTCCGGGTGCCCGGTAATATACACCTGACTGCCCGACACATTTTTGATCAGGTAGGCCCCGACTCGCTCAGAGCCCGCCAGCGTCACCAGCTCCTCACAGGCATCGATTTTACTGGCTTCAATATGACCATAACGGGAATGGGGCACCAAAAACTCATCGTCAAAGCCACGGGTTAGTGCACCATGTTCAAAGTAGCAGTGGTGGCGGAACACCCCGCACAGCTTGTCTTTTTTAAGTTCCCGCTTCAGGCCATGATGATGAAACAGGCCGGCATGTGCCGCCCAGCAGGAGAATAGTGTTGAGGTTACATGGTGTTCGGCCCAGTCAAAAAATGCCTGTAACTCTTCCCAGTAAGTCACTTCTTCGTATTCAAGATGTGCTAATGGCGCACCGGTGACAATCAGCGCATCGTAATTTTCTTCTCGGACATCCGAAAAATAACGGTAAAACATATTCAAATGCTGCTCGGAATTGTCGGAGCTGCGGTGGGTGTCCAGGCGCAGCAGATCCACATTCACCTGCAAGGGCGTGTTGGCCAGCAGACGAATAAACTGCACTTCGGTTTCCACCTTGTTGGGCATCAGGTTCAGTATGGCCAGCCGCATTGGCCGGATCTCCTGCGTGCTGGCTCGACTTTGTGGTATCACGAAGACATTTTCGTGGCGCAAATGGCTGATGGCAGGTAAATCGTCGGTGACTGTGATTGGCATGATGTTCCCCTCAGTGACAGGACCTTATTAAACAGATCCGCTTTCCAGCGACATTATGACGTAATGGGAATAAATTTCAACTTCTAGATGTTTAGCCGTCCAAAATCAACTATTCTTCAAATACCGCCTTCAACAAAGCACAGGAACGCTGCAAAACATCATCAAGTGCCTGTATCTGCTGCGCCAGCTGTGGCACCTGATCCGCAATCGCCCGCTCCAACTGTGCGGCCAGCTCGGCACAGCGCAATAACCCCAGATAACCCGCCTGGCCTTTGAGTGTGTGCGCCATTCTGATGGCGCCCTCTATGTCCTGCGCCTGCAAGGTCTGCGTCAGAGATGCGCAAAACTCGTGCTGGGCTGCGATAAACTTGTCGGACATTTTACGATAAAAGGCCGCGTTACCATTAACGTGTTTAAGCCCCTGAGCAAAATCAAGTAATTCACAGGACTCAGGTTCAGGCTGGACGGCAGGCTCCGCGGATAAAACAGGCGGTGGCGCACTGGGCAATGGCGTGTTGTCCTGCGCCAAACTCTGCCTGAGCGGCTTGCGATGCAGCCACTGGTAGATCTTCTGATATGCCAGCTCAACGTTAATAGGCTTGGCAATATGATCGTCCATCCCGCAGGCTTTGATTTGTTGCAGGTCGTGCTGCATCACATTGGCACTCAGGGCAATAATCGGCACTTGCCCACAGTCTGGCATGTTGCGGATCTCCCGGGTTGCCGTGTAGCCATCCATCACAGGCATCTGACAGTCCATTAAAACCAGGTCTACCTGGCTATCGCACAAACGCTCAATGGCCTCTTTACCATGCACCGCCGTGATCACCTCCATGCCCGCATCCTGCAAAATCTCCTGAGCGATTTCGCGATTAATGTCGTTGTCCTCAACTAACAACACCACAGCACCCGACAGGGCCTCAACAAGCAGAGTTTCATCAAGCCGACCTGATTGCGGTACGGGTTCATCCTGTTCAAGCGTAATATCAAACTCAGCCGTAATCATAAACTGAGCCCCCTGCCCCACTTCACTTTCGCACCAGATTTTTCCCCCCATCAGACGGACCAGGTTTTTACAAATTGCCAGTCCCAGACCCGTACCACCAAATTGCCGGGTGGTTGAAGTATCGGCCTGTGTAAAAGGGGAAAACAACGTTTTCTGCTGTGCCTGGGAGATCCCAATGCCAGAGTCCGAGACCGTGAACAAGAGTTGCACACTGCGCTCGCTACGAGCCTGAATTGCCAGCTGCAACGAGACTTTGCCATAACGGGGAGTAAACTTAACGGCATTGCTCAACAGGTTGAGCAACACCTGGCCAAGGCGCAGGGGATCGCCCATCAGTACCTCAGGTAAATCCTCCGCACAGTGCACCTCAAAGGTCAGCAGCTTTTCCTCCATCCGAGTTGCTATCAATTCGCAAGCATGATCCACCACCTTAGCCAGGTTAAATGGCACCGATTCCAGGCTCAGTTTACCGGCTTCAATTTTTGAAATATCCAGAATGTCGTTCAAGATCAGTAGCAAGCTGTCTGCCGCATATTGGATCTTGTTCAGGTAGTTGCGCATTTTGGGGGGCGCATCCATTTTCATAGCCAGGTGCGTCAGCCCGGTTATGGCATGCATGGGCGTGCGAATTTCATGAGACATATTGGCCAGAAACTCCGATTTGGCCCGCGTAGCGCTTTGTGCTGCCTGCATGGCTTCAAGGAGCTTTTTCTCGGCGTCTTTACGTTCAGTAATATCGCGAATAATGGCGGTAAAGTAGGTAATGTCTCCAACCTGGGTTTCCGCCACGGCCAGATCAATGGGAAAGCATGCCCCGTTTTTCTTCCGAGCCGTCACTTCGCGCTTATTGTCTATGACCTTTTTGACCCCGGTGGTGAAATAGTCCTGCATGTATTGATCATGTTGGCTCCGATCAGGCTCAGGCATCAACATTTTTAGATTGTTACCCAGCACCTCTGAGGGCTCGTAACCAAACATATCGACCGCGGCCGGGCTAAATTCCTGCACCTCACCACGGGTATTGATCACGATAATGGCATCAGCGGCAGTATCTATGATTGCGCGAGTCATGGCCTGATTTTCAATCAGTGAGTGCTCCTTACGCATCTGCTCTGAGATATCCTGGACAATCCCCACCACCTTACTGCGCCCGGTATTGCTGTCCTGGCAACGCTCAGCCACCAAACGGACAAACCGTCGTGCGCCTGCTTTGTAATGCAATTCATAACTAAAATCATGGTGGGTCTGTTGCTCATCTAAGATGGCCCGCATCGCAGCCTCTGCAACGTCTTCTGAATGGCCAAATAAAGTACGTATGCTCACCGGTTGTGATGGGCTCGCACCGACTATGTCGTATGCTTCATGTGAAAAGTGCATCAGGCCATCGTCCAGCTCCCAGCGGCCCAGCCGCGCCATTTTTTGCGCCTGTTCATAGTTAAGATTTGCGCTGCGTAATTCCTCTGTGCGCAAGCTAACCTGAGATTCCAGCTCCTGCTGATTTTTATCCAATGCAGCAATATGTTCCGCAATGGCGTGCGACACCCAACTGAGGGTATTCGCCAAAGCCGCAATTTCCTTAAAGCCAGAACGCACGGGCTTGAGCGGTTCAGCGCTACTGGCCAGCAGCGTTGCCTGCCTGGCCAACTCTCCCAGTGGGGTAATAATACGGCTGCGCAGCAATATCATGACCAGCAGCATCAGTAGCCCGCAGCCACTCCACAGCAGCAGTAAGTCAAAGCGAATTTGCTGCCACAGCGCCTGCTCGCTAAAAGCCAGATTATAGCGCAGAAAAACCAATCCACGGCGACTGGAGCGCAGCTCAAGGTGCGACGGTAAGGCAAAGCTTTGTAGGGCTTCAAGTTGACTATGATCGCTCGAAAAGGTGATCACGGGCATATTACCAGCCAGCGCCTTGGTGAGTGACTGAGCAGAGCTGTGACTGGCTATCTCTGGCAATAGCTTGCCGATATCAGAAAAATGATTGCTGAATATAACCCGTCCGGTGTTATCGGTCACCGTAATGTTCAAAACCTCAGGCACAGTCCCCATCACAGAGATATCATGACGGATCTCATCGGGCTTATTTAAGCTCAGGTTCACTTCAACATGACGCTTAAGTGTCAGCAGCATATAGTTTGCATGAGACTGGTGGCTCGTTTGAGCAACATCCCGGCTGCCAGTGTAAATCACTATGGTGCTGAGCGTCAGCACAATCAGGCAAAATGCAATAATCCCCACCGGCACCCAAAATGCCAGTGAGCGCGGCAATATCAGACTTCTCATTGTATGACAAACCTCGCATCGACCAGGCTATTCACATCAACGTCGGTGTCTATCATATGATGCTCAAGCAGCACAGATAATAACTGCTCAGCCGTTGTCTGTAATGGTGGCGTTTCGCCCTGACCAACCAGCAGTGCCCGGTTTGTTGCCGCATCCGCAAGCACCATGCCATCGAGCGCTAAAAGCAAATCATCCGGTTCAAGCCCCAACCTGGGCGACATCAATTCGGCGGCATGATTTGGGTTTTGTGCAATGTATGAAAGTGTTGCAAACTGCGCCGAGATCAGAGACCGCAATGACGTCTGATGACGGCTCAGCTGCTGCGTTCTGACCACCAGCACATCCACAATTTTTCCGGGGATCTCTGCACTGTCGAAAATAATTTGATGTTCATGATTACGTAACTGGGTCGTTACCGGCTCAAAGGTAACGACGGCGTCAACATGGCGTGTCTGCAAAGCCTGAAAGTGCTGGTTGACCGGCAAATGCACCGCTTCAATGTCGGCCATTTGCAATTGTGCGGCTTCCAGTGTTTCGTGTAACATCAGCGCTCCCACGGCAGTTTGTTCATACGCAATGCGCTTGCCCTTAAGCTGCCTCAGATCGGTCACAGATTGACGCGCAACCACAGCATCAGCACCATTGGAAATATCCATGATCAGCACAATGTTCAGCGCAATGCCCTCACCAGCTAACACCAAAGCTTCATCAAGCGTCAACGCCGCCACCTCAATACGGCCATGACGAAATGCATCCATGGTATCGGTGGCTGACATCAGTTCAACAAGCCGAATATTGTCCGCCAGATAACCCTGTTGTTTGGCCAGACGTAGCGTCTCGTAGCCTGGCCAGAAATTAAAACCGACCCGCAGCTGTGCCTGCGGTTGCTCCGTGCAAGCACACATCAGTATCCATACCCATATCAACAACAATGATCTCACCTTGCCTCCCAGACAGATAAGTCAGTGGTAAAGTCCTTGTTTGTATTCTAGTCTTGATTTAGGCGTTTGGGAGCTGTGGCAGACAATCCCACAACGGATCAACACAACTTCAGCTGAAGGTTTGACTTAGGATGAGCACAATGGAAACAATTCTGATTGTTGATGATGATGAGTTTGTATTGGAGTATCACAATCACATGTTGTCCTCAAAATACCTTATCAGGGAAGCCAGAAGCGGTGAAGACGCATTAAAAGCAGCACAATCGGGCACTGTAGACCTGATCCTGATGGACATACAGATGCCCGGCATGAGCGGCTACGAGGCTGCGTATAAGTTAAGAGTGGCCGGGCACACCATGCCTATTTTGTTTTTCTCGAACCTCAACTCGTTAGAGGAGCGCTTAAAAGCCTATGATGCCGGCGGCAACGACTTTATTGCCAAACCGGTAGACGAACAAGAGCTGCACATCAAAGTGTCTGCCCTGCTTAAATCGCATCAGGCGCGCGCCGCTAAACCCGATGACGCGGATGACGTGGCAGTCAAAGCCTTATCGGCGCTCTCTTCATTGGGAATTGTGATGGGGTTTTATCGGGATAGCTTTCATTGCCACGAGTTGGAACACCTGGCCCAGTCCGTTTTTAACGTGACGCGCGGATTTGGCCTGAAATGCTCTTTGATCGTTCGAAGTCACGACACCAGCCCCTGCTTTTTTGATGACGGGGTGGTTAAAAATATCGATGCGGCTTTACTGGAGTCATTACACGGGGCAAGCCGGATCATGGCATTTGGTAAGCACAGGGCGGCGTTTAACTGGCGCCGTGCCTCCTTACTGGTAAAAAATATGCCTGAAGATCCAGAAATGGCGGGCACAATGCGAGATTATCTCGCCTATGTGATGGATGGTATGGAACAGTGTATCAACCGGGTGTTGCTGGAGCAGCAGTTGCGTCAAACCATCCGCCAGTTTAAAACCCAAAATACCAACATAAAAAACGGCATTGTGGGCCTGATTGACGATTTAGAGACACAGCTGGAATCTTTGTTTTGCACTTTGAGTATAGATAACGAATTATCTGAAGAGGCCGAGCAACAGCTTCTCACCATGATCCTGGCGGCAAGAGCGTCGGCGGACACCAAACTACAGTCTGGTAAAGAGGTAGAACGGCAACTCACCCAGCTCATAGCACTCCTCGATGACCGAGCAGCCAGCACCAACAGCGCTGATATAGAGCTGTTCTGATCTATTTGCAGCGTAACTGAACAAGACCCGGGCTTTATTGACATGACACCATGCGAACCCAAAAAGATTCACATGGTGCTGATTGGAAAGGCATGGAGAAAGGACTTACTCGCATCAGGGCGATGCGATGGCAGGACTAATTGGGTTGCTCTGCCTTGATCAGGCTAATGTACCCCGTTGATGTCAGCCGATGAGTGACTTCAGTGATAAAAAAGTCGCCTTCAAGGTGATCCACTGAGCTATCAACCGAGATTAATGCTCCGGCAACAATCTCTGGATTGCCGGGCACAGTAAGTTGAACCGCGCCATGGGCGCGCTTAAGACGCGTCAGCTGACTATCGGCAGCCGCTTGTGCACTGGCTTCATCCGGATAAAGGTAAGGCAGCTTAATCACAGGCGCGCCACTGCCGGCCTGCACCAACATCCGCTGCGCCTGGTCTGAGTCGTGGTAGAAGCCTTGTACGGCCCCCACCAGGTGATAATGATTACTCACTCTGGCCCAGTGTATAATTTGGTTTTTACTCAGCGTAGCCGAGGTAACGGTTTGACCGGACAACGACTGCCCACTTCCTTTGGTCACAAACAGCAGTTTACCGGCCGCCACTTTCATCACGGCGTCGTAGCGCAAAGCAAGACGCGTGAGCAACTGCATGTCGCTTTCACTTTGCTCCAGATGTGGCAAAGTAATACTACGCAATGCATCACTGACCCCACTTTGTAAGCCATATTCAGAGGCAATTTGCGCCACCAAATCTCCCAATGTGACGGGCGTTTCACTGCCTTGCTGCGGCCAGGAACGAAACCGGGGCGACTTAAAGTCGACATCCCACATGATGCTGTTGCCATATAAAGTCAGTGCTCTGGCAGGCCCTGTGAGTTCGTATGCCCCGACATCAAACTTGCCCACCGGGGTAAGCGCAGCATGGGTATCCGGCGTACCATCTTTGTACCCCATCGCGATTTCCAGCACGTTTCCCGGCTCTGGCAGCTGGATAGGAAACTCTTCCAGGTTATCAAACCGCACCTTACACACATCACTGAGCAAACCCGTTCGCTGCGTCACACTGACCTCAACGATCCGATCTTTGAGGCGCTTGGTGACTTCATTACCATTCGCTTTGATAGAAAAATAGGGTTGCTGATTCATAACTAATCCCAAATATTGATCACATGTTTGGTCTTAGGCTTGGGCAATTCCGGCAGAAAAATCTCAATGCCAGCCGGGTAAATCGCACCGAGCCCGGCTAAGCCGGTATTAGCCCCCAGCACCTTTTCCACCGTACCTGAGCTTTGTCCGTAATGGCGATAGCAGATCAGATCCAAACAATCACCATCGCGCGTTACATAACTTACGCCTTTCATGATACCTCCTACTCAGGCTCTCTGAGGATCGCCTGATAGCGACCCAGTCGCATAGAAAATTGAATTTCACGTGGAATACCGTCGTTAAAAAACAAAGTGCGCGTTTCACTGATGCTGTTGATGATCCACTTACCCAGCACCCGCCCCACACTGGGGCTGGTGTTGCCACTTTGCTCTACATAACCCAGCGTTAAAGGCTGCCCCTTGGCGGCCTCTTCTCGCATGTAGTCCAGTTGTTTAAGCCCGTTATCTACCATTTGCGGGAAAATAGTCCCTTCCAGGTCAAGCGTTTGCTCACCCACGCCGATAAACTGCATTAACGGGCTGTTGTCATCCGTTGGTGCCTCCAGGCTCTTCCAGCGGTATTGTGTGTCGTACTTCAACTTATTAAATGCAGCCGAGCTGACCGAGAACTTATAGCTGCCCAGCTGCATCATGTGTCTGGCATGATTGGTATTACTCATAGTTCACCTGAATTGTGGATTGGGCTATCAAGCCACATGATTGAAATAGCCAGCATTGAGGTCCAAAATGGCCTGCTGTTGCTGTTGTTCCAGTAACTGCTTGACCTGAATCGCAATATCTTGCGCCTGTTCGCCACTGCGAGCATTGACTGTAATATTGGCGTTCACCGTCACCTGTGCGGTGCGGTTATCGGATGCAAAATGTGAAGACTCAGGCGTGCTGGACGTCGCGTCGGAGTCTGACAAATGCCACAGTGCGTCCGGGTCAAACGGCAGCGCAGTCTGAGCGGTGACATTACCTTTGGCGTTCGCCTTTGGTTCATCACCAAACCAACTGCTTACTTGTGAGCCCACCAGTGCATTGGTCGCAAACCCGGCCAGCGGTGCTGCCATCTTAAGCCAGGGGTTGCGGCTGTTTTCCATCAACCCGCTCACGGCCTTGGCTGAAAACATGCCGCCCAGCGTACCGCCAATCACACCCGATTTTTGCGAGCCACTCAGCGCATCATCGTTGGCTGCCTGCCATACCGTATGGTAGTTCAGTGCATCCCCCGCCAGGTTACCGATTTTGGCAACCTTATGCACCGGATTGTGTTGCTGACCTTTCAATCCTGCATAGGCCGAAGCTGTGCCTGCCACCAGATTAAAGGGGTTGATAAACTGGTTTTTGATAAAGCCTTCGGCCTGAGTAAAGACGCTACTTGCGCCATCAGAATTCGTCGCTGGTGAATCGGGTAACACAAGAGAGTGCAATCCCTCAGCTCCTTCCTGTCCGGCACCTTGGTTGAACCAGCCACCCAATAAACTTGTCGCAGCGCCACCCACAGGACCCAGTGCCATCCCCAGTACCTTCGAGACCAGGCTGCCACCTGGGCCAGATTGAGCTGCACCGGCTGAGGCAGCTTGTGACTGACCCCCTTGTGCTAGTTGCAGCGCCGCGCCAAGTGGCCCTGCGGTTATACCCAGTGCGCCTAACACACCGTCCACTGGCGTTTTCAACTGACTTTGTTGTGCCAAGAATGCTGAGTCATTCGCTGCCACAGGCAGCTTAAAACCAGGTCGCGCCGGTTGCTGGCCATTCTTACTTGCCCTGGTTCCCGGTTCGAACAGAGAAGCTTCTGACGCTTGTGCAGCATCCGCACTTTCGTTGAACAATGGTCCAAACTGGCTGCTCATACCTATGCCGGGACTATTGAGCGCTTTGGCAACCGTACCCGACATGCGGCTTTTAACCGACTTACCCGAGGTACCCAAAGGGACTCTGGCTTTGTCGGTTTTTTGATTTCCCTGAGGCTGAGCGAACAAGGACATTATCGAGCCAAATGGCCCTGTTAGTCCCTTAAGTAACGTATTGCTGCCTATTTCGTTCAGCGAGCCACCTGGCGTTTTGCCAGCCAGTTCCGTCTCTGTCGCTGCAGGCTCAGTGGTCGACTTGCCCTCACCAAAGAGCTTGGATGTCAGCGACATCACCGGACCAAGTGGCCCCGCAAGACCCTGAAGCAGCACATTGCTGCCAATGTCGCTCAGTGAGCCACCTGGCGTTTTGCCTGCCAGCTTCGCCTCTGTCGATGCAGGCTCAGTGGTCGACTTGCCTTCACCAAAGAGCTTGGATGTCAGCGACATCACCGGACCAAGTGGCCCCGCTAGACCCTGAAGCAGCGCATTGCTGCCAATCTCGCTCAGCGAGCCACCTGGCGTTTTGCCTGCCAGCTTCGCCTCTGTCGATGCAGGCTCAGTGGTCGACTTGCCCTCACCAAAGAGCTTGGATGTCAGCGACATCACCGGACCAAGCGGCCCTGCAAGGCCCTGAAGCAGTGCATTACTGCCGACCTCATTCAGCAACCCACCCGGCGCTTCATTTGGCAATTCAGCCTCCGCCGACGCCGGCTCATTTGCCACTTTGCTGTCACCAAAAAGAGTTGACGTCAGCGACATCACCGGACCAAGCGGCCCTGCAAGGCCCTGAAGCAGCACATTGCTGCTTGCCTGATTGGCCAAATCTCCCGGCTTGATGTCTGATTGCTCGGGCGTTACAGGCTCCGGATGAAGCTCGGAAGTCGCAATTGCCGCTTCCTCAACTTCTTCAGAGACCATGTCTGTACTTAGCTCTGGGTCGGGGTCATCCTCAAACCAGCCTCCGAGCTTGTCTCCTAACCAGCCTCCGACAGACTCTCCGCCCATGGCGCCTAGTGCACCGCCGATCAGGCCACCAACGGCCGTTCCAATACCCGGAATGACGGAGCCCAACGCAGCACCCGCAGCAGCTCCGGCCCAGGCTCCTCCGGCTCCCCCCACCGCAGTGCCTAACTGTTGGGTTTTCTGCTGCGCTGTCAGCGTATCATCAGACAAGGTCGTCGCGACATCAACTGCGCCCATGACTGCACTCAGAGGCGCCGCCATCTTGCCAAATAGTTTGGCCCCGGGCAGACGACTCAGAAAGCCACCTTTTTTCCCTGCAAACTGACCAAGCTTGGCGTTTTTAGGGCTGTTGGCCGTCATTTTTTGTGGACTCTGACTGCCTTTATCGAGCTGACGCATGACATTGCCAAGCTTACTCTGTTTGGGTTTAGGTTTAGGCTTGGGCTTTGGATGAGATTTGCCGGGTTTAGCACGCGTCTTGCCTGGTCGCGCTGATACGTCCTTGCGTGTGTTACCTTTCCCTTTCGCGCCTTTTCCTTTGCCTTTAGCGCCCTTGCCTTTGCCCTTTTTGCCTTTATTACGGCCTTTACCTGGCTTTTTCTTATTCTTCTTGTCTTTTTTCTTCTTATCCTGGTCTTTTTGTTCGTCGTCCTGCTCGGCTTCATCAAGCAAGTCATACTCATCAAATTCTTCGTAAGCCGCATCCTCAGAGTCTGCATATTCCGAGTCTGATGCCACATCGCTCTGATCTGGCTCACCCTGCGCGTCGCCTGCCTGCCCACCTTCTTCGCTGCTGTCGCCAAACAGGCCAGAATCACTGAGCCACTGAGACGCCGCATCCCCTAAAGAGGACAAGTCGCCTTGCAAAAGACCGGGTACATCCAGTTGCTTAAACACCGCTTCATGTTGCTCCATAAAGGAAGCTGCATCATCCATACCCAGTGCGCTGAATACATCCGGGGCGATATCAACCAAAGAGGACAGATCACCGTCCATCACCCCTTTAATATTGAGCTGTTCAAAAATGCCTGAGTGTTGCTGTAATAAAGAGGCGGCATCTTTCATACCAAAGGCATTGAGCAACTCCGGGCCGGCCTGTGCCAAAGAAGACAAGTCGCCGCTCATCAGACCGTCCAGGTCAAACTTTTGCAGCGCCGGTAACGCGGACTGCATCACGGCCCCCACATCGCCCAGCTCAAGTACCTCGAACAACTCAGGTGCCACATCAAGCAAACTGCTGAGATCGCCTTTCATCATGGCCGATGCGTCAAGTTTGCCCAGCACAGGCATGGCTTTTTCCATCACCTGTGCAGCCCCTGGCATATTCAGGGCATTAAACAATTCAGGTGCCGCAGCACCCAGCGATGTCAGGTCGCCGTTCATCAGGCCTTTAACATCGAGCTTTTGTACCACTCCAGCATGTTGCTGTAGTAAATTTGCAGCATCACCCATACCCAGTTCGTGCAGTAATTCAGGACCAGCTTCGATCAGTGAAGACAAATCACCAGCCAGCAGACCATCCACATCAAACTTTTGTAACACAGGCAGCGCTGCACCTATCAGCTGCCCGGCATCGCCCAGTTGCAACGCGTCAGCCAGCTCAGGCGCAGCACTCATGAGGCTCGACAAGTCGCCCTGTGCAATGCCCTTCATGTCTAGTTTCGTCAGGCCAGGGATCGCCGCCTGGAATTTGTCAGCGACCTCATCCAGCTCAAAGGCACGCATCACCTCAGGCGTCGCATGCAACAAGCTGCTGAGATCGCCCTCCACCAGGGCCGCCGGATCCAGCTTGGCAAACACCGGCATGGCTTTTTGCATCGCCTGCGCTGCGCCCGGCATGTTCAGCGCCTCAAAGACCTCCGGCACTACCTCACTGAGTGAGGACAAGTCGCCATTCATCAGGCCCTTCACATCCAGTTTCTGGATTAGCCCCGAATGTTGCTCAAAAAGTGTGGCCACCTCGTTCATACCAAAGGCATTGAACAGCTCAGGCGCGGTTTCAACCAAAGAGGTTAAATCCCCGCTCAATACGCCTTGCGCATCAATTTTCTGTAGCGCAGGCAGGATATTGGCCATGCTGCGGGCTGCACCCGGCATATCCAGGGCACTGAAGACCTGTGGTGCCTGATCCAGCAATGAGCTTAGATCGCCACTGACAATCCCGGCCATATCCAGCTGTTTGAGCGCAGGAAGTGCCCGGGTTACGGCCCCTGAGGCACCATCCAGACCCAGCTCAGTCAACACACCTGGCGTGACTTCCAGCAAAGATTGCAGATCGCCCTGTAACACACCAGCCAGATCCAGTTGCGCCATCGCTGGCAACTCGGCCGCCAGTGTTTTTTGCAATCCGGGTATATCTGCAACATCCAGCAGCACCGGCAATGCGGCTTGTATTGCCTGCAGATCGCCCGCTAGCATTCCACCCAAATCCAGTTGCTGTAGTGCCGGCAGGGTCGCTTTAAATTGCGCTACCACTGTGGGTAGGCCAGATGCCTCACCCAGCTGCGGAGCCAGTGTTGTTAGCTGTCCAAGCTCGGTAGATATTCCCGTTGCAGGTGCAACCGAAACCGTGTTTTGCTGCGTACTAAGCGGACCTGCAACGGATGCAGACGGAGCAGCCGCTGCACCATTGACTTCAAGGTGTGTCGCCTGCTGCGGCGCACTCAGTTGCGGTGCAACAAATTGCGCAGCAGTCGCCATCGGCTGTGGTACTGACGCAGCCTGCTGGGCGCTATTGACTACAACAGCCGGCGACAACTCCAGACTGGTAATCGCCGACGTCAGCTTATCTATGGCCTGCACTAACTGATCTGAGTGCTCAAAGACCTCGCTATGTTCCGCCTCAAGCGTATCTGGGGTCGCCCCGGCATCTGCTGCCTGCTCTTTCGCAGCCGGCTTAAAAAATTGCCTAAGCTGGGCTTGTAAATTGGCTTCGTTTGGGTCCAGCAGCGCCATGGCATTGAGTTGCGACATGGCATTCAACAGCTGGTTGACGGATTGGGTACTGGCGTGACTGTGTGCTTTTAACTCTTTAAGCGCATCACCCAGTTTGGCCAGTCGCTTCGCTGTACTCCCGCTGTGTGGGAGGCGATATTTAACTTTGTTTTCGGCCCCGGCGGGGGAACGAAGATGGTCGACAGATCCCTGTTGCTTCATAATATTACCTGAGAATGACTAGAAAAATGGCACGCACGCCAAGACAAAAATGACAGACACGGCAGCCGCCTCAGGCGCACAGCATGAGGGTTTCGGTCCGTATCGGGATGAAGAAATTTTGGAAAGCGAAAAGGTGCTTTATAGGTAAGCGCTCTGATATGGAGCACTTACCTATAAAGGCTGACGGGTGTGAATTGCCCGTCAGCCCTAACCCGCCCACGAGTCAGGAGGGAGTGGTTGCGCGTTTGTAGTCAACCGCTGCCTCAAACCAGTCGATTAACTCGTCTTCGGTTAACGCGTTAAGCTCAGCCAGGCCCCAGCCTGTGTATTTAGCCAGGGCCACAACCATGGCTCTTAAGCGCCTGGGCGGGATACGAGAAAAGCCTGTAAGGTTTCTCTGAGCTTCACAAAGTCGCTCCAGTCAAGCTCTTCGATGATATCCGGCGAGACTTCACACAAATTGGAGAAGTAACGAATTTCACTTTCCGACTCGCTGATATCTGCCTTATCCACCATTAACCGGTCACGTACTTTAGGTCGTCTCATTGTTAGTTCGGCATACTCATGCCCATCAACCGTGATTGGAAATGCCAGGGTAATGATTTCTTTCATGCTTTTGCTCCTATTTATTGTTATTGCGAGTTAGTGCTTAAGCGCCAATGGCGTTACGCAGCAGCTCCATGTGGTCTTTGCCGTTGACCTTACGCACATCGTTGTACAGGTCGATTTCGTAGATGGTGTCCGGACCAATCTGAAGCTTGTACTTTTGTACCGCATACTGCAGCGTCAGCTTGGCTTCTTCACCGTCTTTCCAGTTACCCATATCGACTTCTTTGAAGAAGCCTTCCAAAGTAACCACGACCGGTACCGGCGAATCGCCCTGTGCCTGAATCGCACCGCGCGCTGTCAGTGGTGTCGTTGCACTACTCCAGTCGCCCAGTAGCTTCATCATGTCGGCGTTGTACTCAAGCAAAGTCACCGTGCCTTCCAGCTTTTCCAGTTGGCCCACATCCAGCTCGATTGGCGCCTGGAAGCCAGAAGTCACTTCACGGGTTTTCACGGTTACTTTTGGTAACGTAAGCTCGTCCGCAATGCCCAGGTAGCCTTTACCATCTACGAACAGTTTGAATTTTTTAAGGATTTTAGGAGACATTGCCATTATACGATTTCCTCTAGGTAGTTGTTTGTCATGATGCTCTTGAAGGTGATGTGCTCAGCAGGCGTAGGTGGTGTAAAGTCAAAGCTAAAGAACACTTTACCGGCCTGAATATTTTCCGGCGTGTTTTGCTCTTCATCTGCCCAGATCTCACCGCCCAGAATTGCGCCCTGCGCCTTCAGGTTGTCCAGGTATGACTGAACACTTTGCGTCACATCTTCGATGTAAGTTTTGGTGATATTGCGGTCAACGGCCCACATATGAGCGCGTTGCAGTGAATCGTTGATCATGTCTGCGGTACGTACCACTGACAGGAATGCCCATTTA
Source organism: Pseudoalteromonas sp. DL2-H2.2 (assembly GCF_021532535.1). Classification (NCBI taxonomy): domain Bacteria; kingdom Pseudomonadati; phylum Pseudomonadota; class Gammaproteobacteria; order Alteromonadales; family Pseudoalteromonadaceae; genus Pseudoalteromonas; species Pseudoalteromonas sp. DL2-H2.2. The sequence goes on along the minus strand of NZ_JAKGBD010000011.1, from coordinate 42,840 downwards.
GGGTCGCTTGAACACGTGCGGTTACCCCACAGCTTAAAGCCATTTTGACGAATGATGGTCGCCACATCTTTGCTGTTAAGCTGGTTTGCACTGGCAAGCGGGTCGCCCAGCTGGAAGTCAACTGGACGGGCGGTACCGGCAATGCCATTGATAGCGGTGTTACTCGGGCTCCACCAGAAACCGCGGTCATTGTCAGATTTGGCAATCAAACCTGCAACACGGGCACTGGCCGGCTCAGCCTGAAGCTTGTCGCCTTTTAGTACATTGACCTGAGGGTCAACCAGGAACAGACGGCGAGAGCCAAACTCATTACGGTATTCCGCCGCTTTCTGGTCGCTATCATTTGGACCATCCGCGATAACCACAGCACGTAAGCGCTCTGCCACAGCAATCAGTTCATCTGCAACCGCTTTTTGATGACTGAAACCAGGTGCTACCAGAATACGCGGTGTCACGCCTAATACAGACTCTGAGCCCAGGAATGCCTCAATCGCCTTTGGCTGAGTGTCGCTGCCAACCATGGCGCTAGTCGCAGCACTGTCATCTGCGCCTTCAACACGGATAACCACAACCGCAGCACCGGCCTGGTCAAAAATGCCATCAATGGCGCGCAGCAGGCTGCCTTTTTTCGCATCATCAATGTCTGTGACAGCGTTACGCGCTTGCTCTTCGACCTTGTCCTGAATAGCGGTTTTTTCTTCCGCAGACAGCACATAGTCAGCATCTTTGCCATTTGCCGCCTTGAACGCTTCAACAGCCGCCAGATACTCAGCGCTGGTTTCTAGTCTTGCATCGTCACCAGCCTTGGTTTTTGCCTCATTCAACAACGTCTGATAGGCAGCGCCTTTGGTATCAACCAACTTCATGGCATCTGCGCGCTTACCTGCGATCAATACCGGTGTATTGGCCGGAAACGCAGTAGTATCAGCAAGGGGTGCTGTACCAATGACTCCAATTACAGAGCTTTTAACGGTTTTAACTGGGCGAGTACCAGACTGCGCCTCGATTACTTCTACACCGTGTAGAAATTCAGACATAGTTATCTCCTTTAAAGGTATGTCAATTAGCTAATAAAAAAGCCACAGGGTTGCGGATGGCTCCGCCCTTACCTGTGGCTTAAGTTGATAATGATTAAAATGAAAATGGTTAAAAAATTAGAACTGGATCCCTTCTATGGTCACCGGTTGTCCGCTAATGAGGTATAACCCCTCAATGGTAATAGACAACTTGCCATTACCTGCCGGGTGCACCGCCACGCCTTCAAGGCGAAAACGAGGCTCCCACAATTCCAGCGCATTGGATATCACCATAGTGATGTCGCCCACCAGCGAATGTGAAAATGGACGGTCGACCAGCTCATACAGACCGCAGCCATAGTTGCGGCGCATGACCCGACTGCCCAAAGGCGTGGTCACGATATCGCGAATACTTTGTCTGAGATGCGCCAACCCGCTCAGCGGCTTGCCTGTTTGTGCATCCATCCCCGCCATGCTTATTACTCCTTATGAATTAATATCCAGCTTGCTGTCTCCCCCAGTAAGTAATGCGCCGCAGGTGGTTTTATCGCCTACCCGGGCAATGGGAGTACCCCCTAACGAGAACAATGCGCTGCCCTCAATGACTTTGCCTGGAGGGTGAACGGTTTGTTTACTCTTATCCGAGTGCGCCATCACCAGATCACCAACCAGAATGACCGGATCGCCATTGACGGTAAATTTACGATCAGGATCCAGGAGCTGTACTTTTCCGGGGTCAAAACTGGCGTCATGTGCTTCGCCCCCGGCTTTATCTCCCTTAATGCTGACATCTGCCATCCTTACCTCCTGTTATTAACTGGCCTTAATCTTACCGCCTTTGAGCAACAGGTCAGCACCACCCGCGTCAACCTCCAAGGGGCCACCCGTGGACTTCACGGACACTGTATTGCCCTCAAGGGTTAATGCGCCCTGGCTGGCCTTGACCGTCAGTGCGCCTTGCTGCGCCAATACGTTCAGGCCGCTCTGTAAGGCTTCGATATTGAGCTCTCCCTGCTCAGCTTTAATATTCAGTTCACCTTGTTCAGCGTTGATATTCAGCGTGCTTTGCTTGGCTGTCAGGTTAAGTTCATTACCCGCACTCAGCGCCGCATTGTTGTCAACGGTAATAGTCGCATCTCGCGTTACATTCACCAGTGCATCGCGGTCGCACTGGATATGCGCATCATTTTCGCAGTGAAGCCGGATATCTCTGGCAGAATGAATGTGGATCTGAGCCTCTTCATTGCCATCACGATTCGGTACATACAAATGATAGATATGACGCTCGGTGTCATACTCCATCAAAGCGCCGTCCTGATAGCGGGTGCGATGCACATGCTCTCGGCTACTGGCCGCAGCGTAACTCTCTCCTTCACCCGCACCCAATACATGATCGGGTTTATGATGATCGGCGGCAGCACTGTAAACACTGCCCAGTACCACGCCCTGCGCGGTGTCGCCGCACGGTGCCAGTACCACAACCTGCTCGCCTATTTCAGGCGCTCGCCAGCTCATATTATGCGCGGCCATGTCGGCCAGCCAGGGCAGCTTTGCCGTGATCCAGTCACCAATTTTGACTTTGACACGGGCAGTCTCATAATCGACTTCGTGCACCGTACCCAGCGTGATCAGCTTGCTTAAGCGATGCTGTAAGTCAGAGACCGCCAGTTCGGATTGCATGGGGTCGGGTCTCATACTACCTCCGCGCTTGATGCGTCACTGCTGTATATCAACTTGTGCTCATAGCCCTTTTGTCCCAGATACACTTCAGTGATGGCGGTACCTGGTAGTTCTGGGTACTCCACCTGATAATAGAAGGCCCAGTTCGCTTGCAGCCGGGCCTTAATGGCTTCATCTTGCTCAGTAAATTCAAACGTCGTTTGCTCGGCAATAAAATGTTGCCAGTAGGTGGGCACGTCGTCCGCCAGCATCGCGGCTTCGCCTATACTGAGCACCTCATCCAGCCTCTCCAGTAGCCTGGCTTTATCGCCATCCACCAACTCGATGTCGAGCTGCACACTCAGCACTCGCCTGTCCAGCGAGTTCGGGCTGAGGTTTTTGTTGTACGCCGGTCCATAGCTGACACCTTTGTCGGTGCCTTTACTTTGCAGCTCGCTGGCCTGACGCTCCTGTGTCGGCGTTACCGTCAGTTGCGCTTGCTGGGTCAGGTCCGGGGCCACCTGGCTCGGGATTAGGTAATCCACCTGAGCCACCTGTGCCAGGGACGCTGTCAGGCGCTCAAGCACCTGAGTGATTAAGGTCGTTCGTTGCATAGACTTGCTCTTAGATTAAAAAGACTCGAAGACAATCAGTGAGTCAGGGCGGGCGACGTGCCCGAAGGGTTGCCCCTAAAAAGGAAGTGGCAAAGGTGTTTCTATCATAGCTCTCACCTGGGCCCGGTTAGCTTTAATTTCCTCGGGCACGGGAGTTCCGGTTTCCAGTTCACGGATCACGTACCAGTCGGTCTTGGCCAGATAAACACGTAAATCGGCATCAATGTCGAAACGTGCTCGGCCACCCCCCAACTCATCCGTTGCCTGGGTAATTTGTTCAATACTCATAACTCACTCTCCAGCACTGGCTTTTCAAAATAACCCCAGCGCTCCCGAGGAACCCAACCAAGCACTGTTGCAGGTAAAGCAACTAAGCAACTACTGCCTTTCTCGAGGTGAATATGAGGGCCGTGGATATAGTTTGCGCCTCCTTTGGGTGGCGCCTTTACATGATCTACCATGGTGTGCCACTCACCGTCTGCTGGAACAAGATCACTAAATCGTCCTGAACCAAATCCGACTTTACCCTGCTCCACTTTAACAAATGCACCAAAAGTAATTGCAGTGTTGTAAGGCGTTCCTCCCTGATAAATAGAGTATTGTCGATAGTTTTCTGTTGGATAATTGTCTACATTCAGTGCGGTGATCCTGACAATCGCAAATTCCGGTTTGTGATATTTTGGTGCGGTGCCTTCCACATTTTTCCAGAAAGCCAGTTGTTCTGGCGAGCGCTGCCCGGGTTCTTTTTCTGTTCTGCTGACATCAACTATTTCTGTTTCGAAATACTTCCCATGCACCTCACCATTCATCGTAAACCCATCGGGTATCCCTTTTTGCCCAATTTCCAGCTTGCCATTAATTTTTAACTGCTGGTTTTTGGTCAGGCGCAGAAAAGGGATTTCGTTACGAAACGTCTCAGACATAAAGGTATCTATCTGAGATTGGGTAGAGGTAATGGCGTTGTTCACTTGGTTTTGCATCGCACTGGCCTGGTCGGCCACCGTCTGGCACAGTGCATTGGCCCGTACGGCCACATCGCTGAGCCGCTCAGTCGTGGTTTTATTGTCCGTTGACATAGTGTCTCCTGTGAGCCTTGCCGAGCAGTGGCAGGCTTAGAATCGGCAACCCTGTGCCGCTGTATAATTCAGGTAATAAAAAGGCGTGCATGACGCCCAAAGGAAGAATCCGCAGTCTTGAGTTAACTTTCTCAAGCTTAGATGTATCTTACTGATTTCTCTGAGGTAAAACCGGTCAATTCTGACCGGGTCAGAGAAAAAAGAACAAGGCATGTATTCATGTGCCTGCACTCAGGCTTATTCCTCAGAGACAGGTGCCTGAGGTAAAGGAAAGCGCGCTTTAATCTCGGCCACTTTGTCCAGCCAGGCCTGTTTTGCAGTTTCAGTCTGGTCGAATTGCCATTCCATATAGAGCGGATCTGATTCCCGCAGGTAAGAAAGTCGACGATATTCCAGCGCCTCTTCGTGCTCAAAACGAAAAGTCAGCGCCTCAAACGGCACATCTATCTCATTCATTATCAAAAATTGGCGGATCTGGGCCTCACTCATCAGCTCACCCAAAGTCGCCAATACGATATCGTTGTGGATTAATTGCATGTGTTGATCCTTGCTTACGTATTAGGCTGGAGGCGTTTCGAGTTCATTCACTCGTGAATTCAGGGTCGCGATACTGCCAGTCAGGCTTTCAATATCACTGGGTCTTGCAAACTCCGGATAGCAGCCCCATGCGTTATCTTCCAGGTTTACATACCCAGACACTGAACCATATAAACAGATCAAGGCCTCTCCAGTCTCAGACGAAAATGACAGCGCCGTGTGCGGGGCGTAAAAACCACCGGTTGACGAATTTGCTTTCTGTCGGTAAGCATGGAGCTTCCATCCGTCATTAAACTCTGTCACAGGCTGTAGCTCTCCTGCAAGTTGCCCTTCTATTACTTTGATATAGCAGCCTTTAGTGAGCGCTCCCTGATCGTATCCCTGATAATAGGTATTATCTAATCGCACTGTTTTGCCTGGACTCGTTTTCCATTTAATCCTGAGAATATGGAACTTCTTGTTGACATAGCCTCTGTAAACATTATCCCTAAAACTTGTAGCGACCCCGCCTCCGGTATGGTCTTCATCATGTTTGCCTACCTGACCATATATCGTTGCCTCCTTGACAACTTCAAAGGACTCAAGTCCTATAGTGGTAAACCCTTTAATCGCATTACTACCCAGCGGCTCCATCTGCTGGTTTCGGCTTAGCAAAATATGGGACTGCTCGGCGCGTGCACCGGCAATATAATTTTGGATATCCTGATGCGCCTGCTGTTTTGCGGCGTCCATCTCTGCTTTTTTGGCATTCACCGTGGCGTTAATATTACCGGCATGATCTTCCACACTCTGGCACAGCGCATTGGCACGTACGGCCACCTGGGTGAGTAATTCCGTGGTATTGTCTGTCGACATAATAAATCCTTAAAAAGTCCTGTGTTACGCCTGTTCCAGCGCCACTAAGCGCCATTCCTGATTGATCTGACGATGCATGGTATCAATCTGCACCAGGGTCAGCTCGGCCAGTTCGTTGTCGAGGATCAGGTTGAGGTTATCGACACCAAGTTTGACCTCAACACTGTCGGAGGGCAGCTGTGTTAGGCTTAGGGTTAACCACTGCAACACCTTAACGTCTGGCGTGCGGTACCCAAGCGTGGTGTTGGGTTTAGAATACACGCCCAGTAAAATGAGTTTGGGCTGACCGCTTGCCAGCTTTTCGCCGGAATCCAGAAATACGCCAATTTCACCAATGGCGTATTCCAGCGGCGCTTCGAATTTGGCGGCCACTTTCAGGCTACTGCTTTCGCCGTCGGTGTAATCCGAATCGGCAATTTCCACCAGCTCTTTTTGAGAGCGCAGCGTGGTTTGATTTTTAGACGGGGTGTAGCTTGCATCGCCAAAGGCCATATGGCTGATTTGCCCTTTAAAGCCTCTGGCGCGCGCCGACAACAGCGCATCCAGCCCCACCTGAGTAAATTGCAAGGTTAATGCTGACATTACGTCACTCCTTGGAAATGAAAAGATTGAATATTCAGCGCATCTAGCCCTGAATAAAGCGCCAGTGCCCCAGCCATAGAATCGGGCGTCACACCCGAGCTTTCGGCCTTCAGGCTGACGGTATTTAATGACTGCAGCTGTGCATGCGCTGCCATTACCCCATCGCTCGGATCCGGAGTGATCCCCTCGCCCTCTGTATGCCAGCGCTGACAATTAAGTAAGTGCCCCGCTGCGGCTGTAGCCACAGCTCCCTGTGTCGAGTTTGGCGTCACGCCCAACCCAGTGGCTTGATGGTCGATAAGATTAAGCGGCGACTGAACTGCACCAAAAGGTGACAAAGATTCGCTCAGTGCTATACCCAGCTGTAAGTCCACATGAATCGCGCCGCGCTTAACGGCATTGATCACCCGGCGGATTTTCTTCAGCATTTGGGGAGTCAGCAGTCCTTGCTGATGGTCGTCCAAATTCTGATTCACCAGTGCCCAGACTTTAATCGTCCCGGGCGGCATGACCTCATCTGAGGGGGTGTCCGCTCCTTCGGACTGCCACCATTCCTTGATCTCAGTAGCAATGTTTAAACTGTCGAGTGCTTTTTGCAGCGCGTAAGGGGTGCCCTTGTACTGGTGCACTGCAAAGGCATCACGGATAACCTGGCGTTTGAGTGTTTCTGACCAAGCTTCATCCCATTCATCCACCGACATCGTCCAGGCCAGCCAGGGTAACAGAGGCGCAGGACAGAGCATGGGGTCCCAGAGCGCGCGAAGCAGCAGGCGGATATCCTGTAAAATACAGGCATCCTGCAGCGCCCGGCGCTGTGCTTGTTCATCCAGGTAGTCGTGCCAGTTGGGGATCTTCAGTGCCCGGGCAAGCTCTGCAAGCTTAGGCGCCGGGCAAATCGTCTGGTCCCACAGCAAGGTCAGTAGCAGACTGATATCCGCACTAACAAAGGCGCTGTCGGTCGTGCTATTTAACCGCCACTGTGTGGCAAGGCGCTGGCGCTGCGCCTGGCTCCTGTTGCTGATATCCAGTGTATCTAGCAGTAATGCGCGTACCCGCTCAGGTCTTGCCATCTCATCCACAACCGCCCGGCTCAGCGCTGATGCATTGGTTGGCAATAATTCATTCATCTTTGACCACCACAGACACTTGCGTATGCTCGCACCAGGCCGACTGAGTCTGTGTCACGGACACATTGTTAGCGGGAGACAGCAAATTCACTTCGTCTACCCCTTCTCGATGCAGCGCCGCAAACAAACCAGCGCGGGTCACTTTTTTGCCCAGTGCCCGGCGACTTGTCAGGTAGGCTTGTAATGCGTCCTCGGCCGCCTGCCGGATAGCTTCGGCAGACGGCCCCGGTAACACAATCAGCTGGGCGTTAACCGTAAAGGGCACAATTTGTGCGCTATGTACAGTTACTCTGTCTCCGAGTGGTCTCACTTGCGAAGCACCCTGGTGCTCCCATCCCTGGGCAGCAAAATGTTTACCCACCTTGTCGAGCAACGCCTGCGTGGGCGTACCGTTCCCTTCGTTGCTCAAAATGGTCAGCGCTACCTCACACGGCGCCGGACTGTGCACCGTCACATCCCGAATGGCCGGGTCGAGCGACAAAGTATGAAAGGTATAGGCCGATGCGCTGCCCGCAGTATTTAACCCGTCAAAGGCCAGCTGAACACGCTGGCGAAACCGGGTATCGCTTTCACCCTCGTCGCGCAGCAGGTTATAGCGCGATGCGATGGCATCCAGGTCTGCGCCACTGGCTGTTGCCAGCATCACACCCCGAACCGCCTCATTTGCCTGCTGAGTGTGTAACACCTGCTGATAGGCCAGCGTTTGCAACAAGGCCGTCAGCGGATCGCTTTCCAGCTTAAGGGCATCGGCATACTGAGGGTGAGACGCCAAAAAACGCTGTTTGATTTCACTAAACTGTTGCTCGAAATCCACATCCTGCAGGAGGTCCGGTAAAGGCACCCGAGACAGGTCTGGTGTTGCAAATTGGCTCATCTCATCCTCGGTCTTTACTAATAAGGCATAAAAAAACCCGATTTGGTCCTGCATCAGTGCAGTACCGCATCGGGTTAATCACGGGAAGCCTGTTATCTCTGTTAGCTTTCTCAAGCTTAGGTGTATCTTACTGATTTTCTGGGATTAAAAACGGTCAATTCTGACCGGTTTAAATGCCACAGAGTCATCCACCGTTAACCAGGCATAAAAAAACCACCAGTCGAAATACGAGCCGGTGGTTTTTAACTTGCGGATGCTTTACTTACTAAGTAAGCGTTTACCTGGTTGCTTGACTTAACTTTCTCAAGCTTAGGTGTATCTTACTGATTTTATGGGAAGAAAACCGGTCAAAAGTGACCTATTTCGAGGTATCTTGCAAAATATTACTAATGCCCTGAGCACGATGCTGGATCTCCTGCAATACCGCCTCAGTGCCTTTGCCCTGATAAGGAAATTGCAGCTCACCTGCCGAGACTTTGTCACTGATGGTGCCCAGCAGTTGTGCACTGCTTTGTGCCGCTGGTTTAAGATCTTCAAGCGACTGTGCACTAGAGATTGCTTTAACCAGATTGGCAAACTCAACCAGCAACAGGTGTACCGTATCTGACGTGGTGCCCAGCAAAGATTCATTATCTGCTACCCGTTGTGTAATTTGGCCACGCCTGACCTGTTTCTCCAGGCTTGCTTGCATTGCCTGATGTGCTTCTGGGGTTGGAAATTGCTCCATGTCCATGCTCCTATACTTTGATATGCGGATAGTTAACAACGCGATCAACCGCGAAAGTGGCATTGCCACCAAATTCGACAATATTCTGTAATGCTTTATCACTCGATACTTGGGTACTTCTCAAATTTACAAAGCGCACAAAGAGCCTTGTGTAAGGGTGTAAATCTGCAATGCCCACGAAGGGGATTGTGAGCATTTTGGCGTTGCTATTCCAACCCCCAGTTATGAGAGGAGTCTTGCCCTGGCGCTCCAACTCGGCATTAATCTGCTCACTGGATGCATGCTTATTGGTGAGCACAAATTGTATAGAACTGCGACTCCAATCCGAAGCATACTGTGTTGGGCTCTCGTAATAACCGGGCTCATAGCTGTAACCATTTTTCAGATGTACTTTGGTAAGCGCACCGAGAACCGGATACTGGTGATAACCAATACCACTTACAGGCACAAGCTTCCATTTAGACATATGAGGCTGATCCGGGTCCGCCTCAATCTCCAGAGATGTTTTGGAGTGTGCAACTCCATCATAATAATTGATCCGCATATCTGAATGGCTTGCTGCCAGGTTAGCGATAGCCTGATCCATTCTCGCTTCTGCGCTGGCGACCGTAGCGTTAATCGCGCTCATTTTTCCAGTGACAGTTTGGGTCAGCGTATTGTTTGATGTCACCAGCTCCCCATTGATTTGCTGCAACTCAGCAATGCGCTGATCCAGCGACATACTTTGTGAATTACTCATAGTTACACTCCTAGTTTGAGTAAACGATCGTTGAATTGAATTTGTCGGTGGTTTGACTGCACCTGCGCAATCGCCATATTGGTTTGCGCCTGGGTCATCGCCAAGAACTCTGGTGCATAAAAGAGATTCAGATCACCGCTGGTATTTACGGTTAAATGCTCATAAGGCACCGCCGTGACTGTCAGATCAAAGCCCTGCACCACCCGGGCAACCGGGGTTTGATAAAACAACACGTTTTCAGGGTGAGACCAGATGGCAAACAGAGTTTTGCGTTCATCGTCGGAGTGGTCGTTAAGATAAAAGCCCACTTCGCGAACGGCATATTCCTTATCGTCAGTAAATACGCCAGACAAATGAAACTGGCCGTCGCCAACCACTCGGCCATCGGTGACAGGCACATTGTTACGTTCATTTTGCAGACGGGTCTGGGTGCGGGTCGGTACATAGCCTTTGTCGCCCACTCCGATGCGCCCAATCTCAAGCTGAATACCATGGGTCTGGGCATTCACGGCGGCATTGATCCCCGCCTGGGTAATAATGGGTGTATAAATACTCATAGGTCGCCTAAACGGTTGTCATCATGACCTGTTGCAACTGTGTAATCGCCATCCCGTCGGCCACCCACACCCCGCTGTTCAGTTGCATATGCGCAGTCTGACGAAAGCAAGGGGTCGATACCGACAGAGACTGACCAGCCCCTGACAGGTGTGTTGATGAAGGTGAAAAAGAAAAATCGTAGTGCTCAGACCATTGCCCCGTCTGAGCGCTCAGTGAGTTTGCGCCCGCAGCCAGGCTCAGTGTGCTTTGTTGCCTCACTCCAACACTAAACCGGATCTGACTACGACAGGGTTTAGTCGCAGCCACGTTTTGCCACAGCTGGGCCTGAAGCTTGGGTGTAAGTAAGGTGCTGCCTTGGGGGTCCAGATTGTCATGGGCCAGCGCCAGCAACTCGGCACTGTGAGGCACACCGTCAGTTTGCCACCACTCGTGTAGCTCAACACTGACATTCAGACTGCTGAGTGACTGCTTGATGGCCCCGACCGTGCCTTTGATCCTGTGATTGGGCACACTGTCCGCGATGACCTGACGCTGAACTTGTTCAGGCCAGCGGCTATCCCAGGTATCCACGCTCAGGCCGTCGGCCAGCCAGGGCAGAAATTGTGCCGGGCACTGCCAGGGATCCCACAAGGTAGCAAGCGGCACCGGAACCTGCTCGATGCGTGCTGCCACACTATCCAGGGTCTGCTCCAGTGTGCTTGCCTGGTTAGGCAGCAAGGATTCAGACATGCTCGCCTCCAATGCCGACCTCAATCGCTGAACAATAAGCCGCTTCATCTTGGCCAACGGTGATATCCCACTGAGGTTCCAGCAACTCGACCCGCTGCACGCCCTCGCGATGCAACACTGCATACAAGGCAGACAGAGAAATATCGTGGCCGAGCTGACGGTGTTCATCCAGCCATTGCGCAGTCACTTGTTTGGCTTGCTGCACAATGGCATCACCATCCATACCCGGATACAGATACAAACGTGCGTCAATGGTGAAGGGTTTGATTGTTGCAGGCTTCACCCGCACCCGGTCAGTTAACGGGCGGATCTCATCCTGATTGAGATAGGCCTGAACTGTGTTCAGTAAAGCGCCAGACGCCAGCCCGGAGCCTTCGCCGCTAAGAATAGTCACGGCAACATCGCCGGGCATGGGGTCAACCAGCCCGGCGTTATACCGGCAATTCAGCACAAACGCTTCTGTCGAGTCAGCTATATCGGCTCGTTCAAACTCCGGGGCTGACACATAAACATCCCGTACCAGTGGCGATGCCTTCATTGCATGAAACACATAGGCGCCGGGAGGACCGGCGGTACTGAACCCCTCCAGTGCCAGACGAATTCGCTCACGGTAACGTTCATCCGCTTCGTAACTCGGTGGTACAGCCGGTGTCGCAGTGACATCGCCCGGCGAAATCACCACGCGCTCAACACCAAAGCGCGCGCCGAGATAGTCCAGCTCAGCGCTGCTGGCTTTGGCCAGCAACACCGACTCTGCCGCCTCGTTAATGCGCTGGCGCAGTAACATCTCACGATAGGCAAAGGCTTCTATCAGCTTAACAGCCGGGTCGCTGGCATAATCCAGCATCGCCTCACCATAGCGCTGCTTAAAATCCGCCAGTATGGCAGATTTAATGTCGTCGAAGCTCAAAGGTTCAATTAACGACGGGGTTGGCAATCGTGCCAGGTCGAAGGCACTAAAGTTGGTCAGAGACATAGCAGCTCCGATAAAATAGATGAAAACAAGCAGGGGAAAAGGAAAGAAAAAGCTAAAATGCAAGCAACTTACAGAAGCTCGCTAACACCGTTTGCGCGCTCAATCACCTCTTCTTTCACGGTATCCAGCCCTTTGACCTGATAAGGAAAACGTAACTCGTTGTTGTCAACTTTGGTTTCTATATCACCAATGGCTTGTTTCATAGACACTACCGACGCGTTAACCTCGTCCATATCCCGGGCTTCTGACAGTTTATTGACAAAGCCGCTTAGTTCATGCAGTAAAACGTGGGCAATGTCGGTAGCCGTGCCGGTCAGTGAGGCACTATCCGCAACATAATAGTTAATTTTGTTGCGCAGTGAATTTTTTACCTGCACGGCCCTATCATCATTTACTAGCTCTGGACTTTCATTCAAGTTGTTATCCTGCATGGTCGTCTCCTGAAACTTGCTCTTCATCTGACTCGATAACTCGAATGTCGCCCGCTTTTAACAGCCGACCGCTACCTACTCTCATTGCATCCACGCTAAACATTGCGTAGTGCTTTTTTTCGAAAGATAAGCGACAATAGACATGCTTATCTTCGCCGACATACAAAGTAGGTAAGTGCGTGCCCGTTGCTTGCTCTTGAACCAAATTATCCACGTGTGCATAAGCGTAGCCTACAAAAGTGGCATCAATGGCCTTCGCTTCGTGATATGCATATCCACGCACTTTGAGGTGAAACATTTCAGTATCTACTTCTACATTTAGAGGCAAGCGCAAATGCACATTTGTAGAGCCATATCCACTTGTAAAAAAGTGTGCAATCCCCATGGACAAAGTGCCCCGCTCTCCATCACCAATGATCGTTAAATCATCTAAAGAGCTATCCACTCGGGCCTTTTGCTGTGCAACAAAGTTATTCACTTCCGTCATTTTGCTGCTGACGGTGTTATTAATACTCTCAATTTGATTATCTACTGTGCTGGCCAGCGCTTCAGACGCTTCAACCAGGCTGGCAATATCATGTTCTAATGCCATCGTTCTCTCCGATAGAGTTTGATTTTTATCAATACGTTTAAAAAAGGATACCTGGAAATCAGGTGTTCAGGCGTGAAGCCCTGAAGGTGGTAAGGGGATTAGTCACTAAGCAGGTTGTTAACACCGTTGGCGCGTTCCAGTATCTCTTGCTTAACTGACGCCAGACCTTTGGTTTGATAGGGGAAGGTCAGCTCACCCGTTGCCACCTGGCCTTCAATATCACCAATGGCAGTTTGGATATCCTTCGCCGAGTTGATAACGTCCTCCAGCGAGCTTGCCGCAACCAGTTTATTCACAAACCCACTGAGTTCGTTGAGCAACAGGTGGGTGGTGTCCGACGTTGTGCCAAGCAAAGACTGGGTATCGGCTACTTGTTTTTCCAGCTCGCTGCGGATCTGAAGACGATCTTTCAATTGCTGTTCTGAGTCGCTTAGCTCTATTGAAAATTCACAGCCGTTGCCATAAAACTCTGCAACGTATTGTGCAACAATACTAAGCGGTTTGGTCGGATCTATATGTTGCTCAACAACTTGGTTGTTTACTATTAACTTAGCCATTGCGCTCTCCTATGGAAACATTGTTGTTGGGTGATAATCGTATGCAGACAGATCTTTATGCCCGACATGAGGGAATTGTCCCCAGCCAGAATCGAGCTGCACTTTACCCGTTACAACGGCAGGCAGCGCAACCTGAATGACTAGGGTTTCAGAACTATCCAGCGTCATACCATGGGCCGTTGGTACACAGTGCGAGTATTTGTTCCGACCGTCAGGTGCAAGCTCCCCCCCACAAATCTTCGCCGGTTCATTGGCTCTGAGCCCTTGACACCAAGAACCAGTGGGTACGATCCCGCGAATATGTTTAACCACTGCGGCTACTGTCATGTGCGTAGGACGACGAAAATACTGGTACATTAAGTACGCATAAGTCTTTCTTGTTTGGTTATCAACTGTGACCTCACGATAGGGGTAGTATTCCAGCTCCCATATATTGAAATTACCCGCAAAATATTGCGTATCTGAGTTCACCGCTCGCAAAAATTCACGTGCTAACTCACTTCTAGTGTCTGCTTTTTGATGCGTCTGTACCGTTTCAAGGAGTGTCGCTCTTTTCAAATTCCCAGAGTCCCAGTACGCCGGAAATTCTCCCTTGTTATCTGGTACCAGAGCCTGATTTCTGGAAACCCGAAAATGCGATTGAGTATCCAAATACTTGCTTAAGGCAGTATCCACCTTTGCCAAATGCTGATCCGTCTTGCTCTGTGAAGCACTAATAGCCGCACTGAGCGCGCTATCAATACTCTGAATTTTATTATCGACCGTGCTGGTTAGCGTCTCAGAGGCTGCAACCAGATTGGCAATATCCTGTTCTAATGCCATATTTTTCTCCGTTTAAATTTGGGTTTAAAACTTAGGTTTAAAAAATGTTTTTAAATTAGGTAAAGAGCTTTTGAAAATTACGTTCTTGGAAACTGTGCTTTAATGGCGTTACGTGCCCCCAGCCAGCGTTCACGGGCTTTGCCCGCCTGTGGGCTGTGTTCGCCGTATTCCGCGCAGGCAGCCAGAAACTGAAAAGCCAGGCCATCGCTGTGTTGCTGATATCCCTGCACCCGGGCAGCATCCACCTGCGCCTGGTGTTGCAATGCTTTGGCTTGTTTGAGCAGTTTAATGGCTTCCTCGGCCAGCTGTTGTGCGCGCTGCGGCGCATTTTTTGCGAATGGGTTATGTTCTGTCATTGTCTTGCTTCCTTTTGATGCGCTGAGCGGATGCTTACAGCACCCCGTTGTCCATCAGTGCAAATTTCAGTTTAAGATGGCGGTTCATGTTGCCAATTTGTGCTGCGCCCATTTTGGCCAGCTCCGGCGCCACCAAAATGTTGAACTCCACACCCTGATCGATCACCGTGATCGAGTCGGCAGGCACCCCTGTCAGGGTTAAATCGAACGCCAGCAACAGCTCAATATCATTGGATTTATAGGCAATGGGTTCATCGGAGGAGTACACTGCAAACAGCACATACTGGATCTCTCCATTCACTTCCTCTTCGGTGTAAAAGCCAATTTCGTTGACGAAAAATCCGTCTCCCTCAACCTGTTCGGCATCACGCACGGTCAGATGAAGCTGTTTGTCATCAGCCAGGGTTTTGGCACTGGCCAGGTCCAGCCTGTACTTTTCGTCCTGCAAGCGGGTGATCCCTTCATGTGGCTGATAGCTGCCGCTGCCCAGGCCCACTTTGCTGATTTTGGCCTTAAAGCCGCCTTGTTGCGCCCTGAACAGCGCCGATAAACCCGCCGAGGTGATCACGGGCTGTAACAAAATACTCATTAGTCCTAACTCCTTTAAGTAGATGCGCCAAGCGTGCCATAGCAACGCACAGCACTCACCCGACGGCGGCTGATGTGCAGCAACGGCGCAGCGCAACTGGTACTATTAATAAAATGATCGGGAATACGCTGATCCGTAAGCCCCCTGAAACGAACCACCTGAAGCGGTTTGCGGGTAATGCTCAGTGTCTGACCCAGCGCACCGCGCCAGTGACAGCGGCGCACTTTGGCGCTCTCGATAACCTGTCTGAGCACCTGATAACGCGTGCGCGATAAATTGGCGGCCATAGGCAACTCACCATGTGCGCCACGGTGGCGCGCTTTGTCCACCTCAGCATGATGCCTGAGCACCTGATAGCGGGTGCGCGATAAGTTGGCAGCCATAGACAGACCGACCCGGCTGTCTCGCTGTTTGGCTTTGTCGCCAATACAGGGCTCTACCGCCGCATACATCCGCTTGTGTGTGATCGGGTGAACGATTGCGCCTGCCGCCGCATGACTTGCCATTTTCATCCCAACCAGAAAATCAAAATGGGCCTTTTGCGGCTTGGTTTGGTTAGTCACCCGGTAAATGGCGTCGTACAGCGCCTGGTCCAGCTTGATAGCCCGGCTGGTGTAAGGCAGCGCATTGGCCCACGCAATAAATACAAAGGTATGCGGCTCCTTGCTTAAGTACGGGGCCAGATAGACATCATCGGTGTCCTCGAACCACTCGAAAAACTCCAGCTCCAGACCGAGTGAGGACAGTGCCCGCTTAACCGATCCCACCGTTCCTTTGTGTTTGTGAATTGGCACAGAGCGGGCGATCAATGCCCGCTTGGTCTCGCTCGGCCAGCTTTCATCCCACTCATCCACCGACAGTGCCCAGGCCAGCCAGGGCAACAGAGGTTCCGGGCAGGTCTGCGGATCCCACAGTTTGGCTATCTGCTCTGGCACAACCCCACGCTCGGTGCACTGTGTTACTTCGCTCAAGCCACGTTCCAGTGCGCTTGCGCCGGGCGGTAATAATTGTGTTGTCGCAGTCATTACCCCTCTCCTATAAAAACGACAGTTGCAGTGATAAACTCATGGCCTGAGTTGCCTCAGGCACAATGTCATCCGACGGCGACAACAGCTTGATTTTGCGCACTCCACCCTGGTGTAACATATCGATAATGGCCGAATGGGGGATCTCTTTGCCCAGGCGGGTATGTGCGCGGTTGAAATCGTCCATAGCCGTATCAATTGCCAGCCTGACCTGAGTCTCATTCACACCCGGGTTAAGGTAAATATGTGCGTCAACCACCACATTGGTTGGTCGTGTAACCGTTACCTGCACCTGATCAGTCAGTGGCCGAACATCTTCATGGTTCAGGTGTGCCGACACCGCCGCCTGCACCGCCGCCTGATCTGCCCCCAGATCCGTGAGCACTGTGACCTCCACTACACCCGGCGTATGTGAGGCCACATGCACATCCCGCACTCGCGGGTCAGCCGACATCGCCTGAAACTGATAAGCCCCATTGGTGCCAGCCATGCTGTGGCTTTCTAATGACAGTGGAATGCGGGCACGGTAACGTTCATCGCTCTCCTCTGGAGAGCGGGCAACGCCAAACAGGGCACCCAGGTGATCCAGGTTGCTTCCCGCTGCAAAGGCCAGCATCACAGCCTGGGCAGCGTCGTTGACTCTTTGCCTTAACAGTAATTCCCGATAAGCGGCAACCTCCAGGACTTTGACTGCCGGATCAGACGCCAAAAGCGTATGTTCAGGCAGGCGTTCGGTAATGGCGCTTATGAGCGCTTGGCGGATTTCGTCGTAATTCAGTGTTTCTATCACCGCCGGGGGGGCCAGGCGTGATAGATCAATCGCAGTATTCATAGATCAATTCCTCAGGCAAAATCGTCCCGCCCGGACAATATTGTTCAGGTCAATTCAGTCATTTAAAGGACGAGGCAGAATGCTTCGGCGGTGCAACCTGATGCAGATGTGCTGCATCGACTGTGCCTTCAGCTAGCCGTTATTGCGTTTTGCACTCAACAGGGCGTCGAGTTTTTTATCGATAGAATCCAGACGCTTTTCGATGCGCTTCTGGTCCTCTTTGCGGATCTGCTTTAGATGTGCCAGCTCCTGTGAGTTTGTGGTGATCCGTTTATCCAGATCGTTCAGATATAAAATGCCCGACACCACTAGTGCAATGGTGGTCAGGATATGAGCCAGATTCAGCTCCTTTTTCATTTGCCATTGATCGGCTTGCATGGTTTGGCCACCTCCTCATTCATAGTTACCCCCGCAATTTAGGACTGCCACTGGCCACTGAGCATTTGCTGAGCCAGCTCCTGCGCCCGCTCAGGCACCTGGCGAGCCCAGCGGCTGTCCAGCATTTCCAGTGCCGCACGTTCAAAGTCGCCACTTTGCACTGCCTCAAGCATCTTTTTGAAGCCCAGCAATCCCTGCACGCCTAAATTAAACGCCATATTGGTCAGTACCGCCTGTCTGGCCTCATTGCAGTGCACAATGTCTATGCGGCGCCGCACACCGGCCTGTGCGTTAGCCACATCCTGTGCCAGCAACTGTTCCGCTTCTTCCTCAGCAATGCCATTCTGTTCCAGGTTTCTGCCATAGCCGATAGTCAGCTTGCCCGCTGTGCAGTAGTAGGGGAAACGGCGAAACCCTTCATGCTTTTTTAACTGTTCAACCGTGTTCATAATGGTCATATTCGCTCCTTATGGATGACATAAACTCTGGAGCAGGCTTCTTTCTGCTTTCACCAGCCAAAACTCCATCGACCGCTTGGAGTCAAACCCCAGTGTTTTGGCAACCAGGGCAATATCCCCCTCAACCAGATATTTGCCCCGCAGCGCCCGAATACACTCAGGTCGCAGCCTGGCTATACATTGTGTCAGCGTTTCAATTTCTTCAGGCACCGTCATCATGTCGCTGCTAATATAGCCTGCGCCAGAATCCCCTACCCGTTCGGTCACAGCCTGACGGCTAAACCCTTTACCCAGCTCTTTGGCACGCCAGAATCGACCCCAGCGCTTTAAGGCGGTGCGTAGCTGCTTAATGGTTGGTTGTGTCATCATCATTGATCTTTCCTATTACTTCTAAAATATCGAGCGAGTACACATCCTCAACCAGACCGACTACATCGTTCCATCTGGGGCTGTACTCTTTGTTTTCCCAACGCCTCAATGTACGCTCCTCAACACCATAGTGCGCAGCCGACTCGGCCTGCGTATAACCTCGAAGACGCCGGGCAAAGCGGAGAATATCGGCACCCAAAGGCGTTTTTCGTTGCGGCGTAAGCCGCGACTGTGCGTGCATAAATTGCTTCATCGTTTTCCTTATACTGTGAAGTCATTTGTTAAACAGAACGATCCCTGACAGACAGCCACTAGCATGCTGTGTCATCGCAGACGTCTTTCGTCACTATCATTTTTTGGTTATTGGGTTGATGCGAGAGCGGACCAAGTGTTAGTGCGCTAAAAATGGGTGGTTTGCTGTCTCAATTCATTGAGTGATACACCCACTGGACGTGATGTGCGCTGGTGCAAATATCGCATCACATGTTTACAACTCCATGTCGTAGCTTTATCAAGCTTAGACACATAATACCCGTTCCCCCGATTCAAAACAGGTCAATAATGCCCTAACAATTATAAAGTTAAAAAAATCAAGCAAGTTGAATTCAAGATTGAGTAATAAAGCCACCAGACGAAAACAAGCTGAAACATAAAATAACAAAAGTAAATAAAACAACAATTGATTGCTTCTTTAATGCAGTATGCCAGACAAACATTGCCCCCATGCACCGCATTCACTAAAATAACCACATCTAAACAAAGAGAAGCGAAATTCATGGCTCAATATATCTATACAATGTCGCGGGTGAGCAAAGTCGTGCCACCCAAACGCACAATCTTAAAAGATATTTCTCTGTGCTTTTTTCCGGGTGCCAAAATCGGTGTGCTCGGTCTAAATGGTGCGGGTAAATCAACCCTGTTACGCATTATGGCCGGGGTCGATACCGAGTTTGAAGGGGAAGCACGTCCGCAACCTGGCACTAAAATTGGTTACCTGCCGCAGGAGCCGGTGCTGGATGAAAGTAAAACCGTGCGCGAAACCATTGAAGAAGCAGTGGGTGAAGTAAAACGCGCACTGAGCCGCCTGGACGAAGTTTACGCCGAGTACGCAATGGAAGACGCCGACTTTGATGCACTGGCCAAAGAACAAGGCGAACTGGAAGCCATTATCCAAGCACACGATGGTCACAACCTGGACAACGCTTTGGAGCGTGCTGCTGATGCACTGCGCTTACCCGAGTGGGATGCTAAAATTGAGCACCTTTCGGGGGGTGAACGTCGCCGAGTTGCCATTTGTCGACTGTTACTTGAAAAACCAGACATGCTGTTACTGGACGAACCGACCAACCACCTGGATGCCGAGTCGGTTGCCTGGTTAGAGCGCTTCTTACACGACTACGAAGGTACTGTGGTTGCGATTACCCACGACCGTTACTTCCTCGACAATGTTGCAGGTTGGATCCTGGAGCTGGACCGTGGCCATGGTATTCCGTGGGAAGGCAACTACTCTTCATGGCTGGAGCAAAAAGATGCCCGTCTGAAGCAAGAAGAGAAGTCTGAAAAAGCACGCCAGAAGTCAATTGAAAAAGAACTTGAGTGGGTTCGCTCTAATCCCAAAGGTCGTCAGGCTAAATCTAAAGCCCGTATGGCACAGTTTAGCGAGCTACAGCAGTCAGATTATCAGAAGCGTAACGAAACCAACGAGCTGTTTATTCCACCAGGTCCGCGTCTGGGCGATCAGGTCATTGAAGTGAACAATCTGACTAAGAGCTTTGGCGACCGCGTCCTGATCGACAACTTAAGCTTCTCGGTACCAAAAGGCGCAATCGTTGGGATCATTGGTGCCAACGGTGCGGGTAAATCAACCCTGTTCAGAATGTTAAGCGGCCAACACCAGCCAGACAGCGGTGAGATTGTGTTGGGTGAAACCGTAGAGCTGGCCACCGTTGAGCAGTTCCGTGATGACATGGACGGCAATAATACCGTGTTCCAGGAAGTGTCTGATGGTCAGGACATTCTGAAAATCGGTAACTTTGAAGTACCCAGCCGTGCGTATGTGGGCCGCTTTAACTTTAAGGGCAACGACCAGCAGAAGTTCGTAAAAGAACTTTCCGGTGGTGAACGTAACCGACTGCACCTGGCTAAACTGCTAAAAGCAGGTGGTAACGTGATCCTGCTGGATGAGCCGACCAATGACCTTGACGTTGAAACCCTGCGTGCACTGGAAAACGCCATTTTGGAATTCCCGGGCTGCGTTATGTGTATCTCGCACGACCGCTGGTTCCTCGACCGGATAGCGACACACATTCTGGATTACCGCGACGAAGGTCAGGTAAACTTCTTCGACGGTAACTACACTGAATACGAAGAGTGGCTGAAAAAGACCTATGGCGCCGAAGCCGCTGAGCCAAAGCGTATTAAATACAAGAAAATTGGCTGATAACCCATAACGCCAGATAAAAGCCCTGATTTTCGGGGCTTTTTTATACCTGCTCTGAACTGTAATTTGCTTTGCAAAGTGGAGAGCCGGCAAAAAACTGGCTAAGCTATAGAGAAACAAGCTAAGAGAATACCGATGAAAGAACGTAGACGATTTTCACGCGTACTGTTTTCTAACCTTGCCGTGCTTATGACGGCCAGTGGCGACTACAAATGCGAAGTGATTGACCTCTCACTCAATGGCGCCCTGCTGACGTTACCTGTGGGGTATGTGCCCCTCAAAGATGAGCCAGCCAGTTTGCGCTTTGCCTTACCGCAAAGCGATATTCAAATCGCAATGGAGGTTCAGGTTCGTCATATAGAAGAAGGCCACCTAGGCGTGCACTGCAATCAGATAGACTTGGACAGTGTCACCCACCTCAAGCGCCTGATTGAGCTAAATCTGGGAGATGACGACGTGCTGCATCGCGACCTGGAACAACTGTTGCTGCACGACTAACCCCCGTGGATATAGTCACACAAGGGTGGTTTTACACCCTTGTGCACACCAGAGCACTAGACCTCTACTGCACACTTTGGCTGTAGCGCAAACCTCTCGATTTTTTGTTCTTCTGACCAGCAATTACAGCCATCAGCAATACCCCGTCACACTGAAGTCGTTGTCATGATAATAAAGCCAGGCTGAATGCCTTTGTTGGATAATGCGACTATTTAAAACATAAAATAATTTATTTCTTATATAAAAAGGGAAATATTTTACTTTATTTTTACGTCAAGCCTATGCTAGGTTATTTGATGTAACAACCAAAGGAGATAACTATGTTACTAAAACTAAAAAAGAAACCAATGAAAGCCCTATCTAACGACAAAGCAGGCGTACCCGCAAACATGACACCTCAAGTGGCTGGTGGTGTAGAAAAGACTTACTACTGTTGGTCAGATCATCGCTGTCCGGGCACACAAACATCGTGGCTGTGCTAAGCGCCTGATAACACCCTTGCCCGCTAAGTTGAATTTACAAAGCGGGCTTATGATCACTCCCTGCTCTGTATTGCCTCCTGTCACATGCGCTTCGCTTTTCCTTCTCAACCAATCACAGTTTAAATACACACCAGTCAGAGTCTGACTTACTTTATGCCTATGGCTGCTCAGGGCCACTCTGATAACTGAGTAAAAAAACCTCGCTGAAAACTCAAAAGAACAGAGTCGTACACAAGCCCGTTTTGGCAAGCAACAATGCCTGGGAATAAAACGTCACGCTATTGTGATAATTTTGTGATAACTACGCGAGCCTTCCTCAATAATTTACCTGCATGCTTGTCAGGGTCAAATCCAAACAACAAGAGTAAATTATGAAAACACGCATCATCCCCCTCATCACAGGTATTTTATTAGCATCCGGTACAGCCAGCGCTGCATCACTTGATGTGAAAGTAACCAATCTGACTCAGGGGATCTACTTTACCCCTTTGCTGGTGACGGCGCATACCAGCGACGCCATGTTGTTTCAGGCTGGCGAAAAGGCGTCAGGCGCACTTACCGCTATGGCAGAAGGCGGCTCGCTGACTGGCTTGAGTGAAATACTCACAGACATCAATGCGAACACCACCGAAAACCCGGCTGGCGGCTTGCTCGCACCGGTTACCTCGACCATGACCAGCCTGGAAACCGACGCAGGTAATGACCGCTTGTCTATTGTGGCCATGATGCTACCCACCAATGATGGCTTTGTTGGTCTGAACAGCTGGCCTATCCCTACTGCACCAGGCACGTATCATATCTACCTGAATGCCTATGATGCAGGTACTGAAGCGAATAATGAGCTGGTTGTAGAGGGTTCCGGCGCGCCGGGCACACCGGGGATACCCGCATCGCCTGGCGTTGCACCGGGTACTCAGGGTATGGGCGTGACGGAGATGGAAGAAGATACAAACGTACATATTCATCGCGGAAATCTGGGCGATGATGAACAGGTCGGTGGAAAAAGCGACCTGCACAATACGGTCCACCGCTGGTTGAACCCCGTTGCCAAAGTTACCGTAACCGTTAAGTAAGGGGCCTGCCATGAAATTATTCAGACTCACCCTGCCTGCGGCTTGCTTAGTACTGGCCGCCTGTGGCAGCGATAACGACGATAACATGCCAATCACAATGCCCGATGATGATATGAGCATGGTTGATGACCCGGCTCCTGCTGATCCAGATCCTGCGGACCCGGCTCCTGCTGATCCAGATCCTGCGGACCCGGACCCAGCTGATCCAACGGACCCAACTGATCCAACGGATCCAACGGATCCGACCGACCCCACGCCAACCACAGTGGAGTTAATGATCACAGCAACAAACCTGACCTACGCTCAGCCGTTATCGCCTATTGGTGTTGCACTGCATCAGGAAGGTCAGTTCTGGCAACTGGGTACCCCTGCAAGCGATGCATTAGAAGTATTGGCTGAAGGTGGCGACAATAGTGGTTTGCTCGCACTGGATGTAGTGCAAAGCCAGACCTCTGCTGCGGCGCCTTTAGCGCCGGGGCAAAAAACCGAGCTGACTCTGACCCATGACTCCCTGGATGGACAAAAATTGTCATTGATTTCCATGATGGTGAATACAAACGACGGCTTTACCGGTCTTAATGCTTTGGATGTGTCTGCAATGACTGTTGGTCAGGCGATGACCTACACGACACATGCCTATGACGCAGGCACAGAGGCCAATAGTGAAGCTCAGGGTACGATCCCTGGTCCGGCCGATGGTGGCACAGGGTTTAGTGCCGAAAGAGAAGCGTTAAACAAGGTAGCCATGCACCCGGGTGTGGTTGGTGTGGACGACGGGCTGGCAACGTCGGTACTGACGAGCAGCCACAAATTCGACAACCCATTGATGACGGTTACCATAACCAGAACCAAGTAGTCTCCGAGCCGCTCCGTGACCGTTGTGGTGACGGAGCAACAACAGCCGGTAATCCATACCGGTGCGGAGACCTGCTATGCAGCAAAAAGTGCTTATCGTTGAAGACGATGCCGATATTGCCGATCTGCTACGCGTTCATCTGAACGAGTTAGATCTCGACGTTGATCACCTTGCCAGTGGAGACAAGGTTATGCCACAACTGATCCACCAGCATTATGCCATTGTGATACTCGATATTATGCTGCCTGAAGTCGACGGCCTGACACTGTGTCGGGAGATTAAAACCCGTTACCCCAAAATCAGTGTGATCATGATGACCTCAAAAAGCAGTGAAATGGACCGCATCATAGGCCTCGAAATGGGCGCCGACGACTACATCTGCAAACCATTTAGTTACAGAGAGTTTCAGGCCAGAGTGAAGGCCCAGCTCAGACACATCAAACTGCTGCACGAGCCACAACCACAAACTGAAAATACAGTCAGCCCGGTGGTGATTGGTCAGCTGCAAATTGATCCGCACTTTCATGAACTGACACTCAGACAAACGCCGGTGGACCTTACTGCCACGGAATTTGATTTAGTGCTGTTTTTTGCCCGTCATCCCAATCAGGTATTTTCCCGGGCTCAGCTGCTGGAGTCGGTCTGGGGCTATGATCATCTTGGCTATGAGCACACTGTTAACTCTCATATCAACCGCATTCGTAACAAGTTTGAGCAGATCACCGAACACACCATCATAGAAACCGTGTGGGGCGTGGGCTACAAGCTCAATGCCAAACCACTTCAGCAGGAAATGCAATGACACTGTCTCTTTATCATCGCCTGGCATTAACAATCACGGCCATGTTTATGCTTATCGTTTCGGTGTTCGTCTGGTGGGCGCAAAACCTCTCTTCGGTGTCTCGCGCCCAGGCGGAGCAACAACTGCATATTGGTCTGGCGGCGCATCTGGCCCAGGATAACCCGCTATTACAACAGGGTGTTTATGACTATGAGGCACTGGGAAACCTGTTTCATACCTTGATGGTGCTGGGCCCGGCGTTTGAGTTTTATTTTGTTGACCCCGGCGGCAAGTTGCTGACTTACTCGGCCAAACCCGGCGCAGTCAAGCGCGCGTCAATTGACCTGGGCCCGCTCGTGCAATTGATTAAATCGCCCACCAGGCTGCCAGTATATGGAGACGATCCTCGCTCGCCTGACGGTAAAAAAATATTTTCTGTTGCCCCGGTGTATAACGAGCAAAAATTACAGGGCTACCTGTATGTCATTATTGGCTCCTCTATTTACGACTCGATAGTGGCTCAACTTAACAGCTCCGATCAGCTGGTCAAACAGGCTGTGTGGCTGGGCGTTTTTCTGCTTCTGCTGTTTATTACTTTGCTCCTGTTATTCCGCTTTATGACTCAACCCTTAAAGCGCCTCACTCAGTATATTCGCACCACGGAGCAGCATAAATTTGATATTCAGCAGGTGCCACTGCTGAGCTGGCAACAACACAACAACGAAATTCATCAGCTGGGTAACGGCATCAACGCCATGCTGCAAACCATCAATCAGCAAATGTCACAGCTGACAGCGGTAGATGAACAACGTCGCCAGCTACTGGCACACCTATCGCACGACCTGCGTACACCACTGGCCTCTTTACAGGGCTATCTTGAGCTGGTTGAGCGCCAATGCGACGCTTCGGGCGACATGCAGCGCTACATGGACATCGCATTAAAAAACTGCACACAACTGAAGAACCTTATCGACCAAATTTTTGAGCTGGCCCATCTGGAGTCCGGGCAAACCCAGGTGCACTTTGAAACCTTCAATATGGGGGAGCTTATTTACGATGTGCTCGCCAAATTTGCACTCAGGGCACAGCAGGCTCAGGTATCATTACAAGTGACCCCCACCGAATGCGACTTTGTGGTGTACTCAGATATCGCCAAGCTGGAAAGAGTACTGAGTAACCTGCTGGAAAACGCACTGCGTCATACCCCCGCTGGTGGCTCTATTGCCATTGTTGTGACGCCCAAAGCAGGCAGTTTCGACATTGCGGTGCAGGACACCGGAGTTGGGATCAGCCAAAAAGAGCTGCCGTATATCTTTGAAGCACGTTACCAGGCCAGTAACAGCAAAGGCTGCAAAAAAACCCATGCCGGACTCGGCCTGGCAATTACTGCCAGATTATTACAGCTGCTCAAGTCAGACATAAAGGTCAATAGTCGACTCGGTGAAGGCAGCGAGTTTGTCTTTGCTGTGCGTGGTGCTGAGTGACAACTCACTTGGCATTTCGTTAATCTCTGCACTCGGCTCTTTAGCCTGGGGCCCTGTGAACAGAGTGGACAAACTTGAGAATGCCAAGCTGCTACATATCTGTAATGGTCCGGGTGACTTACGAAATCTACCTCTCTTTCACCATGCCCGTTGAGCTCCTATGAAGGAGTTGCAGTATTGCGAACGCAGCAACTAACCCAGCAACCAACACTGTGGCAATGATACCCTCTTGTGTTGTGATCCAGACCTGTGTAAATACAAGCGACATGCTAGCAATCACCCATAAAACATCACCGGCAGAAAAGTAGTAAATCAGGTTATTTGACGGTGGCTGGAGGGTTGATGCCCATAACAGGTGGAGACCATTCAGAATAAGCAATATACCTAAACCGAGTAAAACCAGCGGTGGCGGTGGCGCAGTTCCACCCAAAAAGGTGGCAGCCAACTCCGGACCAATGACAAAAACAAGGCCAAACATTAAACAACTATTAGCATTTGCTCGCATTACTTTAGTGAGGGTTAACATTGTAATGACTCGTATGTATACTTGGTTGACATAGGTTATGTGTAGAATTTATTCATGTCAACTCAGTTTACAAAAAATGGGGTTCCTATGGTGGAATCTCAATCTTTACAACTCATTCAGCGTGCATCGCAACTCAATGATGTGATGACACATCATATTTCTGAGCGGCTCATTGCTAAAGGGCACACTTCACTCACCCCGTCTTTACTGTCTTTCTTGAGCACGCTTGAATGTGGCGTGAACTTTGGTTCAGAGATAGCCAGAAAACTGGGTGTTACAAGACAAATGGTGGCTAAAACAGTCAAAGAGCTATGTCGGCTAGGATACCTGGAACAAGTTCAGGGTACAGGACGACAAAAAGAAATCCTGTTTACAGAGCGAGGGGAGCAGCTGATGTCAGAAGCAAGAGCCTTACTATCTGAATTAGATAATGTGCTATTGGACTTTACGGATGGTGAAAAAATTAGCCAATTAATCAATGAACTAAGCCGCATTTATCAGCTAGTAGAACAGCAAACACACACCTGAGCAAAACAGTAACAAGGTATGCTCTGCCAGCTTGTTTTGGCGAGCATCTCAGGGATTCTCTAACTTAGGAACTTATCCAGATCAGGTGTTTCCAAGTCACGCAGCACTGGACTTAGACAGTACCCTAATGGTCAAAGTTTTTGCAAAAGTTTTTTGCAGGACACCCACCCTAAGATTAGATGAAGGTGAGTGTCCTGCGAAATTCCATGCGAAATTCCTTTTTTTATCATTGAATAGAATGTAGCCTTTGATCCAGTACAGATAGCTTTTCTCTGCTTTCAGACTATAGTGCCTGGTCCTAAGCTCAACGCGCACAGACTCCAAAAAAGGTGAATGAGGCTATTTACAAGTCAAATTTCTCGTTTTCTCCGCGCTTGAAGGTCTCGTTTAAGCCAGTCATCATTTTTAGTTTATTAGATTCAAAAGGTTAGTAGCTTTACATAACGAGACCCCAAGTCTCGCTATGATCACGGCTCGGTTTCAACAGCACTGCTTTGGCTTGAGGAACTAATAAAATAGTGGTAGGTTATTGTTCTTATTATGAATTAAACAATTTAGCTGTGGATCTGTATGATTTTAGGAACTAGATCTAACCGGTATTCACGCTAATAAGCGTTAGCTACCAAGCCCAAATGATGATTAGAATTATACAATTATTGATGATTTTAATGGCTTTAGTTGCTGGGTCATATCTTTTTGAAATGTCGTTTCTTGGCGTGGCACTCTTTCTATCAGCTCTATTTTTTATTGGTGGAATAGTGACTGAAGGTGAATATATGCCAGGTCAGATGTTCAACCCTGATGACAAAGAGTTGCACCCAGCTAAATTGCTTTCCGGTTTGGTTCTTGTATTCGTTGCTTTATTAGCTCTTGGGTACTTTTACCCGTCACTCTATAACTATGGTGCGTATGGAAGCTAACAAAAGCAATTAATGCGGACAAAAACTCATTGGCTGCACCTCGTACCTCGGGCATTATAGCCAATAAATTTTTGCCGTTTATTGCGGCCGTTAGTTGCCAATGGATTGAGTGAAAAAATGAGTATTAAAGTCTCATCAGATAAAACGTTATTGGATGTTGATGTCATACATAACTATATCAGTGAACGTTCATATTGGGGGCAAGGTCGCACCAAAGACCAAGTTCTTAAATCTATAGATAACTCCATCTGCTTTGGGCTTTATGTTGAAGGCTCACAAGTTGCTTTTGCTCGCGTTGTAACAGATGCGGTGTGTTGCGCGTATCTTCTAGATCTATTTGTACTTGAAGAAC
This sequence comes from Pseudoalteromonas sp. DL2-H2.2, assembly GCF_021532535.1. Classification (NCBI taxonomy): domain Bacteria; kingdom Pseudomonadati; phylum Pseudomonadota; class Gammaproteobacteria; order Alteromonadales; family Pseudoalteromonadaceae; genus Pseudoalteromonas; species Pseudoalteromonas sp. DL2-H2.2. The sequence goes on along the minus strand of NZ_JAKGBD010000011.1, from coordinate 14,422 downwards.
ATCGAGGCAAAGGTTATTCCAAGCAAATTCTTGAGGCTGTATTTGCACACCCTGAGCTTCAAACGGTATCCTGCTTATTACGCACCGCTGATGCTCAAGGGCTTTATCAACAATTTGGTTTTGAGCCTGTTGGTAATCAAAACGACTTCATGCGGCGTAGTGCCTAGCTGGCAGCACAGTTTGCAGGACACCCACCCTAAGATTGAAGAGCAAATGGGACGTTACAGCTCCCTCCCAGCAACATACCTCTGGATTTGGGGCAATTTTTCTGAGCATATCCTGTAGGATAGTGGCATCACGCTTGGTGCCGTTGTTAAGCTAGTTTTGGCGAAATAAACTTCGCTTAAACCATACCGCGTGTGTCCATCATATTGATTTAAGATACAAATCTCTGAGAGAGTGCCTCAGAGCAAAGTGTTGTGCGCAAGGGAAACAATAAGCTATGGAAAAAATACTATTTATTACAGGTGCATCAATTTTTGGCCTTTTGGGGCTGCTACACCTGATTTACACCTTCTTCTCCAAAAAGTTCGATCCCTACAACCTGGCAGTGAAAGAAGCCATGCTTAATACATCTCCCAGAATCACAAAACAAACCAATATGTGGCAGGCCTGGGTAGGCTTCAATGCCAGCCATAGCCTTGGCGCGATTTTTTTTGCCGCCTTTTTCATTCCTTTATGCATCAACCACTTTGATGTTGTCGCGGGCTCTCTCTGGTTTTCAATTCTGCCATCGGTTGTAGGTGTTAGTTACCTCCTGTTGGCAAAAAAAGATTGGTTTAAAGTACCGTTCACGGGTATTTTAGTCTCCTCGGCTTGCTTGATAAGAGTGGCCTGGTCAGTAACACGTAACAAAGCGCAGCAAGGGAGCAAGTATGATGTATAAAGTTGGGATTGTTTTGTTTGATGATTTCACGGATGTGGACTTCTTTTTGATGTATGACTTGCTGGGTCGCACAGCCGATAGCTGGACGGTTAGCATACTTGGCACTCAACCTGAACATCGCTCCCATCTTGGTATGAAAGTCAAAACCGACGGACACATTTGTGCGGTGGCAGAGCAAGATGCCGTGCTTATCACAAGTGGCAAACGCGGTATTCCAGCGGCAATGAAGAATACAGAGTTTATGTCGGCGTTGAACCTTGACCCAAAAAAGCAGCTCATTGGTTCGATTTGTGCGGGTTCATTTGTCCTTCACGAGCTTGGTTTACTAAAAGGTAAGCCTTTGACAACAAACCCAGACGCTAAGACTGCCCTGCAAAGTTTGGGTGGAGATGTTCAGGACACACCGCTCGTAATAGAAGGCAATATAGCAACGGCTGGTGGCTGCCTTTCACTGATGTATTTAATTGGTTGGCTGGCCGAGCGGCTGTTTGATTCAAACAAGCGAAAAGCCATACAAAATCAATTGATACCCGCAGGGCAGCTCGCGTTGTTTGAGGAGTTGATAGCCACAACAATTCAATCAGCAGAATTGGCAAACTCGCAAAATAAATACCTCGCGGTGACGACCAACTAAATACGAATGGAAAGATCATAGCATAGCTTGCAGCATATTCGCTGCTGCAAGCCTGCGGGTTATACTGGATTAGTTCACCAGTTTATACGCAACCCAAGTGGCATTTAAACGCTTATCTACGCCTTTCATCACATTCGGTAAAATTTCGGTAACACTGTATTGCCACTGGCAACCCGTTTTATCTAAGCCGTAATTTAGCGGTGTACAGAAGTCCAGTGTGCCAGTATTACTCATAGTTACGTCTAAAATGCGATAAAACTTGTCGTCGTGTGTTTCAAGTACACCACCCTGACCCGTAAAGTTGAGAAACTTCACTTCATTACGGCCATTATACTCTAAACGCCAACGGGTGCCCGGTAAAGATTCCAGTGAAGCCAGCGCATCGTTGTTTTTCAGCTTATATTTCACCGCTCCAGTACTGGTTACCCAAACCAGGTCTTTTCTGTTATCAGCATTGATATCAACGATGTGTAACGTTTTTACGTCTTCGTTGATAAGCAGATCCTGAGTCACGCCAAAGTCCTCTGCCGTCGCTGCATTTGCAGCTCCCGCGAACAATAGAGCTGACAATGTGATTACTGAAGTTTTCATAATTTTCCTTAATTAAAATTATTGAGTTCAATTTTGCTTTAATAATATTGCATCACGCTCTGCCTTGGCTTATGCAATTGAAGACCCAATTTGGGAACGAGACAACCCCAATGATAGCAAGATAGGTTTAGATAAACCACAGATAAACAAGCAATTAGTACCAACTGATTACTCAATAGCCTCGCCTAAGGTAAGCGTGATGATTAGTCCCGATATAAAGCTTTCAGCACCTCATCCACAGAATATGCGACGACCGGAATATGTTCTTGTTTGTATTCCAGGTAGGTCGTATCCAGTTGAGCAAAATTGGCACGTGTAAGTTGCGCATCAAACTCGCGTACATAGAGCACATTACCAACTTTGCCATTGGCTCCAACCAAAATAGTGCGGCTCTTTAATGTTGAACTCTGCCCTCGTCTGTCATCTATCAACTGAGAGGTAGTGTCGGTATGTGCCCAGAAGCTGCCATCAAACGAGACATGACGATGAAAAAAAGGCTGCTGCGGATCGTCCATTAATAATGCCAGGCCAACAAACAACCCAGTATAGGAATGGCCCATAACCGTCCTGTCGGATTTATCCACCGGGTAACGGGCTTCTAACTCCACTGCCAGCTCTTTGCGAATAAAATCAAAGTAGTCTTGTGCCAGCGGCCACTGTGAATAAGCCTCCCGGTGCTTATAACCTTCATCGACATAGTTTTCTATCCCGACCAGGATCACCGCCATTTTATTATCGTCCAGGCTATCGGCAATGGTGTCAAAACGCCACTCTGCATCTAATACGTAAATCACCGGATAACGTTTATTGGCAACGCGATTCTGCGGCAGATAGACCCTCAGCGGATACGATACACCGGTATAGCTCGAAGAAAACGCGTCCAGCTGCAATCGCTCACCCGGCAAAAATGGCTGTGCAGTTTGTTCAGACAAACCTTGCTGTGCAGCTTCTGAGTCCGAGCTTCCACCACAGGCGGCCAGATTGATTGCCAAAGCACAAAGGAAAAGGCGCGTAACAAGTTTAAATTGCAAATACATCAAGAAATTATCCTGTTGAATTAATCGTCAATATCAGCAGCTCTATAGTAACGAAGTTCTAAGTGAATTGTTATTACTGTACTTCATTACCTACAGAGGCTGTCTCGACACGAAAAATAACGAAGAAAGAAATCGAAGACACCCATTTCAAATTTCAAAATATACCTACTTAGGGCTCAAATGATGTAAAGCCGGGCTGAAATAGTTTTGTGTGCTAGCAAGCACCACAAACCTTGAAAAAATCGCAGTTTCCCGACATCATATTTGAAGAAAGAAATCGAAGACACCCATTTCAAATTTCAAAATATACCTACTTAGGGCTCAAATGATGTAAAGCCGGGCTGAAATAGTTTTGTGTGCTAGCAAGCACCACAAACCTTGAAAAAATCGCAATTTCCCGACATCATATTTCACTCTGAAAATTACCTAAAAAAGAACCATGACATCTTCTAACTTCTTTATGACGAAACTGACGGCGATTGTCGAAGCCCGATGGTTTCAGAACTTTTTGATTGCTGTCATTTTATTCAATGCCTTCACCTTAGGCCTGGAAACCACACAGTTTGGTAAAGCTAATGCCGCAATCCTGCATAAAATTGATTTGGTTATTCTGATGATTTTTACCATCGAGCTGATACTTAAGCTGATGGTATATCGCCTTAGATTCTTCAAGTCGGGGTGGAACTGGTTTGACTTAATCATTGTTGCCGTTTCCTGGGCTCCATCCAGTGGCCCACTCTCCGTGTTGCGTGCTTTTCGGATCCTGCGGGTGTTACGGCTGTTCTCAGTCGTACCACAAATGCGTCGGGTCATTGGTGCGCTTGGTCACTCACTGCCGGGGATGGCATCGGTCATTGGCGTACTGGGTATCGTGTTTTACGTTTCAGCCGTACTCACCACTAAACTGTTTGGTCAGCATCCGGATCCAAACATGCAAGAGTGGTTTGGCAGCATCGGCGCTTCTGCCTATACCCTGTTCCAGGTGATGACGTTAGAGAGCTGGTCGATGGGCATTGTACGCCCGACCATGGAGCTGTTCCCGCAATCCTGGTTGTTCTTCGTACCTTTTATCATTATTACCAGCTTCGCAGTACTGAACCTCTTTATTGGTATCATAGTCGATGCCATGCAGGTAATGCATGAAGAAGAAGGCAAACCGGATCAGTTACTTGCAACCCGCGAAGATATTGAACGAGTTGAAGCCAAGCTGGATGCGCTGTTAAAACAGCAAAAAGACTAACCGCAACAGGCTTGCCGCTAGCGTGACTGCAACGTCCAAGCGGCAAGCTCTTGCCTCTTCACTCATACACTCATGCCATAAAAACCTTATTATTGTGCGGCAGCGGCTTCATTACGCACTCTCATTTCTGGTATGTAACTTGCTGTATTTGATATAGATAAAACAAGTGCTGGAACACTTGTCGTTAACTCTAACCTCATCAAAGGAGCTGAACATGCAAGTTACATCCAATCCCTATCAGGTAAACAACGCATATCAGAAACCCGCTAAAACGCCACAAAGCACGGATTATATACAACAGCAATCCGAACAACAGTCAGAGCAGGTAAATGCGCCAAACAATGGCTTCGATGTACGCGGACAGGTCAACCTGGTCTATTTGCTCAAGCCAGAAGACATTACCAAGCTTTCTGATGAACCCAATTTTCTGGCCGATTTTGATATCACTTTAAGAAGCCCGGAAGAGCTGGAACAACAATACACCCAAAAAGGCCTGCAACGAGATGTGGGTACCATTATCTTTGTGGAAGGCAAAGCGGTCGCATCTCAAGGCTATGACGGTACCATATATGGTCAGGGTCCTGTGGCCGATATTTTCAATCAGGCAGGTCAAGATCCTGAAAAAATAAAACAACTCGTTGCCCAACACTTCCCCGATGCCCGCGTCGAATTTTACGCTGAAGGCAAAGGGCCAACCAATGCCGAAGTATTTGAGCTACGCTATGGCGAAACCTATGAAGACTTTGTGCGTGAGCAGGTGCAAAGCCATAGTGACCATTACCTGACCGACCAAATTAATGCCGAAGAAAACTATCGTAGAAAATTAATGTTTGAGCAGACGCCACAAACCAGTGTGTTCAGCGTTGATGGCCGGGTAGTGGCAAGCAGAGATGAAAAAGGCTTTGTCGACGTTGGCCAGCCCCTGCTAGCCGAAGCAGATGCGCGAGGCATAGAAAGAGAAACGCTCAAAGAACTATTCAGATATTCTCCTGAGCGTTCACCTGAAGACTATCAAGCGCTATTAAACCAGGTATTTGGTGATGGTGTTGAGTTGCACAACTACGACGCAACTGCAGCGCCCACAAGAGCAGAAGTACGTGAACTTGCTGAGACAGGCTAAGCACCTCAAGCATTTATCGATGATTAATTGCACCAATATCGGACATTTATCGCACAACACTCATCTTGATTGTTATGCTTCCTCTGATAATAAAAATATTCAGTTCATCATCAATACCATGCTGGGTGGTGCTCATTCCCGGACAGCAAACGTCCGGGTTCTATCAGCCTGGCTTACTTCTCACTTTCTTTACCAATAAAGTGTTAGGTATAATTCGAGGTTAACGCCATACAGGCTTTAAATTTGGAAACCTCATGAAAAAGCTCTCTAAAGTTCAGCAAAAACAACAGGCACTGGTGCTCACGGTGGCCGATGCAATCGAAGAACAAGCCCGCGCAGAAATCCCAGGCATGGTGCAATGCTGGTTTGATGTGGAATACCACCTCTTTCCTGGTTCCCTGCTTCTGTGCTTTCAATTTGAAGATCAAGCCACTTTGGATGCAGCCAAGCCCGACTTACTCAAATGGCAAAAGCGCCTGAGCGCCGCAATGCTGAAAAAAGGGGTGATCCTCAAAGATATGCGTAAGCATTTAACTTTTACATTGGAAGGGCCAGAGGATTGATATTTCAAGGCTTACTGTCAATGCACTGCAGTGTAAGGTTGCGCGGACAAAAACGAGCCAAAAGTTAAGACTAACGACTACGCCCATGAATAGAGCTGCCAAGTCGCCGTGTTCATCGAAACGCATTGAATAGCTGAACACTATGATAAAAAAGCAAGCAAAGCTAGTTCTAACATCCGCTTCGGTTGCCTAGGTAGCACAGCACTACTTTTGTTACGCAATGCTCGCACTTCCATTCTCAAGTTCATTCAGCTGGACAGATCAAACTCTCTGGCTGGCACAAAAATATCCGCATGGTACAATCGGCCGTCAATTTTTTTGGCAGCCCCGCTGCCGTCTGTTAGAAGTTTTGGTAGCCCTGCTACCTGTAATGTTGAGAGTAAAAGAGTATGAGTGAGTCGTTTGCCGCGATTGGATTAGTCAATCCGAAATCGCCGACTAACGTAGGTGGCGTATTAAGAGCAGCGGGTTGCTATCAGGCGCAGGCCGTCTATTTTAATGGTAACCGCTATGCCAAGGCTGCTAAATATCATACCGACACTAAAAACATCGCCGATAATATCCCCATTCAACAAGTTGATGATCTCACCAGCTTGAAAGTACCAGGCCGATCGCTGGTCTGTATTGAGCTGGTGGAAGGTGCGACACCATTACCACAATTTACTCACCCCGATAATGCAATTTACGTTTTTGGTCCCGAAGATGGCAGTTTGCCACAGGAAATTGTCGATGCCGCCGACGCCGTTGTATATGTGCCTACCACAGGGTGTATGAACCTGGCCGCCACCGTAAATGTGTTGCTGTACGACCGTATGGCGAAGCGCTCAAGCGGGTTTGACGCGAGCCAGATACTGACCAGCCGGGATACCAATAATCGTTTGGTGGTTGGGTAAGTTTACAGGCGACACAGCACTTGCAAACATAACCAGTACGACATTACTGCAGGCACTGCAGTAGTAAATAGAGAAAGGCGACTTACCTTAAATGGTCGCTATGTAAGTGCGTTCAACAAGCGCATTTACAATCCTCGCCAGCCCGCTGAATATAACGTAAAATAGCGCATTACATTTCTGTATTTATCCATACATAGGCTTTACGCTTAATAAATACACATTCCTTACTCAGGCATGCTTTTTTGCCGACTGAGTAATTTCTGCTTGAAGGCAACTATGAAAAAAACATTTGAACTGACTCACCCAAAAATCAAACTTGCAAGACGCGTTGACGCCGTAAAACACGAGCTTAAAAAGTACCTGAAACGCGAGCGCAACAAAACTTTGCCAGCTGGCGCTGACTATTGGGACTTTGACTGTAAATTCGGTAACACAGAAGCGCAAGCCGAGCCTGTGCACGTATCACAGCTAAACAAGTTGATAGATAAGACTCAGGAAGAGAACCTCACCTCATTCTATGTTGAAATCCTGGCAAAGCCAGCCGTCAGAAAAGCGAATGATTTATTTGATGAAGAGTAAGGTGAGCGCCAGGTAATACCTTTGTCTCACTTATCCTGACTCACTAACGGTTATGCCGGACCAACCTCAGCATAACCGTTTTGCTGTAAGCCTGATAGCAGCGTTCTCAACCGCCTTTTGGCTCCCTCTAACTTGTCTATGTACAGTGCAATAATCTGTAAGGCCCGGACATATCGTCTCCTGTGTTACCGCTCTTCACTTACAGTACGTTATAAAATTGACGCATCACTTAACCTTGGCTGCTAAATTTAATCTGCGCTCTTTTTTTATTTATATTTTCAATATCTTAAAAACCAATGTTGAGGAAAATTAAAAGCTTGGTTTGAAAAATGCATTACGAGCACAGAGTCCAACTTAAGAATGTCACCAAGATGAATAAAAACGCAGATACAGTTTATGTGTTAAGCGGCTACGCTAAATGTTCAAACGCTCAGCACGGAAAGTACAAACCTGGCAATAAGCACTCCATCGGCCTACTAACAACCGATGAAAACTACCAAGACAACATCAATCAGCTTAAAACTTTTATTACAGATTTAGGATGGGAATCCATTACGTTTTGTATGGTTGAAGAGGTCGACGATATTAGTACTTTGTCAAATGACGTTTTGATATCCAGTTTTCTGCGTGCTCAGAAAAATGGTCAGTCACTGGTGGTGAATGATCAGCCAATTACAGTGCATTAAGATAATAACACAGGCTCAAGATCTCCTGTACTTAGCAGCCACCCTTGTAGTGCCTTCAGGGGATCTTAGAGTTCACAGATAAAAATTAATTGGATTGGATAAACAGGCCTATACAGTTGCATAACACCGCCTATGCTGCTCGATTACAGATAGAGCAGAAAACAGGTTCTAGCGCGCGAAATTAATTACTAATATATTCCTCACAGCGCTCGGCTGGCAAAAATCGTGACGACATGCTGAGCCCCGCATTCAAAGTTATACACTAACCTGGCAAATTGTGAGCGCTAACCGGGATAAAACGGCGCGTACCAAACTAACGAACTAACACTGTTGCTACTGTAAATCGCTCTGCAAAAATCAGCTGTATTGCTGACTTTCCCATGCAATTTGTGCACTCTAGCTTAACCGGATTCTTGCCTTAGTTTTCCCTCTCTTCCATCAAAGCAAAAACACAAAGCGCCATGTTTATGAAACTCAAAGATTAAACAATGCTCAGCTCCCAAGGTGTTTGTTGTGTAATAATGTGTAATAGGAAGCCGCTCATTAGTTGCTACTTTTCATATTGCCATTTAAACGAAATAAGGAAGAATGCAATGAGCGATGAAATGCTAGTTGATGTTTATTTTTTGATGGATGCAACAGGTAGTATGCAAAATGCAATTAATAGCGTCAAAAATGAGATTAAAGATTATGTCCAGGGTTATTGTAAATGTAACCCTGGGGTTAACCTTGCATATGGACTTGGTACTTATCGAGACATTTCGGACTCCAGACCATATAATTTTATCCAAACGATCAACAGTAACGTTGATACCTTAGTCAATAATTTAAGCTCAATAAGAGCGACGGGAGGAGGAGATCAGTTGGAAGGACAAGTAATCCCACTGTCCTTATTAAATTATAAAGCTGCGAAATGGCGTCCAGGTGCTCTAAGGCTGGTTGCCTGGTATGGCGATCATGGAGCACATTCAAGCCGCATATATAATGGCAAGACATATGATAAGCAAACGGCTTTAGATAATCTTCTTGAAACCAATACGATTGTTATCGGATTAAGTGTAGGAAACAATAAGCTTAATCAACAGGGTATTGCTAAATATATTACTTCCGAAACGAGTGGTCGGTATGTTGAGGATGTTAAGTACGACAAACTGTGCTGTACGCTCTTTGATGAGATCTCCGAACGGTTACACCTGAAGAAAGTGCCATCACCTTCCAGAACGCACAGTCTGGCCATGGAAAGTTGAGTTGGTATTGATAGAGGCTATGTGATTTTTTCTCATAGCCCTTCTTGCAAGTTTTTGCGGTCCAGATGTTTAGCAGACACCCATTTCAACATTGTCTACCCGCTTGATATCTTTGTATCTGATAGATGGGTGTCGGCCAAACAATACTCAAACAGCACTCGTATCGTCACCCAAAAGTAGCGGCTGCTATTGATTGTTGTCCAACTCGTATTGCTTAAGTATGGCCAGCATATTCTCTGGGATTGGCGACTTTTGCCCTGTTTTCATGTTAAACATCACCACATTTGCATACCCTGTTGTGCATACTGCTTGCTGCGACTCACTAAATGCTTCGTAGCGCATTGTGAAGCGATCTTCTTGTATATCAGTAATATATGAGCCAATATACAAAGTATCTGGAAAAGTGACAGGACGCTTATATTGCGCATAAGTATCACGCAGCACCGGGCTGTGAGTCGGTTCTGATAATATAGAAAGCAGCCCGGTTTGTTTTAAAAAGTCGATTCTTGCGGTCTCAAAGTAGCGAAAATACGATACGTTGTTCACATGCCCCAGCGCATCCATTTCGCCCCAAACCACGTTAATTTTGGTATGAACTTCATACTTATCAAAAAATTCCTGCATGCTCTTGCCTTTAATTCTGATTCTTTTTTTGAGGGTATCAACTCATCGTACCAGCAACAAGCACTATGCGATATTTCTATTATTCAGCTCGGTATCTACAGCAGAGCCAGACCTTCTAAAGTGCACTTTTTCGATCCGAACATCATTCTAGAGGTGAACCAAGAAAATCCAAACTCGGAACAGTTAACGCTGGGTGTCTTTCAAAACTGTCCCAAATTTGGCATAGGCGCGCCCGAAAGCTTCAATATTTGAAGTGGGTGTCTTCTAAAATTCTAAAATTTACCTTCAAAAGTTTACCCAAGTATCGGAAATAACCCGAAAACCAGCACGGTACAGGCGATTAGCGACAGTAGTGACCCAGAACGCACCATAATCTTAACCGTGATTTCGGTTGTGAGATTTGATGAAAATCCAGCCCCCGCAATTGGCAGTGCTTTACTCGCACCTGTTACGGACGCAATTGTTATCCCCAGCCAAATCAGTATAAATCCAAATGCAGAGCCGAAGGCTGCAAATAATTCCAAGAAGAAAGACAGCTCAACCAGCGACCAGATAACACCAAACAACGCCACAGCCATTCCACATTGGACAGCAGTAAGATGACCAGAAAGCGCCATCCGGGAGTTTTTTACTGCAGGGATCAGTGCTCCTTGTATTAAACCAACAAGAAAGAAAGCAATACCAATAAATATGAGTTGTGCACCTGTTTGTGTTATTTCCATCATAATGCTCCCTGTTTAAACACAACGCCAGCCTCAGCGCCGTCGCTTTCATTCCAGTCATTTTCAGTGAAAAGCAGGAAGCCATTATTGGCCTTTTTCTTAAGCTGTTGATAAGTATTCATTATTATTCTCCAGTGAAAAAACACATGGTAAACAATGAAATACAGCAATTCATTCACCTAGATTCATTTTTTAATTTACTTAAAGTCTGAGGAGCAATACCAAGGTAGGAGGCGATGTGATATGACTTAACTTGCTTAAAGATGGCTGGGTATTCGTCAAGCAAACGCGCATACCTTTGGGCAGCTGTCTCTGACATCAAAGAAAGAACACGTTTATATGTGGCCGAGTAATAAGTGTTATGTATCCATTTTCCAGCCAAAATCGCCCACTTTTTTTCTTGTGATATAAACTTATCAAGCTCCTGCAAAGACGTTACGTAAAACACCGAGTCTTCCAGAATTTCGAAATTAAGCATTGAGCCAGTTTTTTCATAAAAGCTGACGCTGTCGTCCATAAAGTGGTTTAAGCCATGCTTACTTTTTCCGCGAAAATAGAGTTGCCAGGTATGCTCCTTACCGTTCATGTCACTGAAATATGATCTAGCTAGCCCGCTTTTAATAATCCATATTTCACTAAATACATCACCGGCGCGATGTACCGTTACTCCTTTCTTGACATGTTTTATCTCAAACAGGTTGCACGCAGAGCCCCACTCTTCGTTGTCAACAGGAATATGCTGCTCGATCATTTTTCTAAAGTATTTCATATGTTTACAGCTATCAGTCTTGAAAGTAACGCACGTTATGAGAATTCCAAAAATACCTATTTGAAATCAATGTGATGAATACGCACAGCATTGGTCTGTCTAATTCAATTTATCAGCAATCAACCGGATAACAAAGTCTAGAAAAAATTAAAAAAAATTAAGACACCCATTCCAAGTTGCAGCCCCTCAACTGAGCGGGTACAGATATCGGTGGATGTCTTCCAAAACATTCCAGAACAGTGCCCAAAATTCTTTTCCCTCTACAACTGCCAAAGACCGCACAACAACAACGAAATGCTCACGCCAGCTGTTGCGCAAGAAAAACTTTATTGTCAGGGATTAGTTGACCACTACACCCAAAATTATCCTTTAAAACAAGCTCACCTCACTTTTGTTGGTTGATAATCTTTCAACCAATGACTGCAAGTCAACCGACGCTTTATTCACCGCAACGGAGACCTCATCGCTTTGTGCCATTTTTTCCAACGTTTCAGAGATCACCAGCATTTGCGCGACGTCTTCAACAATACTTTGCGAAATATCTTGTTGTTGCACTGCATTGTCATCCACTGAATGGGTCACCGTGATCAGGCTATCAAATGACGTCGAGGTTTGGCTCAGTACACTGCTCACTTGTGCAACTGATTGTGCGGTTTGCGTTGTTTTGGACAGACCGGACTGTATCGCGCTCACCGCTTGTTGAGAGCTTTGCAAAGTGCCGTCTATAATGTCTTTTATTTCAAGCGTTGAATTTTGGGTGCGTGTAGCAAGGCTTCTGACCTCATCGGCGACCACCGCGAACCCTCGCCCTTGCTCACCAGCCCTGGCGGCTTCTATTGCCGCATTCAGTGCCAGTAAGTTGGTCTGTTCTGCTATATTTTGAATGACTTGTAGCACATTAACAATTTCAGAAGAGCGGCTTTCTAGCTGCTCAATATTACCTGCAATTGCTTGCATCTCACCAACCAGTTCACCCATGCCTTTGTCTGCTAAGTCTAGAGAAGCTGCGCACTGTGCTGTCGCTTCGCTGGTTGATTTAAACGAGTCGAACGCCTGTTTTGAGTCCATTTTATTTTGTTCGGCAATAGTAGATAAACGTGCTGTGGCTTGGTTTAAACTATCGACGATTTTGCTTTGCGAAACTGAGCTGTTACCAATTTCGTCGGAGATTTCCGATAGCTGAGCAAATGCGGTACTCACTTCATGGTTAACTAAATTAATGAGCCCGACACTGTCAGATAACTTTTCCTGCATGTATCGCGCACTTTTAACCAATTCTCCTATTTCATCATTGGATTGATACGAAATATTTTTTGTGTAATCCCCTTCCGCAATCGCTTTTAATACTTCGTTGAGATCGCCGATTGGCCTGACAATCACTTTTTGAATATATAACAATACAAATATCACCCCAACAACCGCCGTCAGCATACTGATCAAACTCACTGTATAGCTGGTACGAGATGAAAACGCCTGTAAGTTTGCAAAATTATCATCCACGCTTTCATCTATCTTTTGAACAAGATCTATCAGTGAATCACTGAGAGCTCTGTCTATACCTTTAACATGTTGATCAGCCGTTTCTATGTTTAAACCGGAAGACAGAAAAATATCATAGCCTGCTTTGTATTTTTGTGTGGCATCACCATAATCTTCTAATATTTTGGCGATAAGTGCTTTAACCGATTTCGAATGCTGTTCTGATTGTGCAATGTTTTCGAGCACACCTGTTACCTCATTTTCTGAGTTTAAAAAACGCTGCCAATATTTATTTCGCTCAGCAACTGATTTAGAACGTATCAGCACATTTTTCCACTCCTGAACCTGAGTTTTAAACAGCGACAACGCCAAGCGCCCTTGATTGGCCGTATGTATATTTTTATCTTTGAGCTCGACAAATTGAGATTCAAGCGTATGCAAAGTAAACAACATTGCAAGAACAACAATAGCAAACATAGCTAACATTGCGGACATTGGACCTAACAGCTTAACCTTTAAAGAGCTTTTCATAGACTACCCCACACTACACTGATCTTCAGTTACTAAGGATAGAACAATTTTCAAACTCTTTATTTCGCTGCCAAAAATAGCTTTGTCTTGGTAAGGCTGGGCATCTGAACTGCAATTGATGTTGAAACAAGGTGTGTTTGAATGGGTGCCTGTGATTTGCTAATTCTTTATCACATGCCACTGTCCAAAAAGATGTTCCACACATTGGGTGTTTGGCAAGCAAACATCTTTGGGGTTTACTGTACCAAAAGCATAAATGCCTTCACCCATTCCGTTTTCACCTTTGTACGAAAACGCTTTCCTAATTAACCAGGCACCCTGGTAGTTTTGAAGCCAAAGCGAATGCAGGCCTGTTTTTTTATATGGCCCAATAATTTTGCTTAAATCTGGCTTAATCACTTTTTTATATTTGGGTTCTCCAGCCTCCCAGGCCATTGAACTTTCATCACGTTGTTGGGATTTTTCATACCACTGGATAGAAACATACCCTGCGTCCTCTGTAGCACTCATTGCTTCGATAAATTGATCAGAGTAAGTAAAAACAAAAGCAAAATGCTTAAGCTTACTTTCTGGCCAATAATACATTGACTTCAATAATAGTATGATAATTACTGAGAGCAGACTTAAATATAAAAACAGTTTTTTCATAAAAACTTTTATCGAGACACCCATTTTAAAATTTTGCCTACAATCATGGCAGGTTCAACTTGGAAGTGCACCAACTTTTTCATTATAGATTTCAAATGGAGTTTTGTAATCAAGGCACCTCCTGGGCCTTGAGTTTAAATTATGCTCTATTTCTTGAATCTGTTTGTTGGTTA
>NZ_JAKGBD010000010.1:0-197550 GCF_021532535.1 Pseudoalteromonas sp. DL2-H2.2 | reverse complement strand
TCATCTTCTAGCAAGCTAGAAATGTTACCGCTCGACTTGCATGTGTTAGGCCTGCCGCCAGCGTTCAATCTGAGCCATGATCAAACTCTTCAATTAAAAGTTTTTTGAAACCGAAGTTTCGTGCTCAATGAATTCTGATTTTGATTCTTTCGAATCGAATTGACTGCTATAGTCACTCAGTTCAGTTGAGACTCTAAATTTTTGTGCGTCATTCAGTAAAACTGAAATCCGCTGTTAGAACTCAATCTGTACGAGTGCCCACACAGATGATTGCTTCATATTTTTAAAGAACAAAGTAACTAACCTTGGTTAGTTACCGCAGCCTTGCTGCGAAGTGGAGCGCCATATTAACCGCTTCACTTTTAAAGTCAACTAGAAAATTTAATTTTCTTAATTAAGCTTTCCGTTTGGCTTTCCCTTCACTTGGCTCGTTGCTTTTCAGCGTTCTACGTCGTAGCGAGCGCCCCGTGTCGGTGGATGCGCATTATAGGGAAATCGAAACTCAGCGCAACCCCTTTTTTGAAGAAAAGTGAGAAAAACAGTGCATTCGAATAAAATTCATACCAAACCAGGTATTTTCCACTAAAACCAGGTTAAATTAGATTCGATATGAAGCAAAAGATAGGTGTGTAGAGCTGCCCAGCGGATAATTAACGGTACTAGCAGAGACCATAAAGGAAGGAGGTATGTCGAAAAACACAGAAGTATGTACCACTACCAAAGACTTCTTAACGACATAGATCAGTTTCTCTTATGATGCGCTCGACTAACAAACCGCATCATAAAAGTATCGCTTGTGCTTTTTTGCTGAAACACCGGACTGTTCTACTTCCATCATATTATTGTCATCAAGACAGACCTGAAACTCATTACAACCAGTCACCGCACTTAATGGCATAACCAGTTTAGGATTAGACCAGGAATCACCGAAACCAACTTCCAGTTCATGGAGGTCCTCAAATTCAGCTGACAGCTTATAGGAAGAGCCCGGAAAGATCTGCGTCAGGGTAAGCGCTTTGATCTCTCCTTTTTGACATAGAAATGCAAAAATTGGCTTTGATGTTTTGTTTTCGTATGTAACGGCAATATTTGTAATCACGGCGGCATTCTCTGACTGAATAATCTATGTGCAAACTATAGATTTCTGACAGATAAAAGCAATTACGGGCCATTACAGTGCGTACCCCAATTCTATACTAGTTACTGACATGCCGCCTGAGCTGATTAAACTGCCATAACACATTCAGGATCTGCCAGTTGCCCGACTTTTTCTTATATAAATGCATATAAATGTTTATAATTTATCGCCCCATTTTTAGCTAAATTTGCTACGCTAGCGAATCCAAAAGAACGACTAAAATCGAAAGGACTATCATGTCGACCACAACGTGCCAAGACCAGCCTAACGACTCCCCTATCTTACTTGCGCTGATCTGTGCCATGCTTTTTTGGGGCATGAGCTGGATCTCCGGAAAAATAATCGCCGACGTGGCTCCGGCTCAGGTCACCGTATTCTACCGATTGTTTCTGGCTGCTATCAGCATGCTCCCGATTATGTGGTTAATGAACAGGCTCAAACTACTGAGCCTGCAATATGATAGACGCGCGCTAGCCTGGTCGTTACCCGCGGGCATTTTGCTGGCAGTATACAATGAGTTGTTTTTTCTCGGGCTGGCCGACGGACTCCCTGGCAAGGGCGGTATGCTGGTCACGACCTCAAATCCAGTGTTTACCTTTATTCTGAGTGCCGTTTTACTGGGCCAAGCCATTAACCGACGTCAGGGCGTTGGACTTGCATTGGGTTTGGGCGGCGGACTGCTGATGATTGAGGTGTGGCATTTCAATCTCGAACAAATATTGGCAGCGGGTAATCTGTACTTTATTCTTGCTGCGCTGACCTGGGCCTTTCTAACGTTAATCAGCCAGCGTGGCACCCGCTATGCGGATTTCATTACCTTTAGCACACTCATGTATTTTTGGGCCTCATTGATCAGTTACGGGTTTGCGTACAAGCACGCTCCGTTCACCAGTGCCGCACAGTATCCCGCGTATTACTGGTACCATTTACTCTTTTTGTCGATTGTTGTGGTGAGTATTGCCACCAGCGTATTCTTTTTAGCAACACAAAAGCTTGGTCCCAACCGCTCAAGTTCTTTTGTCTTCGTCGTGCCGGTTACCGCGATGGGATTGTCGGCCTGGTACTTTGGTGAGCGACTCAGCCTGGGGGTTGCAGTGGGTGGTGCTTGCGCTTTGTGCGCGGTCTATTTACTGAATAAAAAAGCGTCGGGTTAAACTGTCAGAGGACAAAGCCGACTCTCAGATCGGCTTTGTGATTATCATCGCGACTAATTGATGTCCTTCTTTAAGTTTGCAGCACTGAAACGTTCAAATAAAACGGGCAGTACGAACAAAGTCAGCAAAGTTGAAGTAAACAAACCACCGATAACCACACTGGCTAAGGGTTTCTGAACCTCTGAGCCAACGCCCGCTGATAACAAAATTGGCATGAGTCCCAGTGCGGAGGTAAGCGCAGTCATCAATACCGGGCGCAACCTTGAAGCGGCCCCTTCTTGAATGGCCATAGCTCTGTCCTCTCCAGCGGCAATGCGCTGATTAATACTCTCTACCAGCACCACCGCGTTTAACACAGCAACACCAAATAAAGTAATAAATCCTACAGACGCCGGAACTGATAAATATTGCCCGGACAGGTATAAAGAAAAGATCCCTCCAATCACTCCCAGTGGAATGCTCAGCATAACCAGAGCCGCCTGGCCTGGCGAATTAAAGGTCACGAACAGCAGCAAAGCCATCAGTAACAGGGCACAGGGCACGACCAGTGCTAATCGCTTTTGGGCACGCTGCTGACTTTCAAACTGCCCCCCAAATTCAATGCTATAGCCTGGCGGCAGTGATAATGCGCTATCCATCTTCGCTTTAATATCCGTGACAACACTGCCCATATCTCTGTCCGAAACATTGGCTTGCACAACAATTCTGCGCTGCACGTCATCACGGCGGATCTGTACCGGACCTTCGGCAAACTCAACGTTTGCCACTTCTTTTAAGCTCACCCAGGCACCTGTGGGTGACAGCAGCCTGAGAGATTCAATTGCAGCGGGGTTGCGCCTGGCCGGTTCAGCCAGCCTGACGTAAATGTCATACCTTTCATTGCCATTGACTATCTGGCCTGCTGCGCTGCCCCCTAAACCACTGCTGACCAGCTCCATTACATCATTAACGGAGAGCCCGAAACGCGACAACGCCTGCCTGTTCGGTGTGATCACCAGTTGTGCCTCTCCACTTAACTGCTCCAATGCCACATCCGTGGTGCCCGATACTGCCTTTACCAGATGCTCAAGTTCTTCCCCTTTTTGCATCAACACCGCCAAGTCGGGTCCGAATAATTTAATGGCAAGCTGAGCTTTAACGCCTGACAGTAGCTCATCAACACGCGTTGCTATCGGCTGAGAAAAGTTAAAAAGTAAACCCGGATGAACCGCAAGCGCCGCTGCCATTTTTTCTTGCAAGGCAGCGCGTGTATGGGCATTTTTCCACTGTTCAACAGGTCGCAGCCCGATGTAGATTTCGATATTGCTCACAGGCTCAGGATCGCCCCCCAGCTCAGGGCGGCCAATGCGGCTCAATGCATAAGTAACTTCTTCAAATTCCAATAACGTTTGTTCCAGTTTAGGTGCAACCGATAAGGCCGTATCCAGACTAGCCGAAGGTGCCAGCGTTACACGCAAATTCAGCGTTCCTTCTTCCAGCTCCGGAACAAACTCAGTGCCAATTTGCGTCAGCGTGTATATCGCGAACATAAACAGCACCGAGATTGCACTAAGGAGTGCTTTGCTGTAGCGCTGCGCTTGCTTCAGTAGCTGACGATAATACGCTTCGACCTTATCTAATACCGGATTACGCCTCGCTGGTTTGCGGCTTTTCAGCAAGTAGCAGGCCAGGGGCGGCACGACCAGTAAGGCAATGACCACGGCGCACACCATGGCCAACATAATGCTGGTTGCCATGGGCACAAACAGCTTGGCCTCAACGCCCTCGAATGAAAATAAGGGCAAAAAAACCAGCAGGATAATTGCAGAGGCAAAAAAGATAGGCCTAGCAACATCCTTTGCTGCTAAGCTCACCAGTTCATGAAACGGTCTGACGGCACTGCCGGGTGATGTCGACGACTGAGCGTGTCGTTGCAAGATACGCTCAACCATAACCACGGAGCCATCGACCAGCATACCTATGGCTACCGCCAATCCACCGAGTGACATTAAATTGGCCGACATGCCCATCACAGACATCAGCCCCAAAGCCAGAATGATGGCCGCAGGTACGGAAAGTATAACCAGTATTGCCGCACTCAGATTAAGTAAAAACAACACCAGCACCACGGCAATAAACACGAAGGCCAGCAATAGCGCCTGGGCGACTGTGCTCACGGCCTTGTCGATCAGCATGCTTTGATCGTAAAACGGCACAAATTTAACATCCTGCGGCAGAGCCCGGTTAATCTGAGTCACTTTGTTGTTGATCCCGTCAATGGTCGCTTTGGTGTTGGCACCCATACGTTTGAGTACGATCCCACTGACAACCTCCCCCATCGGCCGCTGTTTGTCTGCGTTGTCTCGCCGGGTCATGGTTACTGCACCCTGGCGGATCTCACCTCCAAGTTTAACCTGTGCAACATCACTCACCCGCACTACTGTGCCATTATCTGTCTTGACGGGCACCTGGCGAATTTGCGCCAGGCCCGCTTCACCACTTGCAAACCAGCCAACCCCTCGGATCACCAGTTGCTCCTGACCCCGCTCAAGATACCAGCCACCAGCATTACGGTTATTATCCATAAGGGCTTGCTGAACCTGCGCCTGGGTAAGTTCGTAGGCCAGTAAACGTGCAGGATCTACATCCACCTGATATTGCTTAACCTGCCCACCAAATGACAGTACGTCGGTCACCCCTTCTACCGGCATCAGCAAACGTTTAACCACCCAGTCATTAAGGCTTCGCAGCGCCATCTCGTCAAAATCCGAGCCGGGCTCTGCCACCAGCAGATATTGATAGACCTGACCCAGCCCGGAGGTATTGGGGCCCATATCCGGTGTTCCAACGGAATCCGGGATCAGTGAACGGGCAGCCTGGAGCCGCTCAAACACCAGCTGTCGGGCAAAGTAAATATCTGTGCCCTCCTTAAACACCACGGTCACCCCGGATAATCCGGTTTTCGACACTGAGCGCACCTGCTCAACATCCGGTAGCGCATACATCACCGCCTCAATAGGATAAGTGATCAATTGCTCCACTTCCTGAGCCGCTAATCCGGGCGCTTCAGTATTGACAGCAACCTGAATATTGGTCACATCCGGAAAAGCATCCAGATCCAGGCGAGGTATTTGCCAAAGTGCCGCCGTCAGAGTCATAAGCGCCAGCAACAGCACCAGAGCACGGTATGCAATTGCACCTCGAATGAGTTTATTTAGCATCTTTCTCGCCCTCAGTGATTGTGTGGATCAAAGCCACTTTTGGCCAATTCGGAAGCAACAAAGAATGCCCCTTCAATAACCACCCTGGCACCAGATTCAATCATCTGCGAGGACGATACAGGCTCAATAATGACCCTATCTCCTATCTGCTTGTTGCGCAGCACAGGAGTGGCAATAAACTCACCCGCCTCATGTTCCACAAATATTTGCCACTGACCGTCAGCGCCCCGGACCAAGGCTGATTCAGGCACCGCGATAACCGCTTTTGCGGTGTTAAACATAAAATGCGCACTGACGAACATCCCCGCATGTAAGGTGTCGTCCGGGTTGTCTACCTCAAGGCGAACAACCCGGGTACGCGTTAGTGGATCCAGGGTATGCCCCTGCTGGATCACCTTTGCCGGATAACGCCGAAGATTATATTCAATCTCAACGGGGGTGCTGGTATCAATCGGGCTTTGCTGTGTAGCAGCCAGCCTGACTTCGACCCACAGGGACGATTCATCAGCAAGTTTCATAATCGCCTCTCCAGGCTCAAAGCGCTGGCCCTGAGCAAAATTATCCGCCAGAACAATCCCGCCACGCTTTGCAGTCAAAGTGTATATGCCCAGCGACTGAGTCTCTTGTAACTGGCTGACATCAGACGGGCTCATCCCCATTGCAAATAACTTACCCTGTGTTGCCTTAAACCGGGCTTTGGCTTCAACCTGCTGATTTTCGCTCAGGCTCGTATCGGTTAATTTTGCGAACCGCTGCCACTGGCTGGCAGCAATAAGATAATCTGCCTGCGCCTGCGCCATATCCTGGCTAAATAGGGTAACCAGCTTATCGCCCGGCTCAACTATCTGGCCCAATACGGCATGACGGCGCTCAATGACAGAATCAATCCGCGGCGTTACCACATAGCTGGTGTAACTGTTGGCCTTAAGTTCGCCCGGTGCATAAAGTGGCATGCGTTCATATGTAGGCTGGATTGTCTCCAGTTTAAGGTTGATCTTTGCTTGCTGGGCTTGATTAAGCAGCACACTTTGTGCATGAGACTGCGCAGCATAAGCAGCACCGGCAGGGCGGTGTTGTTCGGTATGGTTGTGGTCTTGGTCGGCACTTAAACCCGCATTGACCCTCAGTGATATCAGTAGTAATCCAGCTGCACAGCTAAAAATACGTTTGTTCATGGTTATCTAAACCTCTTAATTCGTGGCTTGTCACACATCTAAACTGTCGGCAAGCCACAGCCTGTTTGTTGCAGGCAAAAGGAGACTGACTCATTGCACCGCCCTGTTGCCACATAGCGACAGGCACACGGAAGCAACCCGTCAAACGACAAAAAATATGGCTGATCTAAATACGATCAGAAAGAAACAGCGTTAAGCGATGGGAGGTTTAAACTGAGATTCAATCCGTCGGCGAACCTGAGTGTCGCCGGGTAAAAAGGCAGGGTCGGAATTGATAAGGCCGGACACCATAGCAAACCTGGCTGACATCCAAATAGTATGACTGCCACTACAATGGCCACAATGGTGACAGTCGGAGATCACATGTCCCTGCTCATCAAAAATAAGCCTGTCCGAGACAGAATAGTTGTCATCATGAACGTGCTTAGTTTGCAGGTGTGCCTGATCAGGTTGGTGAAAGTTGCCGGGATCGACCGCAGCAGTCACCGATTGAACGCCAATCAGTAACATCATAATTATGCTAAGCAGACCCTGTAGTAAACGCAACTTACCTTCTCACGATTGATTAAGTTGCCAGCAATATAGGCGGGCCAGGAGGCGATGTCAATGCCTCATTGTATCCTATGGTATTGATATGAAATAACATTATTGTTTTTAGTCGAGCCATTTATACATGATGTGACTATCAGTGAAGCCTAAACGGGGATGACGATAAGCCCTTGGAATTGTTCCTATTATTTGATACCCCAACCTTTGCCAAAGTTGCACCGCTACCTGATTACTGGCAACCACAGAGTTGAACTGCATAGCCAGGTAGCCCCGCGCTTTTGCCTCATTTTGCGAATGCTCACACAAGGCGCGCGCAACTCCTTTACCCCTAGCCTGAGTTGTGACCATATAGCCACAATTGCAAATATGATCGCTCGGACCCATCGCATTGGCTTTTAAATAATAGCTACCGAGGAGCTCGTCTTCTTCGACCATGACATAAGCACAGTCTACTTTTTCGCACCACAGTGCATAGGCCGCCTGCTGCGACATGTCGGGGTCAAAAGCATAGGTCTCTTGTTGTTCAATCACCGCTTTAAAGGTTGGCCAGAAACATTGAAAGTCGCTTTGTGTCATTATTCTTATCATTTTTACCCCTGTTTCACATCTCGTCTTATTCGAACACTTGCCTGCGTAAAACCGCACTAGTGATCTCAATCAGCTATTGTAGCGCATGAATTTCATTCAACTACACCATGTTTTGACTATAATTTATAGCCCGTCGCCTGATAACAGCCGTATTTGATCAGCGCAATCCAACACGCCGTGATTTGAAAGGAGACACAGCAATGCAAGCAAACGACCGCCCTGGTACCTGTCCGATACTACATAACAGCCCCACTACAGAGCAAATGACCCAGCCCAAGTGGTGGCCCAAAACACTGAACCTCGACATACTGCACCAACACGACAGCAAAACTGATCCAATGAACCCAGACTTTTGCTATCGCGAAGCGGTAAAGCAACTCGACTTCGACGCCCTCAAACAAGACCTGCATGCGCTGATGACCGACAGCCAACCCTGGTGGCCGGCAGACTGGGGGCATTACGGTGGGCTGATGATCCGCATGACCTGGCATGCCGCCGGGACATATCGGATAGCCGATGGCCGCGGGGGTGCCGCCACCGGAAACCTGAGATTTGCACCGCTCAACTCATGGCCAGATAATACCAACCTCGATAAAGCGCGCCGCCTGCTTTGGCCAATTAAACAAAAATACGGGAACCGACTAAGCTGGGCAGATTTGATAGCCTACGCCGGTACCATAGCGTATGAGTCTATGGGGTTAAAAACTTATGGGTTTGCGTTTGGCCGCGAAGACATCTGGCATCCGGAGAAAGACATATACTGGGGCCCGGAATCACAATGGCTGGCCACCAGCGACAGCGACAACAGCCGCTATCACGGTGAGCGGGAGCTGCACAACCCTCTGGCCGCCGTAATGATGGGCCTTATCTATGTCAACCCGGAAGGAGTGGATGGCCAGCCCGATCCGCAAAAAACGGCCGAAGATGTGCGCACAACATTTGCCCGTATGGCAATGAATGATGAAGAGACGGTTGCACTGACCGCAGGCGGACACACAGTTGGCAAATGCCATGGTAATGGCGATGCAGAGGCACTCGGCCCCGAGCCTGAAGGGGCTGATCTGGAAGCACAGGGGTTTGGCTGGCTCAAAGACGGCGCGACTGGCAAACATGCCGTGACCAGTGGACTGGAAGGTGCCTGGACAAATCAGCCGACCCGCTGGGACAACGGCTACTTTCATTTACTGCTCAACTATGAATGGGAACTGAAAAAGAGCCCGACAGGTGCCTGGCAGTGGCAACCCATCAATGTCAAAGAAGAAGATAAATACCCAGATGTTGTCGACTCACAACAACGCCACAGCCCGATCATGACCGATGCCGATATGGCGATGAAAGTTGACCCGGAGTACCGTAAAATTTCGCAGCGTTTTTATGATGATCCGGATTATTTCTCCGAGGTATTTGCCAAGGCCTGGTTCAAACTCACGCACCGCGATATGGGCCCAGTGTCACGTTACATCGGGCCAGACGTGCCAACAGAGACCAGCCTCTGGCAAGATCCGGTCCCGATGGGTAATACCAGCTACGACCTTCAGGCGCTCAGGCAAGCCATCGCGGCCTGCGACCTGAGTATTGCAGAGCGCGTTGCGACGGCCTGGGACAGCGCACGAACATTTCGCGGCTCAGACCGGCGTGGTGGTGCCAACGGCGCACGTATTCGCCTGGCACCGCAAAAGGATTGGCCCGGCAATGAACCGGCTAGACTAAATAAAGTGCTGGCCACCCTCATTCCCATTGCACAGCAGCATAACACAAGCCTGGCAGACACCCTGGTGCTGGCAGGTAACCTTGCTGTTGAGCAGGCCGCAAAAGCGGCAGGGTTTGACATTCAGGTGCCGTTTACGCCCGGACGAGGCGACGCCACCGGCGAGATGACAGATACCGAGGCGTTTGCCGTACTGGAGCCGCTGCATGATGCGTTTCGTAACTGGTTAAAAGCGCCCTATCAGGTAAGCCCGGAAGAGCTCATGCTGGACAAGGCCCAGCTGCTGGGACTCACAGCCCCGCAGATGACGGCACTTTTGGGTGGCATGCGTGTACTCAACACCAATCATGGCACCACGCAACATGGTGTATTTACTGATCGGCCAGAAGTATTAAGCAACGACTTTTTTGTCACGCTGACCGACATGCAATACCAGTGGCAGCCTAAGGACGAGCACACTTATCAATTGATTGACCGCAACAGTGGCGATGTGGCGTGGACGGCAACGCGCGTCGACCTAGTATTCGGCTCTAACTCCGTATTGCGCAGTTATTCGGAGTTTTATGCTCAGGACGATAACCGCGAGAAGTTTGTGCAAGACTTTGTTGATGTGTGGGCTAAAGTAATGCACGCCGATATGGCATAAGGACCAAACGACACCGACTCGGGGTGAGTCGGTGTCTCTTAACTTAGGTTTTGTTTTGTTGCAACCAGCGGTCGAGGCTGTTGGCAAACTGTTGTTTTTCAGCTTGCCCCAGTGGAGGCGGGCCACCACTGACCATACCGCTGCTGCGCATGGTATCCATAAAATCGCGAATGTTCAGCCTGGAGCGAATGTTTTCCCGGGTAAATTCTTCACCGCGCGTGCTTAGCGCTAACCCGCCTTTCTCTATGGCCTCTGCCGCCAGCGGAATGTCACTTGTGATCACTAAATCCCCCGCGTTCATACGGCGCACAATTTCGTTGTCGGCAACATCAAAACCGCTGCTAACCTGTAGCTTGTGAATATAAGGAGATGGCGGCGTTTTAATATACTGATTCGCAACGAATGTGACAGGCATCTGGGTTCTGGCTGCTCCGCGGAACAAAATCTCGCGGATCACCACAGGGCATGCATCTGCATCTACCCATATGTGTTTCTTGTTGTCCAAATTTGGCTCATTTGTTTTATTGGCTATGCGGCAAGTGTACAACTTGCCGCAACCAAGCAAAAGCGTGAATTAAGCTAAAGCGTGAATTTAGATAGCAGCCCTTCTTGCTCATGGGCATGTTGCGCCAGTACTTTACTCGACTCATACTGACGGTTCGCAAAGCTCCCTACTTCTACGCTAATATCATTGATATTAGAGGTGTTTTTGTTTATCTCCTCAATCACCACACTTTGCTCTTCTATGGCCGTTGCAATCTGAATATTGCGATCCATGATGTCTTTCACGGCCTCGGATATTTCATTGAGCATGCCCGTGGCTTGCTCGGTTTGCTCCACACAGAGCAAAGTTTTATCGCGACTGCTGCCCATGGCGCTTTGGACCTGAATAGACGAGGCCTGGATCTGCTCTATCATCGACTTGATTTCTGTGGTCGACTCTTGCGTTTTGGTTGCCAGTGAACGTACTTCATCAGCAACCACGGCAAAACCCCGCCCCTGCTCACCTGCCCGGGCCGCTTCAATGGCGGCGTTCAGCGCCAACAAGTTAGTTTGCTCGGCAATGCCGTTTATTACGGAGAGGATATTTTCAATGCTCTGACTGTATTCAGCCAGTTGTGTGCTCATTTCATGTGAAGTATTAATTTCATCCGCCAGAGCGCTAATCTCACCCCGTGTTTTCTGGAATACTTGCTGACCTTGTGCCGCTTTTTCATTGACCGAGGTTATAGACGTCGCCGCATTTTGCGCGCTGCCGGCAATCTCACTGGAGGTGGTACTCATTTCGTGCATTGCCGTTGCCAGCCCCTCAATATGCTGTACCTGCTCAGTAAGCTGAGAGCTGGACTGATTCGCCAACGTCCGGGCCTCGTCACAGCTTGCAACCACCATATCGGCCCGCTGTTTAACATCAGTTACCAGCGCGTGTAAAGAGCCCAAAAACTGGTTGAACTCCTGCGCTACCTTGCCGCATTCATCCTGATGCTTAATGCGTACGCGCTGGGTCAGATCGCCACTGCCCGAAGCAATATTGGTGATCGCATCGTTAAGGTCTTTCAACGGTTTAAGTAGCTGAATTGCCAACGCACGGCTCAGAAACGCGCCTAGCAAAATGGCCACCACTGCCAGCACCAGCGTACTCATAGACAACTCTCTCAAATCGCGAAATACCAGCGCTTTGTCGAGCAAAACCGCCAGATACCAGTCGGTACCGTATTGCTGAGACAAAGGATAGAAGTACAGCAACTTGGCTTCCCCGTTTACCGTCACCTCTAACAAGGTTTGCTCTGCCGATTTATGCAACTGAGGAGACAGAGCACTGAGCGGCTTACCATTGAGCTTGGCATTTTGGTGAGAAACGATAGTCCCTTTGCTGTCGACTAAAAAGGCGTAGCCAGTACCATCAAAGTTTACTGCGTTGACGCTTTTGGCGATGGTATCGAGGCTGAGATCGCCGCCAATGGCACCGCGAAACTGGCCAGCAACATTGATAGGAGCCACGACTGAGAGCAATAGTTCCCCGGTCGCGGCATCCGTATAGGGGCTGGTAAATACGGTTTTGCCTTTGTCTCTGGCCAGCTTGTACCAGCCCCGCTCCCGAAAATCGACATCCGGCGGGTTTTGCCGGTTCGGATTGTTCGACCTTAAAATAGGCTCATTACTCAAGGTGCCAAACGCCAGTAAAAAAGCCTCTTTGAAATACGGTGATTCAAGTCCTTTTTGAAACTGATCCGGGCTAAAATCGGCTTCAATCTGGCTGCGCAACAATCTGATCAAAGCTGCTTTTTCGGCCAACCAGTTGTCTATGCCCAGCGCCAGTAACTGCGCGGAATCGCTCACATAAGCCGTGGTTTTTTTATTCATAGACGCATTAACCAGCCAGTATGTGGTGATGCTGATCACTAGTATGATCACAAAGATAAGAAGCGCCGATGCCAAAGAGAATTTGCTGCGGATTTTCATATAATTTAGGCCAAATAAAATTACCCTTTGCCAAAGTGTTGTCTATAATTCGAGTTATCGCAACTAACGCAACAAATTTGGTAACTTGCTATGAACCACGCGATCTCCTCTGTGACTAAAGCCATCCTCGTCGCCCTGTGCGTACCTTTAACCTGCGCCCATGCTAACACTGAACGTGCTGTTACTATGGCTGATATTGAAGCGCTCGAAGCCCAGCTTAGGGCCTTAAAAGCACGCTTTGAGCGGCAAAACCCGGCTGCCGAAAACCCGACACAAGACACGCAATCTGCCAGCACAGCGGCACCTGCCAAGGCACAAGCAGCCCAAGCCCCGGCTGCAACTACAACAGCAAAATCACCACCCACAGAAGAAAAGCGCCAGCTAAATGTATATGCGACCATGCGCCCTACTTATGGTCGACTTGAAACCAATAGCGAGGATAACTGGGATGTCCGCGATGCCTTATCTCATGCCGGGCTCAAGGTAACACACGAATTTGATCAGGACTGGAGTGCAGAATTGCATGGCGAGTGGAGCATTGACGTGGCCAATGAAGGCAATTTTGGCCGCTCCCGGCGCGCCTATACCGCGCTCAATACACCCGTCGGGCGTTTTGGTATTGGTAAACAGCGACCAGCACAATATCTGTTTATTGCGGAGTACGTGGATATCTTCAATCACGCGAACAGCCCGTTTGCCTACGACCCCGAGAGTCTATTCTTTGTTGATAACCTGATCAGCTACCGGCTCACGCCCGGACCCTTTACCTTTGTTGCAGTCGCCCAGTTTAATGGTGAATCTGGCAGTAATTCTGACGACTTAGTCAATGTGGGCCTGAGCTATGACGCCAATGACTTACACGCTGCGATCACTTATCAGCAAAACGATGTTTATGCAGACGATATTCAGCTTGGGGACAATAATCTCTGGGCGACTTCGCTCGCTTATCAATTTACTCCCCGCTTCTATGCTGCGGTTGCCTATCAGGACAAGAACTATGACAGACGCACTCCGGGCGCCGATCGCAGCGGACATACCTTTGATCTGTCATTCGCCTATCAACTGGCCAAAGCCTATAAACTTAAAACCGGTTACTTTGACTTTGACGACGGTTATCAGGATTCAGATCCCGCCGCTGGGGGCTTTGATGGCTACAACGTGACGCTGGAATGGAGCCCAATTAAGGCACTCAGAGTGCACCTGGAGTACCTGAACAAGTCGTTCGTCAATGGCGATGACTTCGACTCGATTTCTATCGGTTTCCGTTACGATTACAAAACCACAATCGAGTACTAGCGCTTGGTATTATAAAGAACGGGAGACTGGCCCTGCCATTGCTGCCACAAGTGCGGGTCGAGCACCAGTTGACACATAAAGTGAGCAACATTGGCTCGACTGGTTTTTCCCGCATCAAAAATGGCGTCGCGTAGTGGAGATGGATGCGCTTCGTAGGCTGTGACCTCAGGCTCATTCACCAGCGAATCCGGACGAACAATGACCCAGTCAACGCCCGTTTCTGCGCTCAAATACGCGCGCAATGTGCGTGCCGCAGCTTCATTGTCAGGATGAGGTGGCAAGCATACCCGCAGTAATGCAACCACAGCGCGATGCGCCAAAGATGGGCGCTCACCTTTTGCTTCATCACGACATCCGGTGCTGTTCATCAGGATAAATTTAACCGGGACATCAGTGTAATTTCTGACGATGGCCTGACACACATAGTTGACCGCATCTGTGACCAAACGCCGAGGATCACCAAATATGCCCTGAAACGTAGCCCGATGTCCGAGACAACAAATAACCGCCGTCACCCCCATTATCAGCGTGTCCAGTTCACTGCTGCTGAATTCAGCAATATTGCCTGCTCTAACATCCAGTTGCGGGTAAGCCCTGAACACCTCCAACTGTGCGCTGTTTGGTCTTACCAATACTCTGACCTGTTGCTGGGCCAGCAACAGCTGCTCAACAACCAGCTTACCCGTTGCGCCGCTTGCACCAATCACTAAGATCATACCACCTCCTGTGCCTGTGTTTTCTCTGAGTGTAGCGTAAAAGGGGCGGGGTAAAACAGGCATGAAAATATGACAATTGGTAAGCAAATTTATCAGCCGGCCTGCAAGGCCGGCTAAATTCTGAGAGCTAGTTGAGTTCCTTGTCTTGCCAGAACTTGGTGCCCTTGATGGTCGCTTGCAATGCCAGGCCGCTTTCGGTGAATGTATACACCGTCACATCACCATAATAGACCTCTCCTTCGATTGAGGCCCCTTTGTCTGCGGCTCTTGCCGCCGCATCGGCGTTACCCCCAAACGTCCAGCCCGACTCGACAAACTGTTTCATCGCGGCTTTGGTGTGAAACACCATCACAATGCGATAATCTTTGGCACCCAGGCCAAGCCCGACACCGCCCTCCGCCATATTCATGTACGTTGACTTGCCCGAGATGTTGTCTTCCACCACGCCATAGCCTGTACCGGCAGCAACAAAAATAATGTTCAGATTTGCATTGGAAAACACCGCATACCCCGGCGCATTGCTCAGCTGAGCGCGAACATCTGGTTTTTTGCTATACAGCTTAGTTAGCGTCTCTCGTTTCATTTTCTGGATTTCTGCGCGTTTTTGCGCGGCATCGCCCGGGCCCATAGATGCACAGGCACTCAAGAATACAGATAAAACAACCGACATCAGCAATGGAATTGTACGCATACCTTTTTCCTTTTACAGTTGAAACAGGCAGTAAGGTTACTGCCCGCAGAAAAGTATCATCTTAAAGGTAGGCAGGTTAGGCGCCGCTGAACAGACAATGAGGGTAAAAAAAAGGCCGCATAAAGCGGCCTCAACACACATCATGGGTAATCATGAAGGGATAAATGTGAAAACAAAGCCATTGTAGCGTGGCAGTTATAAAATAAAATCATATTATAACGTTTGTTTAATTCGGTATTTTCGATTGGTTATTTTCGTCTTGCTGATACTTGCGCCCTAAACACAGTTAAGTCAACGGCAGCGCCTGGACCATCGGTACTCTTATTGTCTTTAATGGTGCAACAGGCCGACCTTTTCCTGTTGGAGACAAAAAGCACAGCCACCTGTATATAAGTTATTTTTGGTTTAGCAAAAATGCAGACAAAAAAAAGGCCGCATAGAGCGGCCTTAATAAACATCATGGGTAATCATGAAGGGATAAATGTGAAAACAAGGCCATTGTAGCGTGGCGGTTATAAAATAAAATCATGTTATAACGCTCATTTTACTCGGTATTTTCGATGATTCATATTCTATCTCGTTTATGTGTGATCACCCGCTAAGCGCAGTTAGACCACTTGCAGCGCCCGACTCACCTGGGCCATTGGTATTTTTGTTAGTTAAATCAAGCCACTCTGAGGTATCATTGCGACTACCCTGTGACACCTTTTGACTGATCTGATATGTATCACCTGATTTTTATCACCCTGGTATGGGCGTTTTCGTTTAGCCTAATCGGCGTTTATCTGGCCGGATCGGTCGATCTTTGGTTTGCCGCTCTAAGCCGCATTGCGCTGGCAGCTCTGGTTTTCTTGCCGTTTATCCGCTGGCAACAAACGGCGCGCCCTGTGATGCTCAGATTGATGACGATAGGCGCTATTCAGATAGGCGCTATGTATGGCTTTTACTATCACGCCTTTTTATTCCTGTCGGTGCCAGAAGTGCTGTTGTTTACCGTTATGACACCGGTATATATCACTTTGCTTAATGACTTATTTGCCGGGCAATTTAATGCCCGCTACTTGCTGGTTGCACTGTTGGCCACACTGGGCGCTGTGGTGATCCGTTTGACGGTGCCTAATCCGGATTTCTGGCTGGGCTTTATCATTGTTCAGGGTGCCAACCTGTGTTTTGCTTTGGGTCAGGTTCTGTACAAGCGCCTTGCTGAGCAGCACACGCTGGTACACCATCAGTGCTTTGGCTTTTTCTTTCTTGGCGCGCTGGTCGTATCCTTGTTCAGCTTTGCGCTGTTTGGCGATTTGGAGCGATTACCCGCAACAGCTCAGCAATGGGGGATCCTGGTTTATCTGGGCCTTGTTGCCTCTGCTGTGGGTTATTTTGTCTGGAACAAAGGGGTCACCCTGGTGTCGGTTGGCGCACTGGCAGTGATGAACAATGTGCTGATCCCGGCCGGGATCCTGGTGAATATTCTGATCTGGAATCGCACTGCGGATCTGTTCAGCTTGGGACTGGGCAGTGCGATTATCTTCGCGGCTTTAGGACTCAATCAGTACTTTGATGCACGTAAGCATTAAAGTGCCTTACGAAATCGGATCTGAACATCCAGCAAGGTTTGCGAAGACGTTGCCGGAGGGGTGAGCTCGGCAATATGGTAGTCATGGCTCACCAGCATTTGCAGCATCGTTTTAAACCGGTTCATGGACTTCACTTCAATGTGGCTAAACCCCTGCTCTCGGCACCAGCGCTCCTGTTCAAGCAACAAAGCCCGTGCCATCCCTTGTCCTCGATACGCTGGTATCACGGCGCCCAGCCAACTATAAAACTGCTTTGGTGCCTGCTCAAACCCCAGTTTGTAAGCAACCGGCTGACCATTGCAGCTGACTATCAACGCCAGGTAAGTGCGCCCCGCCAGCCTCTGAAGGATTTGCTCGCGGGTTTTGGGGTTTGAGAACTCCGGGATCTGTTGCTCAACCACCAGCATATCGTCAATACTGCCCTGATGAATATGCCACTGTGCTTGCGTCATGACTTAACCTCTTCAAAATGATGTGATGCGTTACCGTATACGTTATCGCCTGCGCTTTCCACGCTGACCCAGTACCCGCTTTTTGTCGCGCTGTCGGCGAGACTTTGTAGAGTTTTGCCGCTCATTTTTAGGCTCCCGGGTCAGGTCGGGCTCATAGCCACTCAGCCATTGTGGTGTCAGGCGCTCATCCAGCAGCACTTCAATCTCCTCCAGCAACCATTGTTCATCAATGCTGACCAGGGAAATGGCTGTGCCTGCTTCTCCGGCTCTGCCGGTGCGCCCGATACGATGGACATAGTCTTCCGCCACATACGGCAGTTCAGCATTGATCACATAATTGAGTTGCTGAATATCGATACCCCGTGCCGCCACATCGGTGGCGACCAGCACACGAATTTCGCCGTCCTTAAATTGTGCCAGCGCCTTGTTACGTGCCCCCTGGGATTTGTCGCCGTGGATCGCCTGGGTTTTCAGGCCATCTTTATTCAGCTCTTTGGCGTATTCATCGGCCTGCTTTTTGGTACGAGTAAAGATGAGCACCTGATGCCAGTTTTGCTTGCCTATCAGATGTGCGATCAACTCTCGTTTACGCTCTTCATCCACCGCATAGAAAATTTGCTCAACCCGCTCAGCAGCCTGGTTTTGTACTTCAATTCCTATGCGCTTGGGCTCCTTCAGCCAGTCTTTGACCTGATTGAAGATAGCCTCATCAACGGTGGCCGAAAACAGCAATGTTTGTCGGCTGGCTGGCATTTTACGCATAATGCGGCGTATTTCGCCCATAAAGCCCATGTCCAGCATACGATCGGCTTCGTCAAATACCAGATACTCTATCGCGGATAGATTTAATGTGCCTTTGATCAGGTGATCCAGTAGTCGGCCAGGTGTTGCAACCACAATGTCAGCGCCATCACGCAGTGCTTTTTCCTGAGGTCCAATATTCGACCCACCATGCAAACACACAGTTACCAGCTCAGTGCAACCAGCATACGCACTGGCATGCTGTGTCACCTGCTGTGCCAGCTCTCGGGTCGGCGCCAAAATCAAAGCACGCACGCCTGAGCCAGATTGCTCGAGTAGCCGCGTCATAATTGGCAGCATAAACGCGGCTGTTTTGCCGGTGCCCGTTTGCGCACATGCCAGTAGATCGTGACCTGCCAGGATCACTGGAATACTTTGCGCCTGAACAGGGGTCGGCTCGGTAAAGTCAAGCGCCTTGAGCCCTTCTAACAGGGCAGGCGCTAAGGCAAGAGATTCAAAGGACATGATTTTGTACAACTCAAAAAAAGAATGGCGGGAGTATAGCAAAAATGTCGCGCGTCGCGTGCAATTGATATTGCAGTCTATTTTAGCGACAACTCCATATAGACACTCAGGGGATCGGGTTCGTAGCTGCCAAAGGCGTCCCGTTGCACAAAGCCCAGCGAAGCATACAAGCCTATTGCCTCAGTTTGCCGGATCCCGGTTTCCAATCGCAGTATCCTGAATCCAGCTTGCCTGGCATGGTCAATCAATGACTGCATGATCCGCTTGGACACACCAAGCCCCCGATAAGGTGGCTGAACATATACGCGCTTCAGCTCGCCATACCGTGTCAGGTCGTTGTCCTCGTCCGTTTGTGGCACCAATGCACCGCACCCCACCAAATCAGTTTCTGTGCGCGCCCCAACAAAATAAACGTCAGGCGCTGCCAGCTCATCCGCCGGGATCAGCTGGTTACTGCTCGGAGGGTACAATGTATTCATCAACTCATCTATGTCTCTGAGCAACTGCGACACTTCCGGGTGATGCGGATCAAGATTTATTATTTCCATAACGAGATTTTACCTTGCTAGCCTGGTCATCATCACGCCACGACGCATGACGATGTTTGATGACCGGGCATGATATAGAGACTAAAATACTATGTTCTTTATTATGATACTAGCTTATTTTCCGAGCTCAAATCGTACCTCTTAAAGTTACAAAGTCAAATTTTGTCCCACAACATCCCCATAGGGCACTGAATATGACTAAAAACCCGCCAATTTTGTCGGGTTTTTAGTCGCTCTACACCTAAATAGCGCGCAAAGCATGCATATCGGCCACATTTTTTATATTATCCGCGCGCATATAATTCTAATCATAGGACAACAAGTATGAGTAATACCCCTGAAGGGCTGTCAGCAGAGGCGCTTGCCGCTGACGTAACCCAAAGCAGTCGGGGTCGCTGGACACAGCACGACACTAACTGGGTACTGAGCCTGTTTGGTACGGCTGTCGGCGCCGGTATTTTGTTTCTGCCTATCAATATAGGTATTGGCGGATTCTGGCCGCTGATGATCATGGCATTGCTGGCCTTTCCAATGACCTATCTGGCTCACCGTGGCCTGGCGCGCTTTGTACTTTCTTCAAAACACAAAGATAGCGACTTTACCGATGTCGTTGAAGAGCATTTTGGTGCCACCGCTGGCCGATTAATCTCCCTGCTCTATTTCTTCTCAATCTTCCCTATTTTATTGATCTACGGCGTCGGACTGACCAATACCGTAGACAGCTTTATGGTAAATCAGCTGGAAATGGCATCGCCTTCGCGGGTATTGCTGTCCGCTCTGCTGGTCGCAGGCATGATAGCCATTATGCTGGGCGGCGAAAAACTGCTGTTGCGTGCCTTTGCACTGCTGGTTTACCCGCTGGTTGGGATCCTGCTGATGCTATCACTGTATCTGATCCCACACTGGCAAGCGCCGGTTGTCACAACACCGGATATCGCCGGCCTGAGTGAAACCCTGTGGTTGTCCGTACCCATTATTGTTTTTTCATTCAGCCACGCTGCGGCCATTTCAAGCTTCGCCAATGCGCAGCGCCGTCACTATGCTAATGGTGCCACACACAAGTCTGAAGCCATTTTGCGTAATACCTCGCTGATGCTGATTGTCTTCGTGTTGCTCTTTGTTTTTTCATGTGTGCTGTCACTGAGCCCGGAGCAAATGCGCGAAGCCAAAGCAGCCAATGTGTCTGTGCTGTCTTACCTTGCTAACGTGTATGACAATCCGTTTATCGCCATGCTGGGTCCGCTGGTTGCCTTTATTGCCATTACTTCTTCTTTCCTCGGCCACTTCCTGGGCGCACGTGAGAGCTTTAATGGCCTGCTGAGCAAGCAGTCGTCTTTGTCTGTGGGTTTGATTGATAAGCTAGGTGTTGGCCTGATGTTTATCGCCATTTGGGTCTGTGCGGTCATGAACCCCAGCATTCTGGATATGATGGGCGCCATCTCTGGGCCGATTATTGCCATGATCCTGTTCATCATGCCAACCATTGCTATTTTTAAAGTACCGGCACTTGAGCAATATCGCAACCACCTGGGTACCTACTTTATCCTGCTGGTCGGCATTTTAGCGGTCTCTGCACTGCTGTATAATATGGCGGGTTAAGCAGCCGCCAATTGAATTAAATGAAAAGGGCCTAAGCGCCCTTTTTTTCTGCCACACAGGCCCGGTTACGCCCCTGATGTTTAGCATTGTAAAGCGCTTCGTCTGCCGCAGCGATCAGCGCTTCCAGGTCCTGGTAACACTCACCCCGAGTATTGCTGGCCACACCAGCACTGATGGTCACCACCCCACTGTCAGAGTCCTCATGCACAATCCCCAGCGCTTTTACCGCAGCAACAAATTGATCGGCAAGTTGTTTCGCCCCATCAGGCTCAGTGTCTGGCAATAAAATCGCAAACTCCTCACCGCCATAGCGATACACCCCATCCATAGGCCGACGTATCTCACCGTCAATGGCGCTGGCAACGGCTTTAAGCGCATCGTCGCCATTGAGATGACCGTAGCGGTCGTTAAACTTTTTAAAGTGGTCAATATCCAGCATCACCACGGAGCAGGTATGCTGTTGGCGCACGCTTTGCTTAAACTGACGTGCCCCTTCCATATCAAAAAAGCGACGGTTGAACACTTTGGTCAGACCATCGTAGTAAGAGTAGCGCTTTAGGGTATCGGCCTGCTGTTTGTATTTCAGGTGAGTCTTCACCCGGTTGATCAGGGTCTTGGCGACGATGGGCTTAGGAATAAAGTCGACCGCGCCGGCATCCCAGCATAAGTCCTGCTGCTGTTCGCTGATGTTGGAGGTCACAAAAATAATCGGAATATCCGATAATCCTTCCATATCCTGTAGCTGTTTACAGGCCTCAACGCCAGACATGCCCTCGAGCACCCAGTCCATCAGGATAAGATCCGGTGGCGTAGCGCGGCAAAATTCAATCGCCTTTTCTCCGGATGTCACCATTTGTACCGAACAAATCCCCTCTAAAAAGCACGAGATGACTTTTTGCGTCAACTTTGAGTCTTCGACAATCAGCACCAGACTCTCGCTCAGGTCTTCAATTTCCTTAAACAAAGTATATTTACCTATTACAGTGATTCTTCGGCTTAATCAGGGCCGGACTTTACCGATCCTGATTGCAATTATAGCAGGCGCACAAATAAACACCCGTTAACATGATATGACTAACTTATCATGCGTGCTGCTTATCTGAAAAGGATTAGAGACTTAGGATCAGTCATTTAGCTCAGTGAATCGTATTTGGATGTAATACACAAGTAGCCAGTTTATCAATCTGCCTCACCTTTGTGGTTGTGCTGCCTGCGCCACAGTGCAGGTGTCACCCCGTAAGCCGCTTTAAACTGACGAATAAAATGAGTGGGATCAGACCAGCCCAGCTCTTCGACCAAAACCGCAATGGGTGTGTGGGTATGCATCAGCCGGTTACACGCCTCACCGAGGCGCTTTTTAGTCAGCCACTGACCCACAGAATAACCTGTTTCACGCTTAAACAAAGTTGCCAAATAAGGCGCGCTAACAAACACCGCGTCGGCCACACTTTGTAATGACACCGGCTGCAACCCCTGGCTTTCTATGTAGGACAGTGCCGCGACCACTTTAGGATGCATACCCGCACGCCAGCTCACAGGCTGCTGTGCCAGTGACACTTCGTGCAACAGCAAAAACACAAAGCTTTTCATGACTTCCAGCGGCAAAGACTGTTGAAGCGCCAGCTCAAATTGCTGATATAAGGTCTGCACAAATTCAATACGTTCAACCGCTAAGGTTAACGCAGGTAAAGCGCCCAATCGTACCTGCTGAAAAGGCTGCAATAAAGCACAGCCAGGCTCAAGCCCCAGACAATCCGGGCAAAAGCTCATCCAGTGAACGTGTAAATCGGACCCCGACAACAAGGTATGTGGCATCCCGCCGGGCACCAGTACAAACATCCCCTCGGTGGCCGTGAAGGTCTCCCCGTGTAACATATCCAGCGAGCCCGAGCGGATAAAGCTCAAAACACTTTCGCTGTGTGTGTCGTGTGGCTCCTGCGCCAGCCTGGCCACTTTCATCTGACCACAGGCTGCAACATGATTGGTCATCTTAACCCACCCACAATCTTAAAATAAGCCGATTAATGCAAAAACCCAACCATAACACCACTAAGCTTTATTGGGAATAATAGACACAGATAAAACAATACACCGATTTACAGGAGACACGCATGACTTTTTCACTCGTTTTAATGGGATTGACTATCCATGTGCTTGTGTGGGAAAAATTACCCGACTGGGGCACCTGGTTTACTAAGCTGGTTGCGCGCTTACCTGCCCCGCTGGCCTATTTGTACTCAGCCTGGCACTGCCCTTACTGCTTTGGTTTCTGGATTGCCTTAGCCTTGCAGCTGCTCACCGGGGTCTATACTTTGCCAGAGCTGGCTGCGCTAGCTGAAACATTCGGTCTGGCTGGCACAATCATGGCCATGAGTCTGGATGCGCTGGTCACTGCGCTGTTGATTATGGTTGGCAGTTTGGCCCTCAAAGCACTCGCATTACCGGCCATAAAAGGTTTCGAATTAACCCAGACATTTAAAGCAGGCATGTCGCAAGCGCAAAGCACACAGGAGCAACAGCATGACAACGCATAGATTCAGTACGGCCCGGCTGGAGGCCATCGGGGCGTCCTCGCTAATTGATGAATTCAGCCCGGCCCAGACCAATCAGCTCATGCACCTGCTGACCCCGAAAACCTTGCACTTTTTGCCCGACGACTGGCAACAGTGCCCACAAACTCCGGCGCAGCTTACCGACTGGCTGGCAGACAAACTCGCACGCTGCGAACTGTTACTGGTGCAAGATAAACAGGCACAGTTTATAGGCCTTGTCATGCTGCACTTTTCAGCCAACACGGTGCAGCTGGGTTATTTAATCGGCGAAGTACACTGGGGTCAGGGCTATGCCAGTGAGCTATTACAAGGGCTGGTGGCGCATTTGCAAGCAGCTCAGTCCAACGTGATACTCAATGCCGGCGTTGCAGAGGACAATCCAGCGTCAATCAAAGTGCTGGAAAAAGCCGGTTTTGTCCCTTGCCAGCCACATTCGGATGAAGCTGGTACACAGCGCTACTACACCTTGTCTAATGAGTAACCCATAGACTGTCCTAAAGTAGATTGACTTGAGCATAGCGGTCGCTTCTGCTACTTTGCTCCGCAATTAACAACAACTTGCGGAGCAAGGCCTGACAGGCCTATGAGCATGCACTATACCCCTTTCAGCCAGACACAAATAACGGAACTCCTGACACTTTACGCGCAATTGCCCGCTGAACAGCAAGTCATGCTGGAGGTGCTGGCATTGATTGGCAAACCGGTTGCTATCAGCAGACTCAAACGCTTGCTGAAGTTATTGGTCGACGCACAGGTGCATGAGCTCCCAGCTCTGTGCCAGGGCATGCTGGCACAGCAAAGAACGGCGCTGGTCGAAGCCGGATTGCTGATCAGCAATCAAAAGGGTCTCAGGGTAGCACCGCTCATAGAAGTGTCGCTGTGTTATAACGCGCTGCGTCAGGATCGCTTTATCAGCACACTCAATTGCGCCGAACAAGTCGTGCCTATCATTAACCTGTATGAATGGGAGCGCGATTTTGCAGACGAACAGCGCTTTATCCGCGACTTACTGATACTTGGCCAGTACGACAAAGCCACGGCTTTGCTGTCCTTTCACAAGAATCCACAGTATCTGGACCACAATACCAACCAGGTACTGATCAACACTTTGTTTTTTCCTG
Organism: Pseudoalteromonas sp. DL2-H2.2; assembly: GCF_021532535.1. Classification (NCBI taxonomy): domain Bacteria; kingdom Pseudomonadati; phylum Pseudomonadota; class Gammaproteobacteria; order Alteromonadales; family Pseudoalteromonadaceae; genus Pseudoalteromonas; species Pseudoalteromonas sp. DL2-H2.2. The sequence continues at coordinate 173,114 of NZ_JAKGBD010000010.1, read as the reverse complement.
CGGACGTCGACCGTCTGGCCGAGCTGCCACCGCAGTTGCTCTATCAGGCGTGTGCCACATTATTTCATTCATTGCAAAGCGATTGTCAGAACAACTTTGCCGCACTCAAGCTTATCGAGCAACTGTGCGAGCGTCAGCCTGACAATCAACAGCTGCATTGCTTACTGGCCGAGCAATATCTGTACCGTGCACAACTGGATGCGTGTATCTCTGCGCTTGGCGACGACACCAGTTGCTATGCACTACAGCTGCGCGCCATCGTTGCCATGTGCTCAGGGGAGCAGCAAACTGCACTGACCTTGTTTGAGCAAGCCATTGTGGCGAAAAACAAAATTGCCCGCCGCAAACAGCAATATCTGGGCGGCCTGCCGGGCCTGTTCCACAAACTGGCAGTGCTGATCCAGGCAAGCCAGGGGCAGCCTCAGCTGTTTAGCACAGTTCGCGAGCTGGTTCGCACCGAATCCGCCGACAGAAAAGCCCCCACCTTTAACTATGCCATTTTGAACTTACTGGAATATCTCGCCGAGTGCCTGAATGACGGCCAGTCATTTAGCGAGCAGTATCAAGATTATGAAGTGCTCAGAAATACGCAACCCTTTCACTTTGCGCTGTTGCAGTTGCTGACTGCCCTTGCAACACACTGGACCGGTGCCCGTGTGCATGCCGCCAGGCTTAGTCGCCTCAGCGAGGCCTGCACCACCTTCACCTCAATGCAGCAACCTTTATTTGCCTGTATGGGCGCAGATCTGCTGGTGCTCAATCAGGCGCCGGTCCCGCCCTTAGCGCAGCGTTTGGTGCTTAACTTTGCTGCTATGGTAGAACAAAAAAGCGACTGGGAGCTGGCACTGGAAAAGCTGCAAAACCTGTCACCCGCTGCCACAGCCACTGCTGAGAAATCGTCGCAGAGCCACAGACTCATCTGGCAACTTGAACAATCTCGATTCGAACTGACCCTGAAACCCCGCGAACAAAAGCTCGGCAAAAATGGCTGGAGTAAAGGCCGTAATGTGGCGCTGAAACGCTTAATCGACGAGCCCGAGCAGTTTGACTATCTGAACGACAAAGACAAAGAGATTATTGCAGCTATTCGGGTGTACGAGAATCACAGCTATTACGGTGGCCGCACCTTTGAACTGGAAGGCGCAAGTGCGCTAAGCGCGGCCGCTGGCGCCCACAACCTCTACCTGGGCGATGATTTCAGTCGAGAAATTGAACTGACAGAATATCCGGCTGAACTGCAGATCCGCGACAACGGTGACGAACTGCTGATCTCAATACCTAACCTGCCACAGGGCATAGACTATCGCTTGCAGCTGGATGAACACACCCGAGCCGGCGAGTACGCCTTTTACCCGCTGCAGGGGCACCGCTACGGCTTTACCCTGTTCACCCGCCAGCACCTGCAAGTTGCCGGGATCATCGGCGAGAGCGGCCTAGTTGTACCTAAGGCCGCCAAGTCCAAGCTGCTCGCAAGTATTACCGCCATCGCCCCGCTGCTGAATATTCAGTCCGACCTCGAAGGCGTCGAGACCGGGCTCACCACAGTGGAAGCTGCTGAAGAGCTGGTGATCAATATCACTCCTTATCAGGGCGGCCTCGAATTTCATTGCGTCAGTATGCCCTTCGGCGATCAGGGCCCAATGCTGCACCCCGGTATTGGCAGCCCCAGCCTGACCACCGAAATTGATGGCCAGCGCGTCGCTACCCAGCGAGATTTAGCGCAAGAACAAGGCTTGCTCGAATTACTGGATGAACACTGTCCAGCATTTTTGGCGATGGCAGATAATCGCCTGCAACTGGACGACACAGAAATGGCGTTGGAAGCTCTGGAGCAGCTCGAGCACTGTGTTGCCACGCCGCCAGCAGGATTTACGCTGCGACTGCGCTGGCCGAAAGGGAAAAAATTTCGCCTCAGTAAGGCCCTTGAATCCCAGCATCTGGCGCTGGCAATGACCAAGCAGAATCAATGGTTTGACGTGACTGGTGAGTTACAGGTTGACGATGCTCAGGTGATCGAGCTGAAAAAACTGCTCAGCCTGATGGCCACCAGCAATGGTCGCTTTGTCAGCCTGGATGGCGAGCAAATTCTCGCCCTGTCACAGGACCTGCGTAGTCAGCTTGCAAAGCTCAATGAGGTCACGGATCAGGGGCAGTTTCACCCCCTTGCCAGCGGCCTGGTGGCCGAAGCAACAACCGGTATGCGCATGAAAACCCTGCCCGCCTGGGAAGAGCAAAGCAAAAAGATGCATCAGGCCAATACGCTGGCGCTCAGTGTCCCCTCCACCTTGCAGGCGCAACTGCGCGATTATCAACTTGCCGGGTTTGACTGGGCCATGCGCCTGGCGCACTGGGGCGCCGGGGCGTGTCTGGCCGATGACATGGGACTAGGCAAAACCCTGCAAGCACTGGCCGTGATCCTGGCGCGTGCCAGTGAAGGGCCAACGCTTATCATCGCGCCAACCTCAGTGTGCTTTAACTGGCAACAGGAGGCGAGCAAGTTTGCGCCGGTACTGAACATGACGCTGTTCAGTGATCACAGCAGCAGCCAGGAACGCGAACAGCTGCTGGCACAGGCTGGTCCATTCGATTGCGTAGTCATCAGTTATGGCCTGCTGCAACGCCAGGCAGAACTACTGAAAAGCAAGCACTGGCACACCATTGTCGCCGATGAAGCGCAGGCCCTGAAAAATCCGCTGGCAAAACGCACTGTGGCGGCCTGTGCGCTCAAAGGTGAGTTTAAGATGATCACCACAGGGACACCGATTGAAAATAACCTCACCGAATTGTGGTCCCTGTTTCGCTTTGTTAACCCCGGCCTGCTAGGCAACCTGAAGCGCTTTAATGCCCGCTTTGCTCAGCCTATGGAAAATGCCGAGCAGGACAAACTGGCGGCGCACAAAGCACGTCAAAGTCTGAAGCAACTGGTGAAACCCTTTATTCTTCGTCGTCTGAAAAGCCAGGTACTCACCGAGCTGCCAGAGAAAACCGAAATTAACCTCACCGTCTCGCTGAGTGATGACGAAATGGCCTTTTACGAGGCACTGCGACAGCATGCCATTGAGCAGATCACTGAGTCTGCCAGCACCAGCTCGGCGGCAGAGCAGCGCATAAAAATGCTCGCCCAGCTCACTAAACTGCGCCAGGCCTGTTGTCATCCGAAACTGGTGATGGCCGAAAGCACGCTGCCCAGCAGTAAGCTGGATGCCCTCAGTGAGCTGCTTGACGAATTACGGCAGAATAACCATAAGGCGCTGATCTTCAGCCAATTCGTAGGCCATCTGCAGATCATCAAAACGCTTCTTGAGCAACGCGGAGTGACCTACCAGTATCTCGACGGCAGTACACCTGCCGCACAACGCCAGGAGCGGGTCAACGCTTTTCAGCGTGGCAATGGCGAAGTGTTTTTGATCAGCCTTAAAGCCGGTGGTTCAGGATTGAACCTGACCGCCGCAGACTATGTGATCCATATGGACCCCTGGTGGAATCCGGCAGTTGAAGCGCAGGCCTCCGACAGGGCGCATCGCATGGGCCAGCAGCGCCCGGTGACCATTTATCGCCTCATCGCCAAAAACACCATAGAAGAAAAGATTGTGGCGCTACACCAGCATAAACGCGATCTGGCTGATCAATTGCTGGCAGGTAACGAGCAGGCCAGCAAGCTGTCGGTGGAGGATATGCTTAACTTGCTCAAAGAAACCTTTTAAATAGCATTGTGCTAAACCCTAAGTGCTCAGCTATTACTGATGATGGCTGAGCAACATTCTAAAAAGGCACTTTGCAATCACTTGGCAAATAAAGTGCAAACAGTACAGCCCTCCTGACAACACCCTGATGACATTCTTTTAAAATACGTAACTAACTAAAATATATCACTTTATCAATCATCAAAATAACCCAGCCTCTTTTGCTGCGCCAGCTTGTTTATGACATTTAAGTTGCGGTACTATAGGTCTCTAATGATAAATAATTCTTATCAAGGTTTGCATTACCTCTATGACACTTGCAGATTTAAAACCCAACGACACAGCAATTATTGCGGGCATTGAACACCCAGATGCAGCCCTGATCAGCCGCGTAATGGCACTGGGCCTGATCCCCGGCGAGACGATCTCTGTCTTAAATGTCGCCCCTCTGGGCTGCCCAATCCAGACCAAGGTTGGCAATACCTTTATCAGTATCCGCAAAACAGATGCGCGTTTTATCCAGCTAAGCCGCTAAATTCAAGGAGTAAGATAACGTGAGAATCGCCCTCGTTGGTAACCCCAACTGTGGTAAAACCACCCTATTTAACCGTCTTACGGGTGCCAGACAAAAAGTCGGCAACTGGCCCGGCGTGACTGTTGAGCGCAAAAGCGGCGAACTAACATTACAGGGCCAGCAGGTTGAGTTAATTGACTTACCGGGCCTGTACAGCATGGCACAAATAGATCCGGGCCAGGATGAACAAATCGCCATTGACTATATTCGCGCTCAGGATGCCGATCTAATCATCAATGTGGTCGACTGTGCCAACCTTGAACGCAACCTCGTCCTGACCACACAGATGCAGGAAACGGGTACGCCCGTCATTGTGGTTGCCAACATGACCGATGTAGCGCGTCAGCAAGGTAAGGAGCTTAACCTTGAGCTGTTGGCGCAACGCCTTGATACGCCCGTGATCGCTATGGTGGGCTCAACCGGTGAAGGGTTGACGCTACTGACCGACGCGCTGAATAATCACCTGAAAACTGCGCAAGCAACTACACGCAAGCAGCAAGATACGGGGCCGGATCTCAGCAACGAAGACACCATTAAACGCTATCAAAACGTCAAAACGCTGAGCAATGGCGTCAGCATCATGTCGCAGACTCGCTCTGATTTCACCACGTCGCTCGACAAACTGGTGCTTAACCGCTGGCTGGGCGTTCCTATCTTCCTGTTTATGATGTACCTGATGTTTACCATTGCCGTGAACTTCGGGGCCGTTTTTATCGACTTTTTCGACATTCTGGTCGGCGCTATTTTTATTGACGGCACTAAGCTGCTACTGGCCAACCTGGGGGCGCCCCAATGGTTGGGCGTATTGCTGGGTGACGGCTTCGGGGCCGGCTTGCAGCTGGTTGCGACCTTTATTCCGGTAATAGCAGTGCTGTATTTTTGTTTGTCTATTCTTGAGGACAGTGGTTACCTGTCACGCGCCGCCTTTGTGATTGACCGTCTGATGTCCTCCATCGGATTGCCGGGCAACGCGTTTGTGCCGCTGATTGTGGGCTTTGGCTGTAACGTCCCGGCGGTGATGAGTGCCCGCACCATGAGTCGCGAGTCGGATCGCCTGCTCACGGTGATCATGGCACCTTTCATGTCCTGTGGTGCCCGCTTAACCGTGTACGCTTTGTTTGCTGCCGCCTTTTTCCCGGTCAATGGCGCTAATATCGTCTTTGCCCTGTATGTGTTTGGTATTCTGGTGGCGGTGGGCTCTGGCTATTTGTTCAGAAAGCGCGTCTTTAAGCAGGAGAAAGTCCCCTCTTTTATTGAAATGCCCGCCTATCATTTACCTGTCTGGCGCAACCTGCTGATGACCACCTGGCAGCGTTTGCGCAGCTTTATTACCCGTGCCGGTAAAACCATCGTATTCGTGGTCGCGCTGCTGAGCATGATCAATTCCATTGGTACAGATGGCAGTTTTGGTCATGAGAACAGCGACGCCTCTTTGCTCTCAAAAGCCGCACAGGTGGTTACACCGGTGTTTGCACCACTGGGTATTGCAGAAGATAACTGGCCGGCCACCGTGGGGATTGTCACCGGCTTATTTGCCAAAGAGGCCATTGTTGGCACCATGGATGCCCTGTACGTAGGGGCGCAGGAACAGCCCGGTGACTGGTCTCTCAAAGACGCCGCAAGCGAAGCGGTGATGACCCTGTGGGATAATTCCGTTGATTTGCTTAACAACCTCGGTGACCCACTGGGTCTGGGTGCCGTTGAAGAAGGCGCAGATGCAGGCAACGAGTTACTGAGTGCGATGGCGGCGCAGTTTGATGGTCAGCTCGGCGCCTTTGCCTACCTGGTGCTGATCTTACTTTATACGCCGTGTGTGGCGGTACTGGGCGCTATTAAGCGCGAGTCGGGCAGTCAGTGGATGTGGGTGGTGATTGGCTGGACAACCTCGATTGCCTATATTCTGGCGACCCTGGTCTACCAGATAGGACAGCTGAGCACGGCACCGGCCTCGGCTGTAATGTGGATTGCACTGATGCTGGCGGCTTTGTTTGCCTGGTGGCTGCTGCTTGGACATCTGAGCAAAAAGGTCAATCCCGTACCAACTTACAAAATTGAGTTGAGCTAAGTGCACAACAAAACGGGAGCCAGTGGCTCCCGTTTGTTATTCAGCTTGTGCTGGTTTTACTTTTACCAGGCCCGTGCGGATGGCCGCAAAGTAAAGGCCTTCTACAATCAATACTGTTGGCAGCACCACCTTTATCCAGAAGCCTTCTGAGCCATAGAAGTACCATAAGATAGCACTGATCAGCGCCATTAAGATACCCGCGACAATGCCCGCACTCACCAAACTCAGGGCGATCGGCGCTTTACAGCTACCGCATTTTAGCTTGAACGGATTCGGTGTATTTAGTACCGACATAAAAGAAATATCGCTGTCACATTTACCACATTTACTCATGCTTTTACCCTCAGTGTTACTGTTCAAAATACTGTTTTGCGTCACTGGCATACAATACCCACATCGCTAACGCCGGGTAGATAAACAAGTCCGCCAGCGGCCACAGGGGCACCTCATCCTCGCTTGCTAATAACAAGTCAGCCCCCTGCACAAAGACACAAATCCATACGGTGTAAAAAAAGAACTTACGTCCGCTGGGCTTTTTCTTTGCAATGTGCCACATCGCCACAAACTGAATAAATACCATGCTTAACCAGAACAACATCAGCACCATGGCATCCAGCGACTGCTCAGATACCAGATAGCCCAGTACAGAGAGCGCCAGTGGCCAGAGCCCGTAACCGACAAAACACACCAAAACGGTGATCAATACTACAAACGGGACCATAATTACCTGCTTAATTTATTGGCTCAGAGCTGAGCCAGGATATCCTGTACGGTCAAAGCGAGTTTTGTATAACCGACCTGACCCATGAATTGGCCGCGCAGTGTACAGCATTGCAAAGATAGAAAAAATAGCTGATTTACATTCGTATACATTTCACCCACCTCTGCTGCGCTGTGCCATTTCATTTACTTTTCACCCGAGCGTGTTAGCCTAGTCCCGCTTTTGCGACCTAACAGTGCGTATAAGGCAACCTCCATCCAAAGGAAAACCCTAATCAGAAAAGGATCTAAAATGAAATTGAATACACTTATGCTCAGTGTCATGCTGGTATTGAGCAACACCGGTCATAGCGCCGATCTCAGTGAAACCTATCCGGTCACCAGTACCACTTATCTCTCTGATGGCACCCCAGTTAACATGCCCTTTCATGTTCAGGGTGAAGCCACCAGCGCGGTCGTCGGATTAATTGATGCCAATGTTGCTCAGTTCTTTTTATGGAACTGGCAGTGGGAGCCGGTACGACTGCATTGTGAGGGCAGTGCGTCAAAAGGGATTGGGGCTCTGTATACACAAAAAATCACGGCCAGCCCGGCCGGTGCTTATAACGAAACAATATCAAGCTTTTATGTAAAACGCCGTGGCAGCGAAGACCCCATTTTGCCCTGCCCGGGGGATATGACCGAGCCCGGCGCCCAGCTGGATTTTACCGCTAAAGTAGTGGCGGCACTGGGGGCTGCCAATGCCCAGCAGCAAGCGGCCGGAAAACCCCATAACTATGCGCTTTACAACCAGCACCTGATGCTAGACAACCCCATTGCAATTAAAGCTGGTCGTGAGATCTGGGGCTATCCCAAGCAAGCGGGCGATGTGTCGATCACTATCACAGCGCATCAGCATGCCTTAACCCTGGCCAACCAATATACCGGACAGCCTATGCTGGATGTGTCTTACACACGTCAGATTGGGGTCAATCTGCCGCTCCATTCTGTGGGCGACAACGTGCTGCCCGACTACCTGCTACCGGATTTTAACAAAGTGCCTCAGTTAAGCGGGGTATTATCAAGCGACAGTGGTTGGATGATGCCGTTTGTGGGGGAGTTTACCATCCATTCCCGTGCCAGTCTGACCACGTTTTTCCTCGCGGAAAGCGACTTTACTCCTGTCGCGGTGCTGGAATTTCCTGACGTCTCAGGTGTTGCCCTCCCCCTGTACGACCGGGAGTAGCCTCTGAGCCGCCAGTGTGAGTCATTACTTACGCGTTATCTTTAGCAACTGGCGTAAAAAGGGCTGTGTGAATGAGATGCTGGCACTTGGTACACCTGTGCCCCTTTATCATCACAGCCCTGATAACAGGGTTGTCTGCCAATTCTGTTTGTGATTCCAATCTCCCACGACCACTGCATGTCGGCTTATCGCATGAAACTGATACGCTTTTAAAAAACAGGTAGCGCAGTACAATCCACAGCAGCGCTGGCACAATCACCTGTGTCAAAACAAATCCTACCAGAGCGGGGCCTGACGCTTCGGATAGTAATGAGCCAACGCCCAGGTACAGCAAAAACAGAGTCACCTCAACCAGATAACACACAACTTTATTCATAACAGGCGTAACGTCCTTTTCTATCTAATAAAGGCGCATTTTACCAAGAAACCTGCAATTAAAACAAAAACTTATAACTCGTTCTATGCAATAACATCTGCGCTGCACAAGGATCAATCAATAGCCGAACAGTTCACCATAGCCCGTTGCGACAAATCCACCGCGGCTGCGGATCCGCCCCTCCCAGTAAGGTACGCTCAGGCTATTAAAAGAGTCGCGCTGCAATACATCAATGATCACGGCTTCTTTGCCCGGTACCTGCAACTGCCAACTTATCGGGTGCGTTACTCCCCGGGTTTGCGCCCTGTCCAGTACCGTCAATGTAACCTGCTCATGTGGGTAGGCTGTAACCTGACCCGACGGAGATATCTCTGAGGCGCTGCAATAGGCATAGGCCTCTTGCCCATCACGTGTACAAAACGCCATCAGTGCGCCCTGCTCAGGATCTTGGCTTTGTAAACTGAACCAGTCCCAGCCGCCATTCTGGCTATCGATCAGGGCAGAAGACCATTCTCTGTCAAGCCAGGCCTGCCCCGTAACTTCATAAGACTTACCGGCGTATGTAAGCGTACCTTCGACTTGTAAAAAGGGATAACTGTAATAAAAAGAAGCATGGCCTTGCTGGGTTTTCTGGCTGTATCCTTGCTCGCCATGCAACACCAGCGGACTGTTTGCCAGTGTAATATCCAGGCCATACCCGGACGCCTGAGTGTGTAATTGCAGCGGCAAGAAGGCATTCCCCCGACTGGCCAGCTGCCAGTCACCCAGCCGGGCAATGAAGGGGCTGGCCTGAATGTCGACCTGCCCGGCTCTGCCGTAGCGCTCAAACGCCTGATGTGTCTGGCCATCCTGCAAAGCAAAATGCGCAAAATAAAGCTGTCCGTCCCACCAGGGAGAAGACTGAAAAGTTGAAAAGCCCGGGTCAATGATACGAAACAAGGTCCACTGCATACCAAACTGGCTGCCATCGTCCGCCGTCAGATTGCCCGTCACATACCACCACTCAACCCCTTGTTCGGGATGGGCGCCATGGTCACGGGGAAACACCAAAGGCTGACTGGCATCGACCGGCGCTCCCAAGGTTTGTCCCAGCACGGCCATGGCCGCATTGTTGCGCTCGTTTGGTGGCGCAACCGGCTGGCAGCCCGTCAATACCAGTAAAACTAACAAAAGGGAGCTGACTTTTTGCATAATTGGTTCCTCAGAGCTGCGCCACATTATCAGCCACATTACGTTTGACCAGTTTGAGTAACGGAATAGCGCTTACCACCAGCGCCAGTACCAGCACCACAGCACAAAATCCCCAGATATCGCCCCAACTGAGAACCATGGCCATGCTCCAGCCAAAGGCAATGGGCATCACATATTCCAGCAACACCCAGCCCAACAGGATCCCAAGTGGCACCGCCAGCAGTAACGTCAAGCCCAGAATAAGCCCGGCCTGACACAGCTTGAGGAGCAGTAATTGCTTTTGGGTCACTCCCAAAGTTTGTAGTACCGCCATTGGCTGAAGCTGCTGTCGCCCGAGTGTTAAAAAGCTCACCCAGACACCAAATAATGCGATTGCCATAATGCAGATATTCAGCGCATGAGTAACCAGAAAAGTCTGACTAAATAGCTGTTTTGCATAACGCTTAAACACCTGGTTGTGGACCAACTGGTGCCCCGCCAGTGACCAGCGCTGGCTAATCACATCGGCCACCCGCTCTGCATCAGCCCCTTGCTCTAGCGTCAACATAAACCCCACTGCGTCATACAAAAAAGCCTGACGCACAATCACAGAGCTGCTGACCACCAGATTAATCCCCGGCTCTCCGTAATCGTAAAAAACACCGCTTATCTGACAGGAAAAAGCGCGCTCCCCTTGTTGCACCTGGATCAAAGTGCCAACAGCCAGATCATAGCGACGCATGCCCGGTTCATTGACCAAACACGAAATGGCCTCAGCGGCACTGCTAAGATGACTGGCATGCAACGGCTGCTTATTCAGTAAGGTCAGATGCTGATGATAGCGGGCATCTTCGCCAAAACTCATCAGCCTCACGGGCACAGTCTCATCACCCATTCGGACTTCGCTCTGTGCAGACCAGTAAACCCCCACCTGCGTCACATCTGGCATATCCAATAATGCCTGACGCATCTGCGCGGTTGGGTTATCCGGCCTGACATACAAGTCGGCATTCAGACGGGTTTGCAGATGCGCATCTAGTGCACTGCTAAAACTGCCCACCATCACCTGCATGCCAATGGCTGCGCCCATTGCCATCAGTATCGCCAGCACCGAGCTCAACAGCGCCGGCAATTGCGTCAGGCTGTCGCCTTTGAGCCAGACAAGCAAAGGCGCCTGAGTTGGCCAACGAACCCGAAACACCATACGCACCAAAGGCGGCGTCAGCGCGAAAAACACCAGCAGCACACACGCGCACAGCAGCAAAGCCTGCCACTTGGTCTGCGCCAGTGCCAATAACGTCAGAGCGCCCACACCCGCCAGCACTAAAAGTACCAGGGTTAACCACTTAGTCAGCCGCTGTGCAATGGTTGTTTGTAACACCATAAATGCGCTCAGAACCGCCAGATTAAGCACAGTGCCGATGAGCACCAGCGCAACGTCAAAACTGACCGTCAGCGACCGGTCCAGCTGATAAAAACTGCTCAGCACCGCGCTGATATCCGCCATCATCAGATTGGCCATCAGCACCCCAAGCAGGTTGCCCAATGTCGCGGCTACCACACTCAGTATCGTGACTTCCAGGCACAGCGCCTTGAGTAGCTGGCCCTGACGGCAGCCAAGCGTAGCCATTTGCTGTTGCAAGGATAACCGGCTCTGATAAGCAAGCTTGATGGCATTCAGACTTAAAAAAGCACCCACCACATAGCCAAGCAATGCCAGTGCCTGTAAGTTGAAGAAAAAGGCGCCCGACAGCGCATCGAATGTTTGCGCCTCGGCAGACTCGAGCCTGCCTTCATTACCTAGCAGTATCTTGAGTTGCTGTAACTGCGCGGCATTCAGCCCCGCCACTTCGAAATAGCTGACTTGCCCCTGTGCCTTGAGCAAGCGGTCTGCCAGGCTGATGTCGGTAAGCGCAAAATGGCCGGCTCCATCGAGCTTACTTACAGGGACACGCTCACCGTTAAAGTACAACACGGCCTCATCGAGCTGTAACCTGGCCATGCGCTCGGGTGACACAAACAGCGTGTCGAACAGGGCATGCTCAGTATTTGACTGCTGAGATTGACGCTGAGCAGGCTGGGTGACACCGGCTGTTTGCCATTGCAGTAAGTTCACACCTCGCACTGCAATGAGCTTGTTGTCATCACTTCCCACTCGCCCTTCAAGCACCGGCTGAGCCTGCACAAACCCGGCAGCTGAAAGCCGTTGCCACAGAGAAAACGATAGGCCCGACTCGCCCAGAGGCGGTCGAATAAAATGACTCACAGGCTGGGCTAACAGCGCGGTGCTGGTTTGATAGCGCTGCGAGGCCTCCTGATTTAACCCCAGCGTTGCACTGAGCAAGGCACTGCCCAGGCTCAAACCAATCAGAAAAAGTACCAAAAGGCCGGCATGACGACGATAAAACTGGCTATAGGTCAGCAAGATAAGACGCAATTCACTCATGTATGCGCCCGTCACGTAACTCCACCTGTCGTGGCAACTGCGCGGCAAGGGCGCGGCTGTGTGTCACCATGATCAGATTGACCTGCTGCTCTTTACATAACGCCATCAGCAGCTCTAACACTTCCTGGCTGCGCTCGCTGTCGAGGTTACCGGTAGGCTCATCGGCCAGCAGTATGCGGGGCTGATTAAGCAGCGCCCGGGCAATCCCAACACGCTGTTGCTCCCCACCACTGAGCTGCGCCGGAAAGACATCGAGCTTATCGCCCAGCCCCAGCCGTTGTGCCATCAATGCAATGTCTTCACGACTCACAGCGCGGCCATTCAGCCTTGCCTGAAATGCCATATTGTCGGCAACACTTAGCGGGCTGAGGAGCTGATAATGTTGAAAGATCATGCCAATGGTGCGGCGGTACAAAGCCAGCTGTGTGGCGTTGTAGGTATGGATAAATTGCTCGTTGATGCAAATGGTGCCAGCGTCCGGGCTCAGCAAGCCCGCCAGTATATTCAGCAAAGTCGTTTTGCCCGAGCCACTTTCACCGGTTAACGCAACCTGCTGCGCCCCTGACACTGACCAGCTCAGGTTGTCCAGCACATGTCTGTACCCAGCCCCGTCCCGACGCCTTAAGGTTATCTTGTCTAACTGGATCATCGTATCTCCTTTACCACTTACTTAACAGCAACTTAGTATGATCACTATGGTACAGGATCAGGTCGGCAAAGCCAGTGTATTGTGGCTCGGCTATGCACTGAGCTGCAACACGGTGTCCGGACACCCGTCTACTGTCCGCGTACTGTCCGCTGTCCGTCCGCTGCGCTGATACCCCACTATCAAAAAGAGAAATAACTCAATAATTTCAGTGCATTACGCTTTGGCACTGTTTTTGTAATAAGAACAAGTAATCGAAAAAAACAAGGAGCCGTACCCGGCATGATCCGAGATACCAAACAACAAGATAAAGCCATCCCACAAACACGCAGATCGCCGCGCTTGTGGCTCGGCGCCTTAGCCGCAGTCGGGCTCATTGGTGCTGCCACGGCCTCATACAGCAGCTTTGATCAGTTACTCAGCGCCGATCAGGTAGTGTCACTGCAAACATTGCGCATCGCGACGGTCGTACGCGGTGATATGATCCAGGACCTGCGCGTGGAAGGCCGCACCATGGCCGCAGACAGCCCTTCTTTGTATGCCATCGCAGCAGGCACAGTCACTTTGTTTGTCAAAGCAGGTGATGAGATTGCAGCGGGCCAGGCGCTATTGAGCATCGACAGCCCTGAGCTGCGCAATCAGTTACTCCAGGAAGAAGCGACCCTGGCACGCCTGGAGATGGAAGTCAGTCGCCAGAAAATCGCCATAAAACAACAGCAGCTGGATAACACCCAACAAATGGAGCTGGCCAAAGTCGAACTGGAAGCCGCACAAAGTGAGATGGCCCGCGCCCGTAGCAGCATAGAAAAACAGATCATTTCTAAGGAAGAACTGGAACAGACCCAGGTCGCCCTGAAGCGCGCCGAACTGAATGAACGTCATGCCATTGCCAGCCTGCAACTGGCACAGGAGCGCCTGAGCTTTGAGCTGAAAAGCAGCGAACTGAACCTGACCCGCCAGCGTCATCTCACCGAGGAGTTGCGCCGTCAGGTTGAGGCACTGACCCTGCACTCCCCTTTATCCGGCATTGTCGGCACCCTGAACGTTCAGCAAAAACAACATGTGCAACGCAATACCCCGCTGATGTCGCTGGTTAATCTTAATGAGCTGGAAGTCGAAGCCTATATTCCTGAAAACCTCGCTGATGAGCTGGGAATAGGCCTGCAAGCCAATGTGCAAATTAACAATGAGCAATACGGAGCAACTTTAGTGGCGATTTCTCCCGAAGTTGAGCAAGGCCAGGTACGCGGTCGTATTCGCTTTACCGAGCAGCCGGGAAATTTGCGCCAGAACCAGCGGGTCAACGCCCAGATCATCCTGGCGCACAAGCAAAACGTACTTAAAGTCGAGCGTGGTGCCTTTGTCGAAACCGGCGCATCAAGCACCGCCTATAAAATTGAACAAAACTCCGCATACAGAACCCCGGTTTCACTGGGTGTCAAAAGTGTCCGGGAAGTAGAAATTACCCAGGGGCTGCAAGCTGGTGATACAATCATCATCTCAAGCCTGACAGCTTTTGGACAATCACAGCACGTGATCCTCAGCGAATAATAATAAAAGGAATCATCCCATGTTACGCATGAAAAACATCAGTAAAATTTACCGCACCGAATTAGTCGAAACCCACGCGCTGTCAGACGTTAACTTCACAGTTGAAGAAGGCGAGTTTATTGCCGTCACAGGTCCTTCAGGCTCAGGTAAAACCACCTTTTTGAACATCACCGGGTTACTGGAAAACTTCGAACAGGGCACCTATGAGCTGGACGGAGAAGACGTCAGCACCCTGGGTGACAAGCAGCTCTCGCGTCTGCGCAATGAAAAAATCGGCTTTATCTTCCAGGGGTTTAACCTGATCGGCGACCTCAATCTTTACGACAACATTGAAGTGCCGCTGATTTTCCGCGGTCTGTCGGCCAAGGCACGTAAGCAGCGCATCGAGGAAAGTCTGGAATTGGTAGGGCTTGGCGGTCGCGCCAGTCACTTTCCGGCACAACTGAGTGGTGGTCAGCAACAGCGTGTTGCCATTGCCCGCGCGCTTGCCGGTAAACCGCGCTTTTTGCTTGCCGATGAGCCCACCGGAAACCTGGATACGTTGATGGCCAGACAGGTGATGGAACTGCTGGAAGAGATAAACCGCCAGGGCACCACCTTGCTGATGGTCACACACGATCATGAACTGGCGCAGCGAGCGCATCGCAACATTCAGATTCTCGACGGACAACTGCGAGATATCAATAAGAATGAACTGGTCGAATTGATCTCTTAGGTGGCCGCAATGAAGGATTTAATGCAACTGGCCTGGCGCGGCCTGAAACAAAAGCGCAAATTGACCTTACTGATGGTACTTAACCTGGCCATTGGCATCACCCTGTTGTTAACTATGGGCACCATAGTCACACGCAGCGGCCATTCCCCCATCGACCAAAGAGCCGATCGGGTGTATCACGTCAGCCTGAATTTTATGGACCCGGAGTTTGACCGGCGTTCTGAATTTCGCTCGCCTGCGCTGACCTTTCGCGATGCGGGCGCCTTGGCTGAGGCGTTCCGAGCAAACGACACTACCCGCATTTCGTTCAATTACACCACCTCGTTTGTGCTCGACTTACCTGATAACAGTGTCAGGCCGGTTACCGCCGAGGCCTCTGCCGCTGATCCACAGTATTTTGACCTGCTCCAGGTGCCATTTATTTATGGTGCGCCCTGGCGCGAGGACATGCAGGATGCCGCGGTGATTGTATTAGATAAAAAAGCCAATGACTTGTTATTTGGCGGAGCAAACTCCATTGGCAAACAGGTGGTGATCAACAACCGTCAGCTGGAGGTCGTCGGCGTGATGGACATGTCTGCTTACCTGCGCCGTTTTCAGAATATGCGCTTTGGGGCCCGCGCCAACGATATGGCCGTCGTCCCGCTTGGATATGCCCACGCCAACAATCTACCACGAACCGGCTATATGCCTTGCCGCACCAAGGAAGAAGCCGCAAGAACCCGTTATCGTCGGGAAGATGTGCAGGGACTCAAAAGTGCCGAATGTGGTTATCTGCATGCCTGGGCGGTGCTAGACCCAATGCAGCACGACAACAGCCATGCTGAGCTGACCCTTTGGATGCGCAACTATGCGCAGCAGCAGGCATCTCAGGGCCGCTTTGGCCACTCAGAGCCTTACTATCTGACGCAGCTGGCCAGTCTCAACAACAGAATGAGCGACAACCTTTATTGGGAGCAGATTTATCTTAAGTTTGCCTACCTGCTGTTTGCCATTTGCCTGATCAACACCATCGGCATTTTACTGGCTAAAAACCAGAGCCGGGCCAAACTGGTCTCCCTGTATCGGGCGCTGGGCGCAAACAAGCTGTATATTCTCAAGGTGCAACTGCTGGAGCTGAGTATGCTCAGTGGCGCTGCAATTGCGCTGGGTTTATTGCTGGCACAATTTGGCTTGGTTGCTATGTTTCACCTTGCCCTGTATCAGGCCGATTATCTGGCCGACGCCGAGCAGGTGCGCCGTATGTATAGCATGGACACGCTGTTTGCGCTGCAAGCTGCCGTGGGGATCTTTGTGGCGATATTTGCCGCCGGACTCTACCCCATTATCAAAGCCAGTCGTATCGCCCCCGCAGCACAGTTAAGAGGATAGTCGCATGTCACTCAAACACATACTCAAAATCATTGTAAAGCACCGCAATATCTCTGTGATGCTCCTGATCCAGATAGCCATTGCTGTGACCATAGTCGGCAATGCCAGTTTTATCAGCTACGGGACGCTCAAGAACTGGCTGATCCCCTCGCACCTGGACGAAGTCGAGATACTCAACGTCTACACTAAGGTGTTCGACAATCAGGTCGATAAATCGGCCCTGATCCAGCGCGATTTAACCAATCTCAGCGCGCTGGGTGAGGTGACTCAGGTGACGTATGCCAGTAACGAGCTGGTGCTTGCCACCGTCGCCGGCAGTAACCTGGTGTACAAAACCATCGACCAGGAAGAAGCGGGCTTTGAAAATGCCCAGTTTGACGTAACCTCACAGGGCGTTGCAACCCTGGGCTTAACCATTACGCAGGGGCGCAACTTCTACCCCAATGAGTTTGTTTTTGCCGAGACATCGCAAAATCGCTATGCCAGTGTCGTCTTGATCAGTGAAACTCTCGCGAAGAGCCTGTTTGGTGAGCAAAGTGCGCTGGGACAAACCGTCTACCTGCAACGCGCTCGCCGTCCCTATCAGGTGGTTGGGGTGTATGCCGATAAAATGCTGGGTGAAGGGGCCGTTTATGAGCAACAATGGTATCACTCAACCATTGTCCCTCAGGCCCATTTTGGCGGTAACAACGTCAACTATTTAATCAGGGTTAAACCAGGCACCCATGATGGCATTCTTAAGGACGTTGAAGATGTGCTGTATCAACAACACGGACGCATCGTGGAGCGGGTGGAGTTTGCCGCCCGCGCGAAAAAGCGCTTATGGGATGGCCGCAGCACGTTCGCGTTCATTATGATAGGGATCAGTGTTATCGCCATTACCGTCACCGGGTTTGGTATTATAGGTCTGGTTTCTTTCTCAGTCTCGATTCGTCAAAGGGACATCGGCATTCTGCGTGCGCTTGGTGCCAGCCAGCATACCGTGCTTAAAACCCTGTTGCTGGAAAATGCTTTGCTCGCTTTTGTGGGTATTGTGCTTGGCAGCTTCACCGCGCTGTGGCTTAATAACTATTTTGTGACCCATTTACGGGCACAAGGCCTGGTTGAGCCCTGGCTGGCCGTACTGGTTGCCCTGGGAGTATGGCTGCTAAGTGCCGCTGCGGTATATATTCCCGTGCGTAAAGCCGCTAAGATAGCCCCGGCAAGGGTGACCAAAATCAATTAACATAAGGGCTGACAAGCCCTTTCATCTTGACAACAATAACGATAAAAACGCGATGCAACATAAAATTCTCGTCATTGATGACAACACAGATGTCATTAAAGCGCTCAAAATTCTTTTTTTAATTAATGATATCGACTGCGAAGGCGCCGACTCTCCCGAGCAGGGTTTGGCAATGCTGCAAGCACAGGATTACGATTTAGTGATCCAGGATATGAACTTCACCAGTGACACCACCTCAGGCGAAGAAGGCAAGGCCCTCTATCACCAGATCCGTTCCCTCAATCCGGACTTGCCGATTATTCTGCTGACCGCCTGGGCGCAGTTGGAGATGGCGGTGGAACTTATCAAACATGGTGCCGCAGACTATATCGCTAAGCCCTGGCAGGATGACAAGTTACTGAGCTCGGTGAATAATTTGTTGGAAATGTACCAGCTACAACAATCCCAGACGCGCAGCAAGAAGCAGTTTAAGCTCAGACGAGACAAGTTGTGCTCTGAATATGATCTCAGCGGACTTATCTTTGCCGATCAAGCCATTCTGCCTTTGCTGGAAACCGCAACCCAGGTGGCCTGCTCCGACGCTCAGGTGCTGATCACCGGGCCCAACGGCGCGGGTAAAGAAAAAATCGCCGAGCTGCTGGTTGCCAACAGTGCCTATCGGGATAAACCCTTTATTCGCGTCAATGCCGGTGCACTGCCTGCCGAGCTGATTGAAGCGGAACTGTTTGGTGTGGTCAGCGGAGCCTATACGGGCGCAACGAAAAGCCGCGAGGGACGTTTTGCCGCCGCAGATGGGGGGACGCTGTTTCTCGATGAAATAGGCAACCTGCCGCTGACGGGCCAGCAAAAGCTATTGAGGGTACTGCAAACCGGTGAGTTTGAAGCTGTTGGCAGCAGCAAGACGCAAAAAGTCAAAGTCAGGGTGATAAGCGCCACCAACGCGAACCTCAATGAGGCCATCGCCCGCGGCACCTTCCGCCAGGACTTGTACTATCGCCTCAACATGATTGAGCTGCGCCTGCCCCCTCTGGCTGAGCGACCCGACGACATTATTCCGCTCGCGCAACATTTTCTGACCTCGGGTAAGGTGTTGAGTGACGGTGCCCAGCGATTACTCAAACGCTACGCCTGGCCAGGTAACGTCCGCGAGCTGCAAAATGTGATTGGCCGCGCCGAGCTGCTTGCTTGCGGGGAACAAATAGAAGCGACAGATCTTGGCCTTAGCACCTCAGCCTCCGCTATAGTGAATCATGAATTTAGCATTGAGGACATTACTCAGGCGCTCGATAAACACCAGGGCAATGTGACACATGCAGCAAAAAGCCTGGGGTTAAGTCGCCAGGCCATGTATCGCCGTATGGACAAGTTTGGACTCAAACGATGACGCCCTCTGCGCGCTGGTCTTTTTCGGGTCGGGTCCTGTTCAGCTCAGCGTTTGTGCTGACATCTGCGCTGATTGCATTGGCCATTGCATTGCAACAGGGCATTCCTGTCGTCCTGGCCTGTGCTGTGACTTTACTGACGTCATTGCTGAGCCTGTTTATGCTGCTTGGCCGCCAGATCAGGCGCCGTCAACAGATCCTGGCGACGCTGGAAGATGGGATCAAAAGCATTAAGGATGGCGATCTGTCACTGCGTATCTCACCGTCTTCGGATCCAGATTTAGCCCGCCTGATAGCGCTTTACAACCAGCTCAGCGCAAACCTGAAGCAACAAAAGCAAAAGCTGAATCAAAAAGAGCTGGTACTGGACAGCATAGTTCAGGCCTCGCCTATGGCGACCCTGCTGCTCGATAAACACCGCCATATTGTTTATCACAATGCCGCCGCACGTCAGCTGCTGAACAAACAGCCTGGCGCCCTGACCGGCAGCTCGCTGGATACGGCCTGCGATACCTTGCCTGAGGCGCTGGCGCAGGCGCTGAATAACGGCTACAGCGGGATGTTAAGTTTCGAACAGCAGGAGCAAAAACATACGTTTTACCTTGGGGCTGAGTCGGTAACATTGAACTATCAGCCACACAGCCTGGTGATCTGCAAAAACGTCTCGGCGGAGCAAAACCGTGAAGAGATAATGCTGTGGAAAAATGCCATTCGTCTGATCAGCCACGAGCTGAATAATTCGCTGGCCCCTATTCAGTCCCTTACGGGCTCAGCCCAGACTATGCTGAACCAGCAAAAGCATCTTGACCTGCTGCCCGATATGCTGGATACCATTTCACAACGCGCCCAAAACCTGAGCGAGTTTATTCAGCGCTATGCCGAATATGCACGCCTGCCCGCGCCATGTTGCTCAGTACACCCGGTTGCGCCCCTGCTTGAACGCCTGCAGGTACTCTACCCTTTCACCTTGCTCGGCTCTGCGCCGACGGGCAATGGCTGCTTCGATGTTGCTCAGATTGAACAGGTGCTGCTCAATTTGCTCAAGAACGCCCATGAATCGGGCAGTGGCAAGGCGGATATCGCCGTGCAGGTGGTTCAGGAGCAAACTCGGTTACGATTTGCCGTGGTCGACCGGGGCTCAGGGATCCAGTCTGGGAATTTACATCAGGCACTGCAACCCTTTTACTCCACCAAATCGCACGGCACCGGTTTGGGTCTCAGCCTGTGCCATGACATCATCACAGCACATCAGGGCCAGTTAAGGCTTCGCAACCGAGAAAAGGGTGGCCTGATGGTAGAATTCGACTTACCCTTAAAAGAGAATACAAAATAACCCTATTCACAAGGATCGACTGTGCGCTCATCTGTATTTTTCGCTCTGCTGGTGGGCACCGTCATGCTCACTGGCTGTAAAACCCTTTCACAGCAACCACGAGAGCGTCAGCCCACGCATTTACCATGCTGGGTTCAGTCGCCCAAACAAGCCGGGCAGCTGGGCTTTATTGGCACGGCAGCGCCATTCAGTGCGATTCCCAATGGTTCTGAGCTGGCAAGCCGAACCCGGGCACTGAAAAAACTGGCGGCCTATCATGCTATTGAGTTACAGCGCAGCGATCTGCAAGGTGTGACACCAGATGAGCCCACTCAAGTGTTATCTTCCGGTCATACTATCTACTACTCAACGCCCTTTAATACCCAGGATACCCAATACAGCTATGTCAGCTTCTCGCCACCTGATGAAAGTGCCAGCTGTCGTGTAAGCCTGTGTGACTTTTCGCTCTGTCAGCCTGCCTGGCTATGTGAAAACGAACAGCGCAACCAGGTGCTGGGGGTGAGTTACTACACCGCTTCGCCCCATCAACAGCTCTCAATCAGTGAGCGCAATGCCAAAGCAGTGGCGAGCTTTTTGCTGCAGGCCCGGGTGAACGCGACGGAATATCTGCAAGAGCGCGCAATCAATCGTGACGGCACCGTGCAGCACGAGGTAAGCTTTAACCGCAATGGTGAAGTAACGGCACAGGGTATGCCCATGCGCCTGGCACTACATCAAAGCTGTCAGTATGGTTCAACACTCATCGGTCTGTATAAGCCTGATGTGCTTAAGGCTGTGAGTACCCCGACAACAAGCGCCATGGCCAATATAAAACGCAGTGAACACCTGGTGTTAGGCGCGTTTGGTGAAGATGGCACTATGACCTCAGATAACCTGCTCAGTACCGCAATCAAGCTTGCTATTCAGGATGCCCTGACAGAGATTGCCAAAAACAAAGGGATCACCATAGATGCTCAGGTAGAAATAAAACACCATCAAGGGCAGTACCTGCTCACCAGCAGCGAGTTTACCATTAATGAAAGTGTCAGCGGTGAGTTAGTGGACCTGAGAATTCAATATAAAAACGATATACCGGTGATTTACGTGTGGTTATTGGAAACAACTGGAAAAAGAATTTAAACAATGAGGTAAATCAGGAAGGAAATGGAGGCGGAACCCGGAGTCGAACCGAGGTAGACGGATTTGCAATCCGCTGCATGGCCACTCTGCCATTCCGCCGCATTGTGTTGATACTTAGTGTATCAGAGATTGGAGCGAGTAACGAGGTTCGAACTCGTGACCTCAACCTTGGCAAGGTTGCGCTCTACCAGCTGAGCTATACTCGCGTTCCATATTGTGTTTTATAGAAAATAAAAACACATTTTATTTTCGCTACTTTAACTTAATCTTACTGTCATATCAAGCGATTAAGCTATAAGTAAAAATGGTGCCCGGGGCCGGACTTGAACCGGCACGCTGTTACCAGCGAGGGATTTTAAATCCCTTGTGTCTACCAATTCCACCACCCGGGCATCGGGTTTGCTAAAGCACAGTTTGTTTAAATTGGAGCGAGTAACGAGGTTCGAACTCGTGACCTCAACCTTGGCAAGGTTGCGCTCTACCAGCTGAGCTATACTCGCGTTCCATAAGCTTTTTAGCTTATTGCATGTATGAAGTCTGCAATTTTGCATAATTCAACTCATACAATTGAGCCAATCAACTTTAAACAATGGTGCCCGGGGCCGGACTTGAACCGGCACGCTGTTACCAGCGAGGGATTTTAAATCCCTTGTGTCTACCAATTCCACCACCCGGGCATCGGGCTGCTTTCGCATGTGGAGTTTGTTGAGAAAATGGAGGCGGAACCCGGAGTCGAACCGAGGTAGACGGATTTGCAATCCGCTGCATGGCCACTCTGCCATTCCGCCACACTACTCTGACTAAGTCAGAAAAGAGAAATTGGAGCGAGTAACGAGGTTCGAACTCGTGACCTCAACCTTGGCAAGGTTGCGCTCTACCAGCTGAGCTATACTCGCACTCCAGAAGCTTTTTAACTTAGTTGGGTATGTAAGAAGCAAGGTTGCGTCTATTCGCTCATCCAGCTGAGTTATACTCGCGTTACTAGAAATTTAAAATTTCAGCTTTAAACCCTAGTTAAATTCAAAACTTTCAACATATTGAAGCGTTTTGAACTTCTCTTTTTGTTAGGCTATTGCCTCTCAACACGGACGCATTCTACAGAAGTTCCGGGAGGCGTCAACATAAAAAATGAAGCTTTTTAATCGTTTGCTTATTTTTTATCTAAAACGCTTTGTATTCAGCCAAAGAATACTAAGATTTAACCAATTCGGTACGAGCAGCATAGAAATACTGCACCATAGACACCACAGTCAGCAAAGTGGCAATGGCTAACAATGCATAACTTAGCATCACCATCCAGGGCGCAAACTGCCAAATCAAACCAATAATGGCCAGCATTTGTGCAGCGGTCTTAAACTTGCCCATCCAGGACACCGCCACATGACCACGCTTGCCCTGCTCTGCCATCCACTCTCTGAGGGCTGAGATAACGATTTCACGACTAATAATGACAATGGTAGCAATGGTCATAAACATGTTTTGATAATGCGTTGCCAGCACCACCAGCGCCACACTCACCATCACTTTGTCGGCTACGGGATCTAAAAAAGCGCCAAAGGGCGTTGACTGTTCCAGCTTGCGAGCCAGATAGCCATCAAGAATATCGGTTACCGATGCCAGCCAGAAAATAAAAGCGGCAGCAAAAAATGCCCATGAATAAGGCAAATAGAAGATCACTGCAAATACAGGAATAAGTAACAACCTAAATGTTGTGAGCGTGTTTGGAATGTTCCACATAACTACTAAGAGAGACTCTTTTTTTACTATGTTCGCATGAACGCTTAAGCTTTGTCATGCAAATGGTTAAATATCTTTTCAGCCAGCTGAGGGCTGATCCCGGGCACTTGTTTTAGTTGTTGTATATTGGCGGCTTTTACGCCCTGCATTCCTCCAAGGTATTTAAGCAGTGCCTGGCGTCGCTTCAGGCCTACGCCTTCAATTTCTTCCAGAACGGATTGCGTGCGTTGTTTTTGACGCTTACTTCTGTGTCCCGCTATCGCAAAACGGTGAGACTCATCACGAATATGCTGGATCAAATGCAGTGCCGGCGAGTCGCTTTCCAGATTAATGGTTTTGCGTCCGCCATCGATCAGCAGGGTTTCTAAACCTGGCTTACGGCTGGTGCCTTTTGCCACACCGATCAGCATTGGCAACTTCTCCAGTGTCCAGGATTCGAAAAACGACTCTGCTCTGGACAGCTGGCCTTTACCACCATCGATAAAAATAATATCGGGTACTTTATCGGGATCCGTGACTTTGCCGTAGCGCTTGTTCAGCGCAAATGCCATGGCCGCGTAGTCGTCTCCCGGCGTAATACCCGTAACATTATAACGGCGATATTCACGATTGTTAGGCCCCTGACCGTCAAACACCACACAGGATGCCACGGTGTTTTCTCCCATGGTATGACTGATATCAAAACACTCCATGCGGTTGATATCCGACACGCCCAGCGCCGCTTTTAATTTGGCATACCGTTTGTCGATAGAGTCCTGCGCATTTTGCTTCACCATAATGCTGTTCATGGCATTCTTGTTGGCAAGCTCCAGATACTGCGCCCGCTCGGAGCGCACATTCACCCTGAGCTGGACTTTACGCTCAGCAACCTGTGTCAGCGCTGCGGCCAGGTCGTCCAGCTCAGCAATGTCGAACGGCAATACAATATCTTTGGCTATCCGGCCATGACTGCCGGTCGACACATAGTACTGGCCGACAAAGCTGGTGAGGATCTCATCGCGACCTGAATCTTTGGGAATTTTTGGAAAGAAGGTTTTTGATCCCAGTACCTTATGCTCGCGGATCATCAACATATGAATGGCACACAGGCCGTTAAGCTGCGCAAAGCCAATTACATCCATTTCAGCGAAATTACCAGCAACAGACTGTTGCTCCTGCATCTGACGCAGCAACGCGATTTGATCCCGAAACTTGGCGGCTGCTTCAAAATTCAGCGCCATGCTCGCCTGCTCCATTTTCCCGACCAAAGTCGCAATCACCTGATGAGATTTACCGCTCAAAAACTGGCGGACCATATCAACCTGCTCGGCGTAGTCTTCGTCACTGACTTTCGCCACACAAGGCGCTGAGCAGCGCTTCAGTTGATATTGCAAGCAAGGTCGACTGCGCGCCCGATAATAGGCGTCTTCGCACTGTCTGACGGGGAAAATTTTCTGCATCAGTCGCAAGCTTTCCGACACCGCAGCACTGCTGGGGAAAGGGCCAAAGTACTCGCCCTTTTTCTTTCTGGAACCGCGATGAAACGCAAGTCGGGGATGGCGATGATCGGTCAGTAAAATATAAGGATACGACTTGTCATCGCGCAGCAGAATATTGTACCTGGGTTGGTACTTTTTGATCAGGTTGTTTTCGAGCAGCAAGGCCTCGGTTTCGGTATTCGTCAAAGTGACTTCGATATGACGAATATTACTCACCAGAACCCGGGTTTTAGCATCTGGTATATTGCTGCGAAAGTAGCTACTGACGCGCTTTTTGAGGTTTTTGGCTTTACCGACATAAATCACCTGGTGGTCTTCGTCATACATACGATAGACACCAGGCTCCGTGGTCAGCGTTTTGAGAAACGCCTGACTATCAAACACTGCCATGGCTGAGAATTATCTCTATTCAGAACAACACGCTCACCTAGTGAGAGCTGTCGATATCAATCATTTTATGGCGGATAGCCAGGTGTGTTAACTCGACATCACCGCTGACGTTAAGCTTCTCAAACATGCGATAACGGTAGCTGTTGACCGTTTTTGAGCTCAGGTTGAGCCTGTCTGCTATGTCCTGCGCTTTTTCACCTTTGGTGATCATCAGCATGATCTGAAGTTCGCGATCTGACAACGACTGGAACGGGTTTTCATCCACTTTGCCACTAAACTGCGCCAGCGCAATTTGCTGCGCAATTTCAGGGGCAATGTAACGTTGACCAGCATTCACAGCACGGATCGCATTGATCATCTCATCCGGACCGGCACTTTTGGTTAAATAACCATGTGCACCAATCTGCATGACCTTGCTGGGAAACGGATCTTCGCAATGCACTGTCAGCACAATCACTTTTACATCCGGACAGTAGCGACAAATTTTCTTGGTTGCTTCCAGACCGCCAATACCTGGCATATTCATATCCATTAATACGATATCGGGTTCACTCTGACGACAATAACTGACCGCCTCTTCACCCGTTTTAGCCTCTCCGACCACTTTAAACCCGCGTACATCATCCAGAATACGCTTAATACCGGTTCTGACAAGTTCATGATCATCAACTAAAAGTACGTTAATCAACGGGTAACCCTCACACTAGCCTTGGTAACGGCAATAACTGCCATATGTCGTTTATATAATCGTCTGATAATGCGTGCATTATCTGCGCATTGTGAATGTATTATGCTTTGCAAGAGTAACACAGAAAATTGCAAAGCATAATCAATTCGAGTTTCTACTTTAGGTAAAAACAGCCTTTAGTATTAGAGCCTGGCTATGAATTGCCATGCAACTTCAGGTCCTGATCTGAGAAACGGTCTACCCACAGGGCAATAACACCATCGCCGGTTACATTACAAGCTGTACCAAAGCTGTCTTGTGCCAGATACAGGGCAATCATCAAAGCAACGGCACTTTCGTCAAACCCAAGCATAGTGCTCAGCAGACCCAGTGCCGACATCACTGCCCCACCCGGCGCACCCGGTGCCGCAATCATAACGATGCCCAGCATAAAAATGAAAGGTAACATCTGGCTCAGAGACGGTAATGTCATCTCAGGTGATAGCAGCATCACGGCCATAGTACAGGTCACTATGGTGATTGTTGAACCTGACAAATGAATAGTGGCGCACAAAGGCACTGTGAAGTTGGCCACTTCTTCTTTCACATTATTCGATTTACTGGCACGCAGGGAAACCGGAATGGTCGCTGCGCTGGACATAGTACCAATGGCGGTAAAATAAGCCGGCAGCATATTTTTAATCAGTTCAAGTGGATTGCGCTTTAGTAAGATGCCTGAGCTGATATACAAAAATGCCAACCACAGCCAGTGCATCGCCACTGCCGCCAGTAGCACCACGCCAAACGTGCTCAGCGTATCTGCCACGGTACCCGCAACAGCCATTTCTGCAAATACACCGGCAATGTAGAATGGCAGCGCAGGAATAATCACTTTAGCCAGTAGCGCATCAATCACATCACGCCCCTGATCAACCACTTGCTTAAGCTGAGTCAGGTGAAGCTGACTGATCCCTATACCGAAGACAAATGCCGTTGCCAGCGCCGTCATAACCCCCATCAGCGGCGGCACTTGCAGCTTAATAAGGCTTTCTACTTTAGTGGCCTCTGCAGCCTGGTAAGCAACACTGCCTTCAAACATGGGCACAGCCAGACTCACTAACAGGACGGCCAAAGTACCGGCAATGACCGTAGAGCCGTAAGCGAAGCCAACAGTCTTACCTAACAAATGGCCAGACGCCTTGGGCAGCCCCGCAATACCGGATGCGATATAAAACAAGATAATCAATGGAATAGTAAAAGAGATCAACTGCCCGATGATGACCTTAACGGTATAAAGCAGTTCGACCATCAGCATAGGCAAATAAAAGCCCGCCAGTACACCGGCGAAAATACCGGCGACAAGTTTTAAAATAAGAGACATACAACACGCCTGATTGAAAACAGATGCGCCTTTTTACCATGGAATGACAATGCAGGTACATAGTTCTGCGATATGACTTGACCAACTGTTCACAAAATATAAATAAAATACCACTCAACCCGGCCACTTTGCTGTTAAACGCTAAACAATTGTTCACACTGTGTCTCTGGTATTTAATGCGCCATCAAAGTTATGCTATCAATTCCGATAATAATGTTAAATAAAGTTTTAAGCTCACTCTCAATCATTGCCCCCTGCCTGTGGTTTAGTGCTCCCAGCCTTGCAGCCAAGCCTGCCATTCCTTATATCAATGCCAGCGTGAACATCGACGGGAAAATGGATGAAACCGTATGGCAACAGGCAAAGCTCATTGCCATAGACAACGTCACCTGGCCATACGAAAATACGCAAAGCCCGGTGACAACCAGTGTACGAGTATTTGAAAATGGTCAGTCGTTGTTTCTGGCTTTCGATGCCAAGGACCCCGACCCCACTCAGATCAGGGCGTTTTTCCGCGACCGGGACCGCAGCTGGAACGACGACCTTGTCGGCATCAAAATTGATTCTTTCAACAACGGCCGCAGTGCTTATCAGTTTTTTATCAACCCCCTTGGCGTCCAGCAGGATTCCATAGAAAACGTACTCAGTGGCAGCGAAGACAGCTCCTGGAACGGTATCTGGGACTCCGCAGGCCAGATTAATGACACAGGCTATGTGGTTGAAGTAGAGATCCCACTGCGTGTACTCAACTTTGACGATAGCCAGGACAGCAAAACCATGGCCATGGAATTTTTGCGTTTTTATCCGCGCAGTGAGCGACTGCGGATCTCCAGCATGCAAATTGCCCATGAAAATCAGTGCTGGGTATGTCAGATGCCAGCATTCACCGGGTTTTCTGGCGCCAAACAAAACAGCAACCTCGCTGTGATCCCGGCGATGGTGGTTAGTCACCAGCAAACCAGAGACATAGACGGCAGCACTATCCCGGACTGGGAAGACGATACTAACTATGAGCCAGGGCTGGACGTTAAATGGGCCATTACACCGGATACCACCTTAAACGCCACGCTAAACCCGGATTTTTCTCAAGTGGAAGCCGACAATGGTCAGCTTAGTGTAAACAACAGCTTTAGCTTATTCTTCCCGGAAAAACGCGCATTTTTTCTCGACAATGCGGACTATTTTTCCTCCCACATTAATCTGTTGCATACCCGAAACATTGCCGCCCCCGACTATGGTGCCAAATTAACGGGCAGCAAACAGGGCCACACCTATGCCGCTTTTGTGACTAACGATGAGTTTACCAATGTTATGGTGCCGGGCAATTTGGGGTCCAGCGTAGTTTCATTAGAGCAAAAAAGTGAAAATGCCGCACTGCGCTATCGATATGATGCCAACGAGACGCTGTCTGTGGGCGCACTCACCACAACCCGGCAAAGTGAAGACTACAAGAATCAGTTACTCAGCTTAGATGGTAAGTACGAGCCCACCGCCAACGATACCTTTAAAGCACAGATCCTGACTTCAAAAACCGACTATGACCCGGCCATGGTGAAAGAGCTGTGCGACGACGAAACGCTGGAAAACTGTGAAATAGACGAAAGTGTGTTGCGTACTCAACTTGAGGATGACAACCTGGGTCTGGGTTATATGCTCGACTATCGTCATAACCAGAAGCACTGGAAAGCCTTTGCCAGCTATCGCAACTATGACGCAGCACTGCGCGCCGACATGGGCTTTTTGTCTCAGGTCGATTTTAATAAGTTCATCACCGGCTTTGAATACCGCTGGTATGGTGATGAACAGACCTGGTGGAACCGCACCCGCTGGTATACCGACTGGGATATCAGCCACAATGAAAATGGCGAACTGCTGGAAAAAGAAATACAGAGTAACATAGCCATCAGTGGTCCGCTGCAAAGTACCATTGACTTTGGCGTCGATCATCGTAAGCGTACCGGTTTACGTCATGACGAAACCAGCCTGGCCATTGACGGCAATACCGATCTGTTTAGCGAAAACACTCAGTGGATCTATCTGGAAAGTAAGCCTGCACCGGGCGTGTTCAGCGGGTTGACGTTACGTACAGGCAACCGCGTCGATTTAGCCAATAACCGTATGGCAGATGAACGTTATATCCGCCCTTTACTGGACTTTTACCTTGGCCAGCATTTTGAGGTGCGCCTGCGTCACACCTATCAGAAACTCACCGCTGATGGCATGGAGGTGTTTACCGCCAACCTCAGCGACATACGTTTTACTTATCAGTTTAATATCAACAGCTATCTGAGACTGGCCTTCATCAAAACAGATATCCGCCGTAATCAGGCCAACTATATTGACGATGTAGACAGTCAGTACAAACGCCTGAGCACGCAGCTGCTCTACGCTTATAAACTGAATCCGCAAACCGTATTTTTTGCGGGTTACTCAGACAATGGCTACCAGGATGACGACCTGAGCAAAATCAGCAAAGATAACAAGACGTTCTTTGCCAAGTTTAGCTACGCCTGGTTGCTCTAAAGCACGCTGCACACAGCCAATCAGAGATACGTAACCTGCTTGGCTGTAAACTGCTCTTTTATTATACATATCTATTTTTTTATTCCATCAAGGCATAAGCCTTTTTAATATATCTTATAGCCATTCTTTCCTTTCGTTTTGCTACAACCCCAGTAAAGTGTGACTAGTATTAAATATCCTTAGCTCATTCAAGGGAAAATTATGTCGAACGTTTTTGCAGATAACAGCCTGTCTATTGGCAACACCCCGATTGTTAAACTTAACCGCGTAACCGGTGGCAATGTTTTTGCCAAGATTGAATCTCGTAACCCGAGCTTCAGCGTAAAATGCCGCATCGGCGCTTCTATGATTTGGGAAGCTGAAAAAGCCGGCTTGCTAAGCGAAGGCAAAGAACTTATTGAGCCTACCTCAGGTAACACAGGTATTGCACTGGCATTTGTTGCTGCATCTCGCGGTTACAAACTGACACTGACCATGCCAAACACAATGAGCCTTGAGCGCCGTAAGCTGCTTAAAGCCCTGGGTGCTAACCTGGTACTGACCGAAGGTGCCAAAGGCATGAAAGGCGCCATTGAAAAAGCCAATGAAATCCTCTCTGGTGACCCAGAAAAATATGTGCTGTTACAACAGTTCGAAAACCCGGCTAACCCGAAAATCCATGAAGAGACCACAGGTCCTGAGATTTTCGAGGCAATGGAAGGTGCGATTGACTACTTCGTTGCAGGCGTGGGCACTGGTGGTACGATTTCTGGTGTAACGCGTTACCTGAAAAAAGAAAAAGGCCTGGACGTTAAGTCTATCGCGGTAGAGCCTGTTGATTCAGCCGTAATCTCTCAGGCGCTGGCCGGTGAAGAGCTTAAACCTGGTCCACACAAAATTCAGGGCATTGGCGCAGGCTTCATTCCTGGTAACCTGGACCTGGAACTACTGGATGGTACAGAGCAAGTATCTAACGAAGATGCGATTGCCATGGCACATCAGCTAATGAAAGATGAAGGTATCTTAGTGGGTATTTCATCTGGTGCAGCAGTCGTTGCAGCAAAACGCCTTGCTGAGAAGCCGGAAAATGCGGATAAAAACATCGTGGTTATCCTGCCAAGTGCGACAGAGCGCTACCTGTCGAGCCCACTGTTTGCCGATGAATTTTCGGAACAGGAATTAGTGCAGTAATTTAAGCACACCGTACCTGTTAGACTAATTGTCTAGAATAAGGCCAGCAAAATGCTGGCCTTATTGTCTTCTTCCCTTCCTTTTAGCGTGATAATGTCTAGACTTAGTGAATAAACGATGTAGCCACAAAGCAAACTCATCGCTTTATTTTTAAACGCTTTTATCTTAATTGTGGGCACCGGGAAACACGTTATGAAAACACTCACCAGGGTCGTATTGTTGCTGTTACTGTGCAGCGCTTCTCTGAGCACTTTTGCCAGCCTGAATGTCGGTTATTTCAAGCAAGGCAAGTACATCATGGTTCAGGGTGAGCAATATCGTAACGGTTATCTCTACAATAAGAGCGGCGACAAACCACTGTTGCATCTGGTGACGCTGGACTGGCCACCTTATATCGGCGACCAGTTATGTAATAAAGGCTGGGTGTTTCAGTTTACCATCTCAATCCTGGCCGATCAGGATTATCCTGTTTATGTTGAATTCCTGCCCTGGGCAAGGGCCGTTAAGGCTGTTGAATCAGGCCGGGCAGACATTCTTTTCCCCGAGTACTTTATCGAAGATGCCTCACCCTCGGATAACTATCAGGGCAAAACACGTCGCGAGTTGCTGGCACTGTCTAACGCCTACCCTGGAGGGGAAATCACCCTGCTGAAACGTCGCGGAGAAGCGGATAACTTTGAAGGCAACCTTAATGCAATCAAAGGGGCAACCATAGGCGTAGTGCGTGGCTATCAGAATACCCCGGAATTTGACGCCATGATGGACAACAACGAATTTGTGATAGTCGAAGCCGTCGACGACCTGCAACTGGTTAAATTGCTGGTAGGCAAGCGCGTTGACCTGATCATTGGCGACCCTAAAGTGCTGCGCTTTACCGTCAGTTATTCAGATCTGA
Organism: Pseudoalteromonas sp. DL2-H2.2; assembly: GCF_021532535.1. Lineage (NCBI taxonomy): Bacteria > Pseudomonadati > Pseudomonadota > Gammaproteobacteria > Alteromonadales > Pseudoalteromonadaceae > Pseudoalteromonas > Pseudoalteromonas sp. DL2-H2.2. The sequence continues at coordinate 141,272 of NZ_JAKGBD010000010.1, read as the reverse complement.
GTAAATCAGAAAAGGTGACTTTGTTAAGAGGGCTGGAAAACGTTGAGCCTGCTTTGAAGTACAATAACCTCTATTTTGCGCTCAGTAAGGCCAAGCCTAACTGGCGGGGCGTGCTCAACGACATCAATAAAAGCCTTTACTTATTCAAGAACAGCGGCGAAACCAATCGCATTATCGAAATGGGCAGCTCTGAATGTTATTGAGCAAAGGTGCTCACTGCGCAAGATTTGAATATTTTTCCTGGAAGAAGGCCAATAGACTAGCCTGACTTTTATTTAGTTCAGGAAAATAGCCATGCCTGTCAACCACGACGAGTTCGCTCACGGCGCAGAGCACCTCGCAACCGAGCCTGTAATAAGCTTGTTTGTTAAACATTTTATTCCAATTTGTATTGGCATGCTTGTCATTGGTCTTTATAACCTTATCGATGGCCTGTTTATCAGCCACTTTGTTGGTGAGCAAGCTCTGGGGGCCGTTGCCATGGTGTTCCCAGTACAAATGGCCATTGCCGCTCTGGCTGCCATGCTCAGTGCCGGTATGGCCACGCTCGTAACACGCAAGCTGGGCGCTCAACAGCGTGCAAAAGCGGGAATGATAATAGGCCATACATTACAGATCGCCGCCGTCCTCAGCACAATACTGCTGCTTTTAGGCTGGCTCTATCCTCTGGAAATATTAGACTGGCTGAGCGTACAGGCGGTATTCAAAGCCGATGCCTATGCTTACCTGCGTCCCATCATACTTTTTAGCTTTGTCGCCATACTGCTGCCTGTACTTGGAGATATTTTCCGTGCCGAAGGACAGCCACAAAAGCTAATGCTGTTAATGTTAACGGCTTCAGGGCTCAACATCTTACTGGATTACGTGTTTATTGCCGTATTCGAATGGGGCGTGTCGGGCGCAGCTATTGCCACAGTCGCTTCACAGGCCGCCGCATTGGTCATGGCCATTTTCATGCTTAGGAGCTCAAACAAACATAGCCAAATTCACTTTTCATTTCAGCCAGGCAAGTGGCTAGCCATTTTGGCTACCGGCGCGCCCATACTGATCACCCAACTATGCCTTGGCTGGCAAGCCGCGCTTATGAATATTCAACTGCTCAAGATAGCCGATGAAAACTGGCTGATAGCCTACGGCATGTTAAGTCGGGTACTGGCCTTCGCCACCCTGCCTCTGGTGGCTATGCTGGTCACCTTTCAGACTTTGTGCGCATACAACTTTGCCGCACAGAATATGGCCCGTGTACGCAAATCGATTAAAATAGCACTGCTGTCGATGGTGCTCTACGCGACACTTCTGATCCTTGTTTTAGTTGTGTTTGCCTTTAGCATTATGACCTGGTTTACCGAGCAGCCTGAGCTTATTGCGAATGGCAAGTTCATGATACACTCGGCACTGTGGGGCTTACCACTCATTGCTTTTATGCTGCTCGCCAGTGGTTTTTATCAGTCCGTTGGCGATACACGCCGGGCCAGCTTTTATAGTGCACTCAGAGTCTTATTTGTGTTTACGCCTTTGCTGCTGATTTTGCCATTGTGGTTTGATCTTAATGGAGTTTTTATGGCGATTGTTGGTGCCGACGTCATCGCCGCACTGGCCACCTGCATTCTGTGTTGGTTTCACTACAAAAAGACACGCTTAAATCGATTGGAAGTTTCTAATGCAGCATATTGATCAGCACAACAAGCATCGCGACTTGTATTTCGAACGATTAAAGCCGGTGGTCGCTTACATTCACAACCATCCAGACCAATCCGTTACGCTGGAACAGGCGGCTGTGCTCAGTCATTTTTCCAAATATCACTTTCAGCGCATCTTTTCTGCTCTGATGGGAGAATCACTGACGCAGTACAGTAACCGGGTACGGCTTGAGCGCGCCGCCTCTTTGCTGTTTTTTCATCCAGATAAAAGTGTCACGGACATTGCGCTGGATTGCGGCTACTCAGGCAGCGCCAACTTTGCGCGCTCTTTTAAAGAGCACTATGGCATTACACCAGTCAGTGTAAGAAAAACAGAGCGACTAAGAAAACAACTGGCAAATAGCCTGACACCACAAAAGATAAACGTAGAATTACTCATGCAGCTGCAAGCTGAACGGGTGTCAGCACACCCACCTGCGCTTAACCCAACTCCGGAGCGGATCATAAACATAGACTCGATGACGCTGTGTACACTCAGAGCACCTCGGGGTTATCACCTCGACGGGATCTGGCAGTGCTGGGAGCAACTCCAGCAATGGGCTCAGACACATGATCTGGACCCGCAAACGACGACTAAACTTGGATTCGGCCACGATAATCCGCTATTTACCCCGCTGGACAAAGCTAGGTATGACGGTGCGCTGGTGATACCGGACGGATTAAAATCAGCCGTTTTGAGCCCTTTCAGGCTCAGCACTTTAGCGGCGGGTCAGTACGCCGTTTTTCGCTATCACGGTCTGCTGGGAAGTTTGCTGCCGTTTCAGCTGGCACTGTATGCCGCCTGGTTACCAACCAGTGGCTTTGAGCCGGACGATGCGCCGCTAATCGAGCACTACAACCAACCCGCTGAGCGCAACAACGAGGCAGACCCTGCAAACCACGTGATTGCGCTGGAGATTTGGCTAAAGGTGAAACCGCTGGCTAAAGCAGCACCGGTTAGCTGATCCCTATGTATTTATGTACTTGCACCGATAAGCGCCAGTTTTTCTGTTTACAGGTATCGATTGCCAGCTTCGTGGCTTTGGCCTTCTGGCTGATAGGTTGCAAGTAGACTAATTTAGGTTGCACGCCGGTTTGTTCAAACAAAGCCTCCAACTCTTCCACATGCTTTTCCATCGCAACCGGATGCTTGATTTCATCCGCCCTTTGCATGGCACTGGTCAGCACTTTATAGCCTCCGCGCATATTAATTTTTGGAGAGACCGTGACCCAGGTTTCTTTCGGAACCAGGATCTCGAAGGTGCCACTGGTTTCAACCTGAGTATGGTAGCCCCTGGCATGCAATGCGTCACACAAGGGGTTGAGGTCGTACATACAAGGCTCACCGCCGGTGATCACAACATGCTTTGCGGTGTAACCGCGCTCTTCAAACAAAGCTAACAGTTGCTCAGGCGTGGCATTGGCCCAGTAGTCTGAATCCGCTTTCTTTTCGACTGTTTGTTCAAGGCTCACAAGATAAACGGGGTCTACCTCCCAGGTCTGCTTGGTATCACACCAGGCGCAACCAACAGGACACCCCTGCAAGCGCACAAAAATGGAAGGCACGCCAGTGTGGCTGGCTTCACCCTGGATGGTTTCAAACACTTCATTGATCTTGTACAAAACAGCTCCGAACTCACTTTACATCCCGGGATCAAACCGGATACATGACGATTTAATAAGGTTTACATTTTATATTGGCGACAGCCATAACGCTGAAAAACAGGCATTATCTGACCCGTCCGATTGTCATTTTTTCAGCGGCCGTGTAGTATATCGCGCCCTGACATAAACCTCTATTAAAATTGCGAGCAATGTCAGTGAGTATTCGAGCACATAAACGAGGCAAACCAATGAGCGAAAAAGTCGTTGTTATTTATTCCGGTGGTATGGATTCTTATACGGTCCTGAACAAAGCACTCAAGTCAGGCTATGAGGTCTATGCACTGTCTTTTAATTATGGCCAGCGCCATGTGAAAGAGCTCGAAGTTGCCCGCCAGGCCTGTGATGAACTCGGTGTTGCACATAAAATTGTCGATATTTCCGCTATCAATCAGCTGATCGGCGGCTCTTCACTGACCGATGATATTGATGTTCCTGAAGGCCACTACGAAGAAGAAAGCATGAAAAGCACGGTGGTGCCGAATCGCAATATGATCTTACTGTCTCTGGCCGTGGGCTATGCGGTGTCGCTAAAAGCAAGTAAAGTCTTTTACGGTGCCCATTCTGGCGACCACGCAATTTATCCGGATTGCCGCCCCGAGTTTGTAAAGAAAATGGACGACGTCTGCCGTATCGCCAATTACGAAGAAATTGAAATTGTCTGTCCTTACCTGAACAACACTAAGATTGAGATCCTCACAGACGGCCTGAGAATGGGACTCGACTACAGTAAAACCTGGACCTGTTATAACGGTCGTGAAAAAGCGTGCGGCAAGTGTGGCGCCTGTCAGGAACGCCTGGAAGCCTTTTCACTTAACCAGGCAAGCGACCCTTTACCGTACGAATAACCCCCACCTTCGCTAAATGGGCGCTCTGTGCGCCCATTCGCTCAATCACATCTTGAAACAGATACGCCACAGATCTCTGCTGTTAAATTTGCTACGATTGGAGTACCAAATTTAGAAATGGAGTAATACGTATGCCCGGTACCACAATGGTGTTTTTGATTGTCTTAATTGCAGTAGGGTTTGGCACAGTCAGGGAAATCTATGCTAAACGCCTGGAAATGAAAAAGCTCGATGGAATGAATCAGTCTGAGAAGCAGGCTATGCAAGAAGAAATCAAACAACTTAAGTCACGGGTTGCGACACTGGAACAGATCATCACCGACGATGGTTACCAGGTTGCCAAAGAAATCAATAAGCTATGATACCAGACAACCTGTGCTGACTGGTGTCATCTGAGTCATTGAAGCGGCTTAAAGCTAAGCGCTCGTTGCCGCAGGTTGTGATTTAGCTGCCGACTTTTTGGCCTCAACAACCACAGGCTTTTTCTTATCGAAGATCCCCAATCGAATGCGGATAAAGTGCAGAATTTCTCGTGCCACATCCACATCGACAGCCGCTTCGAGCCCTTCAAAACCCGGGCTTGAGTTGGCTTCACAGATCTTAAAGTGTTCTTCATCAAACAATAGATCGATCCCCGCCATATCCAGGTTAAGAATGTTGGCCGTTTGGGTTGCCAGCCATTCGATCTCAGGCGTTATGGGATGAGACAGACCTTTTGCACCCGCACTCACGTTGGCCTTAAAGTTCGCACCACCAGAATTTCGCTCCATACAAGCGACCACCCGGCCCCCTATGGTCAGTACCCGTAAGTCTCTGCCATGACTGGATTTAATAAACTTCTGCAAAATAATATTGGCTTTCGGACTGGTCGCTTCAATAAGCTGCATCAAATCGTCAAACTCACTACGAGACTTAGATAAGAAGACCCCACTGCCCTGCGAACCTGAAAGCGTTTTCACGACCACTGGAAAACCGATTTGCTTTTCTACCAGGTCGATATCCACCGGGAATTTTACCAGCATGGTTTTCGGCGTAGGCAGATTTTGCTGTGCCAGGATCTGTTGCGCAAACAACTTATCCTTAACCGTTTCGATGGCTTCTGAGCTGTTAAAGCAATGCACACCTAGGCGTTCCAGGTGGCGAATGATCGCCAGCGCAAAGTAGGTTGTGCCTGCGCCCATACGCGGCAGCACAAAGTCGGGCAATGACACCGGCTCGCCATCGATCAGGACACTCTGATCGTCTTCCCGGGATACCAGCAGATCGAACTGATCGGGAGAATACACTTGCAGATCAATATTCTCTTCCTGAGCGACTTGCAGCAGTCGTTTGATCTCATAAGTTTCAGGCTTTAGCAGGGTTGCTGAGTCTTTGTATATAATCCATCCGCGCATTGGGGCTCTCTGTTGTTACTCGTGTTTCAAAGCGCGAATTATGAAAAGCTGCGGATGCAAAGTACAACAAAATTATTTTCTCGTCAGGATAAGAAAATTCCTGCCTGGCGTATTAGTCCAGCAATGCCAGTGTTTGTTCAATGAACGGGCTGGGATCGTCAGGTACCAGCAAACACACCTGCTTGCGCGCACGGGTCAGTGCGACATAAAACAGTCGACGCTCTTCGGCATCTAAAAATGACTCTGCCTCAGGCAATAGCGCTTCGATAATAGCGGCACTTTGCTGCCTGGCAGGCACACTATTGCTGTGTAATCCCAGCATAATACAAAAGTCCGCTTCTTTGCCTTTGGCACCATGAAAGGTCAGTGCCGTTATCCGGGCACGCACAAAGCGCTGTGAGAGTGCGGCGAGTACTTCTGCCGAGGGCAGATACTTGTGGTTGCGTGCGAGTAATAATACCGTGCAAGGCTCAGCCGTGAGATCCATAAACCCATCTATTGCTGTGCTTAACGCATTGTCATCGTCCGGGCGCGCTATCAGTGCCGGGCAGGTTGCCACCATGCTGGAGTTAACCCGCTTCATCAATTGATTTGGATTCTGACAAACAAACTCGCTGGCGATATCCAGTAGCTGCTGAGGGTAACGAAAAGTCATATCGAGTTGCTGGATGGTCGCCTCGCCAAAGTGCTCGGCAAAATGCGTTGTCATGGAGATATCGCCACCGCTGAAGCGATATATCGCCTGCCAGTCATCGCCCACGGCAAACAGGGCATACTTATCGTTTTGCGCCAGTAAAGCTTTCAGTAAAGCTGCTCTCAATGGAGAAATGTCCTGGAACTCATCGACCAAAATGACGTGCCAGGGGCTTTTGAACTGGCCACTGCGCACCAGCTCAATCGCGCGGGTGATCATATCATCGAAGTCTATGCATTGTTCTTTTTGTAAATAGAGCTGGTAGTCGGTGAGCACTGGCCGAAAACAGCTGCTCCAGAGCTCAAACTCTTGGCTAAGTGACTGCACTTTGCCCAAAAACAGTGCCTGCTTGTAAAAACTCAGTGCCTCTGAAAACTGACGGACCAGCTTTTGTACCGGATGAGAATCCAGGTCCAGTTTGTCACAGTCCTCAGTCGCGCCGAATTGACGCTTAAGAAGTGCAAGTAAATCACGCTGATAAAGCGGATCCTGACACAGCGATGCCAGAGTCTCAGCAATAAACTGCGCTCTGGCAGTGTCACTTTGGCTAAGTGCAGACAGTTTAGGTTTGCTGCCCTCTGAGCGCGCAATGATCTCCAGACCCAGACTATGGAAAGTGGCACACTCCACATTCACCTTACTGTGACTGAGCCTTTGTTGCATTTCAGCAGCAGCCTCTTTGCCATACGCCAGCATCAGCATTTGCTCAGCCGTGGCTTGCTGCGAGTGTAACAGGTAAGCAGCTTTGGCAACCATCACACTGGTTTTGCCAGTTCCGGCGCCCGCTAGCAATAGCTGACGTTCATCCTGTACGACACAGGCCCGGCGCTGCGCCTGAGTAAGCGGTTGACCGCATATGGTGTCGAAAAAGGATGCATAACGAGAGAGCTGAGCCTGAACATAAGCTTCTCTGAATTGCGCCAGATCGGCTTCTTGCCACGCATTGAGCTCTGCGACTGTATACTGGGCTTGCTGGACGGTCTCTGGCAGTGCAGCCTGGCTTTGCCAGCCACTCCAGTACTTTGCCAGTTCACTAATGACTGAGCGCGTTGTAGCCCAGTAACGTATCGACAAATAGCGGTGTTGTAAAAGTTGCTCAATAGAGGTGATTGCACCGAGCAGGCGCGCTTTGTGCGTGTTGATCCAAAGTGTTTCAAGTTGGCATTGCATGTTTGGACTCAGCGACTTTTTCAGTCGGACGGTCAGCACTCTCGTGCCGTCGTGGTACGCCAGACGCGTCCCCAGCCAGTCAACAACCACGACAGGTGGCCGACATTGCTGCGCCCAGGTCAGTAGCTCTTCACCGCCAGAGCGCATTATCTTTATTCCGCTCGCGCCTATCTCAATGGACTTAACGCTATGGAATACTCGGGAAATGAAATGAGCAGAAAAATGCATAAAAAGGAGAACAAACTTATTTCTTTCATTGTAACTCAATAAAAGCACAATGGTGCAGCTAAGTAGTTTAAATTTAGGAGATTTATGATTCTGGAAGGAGTTTGAAATACCGGTTGGTGCGAATGGGGGGACTTGAACCCCCACGAGCTATGCTCACCACCCCCTCAATGTTGCGAGAAAACAAGCAACACACTGTTATATATTGATTTTATCACAAACCCAATGGTAGAAAGTTACCTCTAAAGGTTTGATGGTAGTACGCAACCCGTGTACAATTTTCAACCCATTTTAGGTAATCTACCTTTAATACTCCTTTTTTGGAGCCTTGCCATAGAACCAACCAACTGACAACACCCCCATTGAATGTTAATATTTTGCCAGCTGAACAAAAGGACAATCACATGAAGCGCATGATATTCGCCTCTTTACTTACTTTATTATCCACCTCTATCAATGCATCAGGTAGTGGTGCTGGAATCTGGCCACTAAAAAAAGAAGCAGACTTTGTTGAATTTCATTGTAAGGGCCAGGTTGAATATCGCTTACCAGATAAAACCAGAGTGGACTGCCTGACGGACCAATTTGCTATAGAATACGACTGGGGTAAGAAGTGGGCGGAGGCTGTCGGTCAGGCGTTGTACTACTCGGCAATGACCGGCAAGAAAGCCGGCATCGTGCTGATCGTCAATACCAGGACCAAAGAGCGTTATTTACGCCGCATTGAAAAGACCATAGAAGATAAGAAGCTTGATATAACAGTATGGACGGTCAACACAGCAGACCGTCATGCACCGAAGAAATTTATGTAACTATTGGTTGGTTCTAGTATGACGAGTGTTGAAATATACACCTTAATCACTGCAGTATTCGCAGCCTTGGCTGCACTCTTTAGCGCCGCAGCTTCGATTTATCAATGTTACTCAAACAAACTACACCAAGAAGCTTCGGTTCGACCTCATATTAGCGACTTTTTAGGTTTAAACAATCTTGCCGATAAAGGTGAATTTACGTTTAAAATAGCAAACAAAGGGATTGGTACGGCCCTGATAGAACGCTATGAGTTTCAGTGGAATGGTCAGAAAAAAACGTGGACTGAAACGATAGAATTGATTCAGTCCTTAATTGGTAACAGGTTTGGAATATACTTAGTAGAACTTGGCCTTGGTTCAGCTCTTAGTCCGCATGAAGAGATTATTGTGTTACGTATCTCGCACAATGTTAACAAAGGTAAGTTTTCAGATGATGATCTATTAGTTCTTACCTCATTTCTAGACGAAGCAAAGCACAAGTTTAAACTCCACATTGTATACAAATCTCTACTCAGTGACAGAAAGTTCAAGTACCAGACAACACCTCTAATTAGCCTATTAGAACGTGATGTGTAGGAACCTAACCACGTTTCATCATTTCAGCAAGTGAGTCAGCCCGACTGTGCACCTGTCTTGCCCACTTACTGTCCAGCATTTCAGCTGCTGCTTTTTGGTAATCACTCTTTGCCAGCGCACCCAACATTTTCTGAAACGTCATAAACCGCGTGATCCCCATGTTGAACACCATATCTATAAGCACACGTTTACGAGTATCCGTTAGCTGGTCGAACACACCCACTCGCTGACGTAGCTCGTTCTGAGCGATATTGATGTCATTCTCAAGCATTAAGTCAGCCTCGTCAGGGCTGATGCCTCTGTCCTCGATGTTCCGACCAACACCGATTGTCAATTTACCTGAAGGACATTCATAAAGTTCATAACGCAACCCTTCGTGCAGAGTTAGCTGGGTTTTAAGATCTGACATAAATCCTGTATCCACTTCACACCTCTATTCTTTGATAATTATTGTTCGTAACCACACGTTTAATACCATCACTGGTTGCTATAACCGTATCGTTCAATGATGCTGAACCAGAGACCCATAACGTACCATCTGTGCGCTGGACCTTAACGCGCTTCTCTATCGTATCGACTGCGACGACTTTCCCGCTGAACTGAGTCTGTTGTGGTAATAACGAGCTGAATTTCTTCCACGGGTTTTTAGTTGCCATGGTGCACCTCCAAGCTGATATGTTGCCAAACGTCCGTCAGTGAGCTGATAGATATACCTGTGCTGATACATAAACCTGTTTGCCCGGCATATCGCACAATATCACCTGGTTCAATCAACTCCCCGGCGCCTAATGGGATAGTTATGTCGATAACTGACTGACGACCACTATTTGCAATGACCGCTCGACCAAGCTCAGCGTTGACAGCATGATCCTGCTGTAATGGGGAAATAACATCGTTAGCCCGTAAATCACCTACTGTCCCCGACTTCACCAGTTCAGTTGTCACCCCTGTTGAATCACTGAGGACAGTCACACAATTTATTTCTGGCGTACTTTGGTCTTCACTGGATTCATTGATGACAATCGCTTCATCGATCACATGGTCGCACTGTTCATCTGTCAGCGTTGTCCATTCCCAAGGTGGCACACGATAACGAGGTTTCGCGGTAAGCCTGTCCTGTGACTTATCAGGTTGCACTATTGCCCCGCACGCTTTAGCAATCTCAACCAGCAAAGATAGTGGTGTCTTCGAGTCATAACTATATGAGTTAGCACCCAGCGTCCAGTCAGGAACAGCCGACCTGTCAAGGCTAAATCCTAGCGGCTGCAACTGCTGCTCTACTATCTGCCATGGTGATATAGTGCTTTCAACTATACCAGTGCTTGTGCGTGCATATGGTTCGGCCAGGTATCGAGTCCGAGACTCAGCTTGAAAGCTGTAAGTTACATCAGCAAGTCCGGAAATGCTTCGGTTATATGATGTAACGAGGAATACCCAAGTATGACCGTTTGCTGTTATCTCGATTTCACTGCCCGGTAATACGTGTTGCTTTGCGTCTCGGCCATGCAGCACACCTGACAGGGTCCACGTGTAGCTTTCAATATCCAACTGAAGGTTTGCTGAAGCTGGGTGAATGGGAGTTTTCGCATTGTTGTTAAGAGAGAATACCGTTATCTGGTTCATAATTATCACCGCGTCTAATTCGATCCGCACAAATTCTAAATGTGCGTCTTTTAGCCTGAGTACTGCGAAGTCTAATGGTGCTTGTGGTCTTGGTGGCTCAGGCGGTTTGATTGGTGGTGCAGGTCTCTGACCAAAAACAGGTAGTACTGCTTGTTGGTATTGCGAGGAAGTTGCCAAATTAACCCGCCCTGCTTCCTGGTAATTTGTTGCTCGTCCCACTTGTATCGCTGAACTGCTGGCCACAATATCTATCAGGGCTTTACTTACTTTCCCCGGATAAGTCCAGCGACCCCATGCAGTGCCAGCTCCGGCTAACGCGTGGGTATATTGTGCTACTACTGCGCTTGAGACTGCCCCCGGGTATGACTGAGTACCTATAACGTCCGATGTTCTGCCCACGCCGTCACAATACAAGCTGGTTAATGCTCCCTGTCCATCACGCATAGCTCGACTGGCAACAAACAATATCTGTGAGCCACGTGTTCCAGACTCATAGCCCTGCCGGGTACTACCAGACAACTTATCTGTACCGGGCATTACTGACTCAACAAGGTTGCTGCCGTATCGAGCCTCGCTGTGACGTGCTCGCATATCTGATACAACCCCACGATCAACATTGAGGCTGTAAGCCAGTGCTCCCTCGCCTTGGTACGAGTGGGCATCACATGCACCTGACAAATCAAAAATTGCCTGTAATGCACCGTCAGCAAAATAAACAGGTGAGCCAGCGTGGCCACCCAGCTCTAATTGCTGTGGACCTCCTGTATCCCGCCGAATGAATTCGAGCCCTGCGCCACCACGAGGAGTATTTAAATCTAAGCCCTGTGCTTTAGCTGATCCCCGCTCTACCTGCTCAGGTATGAACACTAATTCAAGTGCACCATCGTCCTTGCGAGGTTTGCGAAAGTTGATCATCCGATTGACCAGCTACCCAAGCGGACTAATGCACCGGCATAAACCTGAGCGGATTCATGTGTAAACTTCAAATCAGCATTGCTGGCAGGTCCACCCACGGAAATGTCACCCAGTGCTAAGCCCTGTGCATCAAACAGCCGAGCAAATCCCACTACACCGGAACGCGTCACCATTGCGGCTTCCGTTGCGGCCATTACCAGTCTGGCATTGGCGTATTCGGTATACGCAGGCGCAGGGGTCGGTATCTCGACCAGCATTTCCTGGTCCGTCAACTCTCCGGCGCCCGATGGTGCGCTACCGGAAAACAACACCACCATGGCAACCTGATCACCCAGGGCTTTCAGTTGTTGTTCTTTGATGGGGGGCGCAAGCGTTATCATGCGTACTCCGTTGGCTGCTGGTAGTCTGCGGCCACCGCGTTGTATTCAGCCTCGCCAAACTCCGGCTTATCCTGAGCCACAATCATGTAACGGTGATCCGCAAACAGATTGTCAAACCGGTAATTACCCTGTTCATCCGTCCGGGTTTCAGCAACCAAGTCGCCATACTGCAAATAACACAGCACGCGCCTGTCTGGTGCAGCTAGCCCATTTATCGTGACGCGATCACTGATATAACCCTGCTGGACATTCAATAATTGCGTATTCGTTGAGCGATGGACCAAGGTGGGTTCATAACTATCCGAGAGGTATCGGATATCATATCCGTAGGGGTTGGCCTGCTCCCGCGTTTCGGCATTGGCCCAGATTGGTAAACCGAGTTTAACCCCCCTGAATTTGGGGACTACGGGCGCGACTAATTGGGCGTCACCATACATAGTGGTTAATGGTAATGTTGCGACTGGGTTGTCCGGTGAAAGCGCCAAGTATGTTTTCAGCGAGTATCGACCGGCTGTTCTGTCAAAAACCTGGTAATCAGTATCGGATCTAAAAAGATACAGACGCATTTGATCATCAAACCGCACTTGTAGTATTGAGCTCGCATCCACAGTCAAATCAACCAGCTCACCAAAGGCGTATACCGTCAGATCATCACGAAACTCGATTTTATCTGCTACGAGCGTGTCAGCTTGAATGTGATCCAGCATTATCAAAGCTTGCCCAGGCTCCAGCCACTGTGACTCTATATATCCAGCACTGGTTGTGGTTAGGCCATCCTGAGCACTCAACGTCAGATCACCAATCACATGATAGTCCGCTCTCAGGTCATTCAAGGTCGCGTAACTGGTAAACGGCAATCGCTGATCTGAAACCGTGCGACCAAATGAAGTTCCCGCCAACAAATGACCGTATGTTACCACCCGGTGTAACTGACAATTGTGGATCCGACCGGACGCCAATACTTGCACCCCGAGTTGCACAGTCTGCCCGGCCGGGATCAGGTTGGCAGGACTGGTAAACTCAGTTACAGCGGTGCCGTTTAGGTAAACTCGAGTCTCGCTGCCGAATTGGATAACCAGCTGATTATCAATATCGTAACTCACCTGAGCTGACGATTCAGTACCATTGAGCACCAGTCCCCCTGTCGGTGATACACCGAGTACCAAATCAGCGCCCGTTATGATTGCCGTTGCAACACCTTGAGCATGCGGCCTGCACCACACTTCAATGGCAACAATACCTGAGTTGACAGACAGCTCGATGTATCCGGTTTCGTGCGTTGTAACCAAAGCGCTACCATTAAACACCGGCTCACCGACATACTGCACACTGGCCCCTGTTACAAGGTCAACTGCTGACACAGCATCAACCCACTGCGCCGGTGTATCATTGGCAATCGAGTGATACAACCCCATGCCTACCTCCAACCGGCATCTGAGATATCAAAACAATGCGTGTATGCTTTGTACTGTTCGCCATCGGGTCCATCATAGGAATATGCATCTACGGCGAGTGCATGACATCTGAGCATTGTGGCTGGCAGCTCGGGGATCGTGTCCAACGTTTTACCATCAAACGCAACAGACCCCGATTGTGGCGTCAATACCCCGGGCAGACTACCGCGGTATGTATCGCCATTTTCCAAAACAATAACAGGCTGATCATTGATGTAAAACCCGTTGTCTACCGGGTTAGGGTGCCGTGTTAGTGAGCCCGAATACCGCATATTACTGGCAAGTGTAAACTCGCCAGTGCCCAAAAGTTGATGGTACTGCCGGGCCAAAAAGTGTTCATTGTGTTGTTTATTAAATGTCAACCCATCATTGTAAATACCACTTGATTCATGATTCCAGCGGTATGACGAGCTATTCACATCCCACCTGGCCAGGCCATTAGAGATAAAATGATACCGGTCACCCGGGCGAATCGAATTAATGTAACCCGCAAAAAATATCGCTTTACGATTTGGCTCAGCGAATCTAAATATCAAATAGAAAAACTGTTCATCTGCAATCACCTCCCAGTATGGGGTGCCATAGATATGACTGGCAGGCCAACGGTGTTCAGTAACCTGATCAAACTGCTCTGCGCTGGTAACGTTTTCAACCTGCTGAACCCGGGCTTTGATAGCGCGGAATGATGATCCCAGTGCACCATGATTATTGCTGGATGACGAGTTGGAGCCGTTGGGGTTGTCAAACGGGCTATTGTCAATGCGCAACATGATGTTGCCAACATCCGCTCCGGCCTCAAAAATAGCAATATGCCCGTCCGCTGATTCGTCACGCACTGACCAGCCAGCAGGCGGCACGGACACGGTGATAGTGCCCTGCGCATCCCCAGCCGGGATTGAAGCGAGTTTGAACCAGAGTTCAGTCAGTGTCGCCTTTGTCACCCTGAATTCACCATTATAAGTATTGTCGGTGGCGCCGATTACTTTGATCACCTGGTGAGCCAGGAACTTATGGCCAGACTGGATTGTCAGCTTAGCCTCACCTCGATCGGTATCATAGACCAATGAATCTACCGGCGTGCTGCCAAACCCGGTTACCAGGCAAGCTTTTATGGCGGCGGTTAGGGTGCCGCAATCAGCTGCGGTATAACCTGATGTCACCTCTGGTGCGCCTTGCATCTCACTTGAGTACCACTTAACTGGATAGGTCATTTTCTACTCCTTGTTCATGTTGCCACGGCCCTCAATTGAGAAAGCGTCGCTATTTACGATTGCGTTGTTCTGTAGCACTGTGCGGATCAGCCACTTGGGAAAGATGGCGCCATGCGTGTTAAAACGCAGTACGTTACCCGTCGACCACCCCTGACCCCAGCCAAATGAAGGAACCGTAAAATAAGGGGTGCCGGTGTTGGGGTTAGTAGGTGAGAAATCGGTGTTTATGTCGCCGATAGCGATCTGGCCGACATTTTCGCCAATCAACTTGAAACTGGTGTTGCTGGTAAAAACAATCGCCCAGCGCTCAGAGATTGCGCCTAAATTAGTCAACGTGATCGAGTAGTCAGCATCATTAAACTGAGCCGTAGTTGGCTCACCTATCAGCGTATCCGACCATTCCCCGGTCCAGGTGCGCTGATCATACAAATTTGCGTAGCGTGACCACATATTGCCCGCGACCAGCAGACTGCTTACTCGAGCAAAACCTGCTGTGTAGTTATGGCTAAGCTGCTTGGCAATGCGGATAACCCCGTTAATAGACACATCAATCGCCAACGCCATATCCTCAAAGCGATATTCAAGCGTGTAATCGCCGCTGGCTACCGTGTCACCTAACGTCACCGTGCCAGCATCCAGGTCAACGCTATAGTTACCCTGTGCCAGCTCCAGCACTTCCAATTTGGCAAGACGAGGATGACCGACATCTAATACCTGCCCTGCGGAACCAGCCAGTATTTTTTGCTCTGTTTGGTGGATCAGCAACATGTCACCCTTAGTGATCACAGGCACCCGGCCATCGCTGGGTAACCTGACGGGGTCCAGACCTATCAGCTCGGCATCCAGTGGTAGATAGTTGTATGTCACGCATGAGTATCTGAGTGTGGTTACATCCGTGGGCTCACTGAACTCAAGCAATACTACACCTGTTTGTGAATCAACACGCCCGGTAATGTAGCCGTTATTAATTGCTCCGGTTGAGTCAGCCGTAACCGACTGCATCACGCCCTGAGGGTCCAATACCTGTAACGTCAGTGATTGGGGTGCCAAAGGAGCACCAGGTGTGCGAAACACCACATTGCTGTCTAAGTGAGTGTGATCAAGTGTCGTATTCAGTGATATGACATCAAGTACAACTGGTTCGTTTGGCTGCCAGTTACTCACTTTCACCACAGCGTTAACGTGAGACACGCTACCCATCGCACTCCCGGGCGCCCCCGTTGAATTGTCTATGGACGTATACAGTTGCCCGTTGCGCTCGAAGTACCGGCGGCCGGCTAACTCAAAAACCAAGGCGTTGGGGATCAGGCGCTCATGGTGCGACCGAGGGATTTCAAGTATTAGATGTTCAGGATTGAATGGTGCTGAAGACACACCACCTGCCGTAGATTTGCCATATTTCACAGACACTACCGTCAAACTGCTGCATAGCACCGGCACATGGCTATAGGCAACTCTGATAACTCGCCCCCAGGATTCGTATGAGTATCGTACGGACGCCATGAACTCAATACTGAAGGTTATAGTCCCTGATGCGTATTCAACAGTGCCAATTGTTACGGACGAATTATTGACCAAATTGCCTGCACCATCGTCATGCACGGTGACTTGCACCTGTGGGTCAAAAACATTGAATCGCTTATAGCCGCGCCCCTGCCGTGGGGATTTGGTTTCACAATTTAGCTCAAACATAACTGTACCAGGCTGAATTGCGCCGCTCGTAGTAACCACATATTCACCTCTGCTGCCTGTGGCTTGAAGCTCCTCAGATAAAACATCCCCGGCAACTTCATATTGAATGATAAATTCCGCACGCTCAGGCAATACTGCAGGTAAAAATTTTACTTCCGCGGTCTGATAGTCCACCTCAACAAATCCATCGCCTCCGGCCTCACTTGCTGTTTTATCACCCCAGGTGATTGTCACACTGCCCGGAGTAAGTGTTTTGCCTGCCTCAATTTGATGCGTAAACCAAGGCTTGATACTGGTATCACCCGCCCGGTCAATTGTCGCAACCTCTGTACCCCATTGGTAAATGATGGCGCTATCTGCATCAGGTAAAACACCCAATGTCAGTTGCAAAGTACCGGTTGCAAAGTCCAATAGACCAGACCCCAAGCTGGCATCACTGCCACGCAATACACCCGCCCCGCTATCGGTTAGCACGTACCATTTACCCTGTGCCAGGTAACTGATCCGCATGGTGCCCGGATCCGGCGTCGGTGATAGGTTTTTTACAAAGGCGTAGCCTCTATTCTCCGCTGTGATCTCATCAACATCTGAGAATACTGTTACTGGTTTAACCGAGGCGGGAGAGTATTCAACTCTCAGCGAAGATGTGCCAAATACAGGCATGTCAGCATTAAACTGGGCAATACCATTTTCATAATCCAGATAGCCGACTATTTGGTCATTGATCCGCAGGTCGCTGTTAAAGTCTGTTATTACCGTACCTGATACGTGAATTTTTACGGTTGAAGGTTTAACAGCCCCGCCGAAAAATAATGACCTACTGGGACCAAGATTTAGAGTGGTCGAAAATGTGGTCTGCCCTGACGACCCTACAACCGTATTCACCTGCCCGACTGCGTTTACATCGGTGATTGGTGTTTCGGTTCGGGACGATGGCACCAGCTGGGTGAATATAGAGTCAGCCTGAATGGTCATGCTGCCCAGCGCGGCGTCCTGTGCCAGGTTATTGGTGGCGTAGTACTTAGCTGCATTGGCGACGATGGTCTCACGGATCGTACACGGCGTAGCGTTGAAATCTACCGGTGACGGCTCACCGCCCGTAAATGTATGCCGCAGTGGTTCACTGATCTCACATGTAACCACGGCTCTGGTAAATTCACTCAGGTTGCCATTGAGCATCGTCGAAAATGGACGCACCTCCCGGTTGGTATCCACAATCTTTACGTACTGTTCAAATTCGTTTTGCTGCCCCTCGTTTTGTATCAAGGCCAACACTTCACCTACATCGGGATCCCGGCTTTCCTCTCGCTGAACAATCCGGATTGTACGCTGACCGGCCAACTGTATGCCCAGCAGTGACCCCGCCCATTCGCTGGCCCGGGTCAAGTAACTTTCAACGATGTTCTTGGCATCCTTACGGCGGTCATAATGACTGTGTGTGGTCATCATGGTCAGCGACACACTGGGGTCGGCCGGCGGCTGAATAACAGCAAAATTTGCACCGAAAAACTTGTCGCTGTTCGCACTGTCTACATGACAGTACACTTTCATCATCGACACTGAGCCGTATGCTCTGTCCAGATCAGAAATGTCCTGAAATATGCTGTTTTGCTCGCCATCCAATATCACATCACCAGTTATGCGTCCGCCGCCTTCCGG
Source organism: Pseudoalteromonas sp. DL2-H2.2 (assembly GCF_021532535.1). Lineage (NCBI taxonomy): Bacteria > Pseudomonadati > Pseudomonadota > Gammaproteobacteria > Alteromonadales > Pseudoalteromonadaceae > Pseudoalteromonas > Pseudoalteromonas sp. DL2-H2.2. The sequence continues at coordinate 123,278 of NZ_JAKGBD010000010.1, read as the reverse complement.
CGTGTCTTCCATGCTCTGCGATCTTTTAAATTTGATATCACCTTCAAACAGGGCCATCAGCTCAGTACCTCAATTAACTTAATCCTTTCGACAAAATAGGTTTCACCCATCACTTTGCGGATCACTAGGTGGTCCGCCTGGTCCAGCGCGAACTTAACCTTGTATTCTGCGCCGTTAAACACCAGCCTGAGTGCGTTATCCTGATACCTCAGCTCAGACAGCTGGTTTACTCGTTCGAGTGATAACCAGCTTCTATCAGCGGCACCGTCCAATGTGATAGGACGCCCTTCGGCCATGCGCCCACGCTGGATCACCCGGTGGCCGGTTATTGATGCCGTCACCTTTTGCGATATGGCGCAGTAGTCGGTGTGATGCCATTGCAGGCTGGGTAACTGGATCCCCTCTAATGTATTCATGCGACGTTTAACCCCGCCTCTCTCAAGACCCGGATAATGTCATTAATAGCCTGGCGGTTACCCTGCACCTGAGCCGACTGGCTGCCAGATTCCAGGCGTATCACCACAGTGTCATTAGCGGTTTGCACGGTCGGATTTAATGCTGGTGTGTATGCCGGGCTCGGCGCAGATGCCGTTGTACTGGCGGTCTCACGCTGCAACTGTTGCAGCTCGGCCCGTGCCGCTTCAATCTGACGCAGGTAATTGCTCAGATCAGATTGACCGAGCAGGCTGAATGACTGTGAGGCCTGGCGTGCGTAGGTATCTAACTTATCGAGTGATACGCTGCCCGAGTTGATTTGCTCAGTTAGCTCTCGCATATGCAGCGTCTGGGAGATGATCTGTTGCTCGCGGGCAAACGCGGCATTACTCTCCTGCGCCAGGTCACGCCACCAACCGCTCGTTACACGCTGATTGTCCATGATGGCACCCTGTAGCTCGTCGTAACGCTCTTTGAGTTGTTGCGTGCTGGTATTGCTGAAATCAAACTGTTTATTAAGGTTGTTGTGAGCACTGGCAAACAGGTTAATGTGTTGGGTCGCTTTTCTGACTTGCTCAGCCTGCTCGCGTATTGCGGCGGTGCTCTCGCGGGTCAGGCCGATCCCAGCTCGGATAACCTGATTGGATGCATTTTTGGTGTTCCGATATCGATCTTCGGCGTCGCTTTCATCGCCCAGGGCATTGGTCAGTACGCGCGTCACCAGCTCCAGCTTTTCTTTTTCGCGAGCATATTCGCCATACGTAATGATGTTTGCTTCGTACTTGCTCTTTAGACGTTCAAGAGCAAGTGCGTTTTTTTCCCGAATGTCTGCCAGCTCATGATGGCGCTTCGACTCCAGCTCCTGCTGAATTGCAAGCTTCTCCTGAACGAGTTTTAAATCGCGCTCGGCGTCGATTCGTTCCAGAGTCAGTCGCAGCTTTTCAGTGTCATTTTTAATATTACCTTTAAGCTGGTTGTCCAGGTGCCAGATAGCTTCATCCAGCTCAATTTCTGCTAATTTGAGATCCCGGACTGAATCACTCAGCTGTGAGTTTTGAGATATGGCAATTTTTCGCTGAGTTGAATGGGCAGATTGTTTTTCAATGAGCCTTTCTTCTGCAACTGTCAGCAAGTCAACTTTATTTTTGTACTCAATGGCTGATATCGCACCTTCTGCATTTGCTTTGCTCAGAGCCTCTTGCTGCTCGGTAATTTGCTGTCGAGTCAGGTTCAGTTCTTCAGCCTGTTTGAGCAGTGCTTTATTGCGTGCAACTTCTTCGCGCTCCTGCTGCGCCCTTTTTTCTGCTTGCTTGACATTTTGCTCAAGCATCCGGGTGCGGATTTCCTCCTCCCGATTGGCACGTACCAAAGCCGCAGACAGGTCGATATACGCCTGTTCATGCTTTTCTACATAGCCATTTGCCTTGATTAACTCTGCGAGTTGCTTTTGCTGCTCTTCACCCAGTGAACTGACCGCATTGCCATATTTTTTATAGGTCTGCTGAAAATCTTCGTAAGCTGAGCTGGACTTTCCTGTAAACTTATCCCATGAATTCCCTATGTCCTTTACGTCCCGCTCCATCCCCTTCGCAAGTTTTCGGCTCACTTCCCTGAGCTTTTCCAGCTCTTCTTCTGAGGCACCCGTCGCCTCTTTGGCGTATATTTTGAGCTCATTGATTGCCAGTGCAGCACCGCTGATGGCCAGTGTCAGATTGTTAAATAACATGGTGACGTTGTTTAGACCTGATTTTAAAAGCGCGTCTAACGCCCCTCCGGCAAATCCTCCAATCACCTCAGTAGCATCGTCAAATGTATCAATTAGTTCACCAAACCCCGAAGTAATGTTACCTACTTCGTTCATCACCGTGACAATTGACTGTTCCAGTGTTTCCATCAGTGCCGACGTCGCCCGCACGCCAGAATCGAGTTCATCACTCAAGGCTGTACCCACTGCACGCTTCAGCCCTGAAAATTGATTGATCAACCTCGCAATCTGGGATTCCTGGTTGGCGTAGGCCTTAGCGGCTTCTTCCAGGTGGGCTGTATGCTTGATGTTCGCCTTGCTCGACAAGTCAATGCCATAACGTAAACGACCAACCTTATTGGATAGCACTTCCATCACTTCAAGCGTTTCCTGCGAGTCAATCCCCATATCCCGCAGTATGCCCGATAGTAACTCCCCAGAGTCCTTTGCCTCACTAAACCCTTTAATAAGCTTATAAAGCACCTCTTCAGGCAGTTCACCAAGGTGCTGTTCAATTTCGTCAGCAGCAACCCCAGTCAGTTTTGACAGCCTGTCTAGGTCTTTTCCGCCGTTTTGCACGGCCTGCAAGATTGTCTGAGATAACCGGGTGAAACCCGAACGTGATCGCTCTGCCTGCTGGCCTGATTCCTTCAGTACAGTACCAAATGCCGCCGCAGCAGCACTGCCCAATTTAATCGCACTTGTACCTGTCACAATTTCTTTGGTCATGTGTACGATTTCGTCTTCAGAGACAGCAAAGTTATTCCCTAATTCGACCACCGATGACGCCAGGTTATGTATTTTGGGGATCCCTTCCCCAGTCATAGACAAAATCCGGGCAAGCAGCATGGCTGCTTCGTCACCCGCCAAATTGGTCGAAACATTCAGGGCATCTGCTGCGGTAACCAGGTTCATCATATCGGTGGTGGATTTAACCCCCAGCTGACCGGCAACCTCTGCATAACGGGCCAGTTCATTGGTACTGGTTGGCATGATCTCCTGAGACAACACCGATAGTTCCTGGTACATGGCAGAGACAGCCTCACGGGCCTGCCCGGTGGTTTTTTCCACCTTTGTGATCGCAGCTTCTGACTCGCCATAGGCTTTAGTTGACTCGCGCACAGCACTCACAGCAGACTGCGCTGAGATCAATAGCGCATAAACCTTAGCTAGCCTGCGGGTTGCCTTTGAGAGTGATTCAGTGGATTTTGTCGCCTGGCCTTTCCCCTTGGCATCCGCTTCAACCGCCTGGCGGGATTTACTCACCTGCGCACTGGTCAGGCCCAGCTGTTGCCTGAGCTCATCTTCCTGGCGGATATAGTCGCCGCTTGAGATAGTCCCTTTTTTCTTTTCCTGATTTAGGGATGCCAGCCGCTGCTCATACTTTTTAAGCGTAATCGCAAGTTGATAAGCTTCCTCTTGCTCTCGCTCCTTAGCCTCAGCTGCTTTACGCTCTTGTTCTATCTGTTTGCGGATCTCGTCGTTCAGCTCACCGGTGACGCCAATGCGTCGCTTTTCAGATTCAATCTGCTGGTTGACGGTGTTAGTCTGCTTTGCAAGTTCAGCATTGAGCCGGTCAACCTCTTGTGCTTGCTTCTTATGAGCTTCCTCAAGTTCCTGAGAAACCTGAACCAGGTTGCGACTATGGGCGCCAAACTGTTTAATGTCTCTTAGTGATTTATCATAAGTGCTTTGTAGACTCGCAAGCTCTTTACGCTGTTGTTTTAGTTGAATTTTAGCAAGCTCAAGCGACTGTTTTTGTTGGTCAGTTGCGTTTTTATTATTCTTAATTGAGCTAGATAACTTTTTAAAATCAACTTCCGCAACCGCTACAGCATTACGAGCTTTATTCAATTGCTCTTTTAGTTCACGAAATGAATCAAGCGCACCTTGCTTAACTTCAATATCTGCAAGTGCTTTTTCCGCTCTCAACGCAGTTCTACTCAACCCTTGCAATTGCTCAGCCGCTTCAGTCAACTCGTCGTTTGACAAATTTTTTGCGTCAATAATTAGCTGAACAATTTCTTTGTTGTGCTCATTACTCATTGAGAAACCTCAAAAAGGCCGCGCTAACGGCCACTGATTGGAACTATGCCGCTTGCTCAATTTTCAGGTACTGGGATTGACCGGCGCCTGCAATTGAACCATCTTTTAAAACTGTCAGGTTAAGTGGAACATTGGAAAAGTCATCACTGATAAAGCTCAGGGCATCAGCAGGACTGAAGCGAACCCGGTGCAGCGTAATGCGTACGGGTTTGTTACTGTCTGCTTCGTTCAACCCATCAAAGACAATCCGATACTCTTTTCCCTGCTGGGTTATACCTTCAATGTTATGTGAAGTCATTGACTCGTAAGTTACCTTGATGACAGAGTTATCAGCGATTGTTCCACCCGATAGAGCAATCAGACCACTGTTACGAACTTTATAGTCAGTACCTTCAACGTAGGTTGTAGTACCAGCATTGTCGGTGACGGTGATTGTTTTTGACTTGTCGGGAATTTTGTTGAATGGTGTGAATGCATCCAGCTTTACAGTGTGTTCTTCTGCAGCAACAGCGACCGCCGCTGACGTATTGACTAATCCGCGCAAAGCGATAGCAATGTTACGCGCGGAAAAACTGGTAGACGTGATACTAGCTGAAATTTGGTTCACTCGGGATAGTGTGTCCAAGACTCCACCACCTGGATTCTCGTAGTCATTAAGATCCTGAGATTCTTCATTGGTTGACAGATCAAGACCCGAGCAATTGCCGAATGGTAGTAACCCGCTACTAGCTCCAATTTCTTCCGCATAAATGGAACCCCGCCCTTGAAAACTCTTATTGCTTGTCGTCTGCATTTTGTTCACCTTCAATGAATCCATGTTTTTCAAAAAGCGCTTTAATCTCAGGTGACACGCTTACTGCATCACCGGGCTGATACTCAACGCCGTTAAACTCGGTAACGCATGAAAAGGTTACCGATATGAGTTTTGTTTTAACTGCCATTTTTACTATCTCCAACAATGTACAAAATGCAGTCGTCGGGAACGGCTAACCAGGTCTCACCATCAGGCGCTTCTGGCATTTCCGTTCCAACACTACCTTTTGGGATACGAACAACGTCACCGGCTTTCAAATGCGGTGATTTAGGCTCACCATTACGGTGATAACTCACCTCATTAGGGACCATGACTTCACACAAGGTTGACGGTTCAATAGCACTGCCTGCCAGCACAATTGTTCCGATTTTTTGTTCATTCGGGATAACTTTTAAAATGGCAATGTCGCCAATTGGTTTGATGTTTTCTGCTGTCATTCTTCTCTCCATTTCTCTTGATAGGTCACGGTGATACTCGTCTCGACAACCGCTATTTGCTCACCCGGCTCTGGATAATCAAACTTTGCAGGCCCGAGCCGTATAGTCGACACAGACAACTCTTCGTGTGCAACATAAAGTGATTGTCGGATCTGAAAAAGCAAGTCATCCAAACGCTCTACCGTTGTGTCTTTCTCTCCCGCATCAACCAAAGCCGCGACCTTGATTTCTCGCGATATCTTTGACGTATCGTTTTTGGCATCCGAAGGTATATCGTCACCTGGTTGAACAACAATTGCTGGTAACTTGCCACCTTGGATCAGGTCTTTAATGTGCTGCTGAATAAAGCCTGAGAACACCGTGACATTCGGCAATTTACCCAGCTTTTCTTCAATGTCTTTCTTCATGACACCGTGTATTGCAGGGGTTTGAATCATCGCGAAAGCCTCCTAAAATCCTTCTTAAACTCTTTTCTTAGTTTGTGCTTCACATTTGGCTGAATTCGCTCCCGTGCACTCACGAAAAGTTGATTGATTGAACGTGAATGCAGCACTTCAACACCATACGGTTTGGTCCGAGCCTTACGCAAAATCCTCTGAAGCTTGCGTGATTTACCAGGTGTCCGTCCTTGTCCTTTGTGAAGTCCTCGGCGAAAGTGACCAACAGCATGTTTGTTTGCCAACACGATTCCGGTCTTAAATGAACCTCTGAGAGGCTTTTTCATTACCCGGGCATGTGGGATATTTTGGAATCCACCACGCTTGTTTACGCGTACAGCAATACCATCGTCGGTCTTGTGATATTGAAAGCGCGACAGCAACGTTTCACGCGTATTTGCCACGACTACAGCTCTGAGATTACCCGGTGCAGCTCGTGACACCTGCTTGATATGCCTCTTTACATATCCGGTTTCCAAGGTCGTTTCAGTCGTTATGTCTCCAATAGCCTCTCGAACTGAATAAGTGACCGTTTTATTGATGGCTAAGGCAGCGGCACGATCTGCTGTCTTTGGCTGGGTCTTTATCTTACCAACCAGCTTGCGTAGGTCCGTTACATCATAAACAGGCATTAGTACTGCTCCACAACATGAACATAAGTTTTGCCGGTCACAACTTTGATTAAACCGTCTACTTTCCAGGCTCGACCTAAGTCATCAATAAAAGAGTCTCCAATTGTTGGTTCAGGTATGTCGTCAATCAGGATCCCGGCTTCAACAATACAGCCAGAAACAATGTTGTATTCATCAACTACAGGTTTACTCGTGTTGATAGTTATCGAGACGTTTTCAATGGTTTCACCGTCGATGGTTGAATACACACAGGTATAACCAAGTGCGTCACTCACTAATTTACCCATCAGGCCGAAAACGTCTCGATAGCTCATTACACCACCACCGTTTGAACCAGGCGGACAATGCAGCTAGTTTCGGTAGCAACGGCTGGTTCAGTGAACACGCCAACCACTTTAGCCCCGGCTGCACTGCTGATTGAGCTAGATGAAGCTAACCACTTCGCGGGTTCACCTTCACCTGCTGTTAGTGCTGCCGTCTTTGGCAACTCATACACACCTTCTGTACGCCCGTTAAAACGCTCGCCTTCTGCAGCCGAGACAGATGCAACAACAACGGTTGAGCCAATGATGTACACCCCTCCAGAAACAACACCGCCAGCAGGGGCTGTAAACTCGAGTGATAGACCTTCTTGAATGTAATTTTTCATTGTCTGTTCCTTAATTTGCACCGGTAGCCATAGCCGTACCGCGATAATCGACCCAGCCCGCGCCAAAATCCTTTCGAACAAGCATGCTCATACCATCAATGTCATGACTTGTTCTGGTCTCGACGTACATTTCCTCTTCACCAGCAAGGTACGCGTATTCAAACGTGTCTAATGCCATAGAAAAAGTGTGATACTGGTGCTCATTTACAGCTGAAATTCGAGGTTCAACCAGCAAAGACATTTTGTGTCGTAGATGCTGCTCAGCCATGGTGTTTGCGATGTGCGTGGGATATAGAAGCTCCTCTGCTACTGTTTCATTTTCATCTGAAACAGCCAGGTAATCCCAGGTTACATTCATGAAGTTGCCATCAAGGGTCTTTTGTTGTCGACCCAATTTGCGGATCTTCTTGAGGTTGTCTTTTGAGAGTTTTGAACCAGTGGTCAGGTAATTGTTTCGTTCCGCGTGATAGACTGGCTTTTTATCTCTCAGTAATACAGGTTGTGGCTTGTTAGTGAAAAAGTTATAGCCAAGGATTAGCCCCCACACGATATTTGATTCCAGATCTCGCCCGGAGCGACCAAACATTGGCGCTATACGATCAAACGCACCCATATCGTCGTTTATGAGCATCTGGCGAGTAAAACCGATTTTTCTTGCAAACGTCGCAATCGAGTAGGCTTCACCATTTTCGCTGAATGTACCCGCCTTGTACTCACCATCTTCACCAATTGGAAGTAAGTTCGGCGCGTCACCAAGTGAGTATGTTTTCTTCTCACGAAAATCATTAACTGTGGTTCGACGGCCAAGTTCTCGGAACGTTTGCGGGGTCTCTTGATAAGCGTCTTGTAAGTTCTTGTTCATGACGTTTTCAAGTAACAATGGAAAGTCACTTGTTGAGTGAAAAGAACGTGCAGCTAATGCGTTTCGACTCATGCCAAGAGTGCTACCACCACGAGCCTCCACGAAATACCGCCCCATATCAAGCAATGACATACCTGTAAAATCACGAACCAAAGAAGCCGATACATTTTCATGCATCTTACGCCCGGACCGCTGAAGTAAGAACGATTCACCCGCTAACCGTACGTTTTCGCGCTGATCTGAGCGTGCATCACTAACAAAGGTCGCATAGTTTCGGATCGTGCTCTGTTGTGAACCATCCGACTTTGCTTCTATTGCCGTTTTGTATATCGACTCAACAGAATCACCACGAGTAAACGCATCAATAGCCACTTGATCGTCTAACCCGGCTTTACGTGTCACGTCTAACATCGTGCCCAGGTCGGCACGGTTAACGGTTGGTTGTTGTACTGGTGCAGCTTGCTGTTTTCGTGTTTGTTGTTCAGTTGATGGTGTCTCAATTGTGTCTGGTGTTGGTTGAGTACCGCCGTCATCAGAACGAGCCTGCTGTTCAGTGGCTTCGTTCGAGTTCTCTGGATCCATAGTGACATCCTCTATGATTACTGTGTGTAGATCTTCTTTTGCACGCTGCTCTGAGCGTACGCCGTTGGTGGTTTCGAACGAAACCGGGGTAAAACTTAATTCAGTGGGAGTCCAGTCAATGGCCCGATACGTAGGGATTTTGTCGTCTTCAGCTTGGGACTTTTGGTACTTATGAACTTTGTAACCAAGAGATACATGCCTCAATATACGATCCTTTACCTTGATCCACATTTCTTCTGAAGCTGGATCAGTGGCAAACCTGACACGCCCCAGAATCTCGCCGTTCTCAATTTTATATTCTTCGGTGATCCCAAAAACCCCCCGGCAAGACCAAGTATTGTGGTTGTCACAAACGGACAGCCCTTTGTCCAAACGAGCTGTCCGTATAGATTCAGGCGTGATGTCAAGCTCTTCCATATACTCGGTGTCATTCCACCAGTCGTAGCGCCTGCCAGCTTCACCGGTTGAAAAACACACCCAAGCGGTACGGTTCTCTGCATCAATCGAGTCCTGTTTAATTTCAGCCCTGACACTAAACGTACCTTGACGTACTGTCGTTTCATTCTCCACAGGCATTTGAGTGCTCCTTCTTCTCCGTCAAAATTTCACGCAGTAAACTGTTTTCCCGCTTTTTGTCTGCCCGGCCTGCGATGAAAAATACAATGGCTAACAACAAAGAAATGAAAGAGATAGCCAGACCAATAAGCGGTGCGTAAACACTAAGTTGTTCCAATACACCTGAAGCGACCGTCACACCACCAACCCCTGATGTGCTGGCTGATACCGTTGCAGCTGCGTCTGCTCTATTCATCATTTTCACCTTTTGTTTGGTTGTTCGTAGTGCCGCTGGCAGTATCATCCTCATCAATCTGATTGCCAGCGCTTGAGAACATCGACGGGTCAAAATCGAATGGCAGACCGTCCAACAACTCTTTGTCTTCTTTCCACCGTTTTATTACTGCTATAAAGTCTTTACCCAACTTCTGGGCTGCTTCACTTGGCGACATCATTCCGTTTCTCACCTGAGAAATGATGTGGTCGAAATCAATTTTCGGATCGACTGATAGCCGTGGAGGGAAAGTCCAGTTAGGTTCAAACTCTTTTGTTGAGTTGATTGAGCGATCCTGAAATTCAAACAGGTCCATAAACCAGGTAGCGATAATGTCCAAAGCTGGTTCAAGCATGATGTGCTGATAGATGTCCAATTGCTGGTGAAACTCAATGCGTCCCATGCGACCAGATGCAAAATTCGTTTGCGAGTTATCCCCTGTCATGGATTCGTATGTGGTGCCAACACCTACCGCAATATCCCGCTTCAAGCCGATATCAAAATTTGTTGAAGCGTCGGCTTTTGGAGGGGTGACAACATGCGGTGTTTGCCCGTTAGCAATCTTTTCTACCATTCCCGGCGTCACTTCGTCAGGTAGTTCTGTATCTAACTCACCGGCTAGACCACCAGCGCTGGAGCCCTCTTCCACAAATAGTGCAAAACAGGCCGCAATCTGCTGCTGCATCAGCTTCGCGTCTTTGTATATCTCGTAATTCCGTAAAATATTTGCGGATGCATCGAACCAGGTAATACCTAAATGCTGCCCGGTGCGGTCCTTAAGAAAGATGTGGACTATGTCATCTACCGGATAGAATTTACTTTGCTTTAGGTGCCTGTGCGTCAGCGTTTGAGTCGGTGTGTCATACAGCCAATAACCTGCTAACTTGCCGTTTCGGTATTCCATACCATCAACAATGTCGACGTCCGTGTCTGTGCCTGAACCTGACTTAGCGCGATCTAAATGCGACTGCTCAAAACTCTGTAACTCCAATTCCCCGGTTTTCGTAACGTGTTTTCTGATGAAGACACCGCCTGATTCTACAATCGTAGACATCCACAGAAACTGGAGGCCATAAAACGTGTGGTGACCATCGAAATCGCATGACCGACCTTTCGCCCAGCGCTTCCACTTTTTATTGAGCTTGATTAACTGACGCTCTTGTTTTTTATTGGGCTTGCCGTCCTCATGAACGAATTTAACCCGAATACCTGCACCTACAGTGCTTGCAGCTATAACGCGCTTAGCTCGCTTAGCAAGCGGGTTATTTCGGCACAACTCCTGACCACTTGCCATTGCTTCATTCAGTGCCGCACTTACTTCCTGTGATGCGGTGGTTTTAGGCCGTTTCCAGCCGTTATTACGGGGGCTTTTTGATGAAATATCATATTGACGAGCAAACGACATGGCTGTGCGTGCCTGAGCGCGCTTTAAGCCTGCATGCGGGTCAAAATACCCTATCACTCTGTCAATCAAATTATTCAAAACCGCCCCAAACTGCATAACTGTTTTGTTGCATTTTACACAGGATAAACGGGTTTTATTGTTTGGTCAATTGTTAGTAGCCATTGCTCGATATGATTTTCCGCCGTCGGGGATTGTTCCCGGCAAGCTCACGCTTCAAATCACTAATCGCGATCCGCATATCCTTGGCGCTTTGAAATTCTATCCACTGGTTATCTTCACGTACTTTCAGAGCACCTGAGTAATAAGCTTTTTCCAGTCTGGCTAAGTATTCTTGTTTCTCGTTCATCGTTTGATCCATCCTTCACGTTTCTTTTTCCGGGTTGATTTTTTACTAACTGGTTGAGGTGCCGGCGCTTCCGAAGCAACAGAATCAACTGGCGCTATATCGGGGTAATACTTGGTTTCCAGGCTGTTCCAATCAGCGTCTTTCATCCGGTCAATTTGCAGCATTGCAGCACCAGCACGTGCATAAATACGACAATCCAAAAAGTGGTTATCTTCACGTACTTTCTGCCACTGATAATTCTGGAAACCACGGTTATCAGTATGCATGACGTGCTGTTCTGCCGTGATTTGTAGGAAATATTCTTCATCGTACATTGGGTAGTGGCAGTAACCGGATGGGTATCCGCCACCAGCAGCTAAAGTTTCATCCGTCGGCTTCTTCAGGTTTAACCAGCGGTAGAATTCTTCTTTGATGACTGAGCCGCCAACGTGCCAAAGCATGGTCCCGTTGCTGATCCGCTTCCCGTCTAAATTGATGTCTACAGGCTTAGGTGTACCAAGCACTGTAGAGAGGTTTTCATCCTTCTCCCCTTTCACCGCAACGACTCGTGCACTCCCGTAATTGCGGACGAAGTTATATACCTGCTGAGTCTCATAACCAGAGTCAATGCAGACCTTGAGCATAGGCATTTCGATACCAATGCAGTTGGTAAATGTCCGATCCAGAAATTCCCGTAACCGCTCGTGTGTCTCATCTTCTGAGATATGACCGGGTATCACCCCCTTCTCAATGGACCAGTTTTCCTTACGCCTACCCCACGCCACAACCTCATAAACCAGATAGCCTTTTTGTACGTCGATACCGCATGTCAGGAATAAGCCACCACGCGGCACGATGCCAATTTCAAAGGATTCACGACGCTCATAAAGTCGCTCGTGGTCAGGTTGGTCACTGACTTCCTTCCACGTTTCAGACATACGGGTATTGTAAAATGCCTTGAGTGATTCAGCTTTCCCCTGAGCGTCAGAAAACTCTTTGGCAAGGGTTGTTACCGGGGTGAACGGGCTCGCGAGTGATGACACTTTATAACCGTGGTGCCACGTAACTTCTGGCTTGGTCGCAACCCAATAACCGTTACGGATAGAGCGAAGCCGGTCTGATTCGTTCCAGATGGCGCCACACTCTGAACACCTGATCGCGGCTTCCAGGTGAAGGAATTCCCCTTTGTCATTTTTGGGGATATGAACGTCTGGCCAGGTGAGAGTTTTTGCATGGTCACAGTGGGGGCACGGTTGGATAAATACAGACTGGTTGGAGTTCTTGTAATCAAAGGCAATACGGGATTTACCTTCAACAGTCGGTGAGCAGGCACTTACTTTTTTTGCTCGTTTTCCGAATGTTGTGGCACGTCCCCATCCTACCGCTATCGGGTCACCCTCACCACCTGAGCCACCGGAACCAGCACCAACGTTGTAAGGGTACTTATCCACCTCGTCAAACAGCATGACCATGCACGCACGCATTGCCAGATCGCCGGGGTTACGCGCTGATACTATGGATATTTGGCCGCCCGGGTACTGCTTCTGAAGGATGGTGTTACCTTCACCCCGGCGGTTGTCCGAAAAGATATTTGCTGTTACTGGTGTGGCATTGACTGACTTGACTAAACGCTCTTTTGACCAAGCTTCAGCAAGCTTCTCATTTGGCGCTATGTACATGATCGGCGCGGGTTCCTGATGCATGTAGTACATCGCGGTGTTGATCATCAGCTCAGTTTTCATGAACTGAATGCATGCCATCACTGTGACTTCTTGAACCTGCGGATCTGAAATACTCAACATGGGTTGTCGAGCGGCTTCAACGCGACTTGTTTTCCACCTGCCTGATTCAGCGCTGTTATCAGGTAAATATCGGTACTCGTCCGCCCATTGAACCAAGTCTAATTTTGGAGGTGGTCGTAAGCATGTGCGAAAGATGTCTGTCAGATCAGCTTCAATCTTTTCGATAGCTTCAGGGCTGGTAACTAAGACGTCTTTGACTACACCCACTGCATAACTCAATAGTTGCAAATTACCGCAATCATATGTGCATCATTTGAGTTATGCAAACTGGTTTGCTACATTCAAAAATAATTATGACTTAACCGATAATTATTCCATGAAATACCTGTTCAAAGGGATGCAAAGCCCCGAGCGTTTCAAGTTGCTATTGAGCCTTACAAGAATATCCAGCGAGAGTGTGATTGATGCGTTGTACGATCACCTGGTGAAAGGTGCGGATAAGAAGGTCGCATGTGCTCTTAACCAGGTGAAGGAACCGAACTTTACACCCGCGTTAAAAGCACTGGAAGAAAAAGCAGCAATTGTCGAGAGGATTAAAGAAATTGACGGTGTAAGTTAAAACTCAACTATCACATCTGAAACTCTAGTTTTTAACTCTTCGAAACGCGAATTCAAAGTCGAAGAATCTTTTAATTTGAATGCCTTATAATCAACTAAAGTATCTCTATCATGTGATACTTTGTTATCTTTAATAAAATCAGTCAATCGGGTCAGTATTTCAAACTCCCTGTCTGGTTCATCGTAATAAGCTTGGCACTTGAGCACCATTCTTAAGTCACTCTCATCGTATCTCTTATACTTGTAATCCTCTTCGGAAAAGTTAAAGTCAACGCTCTTCAATACTCTATGAGGAATTTGTTGAAACTCTCCTTGCTTGACAGGTAGCACAACTGGAAGCCTTTCATCTACAAGTACTATGACACCCGACTCAGTGCCAACTCTGTTAAATATACCTTTATAAGCATTGTAGTCATCAGATATCAAATCTGTAACCTCATTCAACAGACTTCTGATTGAATCAACCTCCTTACCAAGTATATTCCCGAATGATTCAACGATACTCAAATTAAGAATTAAATCACTGTAGCTTTCCCTAAAGTTACTCATAAAATTATCGAGAGACTCGGATTCAGAGTATTTGGGTGAATATGTGAACTTTACGTTTTTGCATGTTTTACTATACTTTCTCTCCTCATGCACTCTACGAGGAGTTGTGCTTTCTTCTGTATAGTGCAGGATGTAAAGCTTAATAGCGTAGTTTTGATACATTACTACAGATAGGTGTTCTAGTTGTGATAACTGTTTTAATACTGCTTTAGTTTCCTCCATAACTTTTTCTTTATAAAACTTCTTTTTTGCATCGTTAGCAACTATCAACACACCAAAATTTGCAATTGCAATAAATACTGTCACAACAGCCGTAAGCATATCGGCGTACGCACTTAATGCACCTCCTGAGCCTCCTGCCAAATGAAGTAGTAACATAATAAATATCAATACTGATGCACTAAAAACCACAGTGGTCGCCCCTAGAGCAACTTGACTATAGTCACCAAATATTTCCCTAGCAATTTTAATCACTCAATATTCCCTACACATACTTATGATTGAAATCAGACAACGCTTTTAAAGTTTCGTCTGCGTCTTCATCCAGGATACGACACACCTCGTCTTGATCCTGATGTGCCAGATTCCCCGAAAGCCTGTTTGATTGACCTATGAGTTTGGCCCGGACACTTTGAAGTGCTGTTGCAACGTTACGCATCAGGTCATCAATGTTGGCAACCTGACTAAGCGCTTTAGCCAGTTCTAATTCAGCTAAGAGTGCGTTGGCCGACTCTTTGCGTGTCTTTGCTTCAAGTAAATTCATTTTCTCTGACGCTTCTTCGTTTACACCAAAACGCTCTTTGGTTCTGGCAGCTTCGAATTCAATACGCCAATGAAAACACTCGCCAGTATCATAAATCACTGAACGACCTTTTTTACCTCTATCAGGCATTCCCTGCTCACGCCATTCACGAATGGTTTTCGGTGTTACGTCGAAGAGCTCAGCCAGCTCAGCTTGATTAACTTCACTCATTGATTTTCCTTACGATGTCGTACGTTTTTATGAATGCACGTTTGCCACGATGATAATTTGAGGACGTCAAACCATCAATGTTCTCGATCACTTCTTCATCAGTAAGACCAAGAACAAAGGACATCTTTAAACCTTGGATAACAGTCTTACTACTGATCCTCGTGAGCTCTACATAGAGGTCAAATTTATCTTTAGTTAGTGAACCAGGTTGAATGCTCATACAGTTGACCAGAATCAGTTAAGTGATTCCAGACAGTAGCATTTAACTCCTTAATTTTGAAGATATCAAACATGTAGTTTTGAAAATGCTGAGTGGCAATTCTCCGCGAGTCAGCGCCCCTGCATCAAAAATTCCTTTAAAAAGAACCTACTACGGGGCACCCTGCCACCCCAAACCATGTAACACATTGATAAGCAAGTAATTATCCATCGATTCTGATAAGTAAACAGGTTCTCTCTCGTCAAATTGAGAACACTTAGATGATTGAAATCAGTTAAGTGATTCTGATGATGATGATGAGCTTAATTAACCAGATGAGAATCACTTAACTGATTCTGCTAGTGATGATTTCACTATGCTGACGATGCTACTAGACAACCTAGACACACTAGACAATACACGCATTTTCAATCTGTCTAGTTAAAACCCCTTACATTTCAATTTACTAACTTACCTTTTAGACAATAGACAATTACTTTTATATAAAAATAAAAATATATATTTATATATAGATATATAGGTATATAGGTATAGAGAACAGCAGACCCCCACCCCCGAGCACGCACAAATAGTGAGGTTGAGTGTCTTGCCTGTACATATCGTCTAGGAACTAATGTAGTAACTTGATTTATATAAGGTTTTTACTAGACAAGACGAATATTTTGTAAAAATCAACCTGTCTTAATCTGTCTAGAATTTTGTAGTAACTTGATTTATATAGGGTTTATACCTAACTCAATCTGTCTAGTCGTACTTACTGGTTAATAAATAACATAAAGCACTTGCAACCGCCCCAAAGGGGCGTTAATATACATTCGAAAGGTCGGGAACAGTCCATGACCTAACAATCTGGAGTTATCCATGAATCACCTATTTTCTAAAGAAGAATTGTCAGTTATCGAAAGTGCCCACGCTATCCTCGCGAGTAAGGTTAGAACAACCGAAGCGCTGACAAGCGTTGCAGTAGCCAAACAGTTTTTTAAGACACTTATTGAGATGTCCGAGCGGGAGGTATTTACCGTTGTGCTGCTGGACTCTCAGAACAGAATGATTGAATCTGTTGAGCTGTTTAAAGGCACTGTAAACGCTGCGAGTGTTTATCCTCGTGAAGTCGTAAAGCAGGTTTTGCAATACAACGCTGTGTCGGTCATGTTCGCACATAACCATCCTAGTGGGGCAATTGAGCCTAGCAATGCAGACAGAGCCATCACAATGAAGCTACAGAGCGCTTTGGCAACGATAGACGTTCAGGTACTGGATCACATCATCGTCGGTGCTGAAGGCGCATACAGCTTCGCAGAGGCTGGCATACTATAAGGAGGCGGGGCATTGCCCCGTATTACCAATATGAGTGAAGTTAAAACGGTTTACTTAGTCAACCCTGAAGGTGTACCAGAGACAATTGAAGGATTTGCAAACCTACCTAGCGCCAGGCGCTTCGATTCAGGTGAGTATGAGCCGCCGACACCTGAACAGATTAAAGCGCTCAGACAGCTTCTGGGATACAGTCAAAACGACCTGGCTAAACTGGTTGGTGTTACCTGGAACGCAAAAAAAGGTTCAACTGCTGTGCGTAAGTGGGAAACTGCTGAAGGCAAGAGCGAGCACAGAACGATAAGTTATGCTCAGTGGCGCGGTATGCTTGTTACTGCTGGCGTTGTCGATAAGTTCTGATAGCACTCTGCACCATTACGATTATGCAAACTGCTCAATTTTGGTCTTGACTGTGTAATTTTTTATCAATAACATCGTATTATCATTGTAATGATCATGGGATGAACTAAATGTCTGAACCAGAATTAATACATAAAAAATCGTTAAGCGATCTGTTGTTGCCGATGGAAGTCGGAGAGGCTATTTACATTGAAGTTGCTGACAAGAAAGAAGCAACGGTGAAAATGCGCCAAGCGACAACAACAAGCCGGCTAAAGGGTGTTTTGAAGACACGTACCTTTGAAACATCATCGTTTACAGCAGTACCATCGGACAACTGTCCAACGGTTAAATATTTAGTCCGGATCGTACGCAGTAGCTAACGACCCCGGACATCCTCAGTTGCAGGGATGGTTTCGAGGAACTTTCGCTCATAGTCTGTCAATACTCCGACTACGTGCCAGACCCCCACACCATTTTCAATACTGAATCGTAGATTAGATAGCAATTCGTCATCAGGTATAAAAACATTCATAACCTCTGTCCTTGGATGTATTCGATTTGATAGAGTTATCATATCTACAGTTAACGTTAAAAATCACACCATTAACCAAGAATTAACAGGGCTGTTTGAGCTATGAAGGAAATAACAGGTGAACATTTGCGTGCTATGCGGCTTGCTGCCAACAAGACACAAGCAGAAATGGCTAAGAAAGTGGACATCAACATCAAGACCTACGAGAACTATGAAAACAGCGTAAGTCCGAATATCAAACTCAATCATTTTTTAACGTGGATGCGCTTTTGTAAGCTTGACTCAAACATAGACCTAGTCGAAATGTTGGAGGACTGTAAAAGCCGGGTTGAAGCGTCAGGGAAGGTACGTGTAAGATCAAAATGACCCAAAATAGAAGGAAATCATTATGAAATTACAGTCAAAAATAAAGTTCAATCCGGCAAATGTATTTGGTGGTGGAACCTACAAACCAGGTAAGCCAAGTGTCCAACAGAAAGTAGCTCAACTACCTGAGATCATAGAGGTTGTGACAGCTCCTTAAAATATTCGGAGTTCTGATAATGGAGATATCCCCTTTTCGTTTTATTGCAATTTGCACGATACTCGTGGCAGCTTTTAGTTTTGCTTTGCTAGACTCTGCAGCATTTAACTTAACTCTGCTGGCAGTCGTCGCATCTACTGCATGGTTCTGTCAACACAGAGAGCAATTTGCTTGTAGAGACAATGCAATAATCCTGGGGACTCTCCTGGTCGTTGAATATGTATCGTTCAATTATCTAATTGAGTTGAACGGTGATATGTCACCACTTTATTTAGGGCTGCTTGTATTTGGGCTACAGGTCCTATATTCAGGTATTGCTTTTAACCTGTTTATTTATCGCCCATTGGTATCACTCAAGCTCACCGGGCGATTTCAAATGCATTATTCAGACAATTTTCTTATGTACTTGGTCGGTTATGAAACTTTTATTTGCTTCATCGCATTAGTGGAAAGTACGGTAAGAAACTTAATTCCAGAGTTCAATGGTTGGACATTTATTTATGATAACTTCGAACTGTTCACTTATTTAGGTCGCGCGGGGATGTTTGGAGTATTGCTGATCATTTTGTTTGATGTTAATACACCTGAACGTGAGGGGATATGATTATGCCTTGGTTAAATAAAATATTCTTTCAATTTTCAGTAAGTCGTTATAACCCCCCACCTATTCTTACTAACGAACCTAAGCGAGCTCTACATAGACAGTATATATTTTGGATAGCCTTGACTGTCCCGTTAATGTTATTTCTATTAGTAGGTTCGCTTTACTGGAAAGGATATGAATTTAGCTGGACCAAAGAGGGCATTGATACCTTTTTTGAAATTTCAAAGGTCCCGCTATACTTCCTGAGTAGCGTAATCCCATTTTTAATCCTTGCAGCTCGTATTCATGGAACAAGACAGGTAGAAGAACAAATAAAAGTCACTCAAGAAAATAACATCTTCACTAATTACTATAAGCACAGAGAGTTATTTGATAAATTCATTGATGATAACATTGATGACTTCAAACACATAGAAAGTTCAGAAGCACTATATAAATTCTTATATCCAGATAACAACTCTAAAAACTTCACATTAAATAGCCCAATCATTGATCATCATAATGCCATTTACCATTTTTATCGACAATTAATAGATGAAATTATTTCCGGTGAATTAGATTCTAAGAATATAATTCTTAGGCTAAGAATTATCCGTTCCTGTATCGGAATACCTATTCATGAAAAATATCTATCAATTGAAAAGCTTGATTGCGTTGAGGAGCTTTTTGGGTGTATTTCAGGCCTTTTCCTTAAGCTCGACTCTTTTGTCCATGCAGGTATAAGAAGTGGATCAAAGATGAGTTTGCGTTATGGTATATCGACGACCTCCGCCAGAGCAGCAAGAACCAAGATTAATGAAGCACTCAAAAATGACAAGTCTGTAAAAAACTGAGCCCAACTGCCCTACTCGTCTAAATTGAGCAGTATCGACAATCTGACTAGGTTCACACTTGTTGGCTTCTTGTAATCACCATCTACTACAGGAAGCCAACGCTTGCCAACAACCAAATAGACACTACTGCCCTCAGAACACGGACGTAACCCCCCGGAATGGTAAATTCCCGGGCAACGCACTGTTTTATCAAAAAATTACCACTGCTATTTTTAATCCCGTGTAATGGCATTAGTTACATCAAAACAATGGACCTTACCACCGGTCCGAAAATCAATTGTCTTTACGACCTCGATTATGTCTTCCGGTGGGTGGCATTGGTGTAAGCCATACATAGCAACTTTTTGACCGGAACCTATGGCGTAAGAGCTGGTTAGGGGTTCAGTTTTCAATACACCATTCTCAACGAGCCCGTACCATACACCTTGTTCCGGGTGGTATTTGATAAACTCCAGATGACCAACGTTATCAAATGACCTGGTTAAATAAGCCTGCTTAAGCGTGTAGATATCGCAGGTCTGCCCGGTACAAAATACACGCCAACCACCAGCATCAAACCATTTTTGCGCATCGTCAGTCACGATCATGTCTTTGGTTGTCGTGCGGCTATCACATGCAATCTGGTCACTGAAGGCATCATAGATTATTGTTGTCATAGCGCACCTCTTTAACAACCGGGGAGTGTCATTGTCAGTCTAATTTTCATGATTAATTCCTTTGATGATATTCAGTGTTAAAGCAAGTGCGGTGCAACAGCTCACCACCGCGAGATATTTGTCAGGTAACGCAACCGCCGCCAGTGCTACAACCCCAATGGCAACACATGTAGCTGCTGAACCCGTTGACCGCCGCGCTTGAGGTACTGGGGCTATCTGCTGAGCACCTTCAGCCACATACCCGTGTGATTTGAAACGTCTACCTTGCAACCCATGCTGAAAGTACTCAGTCGACTCAAACACCACCTCACTGTATTCAGTTATGTAGTAATGCGTTGCCCAACCGGGTTTGTTGGTTAGCTCGTGTTCCGTCAATTTACGCTGCATTTAACAACTCCAATTTGCTAACAGGTATTTGTATGACCGGGGCATAGTTGCAAGCCCGGAAGATGATTAGACACATTGGTTTACCCAGCTCGTTCGGCATTTCCTCACCGGTTTGAGCGTCGATAAACCTGATCCCGCCTGAGCGCCATTTACCAGTCTCTGGGCAGTAATATCCAACAATGTCCCGGATCTCGTTTGCTTGAAGCGCGTAGTACCACCATTCAGCACGTGATTCACGAGGCACTAAACAAACAGTGGTAATACCTAATGCTCGCTGCTCAATGCACTTCTTCATCCAGGGTCGTATGTTCGAATACGGCGGATTTAACCAGACACTCCCGGACGTCAATTCCGACCAGTTCATTTTCAACGAGTCCATAAAGGGGGATAGGTAAAAATCAACTAGGCGTGACTCCCACAGGGCCGCAGCATCCATGGAAAAATGAAACTCACGGTTGACTGCGTTAAACAACCATTTGGGGGTACGCGTGAGATCACGGTATGCCTTATTTGTCTGGCTGGCGTGGTTATGCATTATCACGCCCTCTCTGGGTGATGTGCGTTACATTACTGAAAGCCGCTACAGCACCTGGCACAACTCGAATACCGATAAAGCCGCGTACTTGTTTGCCGGCAATGCACCGGCGCTCTCGCTTGATTGGTAACTCAGAGTCTCGAAGTAGCCCAGAGAACTTAAGTTTGCTCAGCGGTTTTTGACCTTTGGTCACACTCCAAACCCTGTAAGCGGTATGCAAGTCTTCAACGGGTGTGAACACCTCTTCTGAAACGTCTGTCATCTGCTCAACAAACTCGCCCAAGACAAACATATCCTCTTTCATTTCGAGCTTTTCACGTTTGCTCGACTCAGCTTCGGTGAACATTCCGTTACCGCGTAACCTGGCTAAACCAGCCATTGCCCACTGTGCAATCCCTTCTATTTCAGCCAGTAACTTTTCACGAAGCTTTGGGTCTTCTTTGCCAGCAAATGATTTCCAGAATGGAAACACCATGATCCGGTTAACCAGTGCACCTGATGCGTCGATAAACTCAGGCATGTTATTCGTGCTAAGGACAAGACGGGTATTGAATACGGTTGTCTGCGCATCTTTGAATTTCACGTCATATGTGATCGGGTCACCACCCGTTAAGGCCTTGATGGTGCTCAGCACCGCGTCACGCTTAGCCACGTGCACACTGTGTGCATCCGGTATGAGTGTGAGTTTAGATTTGCTCATAGAAAATAAGGCGCTGTTTTCAGCTAGGTTAGGTAACATGGGAGCTGATACGTTCCCCTTCCCGACTAAGGCACGCATGACGTCCCCTATCACACCTTTACCACCGCGAGATTTACCGAGCAAAATAATCATCTTTTGTAGTGTGATATCACCAGTCAGGATGTAGCCGAACCACTCCTGAAGCATGCTGTGCAGCTCAAGATCATCAGGCCAGATTGAATATAGAAACTCGTGCCATTTGGGACACTGCGCTTTTCTGTTGTAGTTGTATTCGCAGTGGTTGAACGTGAACACGTCCGGGGTGTGTTTTTGTAGTGTCGGGGTGCCGTTTGAAACATCGACGATACCATTTTCAAACACCACAATGTCATTGTTTGGTTCTGGTAATGCGGGGACATTGGCGAGGTCAACCAGCACGTTATAGATGCCACGTGTGAACCTGTCCGCTGGTTTAAATTGCGCGTAAAACTTCTGAATCTCAGACTTAACTACATCGTCGCTGATGACGTCCCACGACTTACCGTTAAACTGGTAGAAAATTTTGTCACAGCGAATGAGCTCACACCCGTCATAACGAATACCGTCAAACGCCAGCGCTAAATCATAATGTGCAGACTTCATCGTTAGTTGTGGTAAAAGAATTTCACCTTGAGATCGGCCCAAGCGCTGAATACTTCTCAGGTTCTTGCGCACCTCATCGACATTGATTGTTATTAATTCTTCGTCGAGTGATGGCGCCAGCTCGTTGTTTACTGCCCACCCGTCAACAGGCTCAGGTACGGGGCCAACGGCTTTAAACATTGATACGGCTGTCTTGCAACCAGGTGCGCTGGTTGCGTATTTGTAGGCACGCTCAACAATGGCATAAAATTCTTTCTTCTCGTGGTCTTCCCATGGGGGCTGACAGCGTGGGTTATAGTGTTCCCACAAAATATTTGCTGCACTGTTGTAGCTCACACCATGATCATGCGCGTACCCTGCTACGCTAAACAGAGTTTTGGACCCGCTACCCAGTACGGCCGGCGGTGCAATCACTGCGGCCCATTTGGTTACTTTGTCTAAATAGCGCTGTGCATCGTCGTACCCGGTCCCGTCCTGTAGACCCTCACGAGCTTCTAACCAGGTATTTAGCTGGGCGTCCTGCGTTGCGTTGAGAGCAAACGCCACACGTATCTGTTCAGCCTCATATCGGCCACCATTAACTGCTGTGATCACATATTGCTTAGGATTACTGGGGTCTTTCAGATGCAAGGTGCCTGGCACGCGTAAGACACGGCAGGGGTCAACCACCTGATGATCCGTATTACTGTGTATCGCGATCTGTTTCTGTAGTGCTGTAAACGTCTCTGTGTCACACAAATCACTCAGCAGCCAGTATGCATGCCCGTGCGTTTCATCCCGCTTCGTTACAAATGTTGGTGCTATCGGCCATTGAGGTTCCTGATCACCGTCGAAATCAGCGAAGCACGCTCTGACACGGGTAACATTGTCAGCACTTCTCCCCTGCCCGTCCGTCTCATTAACACAGACATAGACGCCGCATTGTAAATCCTGCATTTGTTGAAGGTAATCCGCTGCATTTGCAATATCACAGTTAAACCAAGCGCTTAACTTCTCGTTTCTGTTCGCCTTAACGTCATGGAATACTTGCCACGTGACGATTGAATCAACCGATCCAGTTAGCAACTTAATAAACTGTTTAACTTGCGATAAATCCATTACGCAACCCCGTCAAGCAGTTTGAAAACTAGCTCAGCCTGCTCGACTGGTAGAGGGTTAATAGTAGGTCGCTTGGCCCTCATGTATGTTCTTAGTGAGGACTCAGCCAAACCCGAAGCGATAGCAACGTTTTCAATCCCATGAGCTTCAACCAGAGATTTAAGTCTATTCTGCCTATCCAGTTGCTGGTCATGTACAACGACAGGATCATTTAACTGTTCAACCAGTTCACGTATTCTCTCAATCATCGTGATAACCTCTCGATTAATTCCTTTAAAATCCCGTCTACGTCTTCAGCATTACAGGCAAAGCCAGCAGCCCCGCCCAGATTGGTGACTAAATTGATGAATTTTTGCTGTGCGAATTCTCGTGATTTCGGGCCAAACTCACGCACCTTGAAACCATGGGCCTTCGCTTCAATTGCGGTGAAAACACCAATTTGTTTACCTACCATATCGGGGGTGATGGTGATTGGTGTAATGCCGATAAAGTCACTTGATTTTAAACTCTGGTTCATCTTCTTAGACTCATTCGCAAGACCGTACCGCACCGGTATACCGCGTGCATCGACTAATACACCAACGTTGTTTCTGAATAGCCGCCCACCTAACTCAGTGGCGCGCAATCGCACCACCTCGCTAGCCTTTCCTTCCGGTGTCATGTTAGTGCGCCGGGTTCAGATAGTTTGCTTGTGCTTTACCATGCTGGATCAGTAGCTCAGGGGTCCAACCTTGCGCTACATATTCGGCATAGCTGGCTTCACCGTGGTTCATGATGACCGGGTCAGTATTGCCAATTGGTGCCGTGGCAGCTGGGGCGCCTGGTACTGCTCCGGCAGCTGGGGCGCCTGGTACTGCTCCGGCAGCTGGGGCGCCTGGTACTGCTCCGGCAGCTGGGGCGCCTGGTACTGCTCCGGCAGCTGGGGCGCCGGGTACTGCTCCTGCAGCCGGGGCGCCGGGTACTGCTCCTGCAGCCGGGGCGCCGGGTACTGCTCCTGCAGCCGGGGCGCCTGGTACTGCTCCGGCAGCTGGGGCGCCGGGTACTGCTCCTGCAGCTGGGGCGCCGGGTACTGCTCCTGCAGCCGGGGCGCCTGGTACTGCTCCGGCAGCTGGGGCGCCTGGTACTGCTCCGGCAGCTGGGGCGCCTGGTACTGCTCCGGCAGCCGGGGCGCCTGGTACTGCTCCGGCAGCTGGGGCGCCTGGTACTGCTCCGGCAGCTGGGGCGCCGGGTACTGCTCCTGCAGCCGGGGCAAACTGCTGCTGACCTTGACCCGCTTGCACGTTGGTATCTGTAATAGCTTGACCTGCAAACGCTTGTGCCGCCGACTGATGAATAGGCGCGCCCCCTAATTTTTCATCGTTGTAGCAAAGCTGGATATTCATTAGTTTCACTGATACAACCCGACCATTTGCACCGGTATACGCGGATACTTCCAGTTGAGCACGTGCCCATGAGCCAGCATATATAGCTGAACCGTGTATCTCTGTTTCCCCATCTGGTGCAACACAACCGACAGGGTCAGCGTTTTTAACTGACAAGATATGCATGCCTGCTGAGCCTTTACGGATTTGGCCGGGGATCGGGTTTCCGTTCTGATCTTTCTCAAAAACCGTATCACCATCTTTAAACGACGGTGGAAATTGAATACCCATACCTGGTGCAATTGCTTGGTCGTAAGGTAGCCCCCACTCTTCCATCGTCACTTCATTCAGTGCTTGACCGACATTATCGAATGACGTTGGCTGATTATTGATAGGACATACACCTGTCTTCGGTATCATCATTGATACTGCGTATTTGGGTGTATCTGTTGGGTTCTGAGCGTGTGGCTTGTCCAAATGTGGGTAGCTAACACGAAATACTGTTGAATGAATAACTCTTGAAGCCATTTTAAAATTCCTTATTTGATACTATCGAACACACCAGCAGCACTGGTACTAACCGCCGCACGGTTATCATTGAACGGTGCAAGCGTTGTGCTGGCAGGTGGTTTTTTGAAGTGTTTATTGACGATGTCTTTAGAGACGACTTTTTTAAGTGCGGTCATGGATTTGAGCTTTGGTTCAAGCAACTCAGCTTTAGCAACCCCAGCCTGAACAGCCTCGGCAATGAATGACTCTTGGTCCTCACACTTAGCACGAGTAATCGCCTTAACCAGCTTGCAACCTTCAATCTTTCCGCCAGCACGGGCAACGTCGAGCGCATGGGACTCAAGCGCTTCGAGGTTCTTTTTCATTGCTGAGATTTCCTGATAAACAGCCGAAACTTCTTCAGCTGTGAGCTTGTCGACAGGCTTGTCAAAGTTGGCTAGGTCAACCGTGCGTTGCATACGTGCACGGCAGAAGCCACGGGAAGGACAATACTTACAATGCTCACCGGCTGTTGCCTGACTATTGGGGTTGTGGTTTGCATTGATTGCATATGCGATACGAGCATGCCAATCACGCATTTGCTCAATGGTTTGAACGCTCGTACGGATGGGACCGTCTTTGTGATTAGCACGAGGTTGAATAATAGTGCTACTGACATACTTAACGGTTTGCCAGAGGTTCAAGGTATCCAGCACGGCCACCGCATAAAATGCAGCCTGAGTATTCCCTTCAACCTCAACAACCTCGTAACCATTTTTGTAATCAATGACAAAAACCCAGTCACCAACAATCACAATACAATCAGATGTACCAAACACACCCGAACCAATAGAAACGATGCACACGCGTTGCTCAAGTAGTGGTGATACGCTGTATTTCGCGCACAATTCGCGAATATGACCCACGTAAATTTGTACAGCGTCAGCCATTACCTGATCAACGGTGTGATCGTTAAAACTCATACCTAAGCAGTCGTAAGTATTTAAACCAAAACGTAAGCAAAACTCGCCCAATTCATGTGCCGCTGTACCGAGTTCAGCAGCCGGGTTCGTCCCACTACTCACCCCGTCAGTCATACGAGCGTACGCATGGCAGTTCATCCAGATTTTGGAGTTACTAGCTCCGAGTTTTGCATGTTCCATGACCTACCCCTTAACCTGCCTGTTGCGCTTGCCAGCTAATGCATTGCTGGTTCCAAGGTTCAAGGGCTTGGATCAGTGAACGTAATTGTGTTCGGGGGATTTGGTTGTATTCGCGTACGTTGAAGTTATCCGCCATGTACTTGTCGAATGCCTCTTGGCCAGCGATACCGACAATTGATTGAACCAGCTCTAACGTGTCATTAAGGTCACATGCATACTCATCGACCAATAGATGGAAGCCTTCATGGTGCTCAGGCTGCATTAGTGTGAAGTCCTTGGTTCCAAACAAACCGAACACTTCATCAAGCATGGCATAATCTACCTTATGCTTGTCGGTGATCTCGTTGATTGCCTGAATAGATAGTTTTTTGAAATCTTTTTGTACTGATGGTGCACCTGGTGCACTGGGAACACCTGGTACTGGTGGTACATTTGGAGCACCAGGAGCGCCATCAGCAACCGGCGGGAAATTTGCAATGGATTCAGATGCAACCTGCTCACCCTTACTAGAAGAAATTTTCTGTTTAAGTTCTGCAACAACCTCGTTGAAAACCGGCTCACTGACGCCACGCTTTTTCTTCCATACACCTTTTTCAGTTTTGTTTTTGGTAGAGGTGTGAATGCGCTCATCCCAAGGAAGTCCGTTGCTATCCAGTTCAACATCTGATGACGTATCTACCTGTGCGAGTGCTTGCTCAAACCCTTCAGGGTCGGCACTCTTAGCATCTTTCATTACAGCACCAAGCGTTGTTTCTTGTACCGAATCGTCACCTTCAAGCAACCCCAAAACACGATCTAATTTTTCTTCAATGACTTCTAGAATACCCATTTTCTTTCCTTTGTAATTTGTCGAATGTCTGTTGACGGAAACAAAGCTAACACAGTAAAAAATAATTTGAAATAATTTTTTGCATCAATTATGTTATGCATACTGCAACATTAAATTGAGAAATTTAGCATTGATTGAGTTACGAGAACATCAGACATCAACAGTCAAACAGGCACAGCAAGCACACATGAGTAATGTGCGAAACGTCTGTGTTGTACTGCCTACGGGGGCTGGAAAGACTTTCGTGATTGCTGAGCTAACACGCATTGCTCGTCAAAGCGGTGGGCTTTCTATTGTGTTTGCTCATCGTGATGTCTTGTTAGGTCAGATCAGCAATGCACTGTGTGTGATGCAGTTACACCACTCGATATATGCAGCAAAGAAAACGGTTAGTGAGATTACGACTGAAAATCAGCAGAACCACGGTGATAGCTATTTCAGTGAAACAGCAAACATCATCGTTGCGAGCGTTGACACGTTTATCGCACGAATGAAGAAAGGTCAGACAGACCACCTTGCACAAAGTGTCACACACTGGTTCATGGACGAAACACACCACGTATTGGCAGACAACAAATGGGGCCGGTGTGTATCTCAATTCATCAATGCTAAAGGTGTTGGTGTAACAGCGACCCCTATTCGCTCTGATGGCAAAGGTCTAGGTCGTGACTCTGATGGAGTATTTGATCACCTGATTGTCGGCTCGAATATGGGAGAGCTGATCAAGCGGGGCTACCTGAGTACGTACAAAATTTACGTTCCCCCTACTCGATTGGATGTCTCTAACGTGAAAGTCACCAGCTCCGGGGACTATAACCAGAAGCAATTAGCGAAAGAATCCGACAACTCTGACATTACAGGGGATGCTGTAGAACATTATTTACGAATTTGCCCCGGCCAACAAGCCATTACATTTTGCGTCAACATCGAGCACAGCCAGCACGTCGCAGATGAATTCAATCGCCACGGTGTAAACAGCGTTGCCCTGTCCAGTAAAACACCGGCCGCTGAACGGGCCCGATGTATCAGAGATTTCAAAGCTGGTCGCATTACCAACCTGGTTAACTGTGACCTGTTCGGCGAGGGATTCGACGTCCCGGCAGTAGTTGCGTGCATTATGCTGCGTAAAACCAAGTCATACAGCTTGTTTAAACAACAATTTGGCCGCGCACTGCGTGTCATTGATGGTAAAGCACATGGCATTCTCATTGACCACGTTAACAACGTGCCTGACATGATGAATGAATACAAGTTAGCGCACCCACATGAAGACCCTATGTGGACACTAGACCGCAGAAGTCGCCGAGCTTCCAGTGATGACGGATCACGCCCGGAAGGTGTTGTATGCGTTGAATGCTCAGCCTATTTCATACCAGCTAATAAATCCACGGTTACCTGTCCTGAGTGCCAGCACGTCGAGACTGATGATGAACGGTTGAATCGGGAAAAAGACTTTCAAGCTAAGGCGGGAACCCTCATCGAGCTTGATACCGGCTTCGTTGACCAGGTACTGGCTGAGCGCGCCAAGGTTGATACACCTATGCATGTGTTTGCACAACGTATGCAAAACGCACCATCAATCGTGCGCCATTCATCAATCAATAACCACGCAAAGCGCCAACATGCGCAGGCGCAGTTAAGACGAGAAATTCAACGGTGGTGCGCAACCGCTGCCACTAGGAACCAATGGGACGTCACTATCACACAATCGGAGTTTGACCGTGTGTTCGGCGTAAACATCTTTACCGCGCAGACACTTAGCGAGCGCGAAAGCATAACACTGACAGAAAGGATTAAGAGCCATGAACAAAGATAAGCTAAACATCGACACACTAGTTAAAGGTCATACGGTATTCATTGAATCGGATTGGTTTAGGGACGGTGAAAGCGCCGTAGTTGACCTAACTCTGAATTTGAAGGGTGATCACGTCAATGTCATATCACTACCTATACAGCTTGAGAACCTGCATAAGCTGGGTATCACCTATTTGCTAGAGCGAGAGCAAGCCAAAGTCGGTAACCGACTAGCAGGTTATGACTTTAAAGGGCGTGCAGTCCATGAGACCGACTTGCTGAGTTTATCTGTGCCAGACCTCACCGTCAGATATCAATCAATTAACGTCAATGAGCATGGTGAGAATACGGTACTGGTAACGATGACCGCTGAAACGCTGGCACAAGTACCAGGTTTTGAAATCACTGGAGTTATCTTTGCTGGTGCCGTCCCACAGAGAATGACTTTGAAGCAATGGCTCAACAAATCTCGATTGGGTCAGCCCAGGGTATCAGTTCCAGCCCGGGTGATGTTCGATGAAACTCATTTATTTGGTTGCGCACACTCTACAACCATCAACCTTGCAACACTATCTCAGCTAAGTGAATACACTACCTGGCTCACGACTGAGTTACTGCCAAATCTGGATGACGATCACTTGGATCTATTGTCCACTGCGCTAGATACCGAGAAACAACAGCGTAAGGTTGCCGGTCATGCGTAAGCTATTTGCACCTGTCCCGCACCCGAGACCACTTGATTACATCTATGATAATGAGTGTTACCCGAATTTTTTCAGCTGCAGTGTTAAGCACTCTGCAACCGGGCAACGGTACATATTCGTGATCAGTGAATGGCGCAATGATGGTCAACATTTAGCGCTGTTCCTTCAATCACTGGCCAACTCTGGCGCCTATATGGTCGGGTATAACAACACTCACTACGACTATATTTTATTACATCTGATCATGCTGACTGGCGGACAGGTTTCCAATACCGAGCTATACGCCAAATCAAAAGCAATCATCAGCGACTACAGTGGTTTTGGTCACACTATTTGGATGAAAGACAGGTTTATAAAACAAATCGATCTGCTGAAAATCCATCATTTCGATAACGCAGCCAAGCGCACAAGCCTCAAAGTCCTTGAAATCAACATGAGGGCTAAAGACGTTCGTGATCTGCCATTCGATCCTAATAAACCGATAAACAGAGAACAAAGCTTCGAGCTACTTTCATACAACGATCACGATGTAGATGAAACCGAGCAGTTTTACTTTGAATCACTGGATGCAATCGCTTTCAGACAGGACCTGGCGGATAAGCATCCGACTAAAGACTGGCTGAACTTCTCTGATACTAAAATCGGCTCAGAAGTATTTATCAGGGAGCTGGAATCTCAGGGAGTGCCGACCAAGTTCCAAGGCGTGAAGCTACAGACGCCCCGAAATGAAATAAAGCTCAAGGACATCATTTTCCCATACGTGCAATTTGACCAACCCGAGTTCAACCGTATTAAGCAGTATTTCGAGCAAGCTGTAATAGACCCACGACAAATTAAGGGCTTTTTCTCAAACCTGACAGCCACTATTAACGGCTTTAACTTTGATTTTGGTGCAGGCGGGATCCATGGCTCTTTGCACAAAACTATCGTACGCAGCACTGATACACACGACTTAATAGACGTAGATGTTGCCAGTTACTACCCGAATCTAGCTATAGCTAATGAGTTGTACCCGGCGCACCTTTCCGAGACGTTCTGCGATGTTTATCTGGGAGTATATAACCAGCGTAAGACATACAAGAAAGGCACTGTTGAAAACGCCATGCTCAAGCTTGCACTTAATGGTGTGTACGGAAACAGTAACAACGAGCACAGCGTGTTCTACGACCCACAATACACTATGAGTATCACTATCAACGGTCAGCTATTGCTGTGTATGTTGGCCGAATGGTTGATGAAGATACCCGGCCTGTCCATGGTGCAGATCAACACGGATGGTATGACCTTCCTGTGCCCCAAAGAGTACCGCGCAAACTACGCAGATATGTGCAAACACTGGGAGCAGGTAACCAAGCTAGAGCTTGAGCACGTTGACTACAAAACCATGTACATTCGTGATGTTAACTCATACATGGCCGAGACCTTTGGTGGAAAAATAAAGCGTATTGGTGCTTATGCATGGGAACGTGCAGCAGAAAACCACGGTACGCGTGAGGTGCCTTGGCATAAAGACCATTCTTCCCTGGTTATTCAAAAAGCGGCTCAAGCGGCTCTTATTGATAACACCAATATCCGAGAGTTTATCACCAACCATGATGACGACTTTGATTTCATTATCACGACCAAAGTTCCCCGGTCATCGAAACTAGAAATCATCGACCCTGTTTACTGGGGTGACGATCTCGTGTGTAACCGCACTCGAGTTATTCAATCAACCAGCCGCTGTTACGTCAGCAAAACAGGTGGAGCATTAACGAAGATCATGCCCCCTACCCCTGCACAAGTTCAGCACTGGAAAACTGGGGACCACTACCAGCACAAGAACACCGGTGATTACAAGGTAGTTAAGCCAGGTCAAAAGCCACCAAGTGGTATGTACCTACCCGTAACCAATCCTGACCGCAATGCACCGGATAGACGAATTGGTCTCATGGTCGGTTACCGGATGCGTGAATGTAACCATATCGACAACTTCAACCGTACCGACGTCGATTATGAATACTACATCAATGAGGCCCGTAAGCTCGTTGACGCCCTGCTAGAGGGAGCTCAACACCATGCCGCATGAACCAAGAATCTACGGTGATACAACATCGTGTCACAAGTGCGGTAAGTCATGGGATACCAATGACCCGAATCCGCCTGAATGCACGGATAACCCAAGCATCTTTGCAAAATTACGAAAACTTATTAAGGACAAAAGCCATGAACGAACTAACCAACAGTGAACAACAATTGAAAACCGCATTACGAGCCTATGTACGAGAGCATGGTGGTAACGGTGACCTGATCAAGACTATTAAGGGATTCACGATAGATGAAACGCTTGTACTTACTCGCGGTAACCAGTCAAAGGCAGCTCGTACACTCGGTATCAACCGCCTGACAATTCGAATGAATCGTGGGAGTGAGGGGTAATGAGCAAGAAACAACAAAGGGCATCAGTCTTGGCCAAGTTTCATAACCTATTTGTGAACCAACCGCGTAATGCGGGCGGCGGAGTGACGCTCGATAAAGTCCAGGTGGATGGGTTGGTCAAGAACACTGAGGTATTACTTAAACTTGATGGTTATTCGGTAATAAATACTGGTGGGAGTGAATCGTGATGATGAAGGCAATCGATCTATTCTCTGGTGCCGGCGGATTTTCAACAGGAGCGGAAGCTGCAGGTATCCAAGTCGTCCAGTCTGCTAACCACTGGGACCTGGCTTGCGAGTTTTACGCTTTGAATCATCCAGGAAACGAGCCATTTTGTCAGGATTTACAGCAAGCTGATTGGAGCTTATTTCCAAGTCATGATATTGGTCTTGCATCGCCATGTTGCCAAGGCCATTCTATCGCAAGAGGTACAGACAGGCCACACCACGACATACAGAGAAATACCGCATGGGCGGTTGTCGGGTGCGCTGAGTATCATCGTGAAGATGCCTGGTTAGTTGAGAATGTAACGGAGTTTTTGAATTGGACACTTTACCCCTCATGGCTGGATGCAATGAAGCGTCTTGGTTATAGCATGGCTGAATATACCATTGACGCAGCGGACCACAGCGTGCCACAACACCGAAAACGTGCGTTTCTTGTCTTTACCCGTTCCAAAAACCCTATTGAGCTGAAGCTACCCGAAAGACAACATGTACCGGTCCATTCTGTTATTGATTGGGACGGGTTTAAATGGTCCAAAGTTTATAAACCAGGCAGAAGCCCAGCGACAATAGCACGAATTGAAAATGGTCGCCGTCGTTTTGGGCATACCTTCGCCGCCCCATACTACAGTAACGGTAGCGGAAAAACTGGCCGATGTATAAATCGACCACTGGGTACTGTAACCACTGTTGATCGCTGGGCTGTCGTTCGCGGTGACGAAATGCGAATGCTGCAACCCTCGGAGCTAAAGCGTGTTATGGGATTTCCCGACGATTACATACTGCCAAATACACGCAGAGAAGCAATAAAACTACTGGGTAACGCTGTATGTCCTCCGGTAGTAACCGACTTAATCAACGCCATCAAAGTTGCAGCATGAGATTTTAGGAGGTGAGCTAATGGCGGAAGCAACGTACACAATCAAAGAAGTCGCTCAACTAATGAAGTGCAGTGAAAGTAGTATCAGGAATAGCATCGCTAACGACAAGTACTTCCCTAAACCCATCAAAACTGATTCAAGAACACCTTACAGGTGGAGAAAAACAGATTTTGATAGCTATGTTGGCAAGACAGACGAAAATACCGTTGATTTAAGCGCGCTAACTCCTGCGCAAGCAAAAGCAATACTGCACTTAATAGAAATTGGTGTAGACAAAGGATTACAAAGATTCGCTAATACACCCCGGTAAAAACCGGGGTTTCCTCAGCTTAAACTAGTTCCAATCAGACCTGACATTTCAACCCCAAAGGTCACAGTCGCACGAGTCCCCACACCCACCTTGTTGGTAACATGCCTCGTCTATAGGAGGGTTTTTTACGTCGCTAGCAACATATCGAGGAGAGTCGTAGTCGTTAAGATATGCTGGGTTTCCCCAAGAGTAAATAATATCTTCTCCTCGTGTTGCACAATAAAAATTGTACATCTCATTCCAGTATTGAAAAACTAAAAGCTCTTTCACAAGAAACATCACATGTTCCGGGTCTGCAATAAACCACTCTGATAACCTTCCTGTTGACCTATGCCTGATCCGAGTAAAATGCTGATCAAGCATGCGTATTATGCTCGACTCTATCTCACGTATCTTAAATCGTGAGATACCATCTTTTACTTTATACCCAATCAAGATATCGTAATCTGGATTTTGACTGCTGCTTGCCCTAGTATTCAGTGTCCCGGTCGTAAGCCCAACCTTTACACAATTCGATTTGGTCGGATCTATGCCAATGTAAATCCAGCCTACTTTGGACTCCGCTTGCCTTCTATTTTCTTGTTCAATCCAATCCTGTTTATAATCGCCGAACATATAGACCCTAAAAGCTTATAAAAATATCAATTTCATCTTAAAATTTGTTAGTCAGCTTTGCTAGTAATTTAACCAAATAAATCGTTAATTTCGGAAGCCAGGTCATCATTCAAAATAGACTCGTTGCTACCAAATAGCGCGTTTGGACTACGCTTGGCCTCTGTAAGTATTTTTTGCCAACGCTCGATCCACTCTTTCTTTAGTCGGAATAGATCACCAAACTCGTAATTTTTCCCTACCCCTCTGGTTAATGCTTGATTACGAATAGCCCTTAATACTTCGCTGGGGCAACCGTGCTCTTGCAAGTGCGTAGAGATAGTTTTTCGAAAGACTTTAGGTGTAAATTGAAGCCAACCATTGAGAGACTGAAAGTTTCGTGAAAAATAATCGCGCTCATGTTGAATATACGGGTCTTTCTTGTGGAAGAGGTACATTTCTTTGTCAAGCGTACCATGTTCTGCCTTAAGAGCTCTCAGGTACTCAGCAAGCAACGAAACTACGTTTTCTGGAAGGTGTGTCCAAGCTTTTTTTCCGTTCTTCATAGATTCTGGCGGATGCTCAATCCGCATCTTTGGAAAGTTAATCCATCCGATTTTAACCCTAGTCCACTCTTGAGACCTAACACCGACCCGTAGCATTAACTCTATGAGCACTTTTAACCAGAATGGACAGTCTTGATCGTGTAGTTCATTTAACAGCTTGTGCACTTCTTCGCTCGCCAGAAATACTTCATCTGGCTCACCCTTTATCTGGGGCAAAACTTGTTTCCTGCTATATAAAGGGTTAGCGGTTAAAATATCTTTCTCCACCGCATACGAAAACAGACGGCGCATAGTTTTGTGCACGTTCTCAGCCGCACCTTTTTTGCCATCAACATTCGCTATACCTAAAACAAACTCATCCCACTCAGACGGAGTGATCGTCCGCATGTCTCGACCATTAAAATCAGAAAGAATATACTTTTCATAACTGAGTTCATAATTACGCAATGAGCGCGATGTACCGCCAGTTTTGGGCCAATCTTCCTTGAACCTGGTAAATATAGAGTTGACTGATGTTGGTTTAGTAAAACCGTCAATCATTGACTGTGTGTTTACCTGACGAATTTTTTCTTTCAGTTTGTCTACTTGTGGGTCAATTCCCTTCTCAAGGGATTGTCTTAGATGATTGTGTTCAGCTTGAATGTCTGTTGTATCAATATCAGGATAGTACCCGATTGATATTGATGTCCGTGCTGTACTGTGCGGCTTTTGATATCTAAACCGCCAGTTATAAACAGTGCTGAATTGATTAGATAGGTCGTCTTGAGCTCCGTCACCTGTTTTACCTGGTGCTCGCTTAAGGTGCAACTGCAACCCCGGATAACCGGCAAACGTCGCGGTCAGGTCTCTCTTGTTTTGGGGTATCCTTAAACTGGCTATCGCCTTAGCATTTAAATGTATTCTGGGCACAATGGTAGTCCTCACCAAACCATACGAAATGCAAGTATGTGCGATCTACCAAAAAAATCTACCTTTTATACCTAATACAGGGGCGAAACAATAGAAAAAGTCGGTAGATTAGACCTCACCCATGAAAAATATAGAGATGTGCGTACTACCATTTGAATCTACCAAATGGTGACATTAGGCAATAAAAAGAGATATTCGACGATGATGCAGAATTTAATACTGGGAAGCTGATTTGAAGCTAAGCTATTGAAATATATTGAAATACCGGTTGGTGCGAATGGGGGGACTTGAACCCCCACGAGCTATGCTCACCACCCCCTCAAGATGGCGTGTCTACCAATTCCACCACATTCGCAATTCGGTGTAATGCATGCGTGTTAAACGCTTAAATTCTCTTTAGCTATGAGAGAGCCAGTGCATTGCTGGCTCTAAGACTGGTGCGAACGGGGGGACTTGAACCCCCACGAGCTATGCTCACCACCCCCTCAAGATGGCGTGTCTACCAATTCCACCACGTTCGCTAAGTGTTTTTTAGTTCGGGACGTCTGAGTTGTTTTGAGACTCTTCTGACGCAGGTACATCTTCAGAAGCAGGTGCAACGGTTGCTGCTGGCGCTTCCAGATTTTCCCATTGATCAGCCTGCTTGATTTGGCTTGCAGTCATGCTTCCCAATACAATACTTAGCACGAAGAATACAGTTGCAAGTATTGTTGTTGTTTTGGTCATGAAGTTACCAGCACCTGATGAACCAAATACAGTTGCCGACGCGCCAGCACCGAAAGATGAACCCATGTCAGCGCCTTTGCCCTGCTGAATCAAGATCATTCCGATCAAAGACAGCGAGACAACCAAATAAATAACCAAAAGAATCTCGTACATTTACTTATCCCTTTGCACTTTCACAGATAGCTTTAAAGCTTTGAGGCTTGAGACTTGCTCCGCCGATTAGGCCGCCATCGATATCTGCCTGTGCGAATAATAATTCACTGTTACTTTCATTAACACTGCCGCCATATAAAATGCGCAGTGCGTTTGCAACGTGTTGATCATAACCAGATAACAAGTCGCGTATATACTTGTGTGTCGCCTGGGCTTGCTCTGGTGTGGCTGTTAAACCGGTACCAATCGCCCAAACTGGCTCGTATGCTATCACAGAATTTGCCAGTGATGCTATGCCTAATTTTTTAATTACAGCTTCAAGCTGTTGTTTAACAACTTCTTCTGTTTTGCCTTGCTCTCTTTGCGCTTGGGTTTCACCAATACACAAAATAGGTGTCAGGCCACTTTGCTGTGCTTGAGCAAACTTGTTAGCTACATCGTCATCAGATTCGCCGTAAATACTGCGTCTTTCAGAGTGCCCTACCAAGGTGTAATTTGCGCCCAAAGATTTAACCAGCGAAGCTTGTATTTCGCCTGTATAGGCGCCAGATTCAAACTCAGACACAGTTTGTGTGCCACAAGTTAGACCTGCAGATATTGCCTCAGATAGCAACACTGCCGGAGGAAAGATCAACACCTCACGCTGCTTGCTTGAGACTTGCGTACTCACCGCGGCAATTTCTTTTATCAGCTCACAAGAGCCGTTCATTTTCCAGTTGCCTGCGACGATTGGCTTTCTTTGTCCCATGTAGTACTCCGCATCAGAAAGCGGGTGAGATACTAACGCCACTCACCCTAAGTTACAAGAAAAAATTGTGGATTTTGGTTTAGTTGCTCACAGATTCAACGACTTGAGCGATTTTGGTGGCAAAGTCAATAACTTGCTTCTCTTGTTCGGCTTCAACCATGACACGAACAACCGGCTCGGTTCCCGACTTTCTCAGTAACACGCGGCCTTTATCAGCCAGTTCAGCTTCAACCTCTTTCACGGTTTGCTGAACTATATCGGCTGAGACAGGATCGGTGCCTTTGGCATAACGCACGTTGATCATCTTCATCGGGTATTTCACAAACCCGGCACCCAGGTCTTTCAGTGTCTGGTTTTGTGCAACCATGGCTGCCAGTACCTGTAAGCTTGACACAATGCCATCCCCTGTCGGGATAAGGTCGAGATTCAGCACGTGACCAGAGCTTTCACCGCCAATTGTCCAGCCATGTTCCTGGAGTTTGCTCAACACGTAGCGGTCACCTACTTTGCTTCGCTCAAACGGAATGTCTTTTTCTTTCAGTGCATTTTCCAGACCCATGTTCGACATCACAGTACCGACCACACCGCCTTTTAATTGTCCACTGCATTGAGCCTGTGCAGCAATGATGTACACAATGTCGTCACCATCAAACACACGCCCATTGTGATCCACCATCATCACGCGATCGCCATCACCATCGTAGGCAATCCCAACATCTGCCTGATGCTCCAAAACATGACGCTTTAACGCATCAACATGCGTTGCACCGCATTTTTCGTTGATATTAACCCCATTTGGTTCACACGCGGTGCAAATCACTTCAGCACCTAGTTCTCGCATGACGGCTGGCGCAATGTGATAAGTGGCGCCATTGGCACAGTCTAAAACAATCTTCAGTCCCTCTAGTGATAGTTCTTTCGGGAACTGGCCTTTACAAAACTCAATGTAGCGACCGTCGGCGTTTTCGAGTCGTCTTGCTTTACCCAGTTTATCCGAAGCCACACACGTCATTGGTTCATCGAGCATAGCTTCAATTTCCAGCTCGACTTCATCAGGTAACTTTTTACCATCTCCACCAAAGAACTTAATGCCGTTGTCGTGATAAGGGTTGTGTGATGCACTGATCACTATGCCCGCTTCAGCACGGAAAGTTTGTGATAAGTAAGCGACCGCAGGTGTGGGCATAGGGCCAAGTAGCACCACATTAATACCCGCAGCAATCAGGCCAGCTTCTAAAGACGTCTCCAGAAGATAGCCAGAAATGCGTGTGTCTTTACCAATTATTACTTTTTTGGTACCAGACTTAGACAGCACCTTACCTGCCGCCCAGCCTAATTTAAGCGCAAACTCAGGCGTGATGGGAAATTCTCCCACCATGCC
Source organism: Pseudoalteromonas sp. DL2-H2.2 (assembly GCF_021532535.1). NCBI lineage: Bacteria > Pseudomonadati > Pseudomonadota > Gammaproteobacteria > Alteromonadales > Pseudoalteromonadaceae > Pseudoalteromonas > Pseudoalteromonas sp. DL2-H2.2. The sequence continues at coordinate 84,587 of NZ_JAKGBD010000010.1, read as the reverse complement.
ACGCACACCGTCTGTACCAAAATATTTTCTAGTTGTCATTTATATACTCCATGGGTTGCTGCGCGCCAAACCCGCAGCACATCATTGGTTTCTTTAACATCATGAACACGTATGATCTGCGCCCCCTGTTGAGCACATAGCAGTGCTCCACTGAGGCTCGCAGCCAGGCGCTCATCTGTATCCCGATTCAGTAATTTGCCAAACATAGATTTGCGGGATAACCCGGCAAGAATAGGGAGTTCTAGTTCAGCAAAATATGATAATTGCCCTAACAGCGAAAAGTTATGCTCCAACGTTTTGCCAAAACCAAAACCCGGATCAATTATGAGTCGCTCACGCGCTATACCTGCTTCTACACAGCAAGCAATGCGTGATTCGAAGAAAGAAAGAATGTCTTTAAATAAGTCTTGATAACTCGGGTCAAGCTGCATAGTCCTGGGTTGACCTTGCATATGCATCAGACAAACCGGCACGTCGCTATAACGCGCGGCTACATCCAATGCGCCTGGCTCCTGCAGTGCCCGAACATCGTTAATCATATCGGCACCCGCTTCAATCGCAGCCGCCATCACCTCAGCTTTACTGGTATCAACGGAAATAATGCAATCAGACTGGGCTCGCAGGCCTTCTATAACAGGGATAACACGCTCAAGCTCCTGCTCCAGCGCCACATCAGGTGCACCTGGTCGCGTTGATTCACCACCGATATCAAGCATGCTAGCGCCCTGCTCAATTAGAGACAAGCCGTGTTTGACAGCGCTGTCAGCTTGGGAATACTTGCCGCCATCTGAAAAAGAGTCAGGAGTTACATTCACAATACCCATTATCTGGGATGTAGAAAGGTCAAGTGTGCGACCACGAGGAAGTCTAAGCTTAAGCATATTTCGCCTGTTGAATTGCTTGTATATAAGCATATTTTATAAAAAACTGCCACATTAAGATAGTAAGCGCTCGCTGGTAAGAGCCTAACGGGCACTTTATGAATGGCTGCTTACTTATTCCTATTTCACTTAATACCTGTTCAATATGCAGGAGCAAATATGACGCTAACGGTGTTAAAAATTTTCATTTATAGCAAGTAAATAGCAAAATTTTTGCCACCCCTGCACGAACGTCGTTGCCTCAGCAATAGCGGGACGCGTGAGCGATGTTATCGACCCTACTTTCTCGCCTCAAAATAAACACTTAATTAAGCAAATTCGCTATCGCACAACTGGGCACGAAGAAGCGAGAGATACTCTTGCTCAATATGTGAGCTGGTATGGGGCTTCGCCTATAAAAAACCCCGGCCAAAGCCGGGGTTTTCATTGCTTCAATTTTAGCTTAAATCACAGCTTGTCATCAAGCTCAGATCCTGACACCGATGTATTGTCGCTTTTTTCTGCGTCGCTCTTAGTATCAGCAGAAACGCCCGTATTACCACTGTCTGTTGGCTTACGGTCATGGGCATCTCTGGGTGGACGTACTTCTTTTCTTTCCATCAGATCATCAATCTGGCCCGCATCGATTGTTTCGTACTTCATCAATGCGTCCTTCATTGCATGCAGAATGTCCATGTTATCTTTCAGAATTTGCTCTGCTCTGTTGTAGTTGCGAGATACAAAGTCTTTAATTTCAGCGTCAATTAGTTTAGCTGTTTCATCAGACACACCTGCCATGCGTGATGAGCCGCCCCCCATGAACATTTCACCTTGCTCTTCCATGTACATCTGAGGACCCAATTTAGGGCTTAAGCCCCATTGCGTGACCATCTTGCGCGCAATGTCGGTAGCCCGTTCAATGTCATTACTGGCTCCCGTGGTTACTTTGTCATCACCATAGATAATAGCTTCCGCGATACGGCCACCATACAAGCTGGAAAGCATTGACTCCAGATGCTCTTTAGAGTGACTTACCCTGTCTTGCTCCGGCAGATACATAGTGACACCCAAGGCTCGACCGCGTGGAATGATAGACACTTTATAAACCGGATCATGTTCTGGCACTAAACGACCTACGATGGCGTGACCCGCCTCATGGTAGGCAGTCATTTCTTTTTCTTTCTCAGACATCACCATAGACTTACGCTCGGCGCCCATCATGATTTTGTCTTTCGCAGCATCAAACTCAGCCATACTGACTTTACGCTTGTTACCGCGAGCCGCAAATAGCGCAGCTTCATTAACCAGGTTTGCCAAATCGGCACCCGAGAAGCCAGGCGTACCACGTGCAATCACAGATGCCTCAACATTTTCGTCAAGCGGCACTTTACGCATGTGAACGTTCAGGATTTGCTCACGACCACGGACATCAGGTAAGCCAACCACAACCTGACGGTCAAAACGACCGGGACGAAGTAATGCTGGGTCAAGTACGTCAGGACGGTTTGTCGCGGCGATAACGATGATACCTTCGTTACCTTCGAAGCCATCCATTTCAACCAGCATTTGGTTCAGCGTTTGCTCACGCTCATCGTGACCGCCACCCATGCCAGCACCACGTTTACGACCTACCGCATCGATTTCGTCAATAAAGATGATACATGGTGCGGCTTTCTTAGCCTGGTCAAACATGTCTCGCACACGCGAAGCACCCACACCAACAAACATTTCTACGAAATCAGAACCGGAAATGGTAAAGAATGGCACTTTCGCTTCGCCAGCCACTGCTTTAGCAAGCAAGGTTTTACCCGTACCCGGAGGACCTACCATTAACACGCCTTTAGGAATGTTACCGCCCAGTTTCTGGAACTTAGATGGGTCGCGCAGGAAGTCTACCAATTCGGTAACGTCTTCTTTTGCTTCATCACAGCCTGCGACGTCGGCGAACGTCGTTTTAACCTGATCTTCGCCCATCAGACGCGCCTTGCTCTTACCAAATGACATGGCGCCTTTGCCGCCACCGCCTTGCATCTGACGCATGAAGAAAATCCATACACCGATTAGCAATAGCATTGGGAACCAGGAAATAAAAATGTTAGCCAGGAAAGATTGCTCTTCTGGTGCAACCCCTTTTACGTTTACATCGTTTTTAAGTAAATCGTTGATCAGGTCATCATCGTACAATGGCATAATGGTTTGGAAGCGCTCACCATTGTTTTTGATCCCTGTAATTGTGCCAGCTGTCCGGTCGATGTTGACATCGCGGACAACACCGCTACGCACTTCGTTCACAAACTGAGTGTAACTAGTCTGGCGATCTGCTTGTTCGCCACCATTGAAGCTCTGAAACACGGTCATTAGCACGACTGCTATCACCAACCAGAGTATTAAGTTCTTCGCCATATCGCTCAAGGGGTTAACCTCTTGTATCTAAAATAATTCAAATTCGTCTTAAAAGCGTTTCAACTGTACTACAGTTTGTAGCCCGTCGCCACTATATATACTTCACGGGATCGAGGACGAGACGCTTTTGGCTTGCGGATCTTAACCACTTTAAAAGCATTACGCACGTCCTGCACAAACTGATCAAAGCCTTCACCCTGAAATACCTTCACAGCAAAAGCACCGTTAGGTTTGAGTACCTGGTGACACATATCAAATGCCAGCTCAACCAGATACATGCTTCCCGCCTGGTCAATCACAGTGTTGCCACTCATATTGGGTGCCATGTCCGAACATACCACATCGATATTTTTGCCGCCAATTCTGTCTAACAAGGCATTAAGCACCGCTTCTTCACGGAAGTCACCTTGCAAAAATGCCACGCCTGGCAGTGAGTCCATAGGTAAGATGTCACAGGCAATCACCTCACCCTTATCACCAACTTGCTCAGCCAAATACTGAGACCAGCTCCCCGGTGCTGCACCTAAATCAACAACATGCATGCCCGGTTTGAACAACTTATCTTTCTGTTGGATCTCTTCCAGTTTGAAAACGGCACGAGAGCGATAGCCCCGTTTTTGTGCCTCATGAACATACGGATCTTCAACATGTTCTTTTAACCAGCGCTTAGAGCTCGCTGAGTGCTTTTTATTTGCCATATTAACTGCAACTCATTAGTAATATTCTTTAGATGGCGTTAGAATAGCGGTAATTCAAGCCTTAATTAGTAAATTGTATCAATATGACATTATCAAATAAACAGAAGCAGTACCTAAAAGGGTTAGCACATGACCTAAAACCCGTTGTTTTGCTCGGTGGTAACGGGCTAACAGAAGGAGTTCTGTTAGAGATTGAGCAATGTTTAGACATCCACGAGCTCATCAAAGTAAAAGTCCCCACCAATGATCGCGAAACCAAGCAACTGATCTTCGACGCCATCGCGCGTGAAACAGGTGCTCACAAAGTTCAGGCGATTGGCCACATCGTCGTTTTGTATCGCCAAAGCGAAGATAAAAAAATCCAGCTGCCTCGCCAGTAGCAAAGGCTGGCTGTCTAAGTATCAGATTGTGCTTTGGCAGCCCTGCTAAATTCAATGGCCTGACGAATAAATTCGGTACTCAGGCCGTTGATAACGCCACTTTCAGCGTTCAGCAGCAAACTAAAGCCAATTCCTAACTCCGGCAATACCGCAATATCCGTTCTGTACCCCTGAACCCAGCCACTGTGGTAATACATGAGTTCACCAGAAAAGCTATAAATACGCCAGCCCAAGCCGTAATGCGCCTGCTCTACATAATTACGCCATACCCTTCTGCGGAGTTCTCGCTTAGTGCGAGTATAAGGACGAGACTGAATGGTTAATGCGTCCAGCGATAATACCGATGGATAAATCCCCAGTTGCGCCTTAAGCCATTGGCTCATATCTGCGGCGCTGGCGTTCACACCCGCAGCAGGGGCAACTTTATAATAATGCGGTTTGAGCTTTGCGGTGTGCCAGCGTTTAGTACCACGCACATGGGGCGCGGCAAAATTATCATCGCGGGTCATATGTGCATGCCCTAAGCCTGCATCTTTCATCCCTAACGGAGCAAAGAAAAAGTGTTCCAGCCAGGTTTCATAACTCAGCTGCGTGGTTTGCGCTATCACATCGCCAATCAGGCTAAACATGACGTTTTGATAACCATAACAAATCCCGGGCCGACAAATATGCTCTACGTCGACCAGTCGTGGATAAATTTTGTCATACGTCATCCGAGACTCAATCAGATTGTCATAGGCATTAGGCACCAGACCACTGGAGTGGCTGAGTAAGTGATATAATTTTGCCTTGCCGTAGGCACTTTCACTGAAAATAGGTAAATGCTGAGCAACGGTATCTTCCAGGTTAAGTACCCCTTGCGCTGCCAACTTAGCGGTCAGTGAACCGGCAAAGGTTTTAGACACCGAGGCCAGGCGAAAACGGGTATTGGCTGTGACTTGGCGCCCTTTTCTTACTTTGGTTTTCCCCAACCCGGCAATATGATCGCCATGCTGACGGTGCACAATGCTCAAAGCAGCGCCCGGTATCGATTTTTCTTTTAGTTTTTGTTTGAGTTGCTTAGAATATGCGTTCACAAATTGCTCCCAGCGCTGCTGCTCGCTGCTTGGGTCAGCCTGAACGACACAGGTCGTCAGTGCGAAAGCAAGAATAATAAGGTGATGCAGTGACTTCATAATGATCCGATTCATTAACACGCTGCACATAATATCATGAAGTTTGGTACTGCTCACGCAGACAATCCAGGCTGAACACAGAAACTTTTCTGTCTCACCCTTTGGAGCGTACCAAAGAATTTGTCGTGTTTTAATGCAGCTAAGTGCTGATCTATAAAACTAAATTTAGAGGTATAAGTCATGCGCTGTTTGCTTTCAATTATTGCCTTGGCCGGACTGACAGGGTGTATTGCAACACCGCCAATGGCGCCCAAACTGGACGTGCCGAAAAAGCCGCTATTAACCAAGTCGGTTTATCAAATATCATACAGTACCGAACTCGAGTCTGCCCGGATCAAATCCGTGCAGCTGCCCGCTCACCCGGTCAAAAGTGGCAATACGGTGTACATAGATACCAGTAAAGTGAGCATGACGGATACTTTGCGTAAGCAGATTATCCAGTTGTTAAAAGACAAAGGTTTGACCGTAGTCGCACAAAAAAGCAGCGACTACCACCTGGTGGTTCAACAACTGGACCTGTCATTTGGTAAAGACAAGGTCTATGTGTTAAATAAGCCCGAAGATCCGCATCCCTATATAGCGCAGCTCGCTCAGACCATTCCAAGCAAACAATGCAGTAATATCATTGCGTCGTTAAGTATGCGACTGACGCATAAATCATCATCCGATGTGATATGGTTTGCCAAATCGTCCATCAACAGTGCCGGGTATCAGGGTATTCCACTACAATACACATTTACAGAAACTGAAAAAGTGGCCAATGAGCACGCCGTCATTTCCTATATCGTTGAGCAAAATCAGGAAGAAGCGCGTCGTGCCCGATATAACCAAAGCGTGAAAATCCCGCCTTATCAGGTAGAGTCGCAAATATCTCCTCTGGTCAAAACAGCGGGAGCTTGTAACAAAACAGAGGTGAGCGCACTAACCAGCGATATGATGCATTATCTCAGCAAGGGCCTGATAGAAAAACTTAATGTCTTGCTTTAACTGAGGTTATTAAACAAGAACACACACTTAATTACACTTTTTACGTGATTCGTACTTATAATTGCAGTCAAGAACATAATTCAAGCAAAGTAATGAACGTCTTGGCCGGCAGCATGCAAGGCAAGCGCAATAAAGGAGAAGTCAAATGGAGCAATACGGCACAATTTTGTTGGTTGAAGATGACGAGTCACTCGCTCAGTGGGTTGCCGATTACCTGAACAATCAGGGTTACACCACAGAGTGTTGTTATCGCGGTGACCAGGTTGTCGGTATGGTCAAGCAACATGAGCCAGATCTGGTGTTGCTGGATATCATGTTGCCCGGGCAAGATGGCATCAGTGTGTGTCGCGAGTTGCGCCAGTTTTATAGCAAGCCCATCATAATGCTGACAGCAAAAGACGAAGAGATGGACGAAGTCATTGGACTCGAAGTCGGTGCCAGTGATTATGTCATTAAACCTGTCCGGCCACGCGCTTTGCTGGCGCGGATCAAGGCTAATATGCGTGTTGCTCAAGATAATGAATCAAATTCAGATGCCAATGCGCTGATGCTCAATGTCGGGAATCTACGCATTGATACGCAGGCACGCAAAGTCATCGTGGCAGAGCAGGAAGTCAATGTCTCCAGCGCCGAGTACCTGTTGCTGCACTTTCTGGCCAGTAATGCTGGTGAAGTTGTGTCACGCGACGCGGTGTTTAAAGCGACTAAAGGCCGTGAATACGATGGCCTGGACCGCAGCGTCGATGTGCTTATCTCGGCATTGCGTAAAAAGTTTGGCGATGATCCTCAGAACCCGGAAAAGATCAAAACAATCTGGGGAAAAGGCTATCTGCTTGTGCCTTCGGCTTGGTAAGCCACATTGCTACCTGATGGCCCGCTCACAATGGTGCGGGCCTAAGCCTCTCTTCTCCCCTGCCTGATGCAACGGTACTTATCTTTGGAGTAATGGATGAGAAAGCTCTATCTTTACCTGCTCGCAAGTGCGCTGATCTCAATTGTGGTGCTAGGCTGGTTACTTGACACCCTAAGCCAGCAAGCTGAGCCCGCAGAAGACGCCTTTGCCTGGCAGGCCAAGCTGCTTTATGGCGTTACCAACCAAAGTGCCTCCATACCTGAAACGCTGCGGGCGGCCTATATGGAGCAAGTGAGTAAAGATTTTGACTTGCCCATTACCTACAGCTCCGGGGACTCTCTGGCATTACCTATGGAGCTCAAAAACCAAATGATGCAGCCAGAGGGCTTACTGCTTGAGGATGATATAGGCTATTACCTGCTTAAATCAGCCCCGTCACTGGCACCAGACTACCTTGAACTGAGACTTGAAAAGCCCCCCGAGCAATATGATTCCGATGTGTTTTTGACACTGGCATTTTATGCCGGCATTTGCACCTTTATGTGGGTTATCCTGGCACCGCTTGCTAAACGGCTTACCGTGCTGGTGAGTGTCGCTAAACAGTTTGCCAGTGGTAATTTAAGTGCCCGTATCGAAGTAAATCACTTCACCTATATTAAAGATCTGGAACTGACCTTTAACCGCATGGCCAACCAGATAGAAAAGCTTCTCGCTGAGAACAAACTCATGGCGTCGAGCCTGTCTCACGACATTCGCACCCCGGTTGCCTGTTTACGGTTTGGTTTTGATGCCGCGTTTGAGGAAGATGACATCGAGCAGGTCCACGCTCTGATGCATCGTATGGAGAAAGATCTTGATCAGATGGAAAACATGCTGGCCAGTTATTTAGCCTTTGCCACCCTTGAACAAAAATCACACCTGCTCAAGTTCGCCCCGACAGAGCTGGACGGCTACATTCGCAATGTCGTTGAGCAGATGGCCCCTAAATTGACGAACAAACAAATCAATGCCAGCGTCTCGGTCCCTGCACACTTGCAAATGGATGCCGATCCGCACTGGCTGGCCAGAGCCATCTCTAATTTACTGAGCAATGCCTGCGATTTTGCCGACAAACAAATCATCGTCAGCGCCCAGCAATTGGATCATCAGATTGAAATACGCGTTGAAGATGATGGGCCTGGCATTGAGGAAGAAAACTGGGCTAAAGTATTTGATCCTTTTTTCCAGGAGCAGGGACATCGAAACCGGGCCGGTAAGAGTTATGGCCTCGGCCTGGCCATTGTTTCAAAAGTGGTCGACTGGCACCATGGCCGGGCCAGAGTCAGCAGATCCGACCTGCTTGGCGGCGCTAAATTCACCTTGACGTTTCCCTGTAAAGCACCGAGAAATACTGTCAAGACTGACTGACAAGCGTTAGATTTGTGCTATAAATCAGCTAGATACTAACTAATGGCGAGCACAGCACTGGATTTTTCGGATTACGCTTAGAATTTGCGCAAAAACTTGTGTTAGATCAAAGCAATTTAGGCCTTTTTATTTCCTTTTAATTACAGTAGATTGTTGCCGCCGTCTTTAAAAATGAGAAGTATAAGAATATGAGCAGTGTGCGCGGAGAGTTCAGCTCTCGCTTCGGATTCATAATGGCAGCAGCGGGCTCAGCTGTTGGCCTGGGAAACATTTGGGGTTTCCCAACTCAAACCGCCAGTAACGGCGGTGCCGCTTTTGTATTGATGTATTTGATCCTGGCGTTTTGTCTGGCTTATCCCGCATTGATGGCTGAGCTGGTGATTGGTCGCCATGGTCAGGCAAACGCGGTGTCTTCACTACAAAAACTGGGCAACAACCCAGTGCAAAAGAAATTTGCATTTTTCGTCGGGTTTGGTGGCATTATCTGTGCCGGACTGATCTTAAGCTTTTATGCCATCGTGGCAGGCTGGATGCTCAGCGCCACTCTGGAGCCAGTCGCAACAACAGTAGGCGCAGCAGGTGCTGCACAGTGGCTGTCAGAGCAGTCTCTGGTAAGAGATCTCAGCTTTACGCTCATCTTCGTGGCTCTGACTATCTCTATCATCAGTAAAGGTGTCGAAAATGGCATAGAAAAATGGTCCAAACGCCTGATGCCTGCGCTGCTGGTCATTTTATTTTCGTTGATTGCTTATGTGCTGACTCAGGAAGGGGCAACGACGGGTTTAAAAGCCTATCTGGTGCCTGATTTTTCTTCGCTGCTAGATCCGGGTTTGCTGGTCAGTGCGCTCGGTCAGGCATTTTTCTCGTTGTCGCTGGGTACCAGTGTCATGATCATTTATGGTTCTTACATCAGTAAGCAGGAAAACCTTGTTTCTCTGGGGGCATACGTCACGCTGATTGATGTGTTTATTGCCTTTGTTGCGGGCCTGCTGATCATTCCTGCTATGTATGTGGCACAGGCTCAGGGCGTCGAAATTTTCTCATCAAGCGGCCAGCTGCTGTCTGAAGACACGTTAGTATTCCAGGTATTACCAGCCTTGTTTGAAGGCATGGGCGGTGTGGGTGTCTTTGTTGGCTTTGCTTTCTTTGCCCTGATGAGCATTGCAGCGCTCACCAGCTCTATTTCGATGCTTGAAGCCCCGGTATCTTATGCGGTTGAAAAGTTTGCTCTGGCCAGAACGCAGGCGACCTGGATCATTGGCGGTATCATCGCAACCGTAAGCGTGACAATCATTCTGAACTTCTCAGCTCTGTTTGGTCTGGTTGTGCAGCTGACCACGCAATTCGGTCAACCCCTGCTTGGTATGCTGTGTTGTATTTTCGTTGGCTGGATCTGGCACCGTCAGAAGTTACTGAGCGAAATTCAGGAAGGCCACCCGGAAGTCGCTTCATCTGTATTCTGGCGGATCTGGCCCTGGTATATCCGCTTTGTCTGCCCGCTGGCCATTGCGCTGGTGTTTATCAATTCCTTGTAATTGATAGAAAAAGAGAGGCAACAGAGCCTCTCTTTTTATTTTTATACCAATTTGCTTAGTTAAGTGTGCAATCTTGAGGCGAGAAAATATGGTCGATAACACCGCTCCCGCGTCCTGCTATCGCTGAGGCACCTACATCCATATAGGCGAGGCAAAAATTTGCGAACTAATACCTTAGGTAAAGGTTCTAAATGAGAAATTTTTAACGCCGTTAGCGTCATATTTGCTCCGTCAAATTGAACAGGTATTAAGTGTAATTGGTATTAAAACACACGCTCAAGTTTCCAAACTCAATCCATTAAAAAAGCACGCCGAAGCGTGCTTTTTGTCTGTTGTAATTCTGTCTGTCTGATTAAGGGCACCAAAACACGCTAAGCGTTAGCTCAGGGTGATTTAACACCGCGCGCAACGGAATGTCGAGCTCAGAGCCTGGTTGCTTGGCTTCTTCGTATACCGCGCGTTTTGCCTCGCCGCTGATCAAGAGTACGGCATGCTTAGTATTAGCAATACCAGCCAGCGTCAAGCTCATGCGCTCTGTAATACTGCCCGTGACTTCACTTTGCTTTGCATTGATGGCACACACCAGCTCAGATGTTTGCAGTGCCTGCTCCAGCCCTTGTGCATGTGGGAACAATGACGCAGTGTGCCCGTCCGGGCCCATGCCAAGGATAGTGATATCAAACGGCGCTTTTAATGCCGCATAGGCGCTTTCACATTCATCCTGACCTGCTTGCGCCGTGGCTGCGGCGTTTTTCATGGTCACGAACTCAGCACCACTTGCTTCGTTTTGTAACAGTGTCGAGTTGATGAAGGCTTCATTAGACTTTTCATGATCGGCGTCAACCCAGCGCTCATCAACCATAGCCACTGTGACCTTATCCCAGGCCAAAGACAGGTTTGACAAGTGTCGGTATGCAGGTGCCGGTGACGAACCACCCGAGACCAGCATAGTCGCACGGCCATCGTTCGCAATCGCATCGCTCAACGTGCTGCTCAAAAGCTCTGCCAACTGTGCGGTCATTGCGTCTTTACTGTCAAAAAACTGTTCGTTCAGCTGTGCCATTATGCTTTCTCTCCCACGTTAAACCAGGCATGATTATTCTCTTCCAGCAGCTCATCAGCGGCCTCAGGGCCCCATGAGCCGGCACGATAAAGCGAAGGGGTGCCTTTTTCTTGCCAGCGCGCGATAATGGGATCAATCCACTGCCAGGCTTCTCTCACCTCATCACGATGAATGAACAACGCCGGATTATTTGCCGCGGCATCCAGCATCAAACGCTTGTAGGCATCTGAATGGAAACCTTTACTGTATTGCTGACTCAGCTCGATGTTCAGCGTCACAGGCTCCAGTTGCATTTCCAGATTATCCAGACGCTTAGACATCAGTGTTAGCTGGATACTTTCTTCCGGCTGCAAACGGATCTCAAGGCGGTTAGGCTGAATTGGGCCCACATCTGGACCATACACATTGTGAGAAACTGGTTTGTATTCGACCACAATTTCCGCACAGCGCTTTTTCATGCGCTTACCCGTTCTCAGATAAAAAGGCACGCCTGCCCAACGCCAGTTATCGATATGTGCACGGATAGCCACAAAGGTTTCTGTGGTGCTGGATCCTTCGCCCAGCTCTTCGAGATAACCCGGGACCAGCTTGCCATTCAGGTCGCCCGGTACGTACTGACCACGCACCACGTTATCGTCAACATCTTCACCAACCAAAGGACGCAAAGCTTCAAGTACTTTGAGCTTTTCAGCACGAATGCTGTTCGCATTCAGCTTTGACGGAGACTCCATCGCCACCAGACATAAAAGCTGCAATAAGTGGTTCTGTACCATGTCGCGCAGGGCGCCGGCTTTATCATAAAACCCGGCTCGGCTCTCAAGACCGACCGTCTCAGAGATACTGATCTGGATATTGTCGATTGATTTGGCATCCCAGAGGTTTTCAAACAAGGCGTTAGCAAAACGCAGTGCCATCAAATTCTGTACGGTTTCTTTACCTAAGTAGTGGTCGATACGGAAGATCTGGTTCTCATCGAAGAACTGGGCAATCTTACCGTTAATTTCTTCTGCCGATTTGCCACAATAGCCAATCGGCTTTTCTACCACCACGCGGGAGTTGTCTGTGATCAGTCCTTTTTGTGACAACAGCTCACAACAGGTACCGTATACCGCAGGCGGCAAAGATAAATAGAATACACGCGATTTTTCTTCGCCGTCAGCATCGAGAATGTCTTTCAGAGCGTCCCAGTTATCATCGGCCTCGGTCACGTTAACGACCACTGGCACTAAAAACTGGGCAAAAGCCTGCCAATCTTTAGCGTTATACTCACCCTCACTAAGGTGAGACTGGAGTGCCTGCTCAGCCGTGGCAAGGTATTGTTCTTTTTGTTCTTCTGCACGGACAGTTGGCAGTACGCGTGAGCCTTCAGGTAAATTACCTTCTTGATACGCACGATACATTGCAGGTAACAACTTTCGTAACGCTAAGTCGCCGCCCCCACCAAAAATTACGATATCAAAAGGATTAAGCATAATTATGTCTCACAAGGTTAGGCGCGTAGCACCAAAGTGCATCACACGCTCGTTAGTTAAAACCGTTTTCCAGTCTGTTCAGACTAGCAAACTCTGCTTTCTTGCTGGATTTGAATTCGTATGCACAGCACATGGAGCCAGTCTGGAACCCATAGTTTAGTGCCGCAGTGAGGTCGGGATGGTAACGGGTAACCCGTTTGAACCATGTATGCAGTTCGTCGTGACGACTACGTCATACATCCCCAATAAGAGTCTGCTCCGTCACTGCTCGTTGGCTGTTAAAGCCAGTTTACCCGCCTGCCACTTATCAGTTGTGACAAGGCCAATAAATTTGAAAAAATGAGCCTTAGGGGCACTGTAATTCCTCTCACAAAAATACAGGCCCTAAGCACTCCAGCGCTACCCGTTCAAAGGTATTCTTTTCTCTTGTGCCCAAGTTAATTCAGGCACACCACAAGCATATTACTTGCGGTTGTTATCTGTTTTGTTTGTAGTACGCAATCAGCCCTGCTGTGGAGCTGTCATGTGGGTGTGTTACCCCATCCTGAGTCAATTCTGCTTCAATGGCGCTTGCCAAGCCTTTACCCAGTTCAACACCCCACTGATCAAATGAGCAAACCTCAAGTATAATGCCCTGACAAAATATTTTATGCTCATACAATGCGATAAGACGCCCAACCGCTTTAGCATCTACTTCATCCAAAATCATGGATGTAGTAGGTCGGTTTCCTTCATGGATCTTATGCGGCAACAGACGTTCAATTTCTGCCTCTGATTTACCTTTTGCACTCAAGTCAGCGCGTACTTGTTGCTCATTTACACCGGCCATCAGGGCTTCTGTTTGAGCAAAAAAGTTAGACAGCAAAATATCATGGTGTTTGGCCACGTCGCGCTGCGGTTTCAGTGACGCAATAAAATCAGCTGGGACGATTACATTCCCCTGATGCAGACACTGATAAAAAGCATGCTGACCATTAATCCCCGTCATGCCCCAGATCAGCGGCACAGTCGTGTAAGGCACTGTTTGCCCGGCAAAGGTCACGTGTTTGCCATTACTTTCCATTTCACCCTGCTGCAAATAAGCAGGCAGCATATGCAATGCCTGATCATAAGGCAAAATAGCCTGCGACTGATAGCCAAGGAAACTGGTGTTCCAGACGCTCAGTAGCGCCATGATCAGCGGAATATTCTGATCAAAAGGCGCATTTTTAAAATGTTCATCAACTTCGAAAGCCCCTTCTAAGATGGCCTCGAACTTGTCATAACCCAAATATAGGGCAATGGGTAAACCAATCGCGCTCCATAGTGAGAAGCGTCCGCCTACCCAATCCCACATAGAGAATACATTTTCGTCGCTAATACCGAAAGCACGAGTTTTCTCAAGGTTGGTGCTCACAGCAACAAAATGCTTAGCAATTTCAGCTTCATTTTGTGCAGCGTTCAGGAACCAGGTAACCGCCGAGCGCGCATTGGTCATGGTTTCAGACGTCGTAAAGGTTTTTGACGAAATCACAAACAAGGTGGTTTCAGGGCAAACTTTATCTAACACCTGAGCCAGCTGAACACCGTCAACATTAGAAACATAATGTACGTTAAGGGTATCATCAGCATAAGCGCTCAGCGCTTCAGTTACCATCTGAGGACCCAGGTTTGATCCGCCAACGCCGATTGCAACCACGTCTTTAACTGCTTTGCCCGTGTAGCCCAACCAGTCGCCACTGCGCACTTTGTGGCTGAACACCTTCATTTTTTCAAGTTCGCTATTCACCTGATCCATGACGTTTTCGCCATCGACATAGATTGATGTGTTACCACGATTGCGCAGTGCAACGTGCAATACGGCACGGTCTTCAGTGATATTGATCTTTTCACCGGCAAACAACTTGTCACGCCACTGGGCCAGATCACATTCTTCAGCTAGCTTAACCAACTGTGTAAAGGTATCTGTATCAATAAGTTGCTTAGAAAAGTCAAACAACAAGCCCGGGATCTGACGAGAGAACTGTTCAAATCTCGTCACATCTTGCTCAAACAATGATTTCAGATGTTGTGTCTTCAGTTGTTCTGATGCTGTTGTTAAAGCCTGCCAACTCGGTAGTTGTGTACGGCAACTCATATAAATTCCCCTAGTGACGATGCGTTTTCAAAACAATAAAAATTGTAATTATCACAAGTGTTAAACGGTGTAATGCGTTAAACATAAGTTAAAATGACAACGCTGTCAAATAGCTAATATTCAATTTTACATTGCGCATAATACCCCAATTTTGACTTTTTGACACCGGTATCATTAATTTATTTGGTAGAATTTTTACTGCTAATTTGAAAGCAAATTGGATAGACTAGAACCTGCAAATGATCATTTTATGAAATCAAGGCATGGACTATACCGAGTGAATACCTGAGCACAAGTCATCAGGAATGCGCAATGATCACGCTAAAAAGTGCGCAGTTAGGCACTTGTACACATTATAGTACCACCTTCTCTCACAGAAGAAAAACAAGATGAAAGTAACCATCAATGATGTAGCAAAACACGCTGGCGTATCGATGAAAACCGTATCGCGCGTTATTAACAAGGAACCATCGGTACGCAAAAAAACCTATGATCAGGTGATGCTGGCCGTCAAAGAGCTCAATTATCAACCCAATACTGCCGCAAGGAACCTGGCGGGGACGTCATCTTTTGCCATCGGTCTGGTCTATGACAACCCCAATGCCTACTACATCATAGACATGCAAAACGGTGTGTTGTCCCGTTGCAAAGAAGAAGGCTATGAGCTAGTGATCCACCCCTGTAATGCGCAGCAAGAAGACATGCAGGCAGAAATTGCCACTATGATCAAACGCTCTCGCCTGGCTGGCCTGGTGCTGACTCCGCCGCTCTCTGAACAGCAACCTATTATAGACATGCTGGACGAACTGGGGGTCAGTTATGTAAGGCTGCTTTCCGGACATAACGAAGATGACGCAGAAAAAGCTAAAAACTGCATTTATGTCGATGACTTTGCCGCCGCATATGAAATCACCGAACATCTGATCACGCTTGGACACAAGCACATTGCCTTCGTTTGTGGTGATGAGGAACACAAATCAACCACCGAGCGTCTGGCGGGCTACAAACAAGCTCTGGCCGACCATCAGATAGCCTTTAATGAAGCGTTCGTCCACAATGGCACCTACTCTTTTGAATCGGGTGTGCAAGGCGCAAAAGCCCTGCTTGAAGATGGCAATCGCAATCAGATCACCGCAATTTTGGGCGGTAACGATGAGGTGGCCGCCGGTGCGTTGTTTGCAGCAAGATTGATGAATATAGAGATCCCGGCACAGTTGTCTATTTCCGGGTTTGAAGACTCTCCGTTCTCTCGTCAGACCTGGCCAAAGCTCACCACCGCCCATCAGGCAAACGATGTGATTTCAGAACACGCCGCACGCCTGTTGTTTTCAAAAACACGTGGCAGCCGCAATCAGGATAAAGACATCATCACCACGTTCACGCCCAGCATGGTGGTAAGGGAAAGTACGGGACCTGCACCACAGTAAGTGGCTTTGTCCCGGTTTGGCCGGGGCAACCATACATTAATTTAATGCCAGCCCGCCCTGCAAATTGGCAACCCGATCAAAACCCAGCAACGCCAGCGTATGCCCTGCCTGCATAGAACGATTACCGGTACGACACACCAGCAGGTAATGTTGCGATGGATCCAGCGCCCCGTTGCGCAGTACGTCCGTCATTCTGCTCAGTGGAATATTAAGCACCCGCCCTGTTGCCAGATTGCCGAACAGATCCGTGATCCCGCGCCGAGACACATCCGACTCATAAGGTTCACGACAATCAATGATCACCCCTTTATGACATGCCAGCCAGTCTTGTGCAGCCGAGCGGTTTAGCGCTTTCACGGCAGGCACCGCAGCATCAATCAGCGCATCGAGGAAACGCTCCCTAAATGCACTGACGTCGCTGTCGATACCGACTTTTTGGTCAACAAATTCAGCGGTCGAACATGCCCCATTTAATAGCCGACCCAGCAACGGACTTATCTGCACCTGAGCATGCCAGTTAATTGCAAAGCACTGCTGATAATCCAGCGCACTACAGATCAAGCTGTTGTCATCCAGCAGTTCATTCAGACGTAACAGAGTCTCGGCCATTGCCGCGGCGCGCGTCATATCCCCCTGGCTGTCTCCCAGGCCTTGCGGCAGCAATAGCTTGCCGGCAAAACAGGCTGACACATCTTCACCTTGCATTAATAAATAGCAGCGGTTTTCAATCTCGCTCTCAATGTCCGGCAACTTTACCAATGTGTCCTGCAATAACCCCTCAGCGCAATCCACAGGCCAGCCAAATGCGTCTAACGCTTCATCATGTTCCAGGTTGTGGGCAAGTAAATGCACCGCATCCTCTGCCGACTGACTCAGGTGGGTTTTAAGCAGGGCCCTGCAAGTCAGTCCCTGCTTATCAAGCAAGCGCTGTAAACGAGGAACCAATTCAGGAACAGGGTCTACAATCACTGCCTGCTTATCCGGTGTAACATACAGCCAGCAACAGGCTCCCTGATGACGCAACTGAGTCAGACCCACAGCACAGGCCTCCTGCTCCGGTGCAGTGCTATCTGACACCACCAGGCAGTTGTTCTCCAGGATAGGTTTCAGGCTTTTAAGTGCGTCACATGCACGGCGGATCTGCGCCTCGCTGTCAGCAGGACCAAATGACAGCCTGATGGCATTTTCGCTTTGCCAGTCGGATGCATTCATCGCATCCAGTACAAAACTGCGACTTGACCCAGAGCTACAGGCAGATCCCCCGCTGACCCGGATACCGGCGGCATCCAGCAGATCAATCACTTCTTTACTGGTGAGGTGATCAACCGAAAAATTCAGGGTAGTGGGCACAGACAGCGCAAAATCATGGTGAAAAGTGACTTGCTTAAACGTCGTTTCCACGGCGTCAGCCAGCATACTGCGATGTTTCTCAAGCTGTGCAACCAGATTGAACGGAGAGTTTTCCTTATCCAGTAACATATCAAACAGTGTACTCAGCGCAGCAATACCGGGAATATTTTCTGTGCCTGAGCGCATTCCCGACTCCTGACCACCACCGGCGATAAAGGGTGTGTAAGGGCTGCCACTGCGAATGTACAAAAACCCGATCCCTTTTGGCGCATAGAGCTTGTGACCAGAAAACGGCGCGTAATCTATCGTGGTTTGTGACAGCTTCAGAGGCAATTTTCCCAAAGCCTGAACACAGTCGACCATCCAGGCAGCTTGGCTGTTTCCTTCGCGGATCACTTGCTCAAGTCTGCCAAGGTCTTGCTTAATGCCGGTTTCATTGTTGGCCGCCATAGTGCATATCATCACCGCCTGCTCAATGTGCTCAGCAATAAAGTCCAGATCCAGTAAGCCTGTCGGGTCAACCGGTATCTCCAGGATCTCGGCATTCAGTCCAAGTAAACGGTTCCAGTGCTTCAGGGTATTCGGCACCGCTTTATGCTCTGTTGCGCCATACATCAGAACCGGATTTGCATATCGATCGCTATGATGCTGAACATAATCACTCAAAGCCGAAACAATGGCCGTTTGGATCCCTTCTGTTGCACCAGAGGTGAAGAGCAGCTCGCCGCTGGTCGCCCCTATCACCTCTCTGCCTTTATTACGCGCCTCTTCCATCAGGTGCTTGGCTTGCACACCAGTAACATGGGCACTCGAGGGGTTGCCGAAACACACCTGCATGGTATGTACCACGACTTTGGCAATCTCGGGTAATACCGGCGTAGTGGCATTGGCATCGAGGTAGATAAGTTGGTCTTGCTCAGACTGGATCACACGGCGCTCCTTTATAACAATATAGAATATCATATTCCATTCTACACAAAAGACCGAGCAAGCATAATAATCATTTGCTGTATAAATGAAGCTCGTTATTCCAAAATGGTACAAGATAACATTCGCGAAGCGACGGGAAGAGCACAGGCGGTGCGGCTGCACCGCCTGTTAAAAGAAGTGTTTATTCCGCCTCAGAGGCTAGATATTCCTGATGTTGTGTAGACCAGGCATTCAGCAGTGCTTTTACCAGCGAGGCCAGAGGAATGGCGAAAAAGACCCCCCAAAACCCCCACAAACCGCCAAAAAATAGCACGGCGACTATGATATATACCGGATTCAGATCAACCGCTTCAGAAAACAATAACGGCACCAGCACATTGCCATCCAGTGCCTGGATCACGCCATATACGGCCAGGACGGTCCAAAACTCCGGCGCTAAACCAAACTGAAATAGCGCCACAGCGGCAACCGGCAAGGTCACCACAGCCGCACCAATAAAGGGAATTAAAACCGAGAAGCCAACCAGCGTGCCAAGCAGCGCCGCATAGCGCAAATCCAGCACAGTGAAAGCAACAAAGCTGGATATGCCCACAATGGTAATTTCAAACACTTTACCGCGAATGTAATTCATGATCTGGTGGTCCATTTCTTCCCAGACCTGATTAATGAGGCGTCTTTCTTTTGGTACCAGCTGCAATAAACCAGCCGTGAGCTGGCTTTTGTCCTTGAGCATAAAAAACACCAGCAGCGGCACCAGCACCAGATAAATCAGCCAGGCCACCACATCTTTAATCGATGTTAGTGACGCAGAGACGACCTGCTGGCCAAATTCAAACAACTTTGTTTCAACCGCACCCACCAGGTTTTGCACCTGCTCTGCAGTGATCAGGTTCGGATAGTTATCGGGTAAGTGCAGTAAGTAATATTTGCCCTCTTCAATCATAGTGGGGGCTTCTTGCACCAGGTTACTGGTCTGCGCCCACAGCACGGGCACAATGCCAAACATCAGTGCCAGCATCACACCAACAAATACCAGCATCACCAAATTGGTTGCCATCTGTCGGCTTGGCACCACCCGCTGTAACCGTGTCACCGGCCAGTCCAGTAAATAAGCGATCACAATGGCCACTAATACAGGAATGATGAAAGTCCCAAAAAAGTACAGCAGCGCAGCCAACGCGAGCAGCATCAGCAACAAGGTCACTGAGTTAGGGTCTGAAAACTTGGCCCGATACCAGGATTTAATGAGTTCAATCATCTAAGCACTCCACTTGGATAAAAAAGGGTTCTGACTGTTGATTATGCTCAAACACGCTGTCTTGATCGTTCAAATAGCGCAATACATCTCGTAAGTCTTGTTCTTCTGTGTAAAAAAACCGTACGGCCTCTGCCTGGGTTTTCGCCTGTTTAAGCTGCCACTTAAACTGGACAAAAAACTGCGGACACTGAAAAGGTCGCAAATCACATTCAATCACTCTGTTTTGGGCCTTCTTAAATTTTACTTTCAACCTGTTACAACTGTGCGCCTGTGCCTCAATACTGTTCGGTTTTGCTCTGTGCGAAAACCGTATAGCCTGAACCCGGGCAATGCGTTATCCTTATAATAGAGATAGTGATTTTTCGGATATTCACATGCCTGGTGCAAACAACAAGGCGCGTTTGCCTGACAACCCAACCTTAAAAGAAATAAACTGGTTTAAAAAACAAATTAACTGGGGTGAGTTGCCACCATTTTATCACCTTGTTGCCTCTTCAGTTAGTGAAGGCGAAGGTATTTTTCAGCACGGCTTTGACCATGCCGTTAAACGTCTGTTAGACAAACGGAACTGGAATCTATCCCTGCTCGGCGGATATGAAGACAGCAACGGCATAATCCACTGTGATAAAGCCCCTGCTTTGTCGCTTCATCAAGTGTTCACAGACCGTGGCTTTGAATTATGGGCCTACCCTATCGCAAAAGGCGTCAAAGTAGACCGTTATCTTAAAGACAATAAATATCTTGAGTTTAACGTCTGGGACCCGCATAGCATGAAGGTACTACTGCGCTTTAATCAGCTGCACAAGTTTATCGCCTTCTATTTTGATCGCGGCGATACCGCAGACAAAGCGTTGATCTTACATGCACATAAAGTGGTACATAAAACCTTGAGTATACTGCAAAGAGAATTGAACGTTATTAAGGTCGATGGGGTCTCAATTAAAGATTTTTATATGTTGTGCGAAAAAGACGCCCGGGCATGCAGCGATGAAGTAGACATTGCTAAGATCATGCTCGGCGACGAATTGAATAAGGATTAGAATGCAGTTAAGAAAGCTGTTTCAGTCATCTGTGTGCGCCCTGGCTCTGAGTATTGCCATGCCCAGCCAGGCCCAGTCGACATTCAAACTGCCAGATTTGGGCACATCTGCGGTACAAGTACTGCCGATAGATAAAGAAAAAGCCATCGGCGAGATCATGATGATGCAGATCCGCTCTGGCTCTAAACTGGTTCAGGACCCGGTACTGGACGAATATTTATCAACCCTGGGCAACAAACTGGTTGCCAACGCCAACGATGTGCGTTTTCCCTTCTCGTTCTTCTGGATTGACAATAAAGACATCAATGCATTTGCCTTTTACGGCGGGCATGTCGGTGTACATACTGGCCTGATGGCCCAGGCCGACAACGAAAGTCAGTTCGCTTCTGTACTGGGCCACGAGATAGCCCACGTGACACAACGTCACCTGGCACGCAGAATTCAACAAGCCAAAGACAACAGCGCGCTCACAATTGCCGGTATGATCACCGGTATTCTGGCCACCGTTATCGCACCCGATGCTGGCATGGCAATTCTGTCGGCAAGCTCCACGCAGTCCGCGCTGAGCCAGCTAACCCATAGCCGCAAGGCCGAGCAAGAAGCCGACCGCTTTGGCATGCAAACACTGTACAATGCCGGGTTCGACCCGCATGCATCAAGCGAGTTTCTGAGTAAACTGGCCGCTCAGGTGCGCTTTAAGAATAAAGCCCCGGTGTTTTTAATGTCGCACCCGTTGCCCGATTCTCGGGTCTCGGACGTCCGCTTACGCGCGCAGCAATACGAACAACGCTATGTGCCTAAAAGCCACCAGTTTCAGCTCGCAAAAAGCCGCGTAATCGCCAGATACCAGCTCGAAGGCGAGTCTGCACAGGCCTACTTTGAGCAAGCGCTGAAACACTCGTCAGATTTGGACAAAAGTGCACTGGAATATGGCCTGGCCATTACCTATCTGGATCAGAAAAAGCTGGACCAGGCTCAGACCGTTATGGATAAGCTGCTCAGTGCTGAGCCAAACAACCTGTTCTACCTGGACGTGTACACAGACTTACTGCTGGCGAAAAAAGACTATAACGGGATCACCAAGTTGCTGGGCGAAAAACACCAGTTGCGGCCAAACAACCAGGTGATCACCCTTAACTATGCCAACGTCGCCTTAAAGAGCGAGCAATATGAATTGGCAGAACAACTACTTAAAGTCTTTTTACTCGAGAAACCCGACCATGTGTTGGCCCGACAACTGCTTACCGACACCTATAAAAAAATGGATGCCAAAGCCAGTTATCATGAAAGTCAGGCCAGCTTGCTCAGCCATTACGGTGCCTTTATGCGCGCTGCTGACGAAATTCAAAAGGCCCTGAATCATGTGGAAAAGGATGAAACCGTACGTCGCCTGCGCTTAAAAGCATTACTCTCACAGTATCGTGATATGCAAAAAGAGCTTGCGAAACTTTAAATCGAACGCAGTACTGCCCGGGGTACTATCAACTTAGTAAGCCCGGCGCAGTGCTTTTTGCGGTCTCAAACACGCCTGATTAACGGCCTAGCTTGATACCGCATTGACTGACTCACCTAATCGAAAAACATAGGCACGACAGGCAGGATACGGTACAATTTACGCTGAATCACATAAGTATTATTACCGTAAAGGATCTTGTATGTCAGTTACGATTTACCACAACCCGCGCTGCTCAAAATCTCGTGAAACCCTGGCTTTGCTGGAATCACGCGACGTTCAACCTGAAATCGTCGAGTACCTCAAAACCCCTATCGACGAAGCAACTCTGAGTACCCTGTTACAAAAGCTTGGCTTTACCTCTGCACACCAGTTGGTACGCAGCAAAGAAACGATTTACAAAGAGCTGGGCCTGAGCAAAGACAGCGACGAAGCACGTATTCGTCAGGCTATGCTGGAAAACCCTAAGCTGATTGAAAGACCCATAGTGGTGAAAGGCGAACAAGCCGCCATTGGCCGCCCACCTGAATCGGTATTGGATATTCTGTAACGCCATGCCTGAGATCTTAGTTTTATATCATTCGAGCCATGGCTCTGTTGCAGCGATGGCACATGAAATTGCAGAAACCCTGGCGTTTCATGGCGCACAGGTCAGGCTGCGCACTTTTGTTGCCAAAGAGGCCCATGACATAGTGGTGTCAAAGCAAGATCTCATTGACTGCGACGCGCTGGCATTTGGTACGCCCACACGCTTTGGCATGATGGCGTCGCAGGCAAAAACCTTCTGGGAAACCACCAGTGATATCTGGCTCAAAGGCCAGCTTATCGACAAACCGGCGTGTGTGTTTTCTTCTTCCAGCAGTATGCATGGCGGTAATGAAGCCACTTTACTTAACCTGTCGTTGCCTTTGCTGCACCACGGCATGCTGTTGATGGGGGTACCCTATGATGTGCCTGAGCTGCTGTCTACCACCAGTGGTGGCACGCCGTATGGCGCAACCCATGTGGCCGGCATGGACAACAGCAGCGAACTGACAGACACAGAGCTGAAAATCTGCCGGGCACTGGCAAAACGACTGTTTACCATTAGCAATAAGTTATCATGAGCAAGATCCCCAAAAAACCCGTGACAAAACGCTTTCAGGCCTCAGCCCTTATTGGCTATGTGGGCCTGTTAATTCTCATGCCCTTGTGGTTGTTTGTGTTGGCACCGCGTGAAGGCTACAGTACCGGCTTTGTATTTGCCGTCTACATTTTACCTTTGCTGTTACCCCTCAAAGGCATTATTCAGGACAAACCTTATACCTATGCCTGGGCCAACTTCATTGTGTTGATCTACTTTACACACAGTCTCACCCTGCTGTGGGTGTCTCCCGAAGAAATGCCGTTAATTTTACTCGAGTTGTTTTTTGCCACCTGTATGTTTATTGGCTGTACGTATTACGCCAGACACAGAGGCCAGGAGCTTGGGCTGAAGATCCGTAAGCTAAAACAAGACCTGGCGGATGAAAAGGCAGCTTACGAGCAAGGTGAACAGAAGGACGAAGACAAATAAATCACTCAGGCCACAGCGCATTAATCTGTGGCCCGATGTTTTATAAGCATTAGTTCGACAGCGGGCGGCCACCGGTTATTTTATTGGCACGCCCTTCCTCTTTGGCTTTTTCAGCCCGGCGACGACGCGCTTCTTTAGGATCGGCTATCAGCGGGCGGTACACTTCCACCCTGTCCCCGGCACGTACCACGTGATTCAATTTAACGGTTCTGTTCCAAACACCCAGGCTCAGATTGGTCGGGTCTATTTCAGGGCAACGCTCTAAAATACCACTTTGCAGCACAACCTGCTCTACCGAGGTGCCTTCAGCCACATCAACACTCATCGTTGTGGCCTTTTCGGGCAAGGCAAATACCACTTCAACCTGGATCATGAGCGCACTCCGTATACAATTTTAGCTCGCTGTGTAAAGGCCGATACCATGTTCTTCGCCACTTCATTGAAAATACGACCAAACGCCAGCTCAATCAACTTGTTGGCAAATTCAAACTCAAGCTTCAGGCACACCTTACAGGCCTGCTCATCCAGCTCAATAAACTCCCAATAGCCGTGCAAAGACTTAAAAGGACCATCTACCAGCTGCATTCTGACTCGGTTCCCTTCATACTGATTCTTAGTCGTAAACCATTTGGTCAGGCCGGCCTTAGAGATTTCAAGGCTGGCAGTCATGCCCTGATCCGAAGTATCAATCACCCGCGCCCCGGAACAATGAGGCAAAAAAGCGGGATAAGCGTCAACATCATTGACCAAGTTAAACATCTCTTGTGTGCTGTACATCACTAACGCACTTTTTTCTACTTGTGGCATACGCTCTCCAAACTCTAACAAAGCGATTTTACCAAGGTTTTCAAGATTTATCTTGTTTGTGACAGTCGACTGGGAGAAAATAACCACAATTTTTGATCCGCGCCGATATACAAGGTAGACTACGCCATTATGGCAAAGAAAAAACCAAACAAATCAAATAGCAATACCATAGCGCTGAATAAAAAGGCGCGTCATGAGTATTTTTTACACGACAAGTTCGAAGCCGGTATTGAACTCCAGGGCTGGGAAGTAAAAAGCATCCGAGCTGGTAAGGTCAATATCACCGATACTTATATTCACCTCAAAGACGGCGAAGCCTTTTTGCTTGCCAGTCAAATTCAACCGTTAAACAGCGCCTCAACGCACGTTATTTGCGATCCTATGCGTTATCGTAAGTTGCTGCTTAAAAAACGTGAAATTGACCGCCTGATCGGTGCCACCGAACGTGATGGCTTTTCACTGGTCGCCACCGCCATGTACTGGAAAAAGTGCTGGGTAAAACTTGAGTTCCATCTGGCTAAAGGTAAGAAGATGCACGATAAGCGCGCCGACATCAAAGACAGAGACTGGTCGCGTGACAAAGAGCGTCTGATGAAGCACAAAGCTTAACGGCTGTCAGACACCCATAAAAAAACCGCCTTCAGGCGGTTTTTTTATGGGTTAATGGCAATCGCCATTAACCTTTATACTTTTGCATCACCAAAGTCGCGTTGGTGCCGCCAAAGCCAAAGCTGTTCGACATCACAGTGCTGAGCTCGCGCTCGCGCATTTCAGTCACAATATCCAGACCTTGTGCCTGCTCATCCAGCTCATCGATATTGATAGACGGTGCAATGAAGTTATTTTCCAGCATCAGCACTGAGTAAATCGCTTCGTGCACGCCTGCAGCGCCCAGTGCGTGACCTGTCATCGCTTTAGTAGCACTGATCGCCGGAGAGTTATCACCAAACAACTCCTGGATAGCGCCCAGCTCCTTCACATCACCAACTGGCGTCGACGTACCGTGCGTGTTCAGATAGTCGATTGGACCTTCAATATCCTGCATAGCCTGCTTCATACATCTCACAGCGCCTTCACCAGACGGTGCAACCATGTCATAGCCGTCAGACGTTGCGCCGTAGCCAACGATTTCCGCATAGATGTGTGCGCCACGTGCCAGTGCGTGTTCAAGCTCTTCAACGACCACGATACCGCCACCACCAGAGATAACAAAGCCATCACGGCTTGCATCGTAAGTACGTGA
This sequence comes from Pseudoalteromonas sp. DL2-H2.2, assembly GCF_021532535.1. NCBI lineage: Bacteria > Pseudomonadati > Pseudomonadota > Gammaproteobacteria > Alteromonadales > Pseudoalteromonadaceae > Pseudoalteromonas > Pseudoalteromonas sp. DL2-H2.2. The sequence continues at coordinate 58,575 of NZ_JAKGBD010000010.1, read as the reverse complement.
TGCCTTTTCTGGTGCTTCATTGTATTTAGTAGACAATGCACCCATCGCATCGAATTCCATAGCCAGGGTCCAGTGCAGCTCTTCACCACCACCGGCAAAGATCACGTCTTGTTTGCCCAACTGAATTTGCTCTACCGCATTACCAATACAGTGCGCTGACGTTGCACAGGCAGAGCTGATTGAATAGTTTACACCTTTGATTTTAAACGGTGTTGCAAGACAGGCTGAGGCAGTACTTGCCATGGTACGTGGTACCATATAAGGACCTACACGCTTAACGCCTTTCTCACGCAGAATGTCGGCAGCTTCAACCTGATGCTTAGACGAACCACCGCCAGAGCCAACGATAAGACCCGTGCGTTCATTAGACACCTGCTCAGGTGTCAGACCTGAGTCTTCAACCGCTTGCGCCATTGAAATATAAGAAAATGCAGCTGCATCTCCCATAAAGCGATGTGCTTTACGGTCAACCAGAGACTTCACGTCAATATCCAGCTTGCCCGATACCTGGCTGCGCAGATTCATATCTGCGAACTCTTGGTTAAAAGCGATACCACTTTTACCCGCTTTCAAAGATTCTAGTACTTCTTGCTTGTTGTTACCGATGCTTGACACTACACCGATACCCGTAATAACGGCTCTTCTCATGGGTAATTCCCTTAGGACTTTTTAAATTTACGCGTATTCTACGCTGAAACCAGGCACCAAGTGGTCAGCTTTCCAGCGTACACACGTACTCTGAACTGATATTTGTTAAAATGCAACGGACGAACGCAAATAAAATCCGTAAAATAGGCATCAATTTAGTAGCGAACTTTTAGACACATTATGATACGCAACGCCCAGATACACTTTAACGACGCAGGCACGCCGGTCGCAGACAGCTTTGACGATGTCTACTTTTCCAACGATGACGGCCAGGCAGAGTCAGACTATGTTTTTTATTCACAAAATAGGCTCAATACCCGGTTACTCAATCATGACCGGGACCACTTTGTGGTTGCCGAGACCGGATTTGGCACCGGCCTGAATTTTCTTAATACCTGGGCTCAGTTTCAGCGTTTGAAATCACAACACAACGTTCAACGTCTTTACTTTATTTCATTTGAAAAATACCCGATCAAGATTGAAGATTTACGACAGGCCCTAAAAGCATGGCCAGATTTATCGATTCAGGCACAACAATTGTGCGCACAATACCCGGATGCCGTTGAAGGCTGTCATCGTCTGGAATTTGATGAGGGTGAAGTGATCCTGGATCTGTGGTTTGGTGATGTTCATGCGTCCTTGCCCAAACTTTCTTATACGCCAGATGGCCTGGTAGATGCCTGGTATCTGGATGGCTTTGCTCCCAGCAAAAATCCGGATATGTGGCAACAATCTCTGTTTGATGCCATGGCAGCGCTGAGTCGGGCCAATGCGACCTTCGCGACCTTTACTGCTGCGGGCTTTGTCCGTCGGGGCTTGCAACAGGCCGGCTTTGACTGTCAAAAAGTCAAAGGCTACGGCCGTAAGCGGGAAATGGTGATCGGTCAGTTTAATGAAGCGAATCCGCAAGCAACCAACCCGGAGTACTATCGTCACCCTGCTCGTAAGCTTGAGCGCGTCGCCATCATAGGTGGTGGGATTGGCTCGGCCTGTTTAAGCTATCAGCTTGCCAAACGCAACATCAGCACCACCTTGTTTTGTAAGGATGACACCCTCGCCGGTGGTGCATCGCACAATCGCCAGGGTGCCGTTTATCCTAACTTGCAGGCCGAGTACAGCACCACCAGTGAGCTGTATGCTTTGAGCTTTTTATACGCACGGCGCTTTTATCAGCAAATTGAAGCGGCGGGCTTTAACTTTGAGCATGACTGGTGCGGCGTGCTGCTGCAAAGCGTGACCGATGGCAAAAAGACACAACACCAGAAAATAGCCAACAGTGATTTATTTCCAGAATCATTAATACGCTATGTCTCGATAGCAGAGGCACAAAAGCTGGCCAACATAGACACCCCATTCGATGGTTTGTTTATCGAACAGGCCGGCTGGGTGAGCCCGCCGCAACTGACCGAGGCGGTGTATAACGCAGCACAAGCGAAATGCCCTGGCCAGCAACATTTTAACGCGGATGTCAGCGAACTCGACAAGCGCGAGGATGGCTGGTACTTACATGTAAATAAGCAATGGCAGGGTCCGTTTTCCGACGTCTTTGTTTGCGCAGGCGAACACAGCGATGGGTATACTCAGACTCAGCACGTAGGGCTACACGGCGTGCGCGGTCAGGTTTCTCATATCCAGGCCGGCGAAGCCTCCTTGGGGCTCACGACGGTGTTGTGCCACAAAGGATACTTTACGCCCAGCACACAGGGCGAACACTGTATGGGCGCGACTTTTGAGAAATACAGTAAGGGACGTGAAGTTACCGAGCAGGATAATGCCACCAACCGTGCTCAGTTACAGGGCTTTTATGGTGATACGCAGTTTGATCAGAGCCTGGGGGAGATCACAGGGGCCAAAGCGGCGGTACGTTGCTGCTTTAACGATCACTTCCCCATGATAGGTCAGGTGCCAGATCCAAACAGTCTGTGCGACGCTTTTGCGAATCTGCGCCGAGGTAAACATCATGATTTTGAACCATTAACGCAACCCCATGAAGGTCTGCATGTTGTGACCGGGTTTGGCGCTCGCGGATTATGCAGCGCACCTTTGGTAACAGAGCACCTGGTGGCTGCGCTGTGTGACGAACCCCGCCCGTTCAGTGAGCGGCTGAATCAGGCGCTACACCCTGCCCGCTTTGTGGTCCGGGATTTAATCAGGAATAAAATTTAACGCGGTTCTGAATTAGCTGCAGGCTCCCAAAACGGGAGCCTTTTTTATGGTTTGGAAATTTGAATCACAACGCGGCGGTTTTTATCACGCCCGATCGGCGTGTCGTTTGGTGCAACATGGCGCTTTTCACCAAATCCGTCAGTAACTATCTTATCTTCCGGTATGCCCTTTGACGCCATATAGGTTTTAATGGCTTCAGCCCGCTTTTTCGACATCGCCATATTCACCGAACGGCCGCCGTAGCTGTCTGTGTAAGCCGAAATATAAATCGACTCAATCTCAGGGTCGTTATTAAGGTATTCCCCAATCATATCCAAACGCTTGCGCGACGACTTGGTAAGCTCACTGCTGTTAAACTTGTAGTTCATCACGGTAAAGGCAATGTCTTCGAAGCTGTAAGGCAGCAGATTATCGCGGCACTGCAAGAACTCCCAATAGGCATTTTTGAAATTCACCGAAGACAGTGCCACTGAGATTTGGTCGTGCTGGTTTTGCCAGTCCTGATAATAAAAAGTGGGATAATACCCCTTTTCAAGCTCAGTCAACATTTCCCAGCTGATGTCGTTGGTCAGTTCACCATCAAATTTCTTCAATAGCTTCATCTGGCCCATCACCCGTGCTGGCAACCCGGCTCGCCACGCAGGCGGCACCGATTCCAGCCCGGCAAAATCGTAACTATCGGGTCTGACTACCATGTCCAGATTAAACGTGAGATCTTTGTTTTTACTTGCCGTTGCCGAGAAAATGGCTTCACCGTAATACGGCACTTCATGTGATAAAGCGCACGACAACCGAGTGGTTCTGTCGACAAACCACTGAGAGCTGTCTGCTGTGGCAGAGTATTGCCGCATTGCGCCATGCGCCTGAAGCGTTAGCATACTCAGGGTCGTCGCAATAATCAGGTTGGCTTTAAACTTCACACTCTTACTCCGCTTTAAACAAAAATACCGAACCGGGCGCACTGACAGCGTGGCCAATGCCTTGGTCAGTAAACACCTCACCGGTTTATATCGCAATAGTTACAAGCAATAATCATGCCTTTAAAACCTGGCTTTCGTGGCAAAGTTCTGACGCGCACAGCCTTTACGGTGTTTACCTTGCTTTACGTGCAGGAAACACGCCACTAAATTCGCATCTTTAGCTCTGATCAGTATAATAGGCCGCTCATTTTAGTAAACCAAGCAGATTATGGCAGAACAAGAGCAAACCCTATTCGCTAAGCGCTTTCGCGGCTTCTTTCCCGTCGTCATTGACGTTGAAACCGCAGGCTTTAATAAAGACACCGACGCATTGCTGGAAATTGCCGTCAGCATGCTCAAGATGGACGAACAGGGCCTGCTCAGCCTCGACCACACGGTACACTTTCATGTTGCCCCGTTTGAAGGCGCCAATATCGAGCAGTCGGCGATTGACTTTAACGGCATTGACCCTTTCAGTGCGCTGCGTGGCGCGGTCGCGGAAGAAGAAGCCATTAAAGAGATCTGTAAAGCCGTGCGCAAAGCACAAAAGGCCGCCGGGTGTCAGCGCTCGGTGGTGGTGGCCCACAATGCCGCATTTGACCACGGGTTTTTAAATGCAGCCATTGAGCGCTGCAAAATCAAACGTACGCCGTTTCATCCGTTTGTGAGTTTTGATACTACCTCGCTGGCCGGACTGGCACTGGGGCAGACCGTTTTGGCCAAAGCGTGTCGCACGGCGGGCATTGAGTTTGATAACAGTCAGGCGCACTCAGCGCTGTACGATACAGAGCGCACCGCGGAGCTGTTTTGTCATATAGTTAATAAATGGCAGGCTTTGGGTGGCTGGCCTTTACCGGAAGGTGACGAGCCAAGCGACGACGAAACCGCATAGGCACTGTAAACGCGCGATACCCACCAGAGGTATCGCGACACCCTTATCCGGTCGCGAACTCCTGCGTGATCTTCCCTTCATCCAGCAATACAGAATGCGGCGGATAGATCCGAGAGAAAGACTTACTGTCGCGGGCAATCGTCAACTCAATCCCCGGATGCATGAGTTCGTTAATCTTGATCCGACTCATTTTCAACAACCTTGCCAGCTTATGCTGCACCAGATTCATGTTGCGCTGATTACGCGCGTAATGCTTGCTGAGTTGCTTTTCATTCTGAGCCAGTTTAGTGAGGTAGGCATCGCGCTTGGTAGAAGCCGGCGCTTTTTGTGCCTTGATCTGTGCTCGTTTCAGAGCGAGGGTTTTATCGGCAAGGCGTTTTTCAAGATCTTTAAATTCTTGTTGTTTTTGTTTTAGCATGTGCCAGTCCTGGGCCAGCGCAATGCGCGTTCGAGTACCCGAAGGGGCGCCCACTTCACCGGCTTCAATGCGCATTGCATCGTACACGGTACCGCCTATCAGTTTGCCTCTGGGCGTATCGCCTTTGCCGACCCGGATCATGCGTTTAGCCCTGAGGTCGCAATGCAATACCTGGCGCTCTATCAATAAGTCCTGCTCAGATTCAATATGACAATACTGCGCATAGCCAATGGAAACGGTACGCTTTGCTTTTATGCAACAGCTGAAGTCTTCACCTTCTTCGCGCTTACGACCAATCACACCCAGCATTACGGTCACCGCGCCATTGCTTTCAAGGTGCGCTGATTCAACAAAGCCAATTACCGTAATATCGCCAGAGGCTTTGATCTTCATGCCGTCTTTTACATCGCCGCTGACAATTACACTGCCATCGAACTCGATATGGCCAGTGGTGGCATCCACCTGGTCATAACACAATACATCGTCAACCCGGATCCCGCGCGGGATAGCCACGGGCACGCCCTTGGAATCGGCGATTAACAAATTAGGGTCGTCAGGAGAAATTTTGGTGCCTTCCGGTACTTCCAGCGCAAAGTCTTTACCCTGTTTGGGCTCAAGCACATCACCGAATACTGAATACCCTTGTTCACCGGGCGTTGGTGGCACACGCTTCATCAGCGGACTGCCGGGACTGACTGTGATAATGGCACCAAGGTCTCGCATATCGACCTTGCCACCGTCTTTTTGTTGCGGGCTCAGCACTCTGTCCTGCGCTGTCATACACAAACGGACAAATCTGGCATCAGTGCCATCTTTAGGTCGCTGACCGTGGGCAACAATGCCGCTGTAAACACTGCCGGGAGACTGCTCAAACTGCTGGCCAAGGAAAGTATCCAGCGCTTGTTTACTGATCCCCCGCTTTACACCGGCTGCTTTAAGCGCTTCACGGGCCTGGTCCATAGTGACCATTTTACCACCTCGTGCTGTGGTCAGTCGTGCCTCTGCCATCATATTGTTGTCGTCCACCCGGACAGACAATTCAGCATCAACCGCCTTGGCAACTATTAAAGAATCCTTTTCTCTATCATCCGACGGCGAAAACAACTGCCCGATATTGGCATGTATGATATCAAAGTCGGCATAAGGAGAGCTTTCCAGCGCCTCAACAAGCTGCGCGGAACTGGCCGGAAATCCGGTATTTGCAGGGTGCTCGTTAATTGAAACATACCCCGACTCCTCATCAAAATGAAACAAAGACATCACTTACTTCCCGAAAATTATGCATGATGTTATTAAAATTATTATGCACTACCAGGTCTATACATAGGACAAGCGCCGCTGTGTAGCCTCTTCATACTGTATTGCATCCCTGCTGACAATCTGTGTAGAGCCTATACAGAAAACAGCCTGTTATGTCATCGCCATAAAAGCACGCATACTTTTAAGTGCGCTGACAGCAAGTCCCATCATTTTACAGTTGTACCTATTTATTCAAGTTACTTTTGGCAAACAACAAAAATAATTTGGAAAAAATACAACCAAAGTGCTATATTTCCCATAATCTAAGATGCAGCCAAAATTCAAACCCAGCTAAAACAGGTACGAACCAGTCAAACTGACCAACAACAGTGCGTTAAAACAACCATTGCCTTGCCTTATTTGAGCACAACCTTGTCTAATTGTTAAGTCCAACCAGCCGCCCAGTTACACAAAATATAAACGATTGTAAATGAGACTTGAGTATAAAACCGCCAAGTAGCTATTATCATTGTACTTATCGGCAAACTTCGCTTGAGCTTTAGGGATTTTATTGGGTATAATCGCAATTACTGACTGAAAGAGATTTCAGGGGCTGATTAGGATTCGACAGGATTCATGAAGCCTGAGGTGCATGTCGAGGGGCGGTTGGCCTCGTAAAAAAGCCGCATTTAAAGTAATCGCAAACGACGATAACTACGCTCTAGCGGCATAATAGCCCGCTAGCACTCCTCCATGAAATGCTTGTGGTTCTGGTTCTGGAGTGTCACCCTACACAAGATCGCTACGGAAACCCTGGCCGGGGTTGAAGGGCTAAAACTAAGCGGCCTCGCCTTTACTTATCGTGTTCGTCCGAGACTTAAAGGTTAACCAAAAGACGATACTAAACATGTAGGACCGAAGGTCGACGCTTTCTGGACGGGGGTTCAAATCCCCCCAGCTCCACCACTTTAAAGTGTTATAAAACAGCCAGTTAGAGAGGCAATCTTTAACTGGCTTTTTTGTACCTGGTGGAAAGTGTCCAGTTGTTGTCCAGTTTTGTTTAATTCCCTGTCAATAGCTCCAATCTTCATAAGCTAAAGGTAAGCTGTTTAGCAAATCTCTGCGCTCACGCCAGTTAGGCATATGCTTGTCCATGAGTGCGCGGAATCTCTCATTATGGTGGCGTTCCAGCAAGTGAACTAGCTCATGGGCTAATATGAACTCCAGACATTCAGGCGGTTTCTTGGCAAGTTCGAGGTTTAGCCAAATACGTTTAGCCTGAATGTTGCAGCTTCCCCATTTAGTCTTCATCTTTTTAATGTTAAGAGAGTCGGCGCTTACACCCAGCTTTTTCTCCCATTGCGGTAACAGCTTTTCAAGTGTTCGCTGCATTTCATCCCGGTAAAAACGGTTCAGTAATTTTAGCTTATTATCGATGGAGGTAGTTTGTGAAGCCGCAAGCTCTAACCTGCAGTTTCCCTTTGCAGTCACACTGTATCTCCCTTTTGCCTCAGTAAGCTTCAGGCGGTATTTTCTACCCCATAAATAGTGGCATTCTCCGTTCACCATTTCGCGTATTGACTGGCGCGCTTGCCCAGCAAAATCAGCTTGTTGTTTTTTGATCCACGCAAGCTTATTGACAATCGCGAGCCTGATTTTTTGCTCGCTGGTCTCAATTGGAATAGACAAGCGTACTCTGCCATTTGGCGGAAGTACGCTTAAGTGAATATTTTTAATCGCTTTGCGATTTAGCTCAACCTCTATGCCACCAATACAAATGACTTCAAAACCTGGGTTGTTACTTTTGCTATGATGCACTAATGGTATTCCTTTTGAGCCTTAATCAGCTCCATTACATCAACTATATCCAGGTTATATTCTGCTGTTTCTTGCCTAACTGAATTGGCTATTTCACGCTCTTTGAACCTGTCACCGAGCCAATCCGCCTTCTTGGTGTAACGCACCGCAGAATCAATTTTAGTTGTGAGTACTTCATCGTTACCGAAGTTGTCATAAATCGCTTGTTTGGCTGGGGTATTGATCGTCTCCGGGTAGCTTTGCAAGGTGTTTTCAGTAGGGTTAACAACCTTTTTTGCCAGCGCTTTAATTTTCTCCAGGTATTCCTGGTAGCTTATCGCTTGCGCTCTTCGTTGCTTAATAATTTCATCCAGCAAAGTTGCCATGGTGTCAAAGTATTTGGGGTTTACCGGGTTTTCATCAACGATGGTTTTTCTTACGTTATTCTCAATGGCCTCTGCCATTGCATCTTCATTCTCACGTAAGCTTTCAGGTAAGGAGTCCAGCCCTTCACCATTGTTGTTTACTACTAGGTCGATTAAGCTCAGCTCCTCAAAATCCATCAGTAATTCACTGTCATCCGCACGAATGTACATATCCAATAGGTGTCGCATGGCTGGCTCAAACCGTTTCATTTCGAGTAAGTCACCACTTGCCAACTTTACTTCGTCACGCACCTTTTCAAAATACGCGACTTCTTTCTTAATATTTTCGGCTTGTTCAACTGTATAACCCGCCTGCGCCATTTCATTGGCAAGGTTGGTATAGGCGCGAATGAGCTTGGCAACCGATTGATATAGCGTTAGGCGCAACGCTTCTTTTTCGCTGCGCTCATTTTCATCTTTTGGTTCAACACCAGACTCACCACAAAAATAATGAATAAAGTCTTTTGTATCTCTTGGCGCTTTTACCGGTTCACATAACGCTCGCACGGCTTCCAGTGCATTATCCAAATCAGCACGAGATTCTTCTAAGCGATCTTTTAAAAGCCCTTTTACATCATCGGCGTCATATCCATCAAACGCCTCTGCGGTGTAGTCTTTAATTGCTTTATCCAGTGAGCGGAATAAATCTTTGTAGTCGATGATGTAACCGTAGTCTTTGTCTTCGCCATCTAAACGGTTTACTCGACAAATTGCTTGAAATAGGTTGTGATCAGCCATCTTTTTGTCGATATAAAGGTAAGTCGCCGAAGGGGCGTCAAAACCGGTTAGCAGCTTATCTACCACGATTAAAAGGCGCATTTGGCCGGGCTCTTCAATAAAGCGCTTTTTAACCGCTTTTTCAAACTCTTCTACCCGTTTTGCGGCTTCGTCTTCACTTTGCTCAAAATAGTCTGCCAGCATCTTACGGTAGGTGTCGTATTTAAATAGTTTTTCAGTTAACCCTTCACCCGACTCTTCCCTTTTGATTGAGCTTGCAGCAGGGTGATAGCTGGTCACAACCGCACATTTACCGGCCAAGTCAGTTTTACTGAATAAATCATAAACCACACAGGCCTGATGAACGCTGGCACAGACCAGCATCGCATTTCCTCGATTAGCCATCAGCGCCGGTTTGATTTCCATATCCATTAAAATATCGCTTACGATTTTCTCTAAGCGAGATTTACTGGAGAGCACTTTTTGCATCGTGCCCCACTTTTGTTTGAGCTGCATTTTCGCAAGATTGGAAAGCCCCTTGGTTTTAGCGTCAAACCATTGATCGACTTTTTTCTCCGACGTTAAGTGCTGATCAATATCTCGTGCTTCATAACGCAGATCTAGCACCACACCGTCACTAACCGCTTCATCAAACTTGTAGGTATGAATATATGGGCCAAAGACTTCAAGCGACTTTTTCTTGTCCTTCTTCATCAGTGGCGTACCCGTAAAGCCGATAAACATGGCTTCGGGCAAAATCGTTTTCATGGCCTCGTGCAACTTGCCAGACTGAGTACGGTGGCACTCATCAACAAATACATACAAATTACCTTTTGCTGCAAAGTCACTCGGCAGGTTGTTAGTCAAGGCTTCCAGGTAGTCTTTTGTTGCTTGCGTGTCGGCTTCTTCGCTTTCTTTTTCGCTCAGCGCTTCGCCCTGTCGGCCAAATTTGTGTACCAAAGAGCAGAATAACCAGGGATTCGGCTGATTAAGTGTCGCCACTAAATCCTGCCCGCTCTTAGTGCGATAAATGTCTTCATCCACCCCGGAGAATACTTTTTCGATCTGCTCGTCTAACTCGGTTCTGTCGGTCACAATCAGCACCCGCGAGTCTGTCACATTTTCGCGGATCCACTTGGCCAACCAAACCATCGTCAAGCTTTTGCCGGAGCCTTGCGTATGCCAGATAATGCCATCTTCATGCTTATCAACACGCTTTTGCGCGGCTTGCACACCAAAGAATTGATTGTGACGGCAGGTTTTTTTCACACCGGCATCAAAAACAATAAAGTCATGAATAAGTTGCACAAATCGCTTTTTATCGCACAATTGCGCGATATGCGTATCGAGTAAGTTTTCTGTTGCTATGTCGCTTGCCGGCAGTGGTGTTGGGTTCTCTTTTCCACTGTACTCTTTCCATTCAAGGTAGTACTTTTCAGACGTTTCAATGGTGCCGTAGCGTATGCCCTGGGTGTCGTTCCCTGCCATCACAAGCTGCATGGTGGTAAAAAAATTGCGGATAAAGGCTTTCTTCTGATTATCTAAATTTTGCCGAATCCCTTCACTGACTGATACTGAGGATCGTTTTAATTCAATCACGCCCAGTGCGATACCATTTACGTAAATCACAATATCGGGGCGCTTTTTCAATTCTCCCTTTACGGTAACTTCTTCAGCAATCGCAAAATGATTCGCCTCTGGGTTTTCCCAGTCAATTAGCCATACAGTTTGGTTTTGCTCACCTGCCCCTTCTTTTTCTTTAACGCCATAACGCAAAAAGCGATAAACCTCTTTGTTGGCATCAAAGAGTTTTTTACCCTCCCCAAGGGCAGCGGCCTTGTCAAGTTGTCGCAATGTACGAGTGATCAGCGCATCAGAAATACCGCGACTTTCAAGCCACTTTATCAGCAGGTCTTTTTCTATGTTGCTGTTCCCTTCACGGTATTCCCAATTGCCTAAGTAGTCGTATTTAAGCTGTTCGTTAAAAAACTTCACCACGCGGTTTTGAGTTTTCCGCTCTAATTGACCAACATTACTCATATCTATCCTTGCTACTTAACCAAACCATCATTACTTAATCAGTTTAAAGCTAACTTGATATTTATAGAACTCGATACCTTGTGTCACACTCAAGGCTCGCTGTAATCGAACATCATCTTCAAGCGCGATAATAACGCCTTTAACATCTTGATTAGGCTCACACAACTCATGTTTTACATAGCCCATATAACGCTGTATCTGGCCCACTACGTTATCACTTGCTCTACCACGTTTTAATTCAACAACAAGCAGCGTTTGTTTATTTTTGCTAATCGCTAAAATATCAATGGGGCCCGTGTCTGATGGATATTGTTGCCCTACGATCTCACCATCTTCCGTGTAAATATCATAGTCCTGTCCCAACTCGGTGTACTGCCAGTTTGCGACCAAGAAGTCTTCCAGGTGCTTCTCTAACGCAAATACACTTGGGTCTTCAACAGACTCATCACTGTGGGTTAATGCAGGGGGCTTTTTGCCCTCTAATAGTGCTTCGAGCTCTTGAGCATATTTAGTGATGTTGCACACTGTGCCTATAGAACCTGCAGAGTTCTTTAGCGGCTGCGACATTTCTTCACGGCTGGTCCCTTGTGCCAACCATTTTACTTTTCGCCTGTGGGGCAAGATCTCCCCCGCAGCGTAGTAATAATCGGAGGTCACTTCACCAACATAGTAAATTCCGCTGCCGTTTGGGCAAAAGATGAGGTCGCCCATAGCCATGCCTTTGCAAATGGTGTGTAACATACCGCATGCTAACCCCGCACCGACTTTGGTTTTGTCAGGGTTGGCTGCTAAAAAAACAGGAATATACTGGCTATTAAAGTCACGCCAGTTATCGCCTAAATCATGGGTTAAATCCCCTTCAATCCCCCAATCGCCACCGATAAACCCCTGCTCAAAACACTGCTGCGCGTACTTACAAGCCTGGCCTGCCATAATGCGGTAATAACTTCTTGTTGGTATCATCCTTTTATTCCTTTTTTCTTTTAATCTTTATCAAACGGCAAGCGGGTGCGGCCTGTGAGTAGTTCTTGCATCATGCCTTGTTTGATTTGGCGGGTTTTCGCCAAGCGCTGTTCCAGGGTTTGAATTTCGTTATCCATATCCGAGAGGATGGTGGCGATGGCGGTTTGTTCTTCGAACTTTGGCATGGCGATACTATATTTTGCAACTTGTGGGGCTGTTAATTGCGGTACACCAGTACTTTCATTAGAAAACTCGATGTATTGATTTGCAAATCCAGACACATATTTACAATTGCTGCTCTGCTTTGGAGAGAGAACTAAAAGTCTACCAATAGCGCAAAAACTTTCATCGCGCTCAACGGCATGCCCGATACCACCTCGTGCAGTTATTGTTAGGCACTCACCATCGTAATCAAAAGTAGAACAGTATCCGTATAGCCCTTTATTAGTGATGGCATTGGAATAAATTGGATATGGGTGTTTATCAGTTTTTATAGGTGAAAATTGGTTTTTTCTAAGGTCTCCACCTGCTGTAATGCTAAACAAAGCACCAATTGCATAAACATCCCAATCCTCAGGAATTTCGCCTAGTTCGCTGGGTTTTGTGCCTTTGCTCTTACCTTTAGGAACGCCTTGATTCTTACCTTCGAGAGTGCCTTCCGTGTAAGTGGAGAATTGCGGTAAACGGGTTTTGCCTGTCAGCAGTTGCTGCATGGTGGCAGTTTTAATCGCTTGTTTTTTCGCAATCAACTTTTCCAATTCCGTTAATAGCGCATCGACATCGGATAAAGCATTGGCAATAGCGGTTTGTTCTTGTAATTCTGGCAACGCCGTTCTTATTTTTCTTATTGAATCCAAGTTCATTCCAGCCTTGGCACCTTGGTCGGCTGAACCTTGAAATAACTTCTGAACGGCTTCAGAAGAAAGAAAATATGCAATGAACTTTGAATTCACAGGTTTGTTTTCAAAGCGTATTAATGCAATATGCTGATTTATAAAAGCTGGCTTAGCTAATTTCTCGTCAACATAACTGCAAATACCAATGTCTGCTGTAATTGAGATTAAAATATCTGTATTTTTTAAAGACGTTCTCTTCCCTTCTGCTGAATCGGGCGGCAAAGAAACAAATTTTGTATTTTCCATGTTTAAGTAAATCGAACTACGTTCCATGTTAGTAATTCGTATAAAAGGATCCCCAAATTCGGAATAATAAGTAGCCCAACCTCTAGAACCACTAGTTACGAACGGGTTTAGATCGCTTATTGAGATACACTTCCAATCTTCAGGAATAACGCCAACCTCAGTTTGCTTATATCCTTCTGGAATCACTTGGTCTAACGTACTCATCGCAACCACTCCGAGCCCATTGCTTTTAAATGGCCTGCGACTCTATTGCTCAGATCACTAACCGATTTAGTAAGGATTGGCAATGGCGCACCATTACACTCGTCCAGTCGCTTAACTCGGTTTGCCATTCTATGCGTCATCGCCCTGCTCCTTATGTTGTAATTTTGCCAAAGCCTGTGCGCGCTCACGCTCTAGTTCTTGTTTTAGCTCTTGTTCGGTGGGTAAATATGGCAGGTATTTGGCGGCAAAGAGTTGTTTTTGGTCGGCGAGTACCGAGTATTTAACCACCGCTTCACTTTTTTCGCTGCATAATACCAGGCCTATCGTGGGGTTGTCATCGCTGCCTTTACGTTGTTCATCGTAAAGACGAACATACGTATCCATTTGGCCAATATCCTGGTGCTTGAGTTTACCGAGTTTTAAATCAACCAATAGAAAACACTTCAACTTAAAATTATAAAAAACTAAGTCGATATAAAAGTCCTCGTCATCAAAACGAATGCGTTGCTGGCGTTCAACAAAGGCAAACCCTTTGCCCAGTTCCAATAAGAACTGTTGCAGGTTGCTGATAATGGCTTGCTCCAGCTCGCTTTCTTGATAGGTTTTATCCTGCAAGTTTAGAAAGTCGAGAATATAAGGGTCGCGCAGGTAGTCTTTGGCGGTTTCGGCAAGTGGCCGGGTGTTGGCCTGTGCTTCTTGCTCCACTAAATGTTTGTCTTTGCTGGCGAGCAAACGCTCGTAGTACAGTGAAGCGATTTGTCTGTCTAACGCTCGCACACTCCAGTTATGGTTGATTGCCTCTTGCTGATACCACTGGCGCGCCGCTGCATTGTCAATTTTGCTTAAGCGGTTGTAATGGGACCAACTTAATTCGAGAGACACTGTCTCTCGAATTGGAAATGCCTGATAAAAACTGCGCATATTGCGCAGGTTAGTGACATCAAACCCTTTACCCAATCTTGCGGTCAGGGTTTGCGACAATTGCTGTAGTTGTTGTTTACCATAGGCAGCACGGCTTTCGCCCTGTTGCTCATCTTCAACGATTAAACGGCCTATTTGCCAATAACTTTGCACCATAGCACTGTTAACGGCATGGCGAACTTGTGTGCGTGCCTGTTCAATAAAGGTGACTATTGCATCGGCTAACTGGATTAGCTGAACCTGGTTATTGCTCATTCATCCCACTCCAAGCCCATTGCTTTTAAGTGGCCAGCAACTTTATCGCTCAGCTCATCCACCGATTGAGTGAGGACTGGCAATGGGGTGCTGTAGCGCTCTTCCAGTTGTTTAACTCGGTTTGCCATTTGCTGGGTAACGCGCTCAATTTCTGCAATGATATTGGCTTGTAACGTGGCCAGCCATTTATCATCAACAATCAGGGTTTTGATTTCATCCATATCCAATTTGGGATATTGGTTGAATACGTTTAAGTCCAAAGCTTCTTGTGCTTCTTTGACCGCTTTTTTAGCAGCCGCTTCGGCGTTAAACAGTTTGGTTGCTTGTTTTAGCGCTTTAACTTCCTCAGTATCTGTTGCTACTTTGGCTCTGGCGGCCACACTGGCCTTGGTGATTTTGTCTTTATCGTTAAGTGCGTCGACCAGCAAGCCATCTTCGCCACCGTGCTCTTCTAAATAGCTTTCAAGTGCTTGTGTGGCTTCGTCTTGTTTAGCTTGCAGCGCATCCACTTGCGCTTGCTGCTCAGCAAAGTAACGGGCAACAATTAGGCTCGGTGGAATCAGCTCTGCCTTGTACTTTTTCTTGTTGATAATTAAGTCGGGGGTTTCTTTGAGTTTTTCGCCTTTTTTCGCAACTAACTCACGTAACGTATTCCCTGCTTGCCAGTCGTCCTGCACCAGTACATAAACATCGTCCTGCATGGTATCGGCCCAGTAATCCATCAGGATCTGGTAAATATCGTATTTACTTAGCAGGTCGCTATTGGCATACCCATTTAGCAGGTTTTCTGAAATATCAAAGATAAAGTTTTTCGGGTTGTCACCCACTTTGATTTCTTTAAGTTTTGCTTCTGGTATCCACTGCTTAAAAGGCAATAAGCTGCGCGCTGCAAAGTCTTTAAATTCCTGGTGTGCCAGAATGGTGTTTTTAACCAGGCTTGCCTCAACGAGTGCACGGCTGTAGCCGTCGCGTTCTGGTTCGAACAGGGTAGCACGTATGCTTGGAAATACCTGCCAGTAATGCTCCAGCGCATCGATATCGCGATTTGGGATGCCACCTTGCAGATGCGCGCTTAAATCGTGTAAATCTTCCGGCTCGGATGAGTCGATATAACGCGGAATATTAAGGTTGTAATCGTTGGCGGCAATTTCATCAATGTCCACTAAACGGCTGTAACGCTCAAGCTCCAGACCTTTGTTGAACACATCGACAATTTTATGAATATCCTGGCTGCGCAAGCGGTTTTTATTACCATCTTTGATAAACCCTTTACTGGCATCAATCATAAAGATAGAGCGGCCTGATATGGGTGGTAACTCAGCATCACCTTGATTAAAATTGGTCACTGCTTTTTGCGCGTGCTCTTTATCAATTACGATAATACAGGCGGGAATACCTGTGCCGTAGAACAGGTTTGCAGGTAACCCGATAATGCCTTTGATGTAGCCTTGTTTGATGAGGTTTTCACGAATAGTGGCTTCGGCATTACCACGAAACAACACACCGTGCGGTAAGATCACCGCACCTTTCCCCGTGCTTTTTAAACTTTTAATAATGTGCAGTAAGAAGGTGTAGTCACCATTTTTCTCTGGTGGAATGCCCCAGGTAAAACGCTTGTATAAATCGTTTTCTGGCGTTAAGCCATTAGTCCAGTTTTTGTTCGAAAAAGGCGGGTTAGCCACCGCGAAATCAAATGTTTTTAGCTGATCGGGTGCATCATTCCCCTCTCCACCTGTCCAACGGGGCTCTGCCAGCGTATTGCCTTTAAAAATCTTGGCTGTGGTGTTGTTATGCAAGATCATGTTCATACGGGCAAGTGCGCTTGTGGCGTTGTCCATTTCCTGGCCGTACAGGGTTAACCCACGCTGTGCCTGGTCGGAGGCTTTTAATAGCAATGAACCTGAGCCACAAGTAGGGTCGTATGCCGTGGCATCTTGTGGTGTATCTTCTTTAATACCCACGACCATTGCGAGAATTTGTGACACCTCTGATGGCGTATAGAATTGGCCTTTTGATTTACCCGATTCTGTCGCAAAATGACGCATCAAGTACTCATAGGCATCACCCAGCAAGTCATCTCCACCAGCACGGTTGGATGATAAGTCCAGACCCTGGAAAATACCGACCAGCTTGGTCAGGCGGTCAACCATGTCTTTGCCTTTGCCCAGCTTGTCTTCATCGTTAAAATCGGCTACGTCTATCACGCCCTTTAAATCGTTTTCTTCGGCAAGGGCTGCGATGATCTTATTAATTTTATCGCCTATTTCTTTGTCATTTTTGGCGGCTATCATATCATCATAGCTTGCGCCTTCTGGCACCACAATCATGCCATATGGGTCGCCTTTATATTTGTCGCTGACATACTTCATGAACAGCATGGTCAGTACGTAGTCTTTGTACTGACTGGCGTCCATACCGCCGCGCAGCTCGTCACAGCTTGCCCATAATGATGAATAGAGTTCTGTCTTTTTAATTGCCATGAGTGTTCCTAATTCTTTATAAAAGCAAGCCTGTTAGAGCAAGTCAGTGTTTAAGCCAGCGGCTTTTAATCGGTGGGTAAGATTGCGCATTTTTGAAAATTCAGTACCAAAGCTTGGCTTTAGACCAACTCCTTCACAAAACTCTTTTGCTGTGATGCTCTTTAAATCGTCGGCATATTTTATCATTTGCAGGTGTAGCTCTGTGGTGTACTGATTGCGCGGCGCTTCAACTAATGCTTGTTTAATATTGTCGAAGATTGCTTGCTCATTCATAGGGCGATTCTTGTTTCTTTTGTAATTTAGCTAATTTATATAAATTAGCTAAATTAGCAATAAGAAACGGTTGAAATACCTAATTTTGAATACAATTGTTTGTTTTAAATACAAAAGCGGACCGGTGCTATTTGATCGCTCATACCGACAAGCAAGATTCCTGTGCTGGCTGCTTTACAAGAAGCACTGACGCACTTAGCGAAAAACGCAGAGGCAATGACAAACATCTAAAATCAAAAATGCCCCTCTTTATCAAACCCACTCGGTATGAATTTGGGCTCTATAAGTAAAGCCGTACACACTCGTAGGTGGTGAATCCGGTTTCCAGTGCGATGAGTGTCAGCAGCATATTGACCACGCCGCGCTCTGGTAGTTTTGCACACACCAGGGCGCCCAGTGGCGCGCCGATAATCACGACGGGGATTGCGGCATGTACCATCAACTGAATGTCGGGGGTTAATGTGTGTAGCAGCGCAATATTGGTAAAAGTGCCCACCACTGAGGTGAAGGCCATGATAATTACGCTGGTTGCTGTCGCGACTTTGATGTCTTTTTTCAGCATTAAAACGAGATAGGCAAAGATAAAGATATCGGCCCCTGAGCCAACCAGGCCGCTGGCCAGCCCGCCAATAAAACCCACCAAAGGAATGGCCCGGTAGTCCGTTGAACATTCGTGGATATGAGACTGGATCCCCACTCTGAGCTGCTTTATCAAAGTGATGGCAAACAATACCAAAAGGACACTGAATAATGATTTAATCGCCAGCCTTGGCAGTAGTTCACTTAACCAGAGCAAAGAGACGATCACTCCCGGGATTGCGCCGGTTAATGCGTTAAATACGACTCGATGATAGAAACGGATTTTAAAAAACAAAATGGTCAGTGTGGCGGCAACCATGCCAAAGGATTGAATACCCAGTGAAAACACTTTGGCGGTGGCAGGTTCTATCGCCAATACTTTGGTCATCACCGGAAACGCGACCGCGCCGCCGCCCAGCGCCGTGCCGCCGGCAATAAAGGAGCCGAACACCATGGTCAGGGCAATCTGTATTTGCTTATGAAAATTGCTCAGGGCTAACTCCGGGCCAAGGCTTACCAGCCAGAAAAAAACCAGGCAGGGATAGACCAGCAGCATGATTGAGCGTTTCTTTATTTTGTGGCGTAGGGTGTTTTGCAGCATACTTTCTCCTTAAGTACCTGCATTGTATCCTTGATATTCATTAAATTGGAACAAAAACTGCTCAAAATTTCTTTACAGAAGATGATTTTTTTGTGACATAACCTTTACATCCAGTGCCCTGTTACTGGGTTGCTTCGGGCATGACTACCTGATCCCGGCCATTGCTTTTGGCCTGGTACAGGCACTGATCGGCACATTTAAATGCTGCATCTGATGCGCCCAGCTGCTGTACATTCATCGCATGGCTGACACCAAACGAGGCGGTCACGCGCAGTGTGATGTCTCCAAGTTTAAACGGGGCGTCTCTTAGTGCATTAACCATGTTTTGGCTAAATGCCTGAAAATCATCGCGCTCTTTTGCCACCATCAGGAATTCCTCACCGCCCCAGCGGACAAACAATTCATCATCGGCCACAAACTTTTGCAGCCGGGTTGCCGCCTCGGCCAGCACCCCATCTCCTTTGTCATGACCATAACTGTCGTTGATCTGTTTAAAGTGGTCCAGGTCGATCACCACCAGCCGGTATAACGCATCGGTGCGTAATCTTTTCGGCTTTGTCATTTCCTGCTGATATAAACGCCGATTGGCCGCTTTGGTGAGCGGGTCAACAAAGCTCAAGTCGTACAAGCGGCGGTTGTCTTTGCTGACCGCTCTGGCGCGCAGTGCCAGCCACCCGGCGCCGGTGAATGCCAGGATCAGCCACAACACCAACAGTCTGAAGCGCTGTTTATCAAGCAATAGTTCAAGGTTAGATAACCGGCTTTGAGCACTTAACAGGTCACGCTCCTGAGCAATTTGCTGCACTTCCAGGGCGGTATCCAGCGCAACCAGCTCATTCATGATCATGGCTTTTTCTTCTACCCTGACCTCTTTCAGCAGTGCCAGTGCCGCTGCTGCCTGGCCCTGGCTTTCCAGTACTTGTGCCAGAAAAAGCCGACTTTTGAGCAGCCAGCGGGTGTGATTAAGCTGGCTAAATACCGCCACGGCCGACTGGGTTGCCGATTGCGCAGCATCAATTTTTCCGCCAGCATAATGCGCAAAGCCCAGCTCCAGCCAGCAGATCCCGTGCTGCATTGGATAGTGTTCTGCGCTGGTCATACTGATACAGCGGGTGGCTTTTTGTGTCGCGCCATCAAGGTCTTTTTCCAGATTAAGCAGCCTGGCTTCATTTTTGAGTGCCACAATTCGATAGAAATCCCCGGTATCCTCAGTCAGATAACTGAGCGCCTGTTCGAATTTCTCTCTGGACTGGCTGACTTGCCCGGCGCGGTTATGTGCAAAAGACTGGTTCAGCAAGATCATAGACATGTACTCAGGGGTGGCACCGGCATAACGGCCGTAAAGTGTTTCGGCCTGACTCAGGTACTTTAATGCGTTTTGCCATTGTTCCAGGTGCACATACAAAAGCCCAAGATTATTGTGCAACAGCGCATGCAGGCGGTCATCAGGCCACGCTTCAACCTGCTTTATCCCTTTAAGGAAATACTGCTGCGCCTTAACCAGCTCATTGGTTGCGTTAAAAACCACACCAGCCGTGTTGTATAGCTCTGTTAAAAGAAACTCGACATGGTGTTTTTGCGCAACCGTCGCCCCTTCCACAATGGCAGTGCGCGCCGCTTCCAGGTCTCCTGCGCGCAGCGCGACCTTTGCCCGGGCTTGTGCAACCCAGGCCTGCAGCCAGTGTAGCTGGTTTTTTTGTGCCAATTCAGAGAGCTGCTTGTCTAACGCAGCGCGTTCGTCATCGTCGCTCGCGGCGCGTCTGGCAGTCCACAGCACATACACGGTTTCGATTGGCTTTACATCAGGGTTGTCTTGTTGCCACTGAGCCAGTTGCGATAATGCCGCCTGCGGCGACTGTGCGGCCAGTGCATACATATCGAGCAGCGGATGCGATGGGTCTCGCTGCTTTAACTGATCTTCAGGCGGTATTACTAAGGGTGCTTGAGCTGGGCGCTGTATTTTGGCACCGTGCAACCAAAAGGTATCCAGCGTTGCCACTATCAGCATAGAAACAAAAAATAAACTCAGCGCGAGAAAGGCTTTTTTATACATAACCCGGGTCATTCAAGGGTGTTTACTAAATTATACAATAAAGTGGCTAACTAGCCATGGAACGACTTTGCTCACGGGCAGGCTGTTCCCACTAACCCTAAGACTGAATTAAAAAAGCATACCTCAATACTGGGGTATGCTTTACGTTGGACTATCGTGAGTCACCACGAATTTTGCTCTATGTGACAGGCTAATTTATGGTCCAGGCTTGCTGTTGCTGGCGTGTATCAAACTCCCAGCTATACACCAGCGGCTCAACACCTGTGCTGTAATACCAGATCTCGGCTGTTAACTTTTGCTCTGAGTGTGGCAGTTCAATTTGGACCGTTAACCCAGTGCTATCAAGGGGCGCTCGTAAAAAGCAGTTATCATCGTTGATGAGCGCGGCACCTTGCTTGCAAACATTAAGATAGGCACGACTGTTTACCACATTTGGCGCAACAGAGACTGTTAGCGGCACATCGGTCTGAAAATCAAACGACTCATCCACAATTACCGCTTCCATTCCCTCTCCAGCAGGCGCTTGTTCTTCCACTGGCTGTTCATTCAACACCTGCTCTTGCGCGCTATCCTGTTGTGGCTCAGTCGCACTAGTTTGCGGAGTTACTTCATTCGGTTGTGCCTCTGTGGAGCTTGATGTATTCACCAGAGCTGTGCTGCTCGTAGGCTGGCTTTGCCCTTCTGAACCACCCGAGCCGCCACCACACGCCGTCAACATAAAAGGGATAAGAATGACGATTAACTTGTTCATGATGCTCTCCTAGTTTTGTGCTGCGTTGCTGATGGTGTGTTGATAGTCAGGTACCGGGTTTTCGAACCAGGTGGTATTAAGTGCGCCTGCCGACTCAGCAAAGGTCGCGAATTGCGGGTATGCGGCCGACATATCCACGCGCTCCATTGGATGGTCCCACTGAGCATTGATGATCAGAGCCCAGGGTAAACCCGTTGAGGTTTGGAAATATCCATTGGTTAATGATGTATCATCCCCCTGATTTAAATAGCTGCTATCAAAGGCTTCGGTTGGCTCATGATTTTTAAGGTGAACTTCCCAGCCTCGGCCATTGTTTTGGTCAACAAAAGGACCGTGGTAATGGCCATCAACCGCAAAAATAAACGGGTCTACCTTGGCGCTTGTCGCAACGCTTGCGTTGTAACTGGTAGCCAGTGGTATAGAGATTTCAAACGGATAAGGTGCTCTTTGGATATCACTACAGCCGCTTTCAGTTCTAAAGAACTTACAGCCTGGCTGAACCGGCACCATCTCTCTGGTGTCGGCAAAGATCACCACTATGGCTTCGTTTCTGTTGGCTTCCAGCGGGCTGCCAGCGTGTTGCGTGCCATCAATGGTCAGCTCAATCTGCGCTTCATCCACATCCCGACGGGCAATGTCTTTTAACCGGATGGCAAATGCATTGTGGTAACCAGCACCAACCGCGATAAGCGCCCCTTCAATGTGATAGCGAACAACCTGGTTACCAATCTGGCTGGTCGTCACACGATATCTGACCACCACATCATTAAAATCGTAATCGCCTTTTTGCGGCCACAAGTCTTCAAATGCCGCCGTTTTCCACGAGGTCGAGTTCTGGATCAGGCTGCTGGCAACAACGGATACCTTTAAATCTTCCACTTCGCCATTATCAATGCCACCCTGAGGCGCAATATCACGATTGTGAGATACTCTGAATCTGGCCCAGGTATCGCCAGCCACCGCATCAACGGGTACCGGCACCAAAATACGGTTTTCACCGGTAACGCCCTGATATTGGCTGACCACTTGCTCCGCAGCTTGAAACTGGCCATCCACGTTCCAGTCAATCCAGCCATTCACATAGCCAGACTTAGATAGCGTAAAGGAGATCAGCGTCTCGTACCCGGTTTCTAAATTGGTTAAAAAGCTAATGCCATTGTCATCATCTGCCGCTTTGGGCAAGTGCTCTGCACTCACGCTCTGACCAAAAAATAAGTCGCCAATATGATGACGTGCACCATTGGCACTAAGCGACGTGCCATAACTGTCGGGTGCATCACCGTAGTCTATGGTTGGCTCTTGCGTGTCATCAATAATGGGGGCCGTTGCGCAACGTGCACCGTCATTGGTGTTCGACAGCGGACCATAGGCAAATAATTGGGTGTTAGTCGGGTTGTTTATATCAATCTTAAAAACATGGCCGTCCTGGTTTCTGCTGATGTAAAAGTTGCTCTCAACGTCAAAATACACTGCGCCAAATGTGCCCGACTGACCCACATTGCCCAGGTTGGTGCTAGTGCCGTTCGATACGTCAATGCGATGCAAATTACCATTGCTGTCTACACTGTAGGCCAGGCTGGCATTCTCATCTGGCGCAAACGCCATATCGAAAATATTGAGGTTGAGTGCGCTGCCATCAATGATCCGCTGTGCTTGCAGATAGTCGCCGCTGTCTTCATCGAGCGATACACGATACAGGCCCAGGCTGGCACCCTTTTTATAAACGTAAAATGCGTTTTCATGAATAGCAACGTCACCCACATAAAAGTTCGTATCCGGAAACCCCGACGTCATTATGGGCTCAAGGACGTAATCTTTTCCTACACGACCAATATCTTTGTTGCTGTAATCCCAGCCATAGATGTAGCGGTCATGAACACTAAACCCTATGCCATTGAGTTTATTATTGGTGCCTACACTTTGCGCAAAGGTAGTATACGACCCCGACACCAGATTAACACCGTACATAGTTGCAGTATTGCCCTGCACCAGAAATGCTTTTGACGGGCATGTGTCGAACGGCGCGGCCGATACCCCTGCACAAAAGACGCAGGCTCCAAAGACTAGTTTTTTCATGTGACTCTCCAACGTTTTGTTTTGCTACGTTGGAGATTGCAAGCATGAAGCCAATTTTAAACCATTGAAATTAAAGGGTTTGAAAATTAATTGAAAGAAGCTTTTGCAATCTGCATGGCAGTATCAAAATAAGAATGCGATTTAAAAATGCGCATATAGTTGGTCCGTCACTCTGAATAGCGGCCCGCTTGGCAGCATGGTTTACCCGCTGGCAGGTGCCCAAAACCAACCTGCATGATTGTTTATCCAGGCGGCTTTGGTGTTTAACCTTGTTCTAGCCTGAGTATTACTCAGTGCCACACGCCTACGCTCATCTCTGAGGTAAACCCGGGGCCAAATGCCGCAAGCAGGCTGGCATCGCCGCGTCTGGCGCTGTCAAAGGTACGCTTTAAGACATCAATGACAGCCACGCTGGAGGTGTTGCCCGTTTCGGCCAGGCAAGCTCGGGAGCGTGCAACCATCTCAGGCTCAAGCGATAAACACCGGACCAGTTCATCGAGAATACGCTTGCCACCGGTATGAAAAATGGTACTGTCGACCTGATTGGCATCGCGCGACAGGCTGCGTCTGCAAAATGATTGCAAATAAGGCGCAACATGGGGAATTGAGTGCATAACTTCCTTATCCAGAGAAAACTTAAAGCCCTGGTGGGTAATATCATACTCAATGTAAGGCATGGTATCTTTAATGATCACACTTTGATTATTAATAAGCTTAAGGCCTGGCACCTGGCTGTCACCACGCATTACCACAGCCGCTGCGCCGTCGGCAAATAGGGCATCGCTGATAAAGTCCTGTAAACGGTTGGCCTCTTTATGAAAACACAATGAGGAGGTTTCAACGCAGACGATCAGAACATTGCTGTTGGTACGATTCTGACAATACTCAAACGCCCGGCCAATCGCCGAGGCCCCCGCCACACAACCCAGTTGTGCAATAGGAATTTGCTTGGTTTCGTTTGGCAAGTCCAGGCGGTTGATCAGGTGCGCGGTTAACGAGGGCATCATAAACCCGGTACAGGACGTGGCTATCACCATATCAATCTCAGCCGTATCTAATTTGGCATTATTTATCGCCTCCCTGGCAACGGTTTCGGCCATGTCGATAGCCGCATCCTTATAACGTGCGGCCCGCGCACCAAAGTCCCCAAGTTTAACAACCTCAGTCAGGGGTAAGATCAGGTGCCGATTTTTCACTTCGGTGTTTTGGATCATTTCAAACGCCCGCTGCTTGTAGGGGCTATCGGGGTGACAAATTTCAATCACAGTCATGATATCATCGGCATTGACTAAGTGCTCAGGGTAGAAAGTCGCTGGTTTGCATAATGTGGTCATGTTGTATCTCCTTTTAAAATTCATACAACAAGACCTGTGGCACAGAAATAAATTTCACATAAATAAAAAATAAAATTAACAATGAAATTTAAAAATCAATTATTTAGGCGCTATTAAAGTGCATACAGCGACGTAAAACCCTTTCCAAATGTTAACTAAAGAGCAATTTAAAGTGAACTCAATCGAGCTAACACCTCATTGAGAACCGTGTCTTTCCCCTGACGATAATCCTCCCAGCTCGGCGCTATCTGGATATCCGGATACACCGCATCGCTTTGCACGTCGCTGAACGGGTAATAACGCTTAGACAAGCTGAACCGTCGCTCTGAATTAGGCAAAGAATACACGCTATTTTCTGCAAAATTGTTTGGATCTCCGCCAGTTGGCGTGCCAGCCACTCTGGCATTCAGGATCTGCTTAAACTGCACGGTATTAGACATGGCAGCAGAGAAAGTCGCGCCGTCGGATAACACATAAACCCCCTGCATCCAGTCAAACTGATCCAGTGGCAATAAACAGGCAGACAACGCCAGGCCCGCGTAAAAGTTACCACCACGGTTGCCCCTGAAGTCGATGATCAGATAGCGCGAACCGGCCGACTTTAATCTGGCCTGTAGTGCATCACAGTGCGACATCACTTGCTCGGGTGTCGGGTATGATGCAAAGTCGAAATAAGCCGTTTTACTTTTGTCTAACAGGCTCAGGCTGATCCCAGGCATGCCTATATCCAGCGCTGATAGCTTTGGCTCTGAGCGCACATATGCAGAGCTCAGCTTGCCAAATTCCCGCATACTCACAGGCGATATTTTGGCGCTAACGTCACCCTCCTCGCCCGTAAAACGAAATAACGCCGGTGATTTTTCATCAACTATGCCAAGACCGAACAACAACTTATGCAAGGTCAGATAATATTCAAAACTGCTTTGCTCGCTGAATTGATTATCCACGCCAGGCAAAAAGGCAGGCAACTGCTTATACAGCTCACTCACACTCACCCCATTGATTTCGCGCAGCTGCATACCCAGTAAATGACGGTGCTCAGGTATGGTATCGACCACTCGCAAAGTTTCGCCAAAAAACTTAAAGCGAAACGGAAAGTGCTGATGCTTACCCGACATCATTAAATAGTTGCTGTGTCCGTCGCCTATTGCCCGACTGATTGCCATCAATCGCACTTCTACCTGCACTTCACTCAGCCCGCCTAACTGCGCTTTAAGCGCGCTAATCATCTGATCGAAGTCCGATTCTGCCAGGGTATGAAATGGCTGAATATGCTGCGTTTTTACTTGTCGGGCATAGAAATTAATGTCTTCAAGCCAGGCCTGCTGCTGGGCCTGGTTAAGTAATGCCGCGTCGGCCTGCGCAGCCATACAAGTAAACAGCAGCCCCCTAAGTACCTGTCTCATTGGTTAATTCCTTTTGTGTAGTGTGAAGGCGATACGCCGAATTGCCTGACAAATGCACGCCTGAAACTGTCATAACAAGTAAACCCCAGTTTTGTCGCCACGTGCTGCAAACTGATATTTTCTTCACTTAACAGATCTCGGGCGTGATTGAGTTTCAGGACTTTAAAATAATGGCTGGGTGTACAGTTAAGGTGCTGTTTAAACAAGCGCGTGAGTTGTCGCTCGCTGAGGTGACAAAACTCGGCCATTCGCGCGACCGTAACAGGCTGATTAAGCTGCGTACTTAGCCAATCCAACAGCGGAGAGAGCTTTAAACTGTCGCCAGATTGCAGCGCCAGGGCATCTGAATACTGATGCTGGTTGCCGGCGCGTTGCAAGTAGACCACCAGATCTTTTGCCACCTGAGCGGCAATGCTGTTACCGTGATCTTCACGGACTATGGCCAGTGCCAGGTCAACCCCCGACAATACCCCTGCCGATGACCAGATGTGTTCGTCCTGAATATAGAGCGGATCTGGGGAGACGGTGCAATGGGTATTTTGTCGGGCCAGGCTTTCACAGTGCCGCCAGTGGGTTGTGAGCGTTAACGCCTGCTGTGGAAAAAGCTGGGCCAGCACAAAAGCACCGGTGCAGATACTAAACACCCGCTTGGCTCTGGCTGCCAGTGCCGATAGCGCGCCAAGCTGCGCAGCACTGAGCGACAGCGTGCGCATGCCATTACCGCCGCAGATGATCAGGTCGTCCACAACAAACTCGTCTTCGAGGCCAAAATCAGCCTGAATTTGCTGGCCATACACAGTTGCAACTGCACCGGCCTCAGTACTCAGCAACTTACAGTCATAGGCATTGGGCACATGGCAGTTGGTTTCCATAAACGCATCTAATGGCCCAAATAAATCCAGGGCCTGAAACCCGTCGGCGATAAAATATACTTGTTTTGTGGTCATGCATTACTCCTTTGGCATCTACTATAACCGATGCAAAGGTGTCATTTAATGCATTAAAACGACAAAAACAGACATTCATTGTCAAAGTTGAACTTATACACAAAAGCCCTGTCTGCGTATTGTCAGAAGGCCACTGAAAAGGAAAAGCACGCAAAGAAGTGGTTTTGTACAGAAAATACGATTAAACCATCGCCCTGCTCCTGAGGTTTACTGACGCAAGCAGGCCGATTTCACTATTTATGGGCGCTGTAACTCAACCCAACTCACTGCAAAAACTCGTACTTGTGCAGCAACTTGTAATAGGCGGGGCTGTTTTTAAACTGGACCATTTTGAGGTTAAAAGCGTCTTTAAGCGCCGGGTCGCGAAAGGCAATACGATATGGCGAAGCCGCAAATAAATGGTGGACGCTGACATTGGGCATCTGATCCTGACCCAGAACGGCCTTGCTCAGGTGGTTAAAAATATTAATATCCATCACCACCACATCTACTTTGCCACTAAGCAATAATTCTACTTGTTTTTGCTGATCGGGCAGCTCAATGTATAAAGGACTGTTGGCAGTGGCGAGGCGATACTCCATTCCCAACACCAACGATGCATTTTGGAAGCCAATCACGGCATAATTCTCCAGTGCGCTGACACTGTGTATTTTCAGATTGCGTTTTTTTAAACTGATGGCGGTATTGTGGTAGGTAATATAGGGCTCAGACAAGACCGCACCGGCCAGATCCATACGCCGGTTCATGGTCAGTGCCGCATCCACTTTCTGCGTTTTCAACAGAGAATTTGAACGACCAAAAGGCACATATA
The DNA here is from genome assembly GCF_021532535.1 of Pseudoalteromonas sp. DL2-H2.2. Taxonomy (NCBI): domain Bacteria; kingdom Pseudomonadati; phylum Pseudomonadota; class Gammaproteobacteria; order Alteromonadales; family Pseudoalteromonadaceae; genus Pseudoalteromonas; species Pseudoalteromonas sp. DL2-H2.2. Next base: position 30,478 of record NZ_JAKGBD010000010.1, on the reverse strand, counting down.
CAAAACGCACTTCATGGCCCAGCTCAGCAAAAATGGCTTTCACCATATCCAGTTCGAATCCGGTATCGCCCTGCTCAATGACATACGGCGGTTTTGTCCAGCCAACCGAGACATCCAGCACCTCTGCCCAGGCCACCTTGACCAAAGACAGGCCGGATATCAATACACTACAAATAAAAACACACTGTGATAACGTCATCGTATTTACCGGCCTCCTGCTGTCGTTATTATTTTAGAGCGGTTTATGCCCGGTGCAATGACAAAATGAGGGGCATTTATTACCCACCCATTTATGCCATTGAGTCTGGCTCATCTGCGCAAAGCGCTGCTTTAAGACGTTGCGCCAGTGCCTGCCGTTGGCTGGCATCGTAACTACTGCTGTCTGGGTCGAGCTGCTCGGCAGCTTCAAGTACCAAAGGCGCCAGTTCAGCCATTTTTTCGTTGAGTGCTTTTAGCTTCAGCTGCGTGGCGGACCAGTGCTGCGCCTGAATTTTGACGATATCTCCCGACATGTTCACTCCCACATGACTTGTTACGCTTGCCTCTTTTATATCTCACCCAAACCCTTGATGAAATTGACAGGGTTATTGTTAACTTTGGCAGATCAACACCAATATACCAAACCGTTTAGCAATAAAAAAAGCGGCAACCTTACGGTTGCCGCTTCGTGCCCCACAGCTTTGTTCTGGTATTAGCCATACCAGAAATCAAAGACACTGTACTATTTTCTGTTCTTCATCTTGGCTGATTTGCGCCGCAGACACCGGCCACCAGCGCTGCTGATAAAAACGGCTAATTTCGCCTGTTTGTTGCCACTGGAATACGTACAACCACTCGTTATCGATCAACTGTTTAACCACATCATGACGCGCGGTGATCTCTTTAATTGCCGATTTGGGCGCAGCCAGATAAACCGACAGTCGCTGCATCTGATGCATCCAGTCGTGTCCATTGTGCAATGACTGCATCGCAAGACCGGTTCTGAGATCTCCGCCATTTCCCTCAAACACGCCGATGTTGCCGCCAACCGCGTTATGCAGCACCTTGTTACCACTGCCAAAATGCAAATTATCTGTGGTCGAGGCGTTGTACTGCATGTTGATCCAATGAGTAACCAGCATAGGCGCGGTCATAATGGTTTCGAGCACCTTAAAGTCCGGGTCGTGCTGCCACTGATAGTCGTGTAAAAAACTGCGCCCCTGTAGATCAATACCCCGGGTCCAGCTGCGCGGTGCCACAATAAAGGCCGCATTATTTGCCAGCCCCCATTCCGGACGCGTCTGAGACCAATCCAGGCTGCGGGCTATCAGGGCCTGGTCCAGCGCTTCACGGTCGGCATCTGCCAGCTGTTCATCCAGCTTTGCTGCGCGTTCTTTTTGTGCCGCCGCCGTGGCACTTTGCAGCCAGGACATGATCTCAGTGGCCGGTTTTTCGCCATAACAGCGCAGATGATCGGTTGTGGTATTATGCAGCGCCGCAATGAATCGGGTCTGCTCTGGTATTTCAACCCCCAGTGCCTGCAATTCGGTGCGCACCGCTTTGTCGTTAAGCAGCCATGCCAGCACTTTGACGTTCACCTCACCACTTTGTCCGCCACAGGCACCGCATCCAAGCCCGGCTTCTTGCAAGTTGTTGGTCGAGTGACTGCCATGGCCCACTAACAGTACCGTAGGTGCAAACTGCTCGAATCCCATTGCATGCAACACACCGGCGGCCAGCTCAGCTTTTTGCCGGGCACTCAGCTCTTCGCCGTTTTGTGTCAGCGACCAGTCCTGGCTGTTGGCCAGCTTATCGACCGGGTGGGCCTGCTCAGAGGCAAAGAATGCCTTTTTCAGGAGCTTAAACGTATCCAGCCAGCCTGCGGATTCCACCATAGAAAAGGACGCGGTGGCCGATTTAGAAAATCCCTGCCAGCGGGCCTGAGTATTCAGCGAGGCTGCGCCGTGCTTGTCGGATTGTGCATGCGTGGCCACCAGGCTGGGCAGCAATAGCCCCGGACACTGAGGCCGGTTCACGTCAGCCTGTTGCGGCTGGTAGGAAAGTGGCAAGCCAAAAAAGCCTGCAAACCCCATAGTCTGGATGCCATCACTTTGTGCTTCGAGCGCACGACGATAGATTTCAGAACGTACATCGATACAAAATGCGGCTTGACACTGTATGGGGTGCGCCGATGTATTTACCGGACTGCTCAATGCATAGTGAAGCTGCTGCTGATAGCTTAGCTCCGCCGCTCTGGCCCAAACCCACAGGGGCTTTTGTTGGGTTTGATGCTGCGTCGGTAGGTTTTGCAACCGGCCGAGAGACTGTTTCCATGAGTGCTCCAAAGTGGTAAAAAAAGTTGGAAAATGTGCTTGCTGATAGCGCCACAGTACCAGCTCCCAGGCCATACGAATTGCCAACAGGTCCAGCATCTGGTCGTGTGGCTCACCATTGAGCTCGCCCTGCCAGCGCAGATAGGCAACCCAGGCGCCCCATCCGCCAATATCCAGTAGCAATGCGTGTGCATACAGTTCAACCTGCTCGTCCTGCACACCAAAAGTGCTCAGCGCCTCGGCTATCAATGCGTTCGGATCATCCGGTAACTGTTTAAAGTAGCGGTGCAGGTCTGGCTCGTCCAGCACAATGCTGAGTCCCCGGTCGCGCTGACTGACCACCAGCCAGTGCGCGTACAAATCGGGCTGGGCCTGGCTGTGCTCACGGTGCAACATTGGCTGCGCCTGCTGAAAATGAGCGGCACAAAACTGGCTGATCTGATGAATTATCTCGTCGCGCCAGGCAATTTTGTGGCGCGCCCGGTGCTCATCAAGCAGCGCCGATAACGACTGCCAGGGTAGCTTTTCCCCGCTCTGTTCGATTGTCTGGATCAGTTCATTGACGTTTAATCCCAACCCGGATTCTGCCAATGCAGTGCGCAGAGCTTGCGGACTGATCAGGCCGCGTCGATACCAGTCAAGGTAGTCGCTCTCAGGCATGAGCATGGAAATACCGGCCAGCGCGCTAAGCCGGGCACTGACCTGCTCTATGCGCTCATGGCGCATCGGCCAGTAAGGGCTAACGGCTATCATCTGATCCAGCGGCCAGCTGGGTGCTAACTGCTGACAGGCCCCCTGGATAGCACTGCGCTGCGCTTGTGTGAGCGTGCATGTATCACTTGCCATGTTAAGACTCCTGAATTAATCCATACTGGCGCTTGGCGGCGCGCTGCGATTTAACTGGTGCGGGTAACTTCACAGGCCAGATTTTCAATGTCAGACGGGTCCACCACTCGTCCAGATACAAACCGGCAAAAAGCACCACAGATAATCTTTGCACCCGGGGATGTGCTGCCCGGTAGGTTAATAACCAGTTCAGCACAAATAAGCTGACAAACAGCACCATCACGACACTGTCGGCGGCACTCAGCGGGGCTTCATGTAAAGACACGTCGGCAAATACGGTTTGTGCCAGTAGTGTCTTCATTGCCGCATAGCTGGCCAGTAGCAGTACACTGACCAGCAGCACACCTGTCCACGGCAAGCTATGGTGAGCACTGCTGCGCTGCGCAAGGAGCAAAGTCAGCGACATGGCCAGTAGCGCCCACATACTTAATGCGGAGCCCTGACCGACCAGCCAGTAGGTGAACGCAACCAGACCCAGGCTAAGTAGTGCCGCGCCCAGCCAGCGTGCCAGCGAAGGAGTAACGGATACCGCCAAACGCGCCTGCAGGTTATCGCGAACCGCACTGCCTGAGTTAAGAAAGGCGTGTGCCTTGTAGGCGGAGTGAGCCAGTAAATGTAACAGTGCCAGCTCGTATAACCCCAGCGCACATTCAACCAGCATCAGGCCCATCTGCGCACTGGTTGACCAGGCAAGACGCACCTTTACGCTGACCCGGGTGGTCATGATGAGTGCCGCAAGCACCGTAGTCAGGCCACCTGCCAGCAGCAACAACCACTGAGCCGCAGCGACCTGCATTACCAGGGGCGCGAACACTATCATTAAAAAACCACCGAGATTAATAACACCAGCATGTAACAGGGCACTGACCGGCGTAGGCGCTTCAACCACCTGCATCAGCCAGCCATGGACTGGCAGCTGCGCACATTTGATCAGAGCAACAATGACCAGCATGACGGCCGCAATCTGGGCGTAAACACTGACCTCTGGGTTAGGTGCCTGATAATGAGCCAGAATATCGCTTAGCAGGAAGGTGTCGTGGGCCTGGTACAAACACAGCACGGCAATAAGCAACGCCAGCTCGGCCAGACGTGCCAGAATAAATTTTTTGTGTGCGCCCAGCGCAGCCCGGGGACGCTCGGGATAGAATAGCAACAGCTGATGCAAAGCCAGGCTTATTAAGGTCCAGCCCAGCAGGAATAAGAGTAAATGATTACTCAAAACCACCAGAGACACCGCCGCCAGTGTGCCCAGCAACCAGCGCCAGTAAACAGCCAGGCGTGGCTCCCCGGCCATATAGTTAAGCGAAAAGCGCATAAGAATGATGGCCATAAATACCACCAGGCCAGACATGATAAGGCCCAGCGACGTCACGTGCACAACTTGAACGAGCGCGCTTTGCGAGAGTAAATCAACACTGGTGCCCTGCCCGGCAATGGCCGCAATGAGCAAAACCAGTAACCAGCCAGACAGCGCGTTAACAAACCGCCTGCTGATGTGACCTGCACGGCCACAATACCAGGCACTGAGCGCAAAACTGAGCGTGATGACGAGCATCATCATTAACGATATTGACATAATTATCCCACTCCATTCAGAACGGGCTCAGTATGTCAGACGTTGAAAGATATAAAAAATATATATATTCTAACTAAACCATATGTTTTATATAACTATAAAATGAGTCGACTCAACTATCATCACCTCTATTATTTCTGGCGTGTTGCCAAAGCAGGCAGCCTGACTCAGGTTGCGCAGGATGTTCATATCTCCCAGTCGGCCCTGTCTATTCAGATAAAACGGCTGGAACATACCATGGGTGTGTCATTGTTTGAAAAACAAGGACGTAAGCTGATCCTGACCGACTCCGGCAAGCAGGTGCTCGGTTACGCCGACGACATTTTTTACAAAGGGGAAGAACTGGAGTCTTTCTTACTTAAAGGCGTAGCCACTGAGCGACAACACCTGTCTATCGGTGTACAAACCACCCTGTCGCGAAACTTTATTGAAAGCTTTATCAGCCCTCTGCTCGAGGATCCTCATATCAGTTTTACCCTGACCACCCGCGATATGGACAGCCTGTTACAGGGATTAAGCAACCATGAACTGGACTTAGTGCTTACCAACCGCCCTGCCAGCCAGGACGAAACCCGCTGGCATACCCAGCTGGTGTCGCGCCAGCAAGTTGCCATTGTCGGCCCCAAAGGCGCGGCCATCAAAAGCGACTTTCCAAACGGGTATGACACGGTGCGCTGGGTATTGCCCGGGCCAACCACAGAGATCCGCTCGGCCTTTAATGCCTTGTGCGCAGCCCATGAGTACAAACCCAATATCCAGGCTGAGGTGGACGACATGGCCATGCTGCGACTACTGGCCAGGGACAGTGGCGCGCTTGCAGTACTGCCTCCGGTGGTAGTCAAAGACGAAATTGCCCAGGGCTTATTGGAGCAGTATCAAAGTCAGCTGCCTATTTTTGAGCACTTTTACGCCATTACCACGTCTCGTAAATTCGTTCCTCAGGCCTTGCTGGACCTGCTCAAACAGCCCTTATCATAAAGTGCTAAGGGATTGCTTTATGGATAAAAAACGGACAACATAGAGCGGTATGAATAAAATCATAAGGAAAGATGGTGACGACTTTTAGCAGTAAGATCCGCGCGGATCGCCCCTACGACTTTGCAAGCGATAAGCTGTATAAACAATTTGAAAGTGACCGCAACCGCATCATTACGTCAGCTGCCATCCGGCGGCTGCAACAAAAAACCCAGGTTTTCCCGCTGGAGCGCAATGCCGCTGTACGTTCACGACTCACCCACTCTTTGGAAGTGCAGCAGGCCGGGCGCTACATCTGCCAGCTGATCTGCGAGTTACTGAGTAAACCAAATAGCGCACATCCACCGCTCGGCGACTATGAGCGCATGCTGGAGTCTATTGTAGAAATGGCCTGCCTGATGCACGACATAGGCAACCCGCCATTTGGTCACTTTGGCGAGGCAGCCCTTAGTGACTGGCTGACACAGCACATCGGAGACATCTACAAAAAGCTCAGTGGCAAAGCGATGCGCCCCGACGTGCTCAGAGATCTAACCCATTTTGAAGGCAATGCACAGGGAGTGCGCCTGGTGCACACTCTGCTAAATCTGAACCTGACCTACTCACAGGCGTCAGGCATTATGAAATACACCCGTTGCGGATCTGAGGCTGCGCCAGCAAAGGATGATCCGCTCAGTTATCTGAAAAAGAAAGTGGGCTTTTATCTCAGTGAACAGCACTACATTGATAAGCTCAGACACGCCCTGGATATTGCGCCGGGTTGCCGCTCACCCTTTTCCTATATCATGGAAGCCGCCGACGATATCTCATACGGCATGGCCGACCTGGAAGATGCGGTTGAAAAAAACATTCTGAGTTACCAGCAACTTAAAACCGCACTACAGGACACCTATCAGGCACTCAGTGCAAACTTGCCCGCATCAGAGCAGACGCTGATGAGCGAAATCATTAACAAAGCCACGGAAATAACCCAAAAAATTACAGGAAACCACAGCCAGTTTTTTGTCTTTCTGCGAGTGCAGGTCAACCAGAAACTGCCAAAACACGCAGCCAGGCAATTTGTCGACAACTTAGATGCCGTGATGCGTGGCCAGTATAATCAGGCATTAATAGAAGATGGCAGTGCCAGTCACTTGCTAATCAAAACTTTTAAACAGGTTGCCAGAGAGCTGGCTTTTGCGCACCCGGAGGTCGAAGGCCGGGAGCTACAAGGTTATCGGGTTATCAGCGGGCTGCTCAGCATTTATGAGCCACTGCTTGCGTTAGAAAAAAACCAATTTGCTAAACTTATGGGTATCGAACTACCTGCCAGTACCTACGTTTGCAAGATCCCGATTTATTCCGCCAGACTGTTTAAAAAGTTACCCGCAAAACACAAACAGGCCTACCGGACGGCGCTTAACAGTGACACCATGAACGCCCTTATTCCCGATCCGCAGGAGCAGGAATTTTACCTCAGAACCAGGCTGTTCATTGATTATATTAGTGGTATGACCGACCAGTTTGCTTTTGATGAGTACCGGGCGTTTCATGTGATTGACGAAATCTAAGCGCAAGCCAGCATTGAACTTCTGCTAAGGCGTACTTTGACCACCCGGTTGAGGGTACGCCGCAGATAAATTTAAAATTTGTACAAATAATACTAGACAGACCCAGTGAGTCCCTGTAGAGTGAAGGCCGCTAGAAAGAAAGTCGATATTTACATCCTACAATTCGTTGTTTTACACCGCGTAACACAACCTGCAGTATTTAAGTTTCACCTCTACTTTTGATGCATTCACACCTATCGAAGGTTAATTTTTTATTTATATTACAGGTTAATACTATGTCTAACACAGTTACTGGTACAGTTAAGTGGTTCAACGAGTCTAAAGGTTTTGGTTTCATTTCTCAGGAAAATGGCCCAGACGTATTCGCTCACTTCAGCGCTATCCAAGGCGACGGCTTCAAAACTTTGGTTGAAGGCCAGAGCGTAGAATTCACAGTTTCTCAGGGTCAAAAAGGTCCTCAGGCTGACAAAATCGTAGTTCTTTAATTACTACGCATTTTGCAAAAAAAGCGAGCTAAGTCTCGCTTTTTTCGTTTCTGCTCCCTGCTATACCTTCCTGACGCATGAAAAATATGCATCTTTATAAATTTGTCACCCCCGTCTGAGCTGCTAGCCTTGAATAATACCAATTAGACGTAATACATGCTCTATTTGAAGGAGCAAATATGACGCTAACGGTGTTAAAAATTTCTCATTTAGAATAACTAAATAGCTAAATTTTTGCCTTGTTATCGAGCATATTTTCTCGCCTCAAAATAGAACTCTTAATTAAGCAAATTGGTATCAACAACTCAAGGAGAGACACCATGAAAGCACGGATTGCGCTGCTAAGCGCGGCACTGGGTTTATGCTGCCCGGTTTTTGCAAACACAGTACACACCTCGGCTCTGACCAGCCAATTTTATTACGATGGTTTGATAGTAACGCCTGACGGCAGCGGCTACTTTGGCCAGCAATGGCTGGAAAACGCCACAGACGTCACCCTGTTTCCAAAAAATGGCAATACCGCCACCTGGACGCTGACATTAACCAACTGGCGGGGTCAACCCATTGTGGGCGAGCCGGTGGAGATAAGTGCTGCGCCCCTGACGCTGACGGCACCACAATGGCGAGAGCCCGATGATATGGCTGCCCGATTTAGCCACAGTGTACGCACTAAAGTACTGGCTCGCATTGAGCAAGGCCTGTTTCGCTTAACCGCACCGTTTGACGTATCCAGCCCGGTGACAGATGCACGCGGACAGGTAACGGTTGCTATTCACAACTTTCATAGCTGCGGCAATGACAGCGTGCCGGGCTCGGACAGATTTGTCGCCCGAGTGGGCTCACTGCAACAAACCTTAGAGGTAAAATGCGCGGTCAACGGCTTAGTGCCTATACCGGATACTCCAAATCAGGGGCTCACCACAGCCGGGTTAGTCGGTCGTCATTTACATCCCAATTTACTCGCGGCATTGCAAAACCTAGGTCGCGCTTGGCACGCACAGCCCGATAAACCGGCCGGTATGCCAGATCACTTAACCATTACCGGTGCCACCATGCGCTGGGGCGGCATTAATCCACCGCATTTTACTCATAAGTTTGGCGGCACCGTGGACATTCGACCGCTTGGCACGCAAAGCGGTCCCATCAGCGTTGGCGATGCGGCGTATGACCGCCAGGCAACACAAAGCCTGGTCGATGCGCTGGTCCAGCTGGGCGCAACCCAAATCATCTTTGCCGACAACCTGCGCGGTGTTACCCAGGTCAAAGCCAATCATAAAAATCACCTGCACGTGAGTTTTCTGAGCGAGCCACTGGAGCCCTGGCATCACGATGACGCAGACACAGACAGCGAAGGCCTGCACTGGCATAACTATGATGGCATTTACGATACCCGGTATTTTATTCCCACAGTAAAGTTACTGGAGCCGGATGCGCTGCGGTTTGACCTTGCTGACTGGCTTAATTGAAATAACGGACTATGCGAGTGTAGTCCGTTATCCGGGAGAAACTTGCCTTATGAAACCGACCAGGCCACGCGCAACCTGACAGGCGTGGTCTGTTACACTTTAATACTGACTCTGGGTTTGAGTGCATCGACCATCATACCGAAGAAAAGTAGTGGATCGGCCATGATTTTGTCCCTATGTGTGGGCATGTTCTGCGCTAAACCGCCCGACCCAAATTGCCGACTATACTTTTCAGTCAGCTCATTAAGCTTCAGCGTCCCGTGTAAGTCCTCAACAGTCAATGTATCAAAGTCAGAAGAATGAAGTTGCAGTGCACTCAGGATCCCTTCATGCACTTGGGAAAAAGATGCTTTCAGTTCATCATTACTATTGAGCACCTCTTCAAGTTCTCGCCGCTGTCCGCCTGACAACCCCCCCCCGATCAGCTTTAGCGTGCCGTCTTCATTTTGCGTCAAATCCACTGAATTCAGATTTAAATGCGGGTTGAATGCTTGCTGCTCTGCTTTAAACTGTTCAAACAGGTCCAGGCTGGTGACCAAGGCACTTTGTGCCTGCTCAAAGTCTTTCACATGATTTGCGAAGTCTTCGCTCAACACCTTGGTTAACTCAGCATAAGCTTCCGGATCCATCTCTACAGTGTGCTTACTGATGGTCATTTCTTTTTCATATTGAATATCCGGATCTTCCGGCTCAATCTGAACAGACCTCAGCTTCTCAATAGGTGCACGTTCTTGATGGCGGGTATTACCTGACATTGCAGGGGGAACTCTTGAGCCATTCACTTCCATCGTCTGTCACTCCTTGCGCTAGAACATCTGGTTGTAGCAAAAAATTAAACTAAAAGCCCTTTTTCGTCAATACCTTGCTCAACCAATCATCCACTGGCTTCAGACCCTGCCAGATAAAATGTTACTGGCAATTCGCACTAGATGACTGTGGCTTTCACAGATAATGTGTCACTGTGCGAGTAACTTGCCAAACAACCGCGCATCAAAAAATTCGCCATCTTTACAGATTGCCATACGGCGCAGACCTTCATATTCAAACCCTGCTTTTTCCAGCACTCTGGCAGAACGGGCATTTTGTGCGACCACCACGGCCTCTAAGCGCACCAGTTCAGTGGTAGATTCAACTTCGTCCATCAACAGCTGTAATGCCTGGCCAGTGATCCCCTGGCCCCAATATTCCTCGGCCAGCCAGTAGCCAATTTCCGCGCTTCGACAATACTCAAAGGTGCCAGGGCGGGCGCCAACACACCCGATCAGCACGCCATCAAGCATAATCGCTCGGGTGATCCCCTGTTTACTGCCGGTCGTGATCCACCACTGGGCATCTTCCTGAGTATAAGGAAAAGGGACTTTGGGTGATAAGTATTGCACGGTGGCCGGGTTGTTTAAGTATCGAACCAGGCTTGGCTCATCTGTGGATTCAAAAGGTCTGAGTGATAACATGCGTCCCCCTTAGCAAAGCGGATAAAAATTGGAAACATCCATCTTACTGCGCATGCGTTAATTGGACAACACGCTTTTTGGTAAATTCTTTATGTTAGCTGAGTAACACATACGGGCGAAAACCGCCCGTATGTGTTGAGGGGTTAGAACGGTTTTACCCGACGGACCCTGGCTATTGCCAGTGCGGAAATAGCCAGCACAAGTAAGGCACTGAACAACCACTTCCACAGTCTGTTTTGTGTTTCCATGGCCTGCGCTTTGAACAACGGAAAGTCTTCCACATCCTGGCGGGTTACCGGCTTATCAAAGAACATAAAGTCGTAAAAGAAATGACGCATCACAGTATGATAGTCGGCCACCTGCTGCTGATATTTGAGCTGGTAACCACTGCTGGTCTGAGCCAGTTCATTTAGCGAAAGCTGAAAAAGCAACGCCGGAGACAGCACACTCAATGTTTGTAACTGTGCCTGACGCGCCTGGTTGTTTTGAATATGAGCTTCAACCAGCGACTGCACTGCAAGGTCGCTCATATGCTGCTGCGCGTAGTACCATTTCCAGTCAAACGCCTCGCCCAAAGGCGCGGTATTTCGCCAGGGAGTTTCGTGTGTCAAAAACTCATCGAGTGTGGCTTGTTTGTCTTTATCCCAGCCATCATTGAGCGTTGTGCGTTGTTGCAGTGTGATCTCAAGCGGCGCATCGCTTTGATACTGACCAGACAAATACAAATGCACCGCGCCTGGGATCAACAGCGCCAGCACCACCCAGCTGCTGAGATAAGCCAGGCTATTCACCACGCTATTTTTACCAAAGCTCATGATCAAGGTTGCCAGTGCAAACCAGAACACCATATACAAACTGGTGGCACCCAGCACAATCCAGAATAGTGCATCAAACGGCAAAGACAATATCAGTGCCGCACTCACCAGCAAGATGGCCACCAGCAACCAGATCACCACAAAACGCAGCGCAATTTGCTTACCAAGCAAAGCGAACGCGCTACCCGGCAAGGCGTTGAGTAATCGCCAGCGACCAGCATGCTGCTCGTCTGAGATAAGCGTCACGGTGAGTATGCCAATTACCAGAGGCAAAAAGTAAACCAGCACAAATCCTAAGTCTAGGCCGCCTGCCCGTTGCTGAGCAGGGTTTACAATTTCCCGATTAAAAGCCTGACTTTGTAATGCCGAGGCGCGAATTTTAGTCGCAACCATAGAGGACGGCGTCTCTCCCACAAACAAAGCAGCCCAGGGGCTTAGTTTCCATTCGGTCGGAGCGCTGGCATAGTAGGCCAAAGAGCCTGCCTCGGGCAGTGTTTCACGACTGTTCACATGCTCCCGCTCTTTTTGGAATACCACCATAGACTTATACTGATCAATGCGCAGTGACTTATAACCAAGCGCGCCCTGATAAATGGCAAACACACCCGATACGATAAACAATACCAGCACCAGCTTATTAATGGTGCCAGCAAACAAACGCTTGCATTCGAGTTTAAACAGCAGCATAGATCCTCCTCTGCATCGGGTTTGAACTCAGGAAAATAAACAGTGCTGCGACCGCCAGCAGCGGCAGCAACCAGGCCAGAGAAAACGCACTCAATGACCAGCTGAGCTTAGGCGTTAAGTAGTTAAACGCTTCAAATTCCTGCCAATAGGATTTGTCGACCCGCTGCGCTCTGTCGTTATGATGATGGATCTCATGGGTGTGTAACTGATTGAGTTTTTGGATCCGCGCATATCTGTGGGCCTCAGCCTGCTGCTCAAAATCCAAAAAGTGTCGGGTGTCTGTGCGCGTCAGCGCCATTGAAAAATCACGCACAAATAAATATGGATTCAGCCAGTAAAACTGACTAACAAACTGGCGCTGCGCCTCAAACTGCGCTACTTGTTGCTGATAGTGCTTTTTATAGATTTCAGCATTGAGTTTTTCCCCTTCCTGCATCACCAGTCCTTTGTAATTAATCGGCAGCGCCTCAACCGTCGATACGCCATATTTTTTCAAGGTTTCTTCACGGAATTGGCTAAAATACGGGTCGTTGGGGTTATGGCTGTCTCCGACTTTTCGGTTATCCAGCTTAATGGCCAGTTCAAAGTCATTGCGCTTTTGATGGGGGTTCTGGTGGTGTGCAAATTCTGCCAGCATGCGCGGCATCAGAATAGTCAGGATAAACCATACCGACGTTAGCAGTACCAGCGCCTGTTTTGGTGCCTTTACCAGGCTCGAAATCAATAACGTCAGCGCTATCCAGAACAGACAGTAAAGCAGATAGGTGCCAAACAGCAGCGTTAATCTCAGTGGCGCTTCTGCTGAAAACTGAGCGCCGGACCCGGCAGCAAGGGCCAGGGCTAAAACAAACACAGGTAAAATAAACACCACAGACACCAGCAAGTAACTCAGGCTTTTACCGGCAATTAATTCACGAAACGACACGCCCATAGACATCAGCTGGCGCAGTGTGCCGCTTTTTTGCTCTCCACTGACACTGGCAAAACCCAGCGCAATGATCAACAAAGGCCAGATGATCAGTAGAATGTTAGCGCTGCTGAGCTCGGAAAACCTCAGTAAGGTGCCGCCATCCTGATCGTTGGCAAAATTGGCGCTATTTTGTTTGTGCGCCTCTAAAAAAATACTGTCGCCGACCCAGGCATTAACGCCCAGGTCAAAAAAGCTCAGCGCACTGGGAGGGCGAAACGCAAAATGGCCAAAGTGTGCAACCCGGTGTGGGTGCCTGTCTGGCTGGGCATTCCATTGTTGTTCAACAATTTCCTGTGCTTTGGCCTGAGTGTGCATACTGTGCTGGTATTGCTGCCAACCGGTTAATAAGGCAACCGCCAGCAGCAGTTGAGTCATAAAAAAGATCAGCCACAGACTGGGGCTTTTGCGTTTACTGGCCAATTCATGGCGGCAGATCTGCATTATTTTATTATTCATAGATCAGACAATTCCTGTTTATACATGAGCCCAACCGCGTTAGCTGGCTTCGCGCATGGCCGCTTTCCCGGAGATCAGTTCGTGGTAGGTGGTTTCCAGGCTACTCAAAGGCAGTTTATTGTTATCTAACAGCGTCAGCAGTTTGCCTTTATCCATAATGCCAATTTTGTCGGCCAGGGTATGTGCACAGTAAAAGTCGTGTGTCACCATCAAGATGGCAGCGCCTTTTTTTGCCAGCCGCTCAACAATACGAATAAACTCCAGTGTGGCGCTGGGGTCCAGTCCCGACGTAGGCTCATCCAGCAACAAGACTTTGGCCTGGCGCATAATGGCAAAGGCAATACCAACCTTTTGCCGCATTCCTTTTGAGTAATTTTTTAATGACTGTTTACGGGCATTTTGCTCAAGCCCCGTTTCGTCAAGTGCGGCGTTGATCTGCGCCTCACTAACCGACAGTCCGGATAAGCTGGCCAGATATTTGAGGTTATCAATGGCATTAAATTCCTGATACAGGTTCACCTGCTCGGGCAGATACACCAGCTTATCTTTGCCGTTGGCGCTTTGCTGAACATCGACCCCGTCAATGCGCGCCTGACCACTGTCGGGCTGTAAAAAGTTAAGAAAGATATTCAGCGTGGTGCTTTTTCCCGCACCGTTGGCACCCAGCAGACACATGATCTCGCCCTGCTCAACTTTAAAGCTCAAGTCGGTGATCACCTGTTTATCAGCAAATGATTTGCTTAACTGTATGGCTTCTAACACAAAAAGTTCTCCCTGATACAATAAAAACCGCGCACACCGCGTTTATGAACGAACATAAACGCGGTGTTTGGGCAGTTTGAAAAATGTCATTAGTTATGATTGGTTATAACATAACATCAATTACCTAAATAGGAACAGTTTTTATTACTCTGCCACCTTAACCTGTGGGTACCAAAAAGCTCGCCGTGCCCGTAAAAGCCCCACCCTCAACATGGATCTGCGCATTTTTGTAGTACACCAGGTCATCCGACAAACGCTTTTTACCCTGTTTAGGGAAGAAGCCTTCAAAGCGCACTTCCTCAGTCGTGTTAATGGTGCGCTTAAATTTAATATCGAGATCTCTGAGGTACACTTCACCGGCTTTTTCACTGAGCTGATTGTCCCAGCAACCATAAATAATGCCCAGCTGTGAGATCCAGATCATCGCGCTTTGGGCACTGAAATGAAAACGGCCATCTCCAGGCATTTGAAAATGCTCCACATTAATGCGGCCATCAATATAGCCGGGTTCTAATGAGACAGAGCTAAAAGACATGCGCTCCTCACGCCAGCCATTTTCCAGATAGTCTGACATATAGGCTCGTTGCTGCGCTTGAGTAAGTTGAATCATGGTTAATCCTTACTTTGATGTAGATGGACTGGTTGTTTGAATTTGGGCATGTATCGCGGGCTTTGACATAAACAGCGTATTTAACACCGCCGTGCCCACCCCAATGGCTATCAGGCAATACCAGGCCAGGTTCTGGCTCAGGCTGGCGTAATCAAACGCTACCCCGACCACAGCACTGCCCGCAATTAACCCGACACCGGCAAACAAATAAAAAAATCCGTAATGTGTGGCAACCGACTTGTCCTGTGCCAGTACAGAAATCTGGCTCATGATAAAGGGAAAACTCACCATAGTGCCAAGGGTAAACAAGACTGCCAGCAGGCTCATCGGCAGGTAATACAAAACGCCGGATTGATAAGGCCAGGCGGGAACCAGGGTGGCAAACGATAGCCCCATTAAAGCAATGCCTATACTGATCCACTGATCGGGCGACAGCCAGCGCTCGCACATACGCGTGATGGGAAACTGCAAACAAATTGAGATAAGTGCACACAAGGTCAATACCCAGGCCACGTCCTGCGGCGCCCCGGACTGGCTAACCAGATGCAGCGGAATAGCAAAAGAGATCTGATTGATCAGCATAAAGTAGCCCGACATGAGCAATGAGAATAGCAAAAATGGCCGGTTGCTCAGCACTCCGGCAATCATGGCCGACACCCCGCCTCCCGACGATTTCTCCGAGGCAGATTGGTTGTCTGCCGGGGCTTGTTTAGCTGGCAGTAATACCGTGAATAGCAGCGCAAAGAGTGCAAAAGGCAACGCCGAAACCACGCACAACACATCAAAGCTAACACTCAGTAATAACAGGCCACACACCGGGCCGAGTAACTCCCCGCCATTTCTGGCAACCCCGACAAGTGCAAACATTTGCGCGCGACTGAGCTCAGTTTGTTTAGAAAAGTAAGATTGAGCAGCAGGGGTAAACAAAGCACCGGCAAACCCGGTCATAAAGGCCGCTAAAAACAGCAGCTCTGTGATTTGCGAAAACAAAAACAGACAGAATCCCAGCGCTCTGAGTAAACACCCGATCACAATCAGTTTTTTTACGCCAAACAAATCGGCCAGTAAGCCGCCCACTAAAAACAGGCCCTGCTGGCAAAAAGAGCGCACACCCAGGACCAATCCAACCAGGGTGGCACTCAGCAACAAGTCTTGTTTCAGGTAGCCTGCCAAAAACGGGATCAGCATGTAAAATCCCAGATTAAACACAAACGCAGCAACGAGCATCCAACGGTACTCGGCACTGAGCCTGAGATAGGAGGTGAATATCGACATAACTGCTACACCGGTTTTTGTGCAATCAAAATAGAGTGAAAGTTATCGGCGTAAGTCTGGATCTTCAGTTTCAGCTGAAACGGTGCCAGCCCACCCTCGTCTACACTTGGATACAATAGCGTGCGCAGGTTGAACGCAGTGCGCACCACCAGCTGAGCCCCCGGGCGCATGTGCTCATACAAGTGTGCAATGATTTTATCTTTGAGCTGCTCATCCCCCACCAGGGCGGCAAGCCAGATCACATCATAACGGTCCAGATCTGCCTGTTCGCAAATGTCGTTATGAATAAAGCCCATCTGATTATCAGCAGACAGTGCTTTGCACACCTGCTTGCCAAGCAAAAGGTCGTCCTGCTGTATGTCCAAATTATCGACCTGCAAACCGGCATTGTGCAAAGCCAAAGACGTCAGCGGCAATGCGCCAGAGCCCACCATCAGAACCCGATTTACCGGGTCAGCCGCCAGAGAGTTAATGGCATTGATTTCCAGTCCCGTTGCGCGCTGGTAGTGCTTAAAATAGGGATATTCTGTTTGTAACACCTGCTGCGGCGTGTTACTGCTCACCAGGCGCTGCGCCCAGTGCCGCTCATACATGCTGGATGCCAGGCTAAACAAGTGCTGGATCTGAGGCTTAATGGCTCTGATCTTGTCCTGCGCCAGAACCTGCTCTGCAAACTCGCTGCCGTGCTCGTTAGATAACAGGCCGAGAAAGCGATCGAAGACGGCCATGGTATCCGGATTGATAGTCAGGGCCTCCATGGTATGAATTTGTTCATAAACGTCCACAATTTGCGAGGCGTGGATCCCTACGTGATTCGCGATAGTCATAAGTAAGTCACTGCTGTACTGTTCCGATTTTATGATATAACATAACGCAGACGTTATTTGTGTGTAAACCACTTTATTTAGAAATTTTTAATTAAGTAAGCCACTTACCATTTTTAAGAAACAAATAATTTACCATTAAAATTATATGACAAGCAGGGAAACCATTATGGAGTCAAATAAAAATAAGTCTTCTTATCATCAACTTAAGCGTCGGTCATTGGCGCTGCTCCTGGTTGTGCTGTTAGGCGGTGGTGCCTGTGTGGCCCTGGTAACACTCGCAAAAACCCCACAAGACACCAAAGTACAACAGGCACAGCCGCCACGGGTTTCCAGTACACCTTTAGTGCCCTCTGACTATCAAACCTCGTTACACCTGTCCGGTGTATTAAAGCCAGCCGAACAAACAGACATAGCCTTTGAATTACCGGGCAAAATTGCCTGGCTAAACGACGTTTTTATAGAGGGTGGCATTGTGCATAAAGGTGCTCTGCTTGCCAGGCTGGATGCATTTGATTATCAGACCCAGCTACTCAACAAACAGGCGGAGCTGGCACTGGCAAAGGCCCACCTGTCAGAGCAGTTAGCGCTGGCCGATGTGGCAAAAAAAGAATGGGCCAGTAGCGCACATGTGACCGAACTTGCGCTCAGAAAACCTCAGGTTGCCAGTGCCCGTGCGCGCCTTAAAGCAGCCGAAGCCCAACTGGCACAGGCGCAAAAAAACCTCTCAAGAACCCATTACTATGCCCCTTACGATGCGCTGATAGCAAAGCGAGATACAGGCCTGGGTCAGGTGATTAAAGCCGGCCAGCCACTGGGGCAGCTGATAAACCTGCACTATGGTGAACTGCATGTGCCCGTGGCAAACTTTGACAGGCCCTTTTTACCGCCACTCCCCGCATCCGGCGTCACCGTCAGCGCAAGTGAGATAACGCGAACCGGCACCCTCACCCGCCATACCGGTCAGCTCAGCGATACCACCAGAATGGCTTACTATGTGATCCGAATAGACGATCCGTATGCGCTACACAGCGACGAGCCGCCGGTGTATTTCGGCCAGTTTTTACACGCACACGTTGCTGGCATCACACTGAAAAACGTCCTGAAAGTACCCCAGGAATGGGTTAAAAATGACACGCTTTGGCTTATGACCCCACAGCACAGGTTGGTGCAATATCCCGCCAAAATACTGCGCCGGGAGCAAAGCAATGCGCTGATCGTGGCACCACCGCGCACAGACTATCAACTGATCACACATTTACCTGACTATCCGCAAACGGGCATGCTGGTGCGCAGCGGCGCGGATCATACCCAACTGGCAAGTAAAGGAGGTAAGCAATGAGCCGACAAAGCAAGTTAATTGGCTATTTTGTGCGCCACCCCGTTGCCGCAAATCTGCTGATGCTGTTTATCGTTTGCATGGGCTTGCTGAGCTATCAGGGGATCCAGCGGCAAACCTTTCCGGTTTCTGATAACAATAAGATTATCGTCACCGCCACCGAGCTGGGTGCCTCGGCCCGAGAGATTGAAGAAAATATCCTGCTCAAAATTGAACAGGCGCTAAAACCTCAGCCAGGCATTAAACGCCTCACCAGCCAGGCGACCCCCTCGCGTGGCCGGGTGGAGATTGAGCTGGAACATGGACAAAACCTGGCATTGCGTCTGGACGAAATCAAAATGAAGCTCGATGCCATTGCCACTTTCCCCGTCGCTATGGAGCCGCTGCAAATTGTTGAGCGGGCACAGCGTCAGCGCGCGCTGAGTGTGGTGTTGTCCGGTCCGGACGACCCGCTTGAACTGCGCAAACTCGGTAATGAACTAAAAGCAGAGCTGTTGCAGTTAAAGGGGATCTCCCATGTCGACTTATCGGCCATTCCCGACTATGAGGTCGCCATAGAACTGTCGCCACTCAAGTTGCGCGAATATAACCTCAGCCTGTCCGACGTGGTCAGTGCGATTCAGAAACACGCCGACAACCTGTCAGCGGGCCAAATAAAAACAGCGCGTGGCAACATCTATCTGAGGCTGGCGCAACGAGGCTATCAGGGCTCGGCACTGGCCAGTACGCCCATTATCAGAGGTTTGCTTGGCGAAACCGTACAATTGCGCGATATCGCCACCATCAAAGATGGCTTTAGTGAAACCCTGGATGCCGGGCGCTTTAATGGCGAGCAGGCGGTTTATATTATGGTGCTGGCGGCCAAAGAGCAGTCACTTACCGATGTGGTGGCAAAGGTAAAGGCGTATGTAGAGTACAAGCGTCAGGCGCTGCCTGAGCACATCAACATTTACGAATTTGTTGATGTCACCTTTTACCTGCAAGGGCGCCTCAATATGATGCTGGAAAACCTCGCGCAGGGCGCTATTTTGGTATTCATCGTGCTGGCCGTGTTTTTGCGCACCCGCCTTGCTGTCTGGGTGATGCTGGGTTTGCCTGTTTCTATGCTGGGCGCTTTCTGGCTTATGCCTTTGCTTGGGATCACCATGAACCTGGTCTCCTTGTTCGCCTTTATCATGGTGCTGGGCATTGTGGTGGACGACGCCATAGTGATAGGCGAAAGCGTCTGTGAGCAGGTTGAATCGCAGGGCCATTCGCCAGAGCAAGTGATCCAGGGCGCGCAAAAAGTGGCCATGCCAGCCACCTTTGGTGTACTGACCACCATCGCCGTGTTTATGCCGTTTATGTTCAGCAGTGGTCCAAATTCGGGGCAGTTTATTGCCATAGCCGGAGTCTGTATTTTATGCCTGTTCTTCAGCCTGATTGAATCAAAACTGATTTTACCGGCACATCTGGCCGCAACCCGCTTACCGGCAAAACCAAACGACCACTGGCGTAACCGCTTTAATAGCGGGCTGCAGAAACGGCTGAACACGCATTATGCCCCTTTACTCAAACATTGTATTCATTATCGTTATGCCGTCATCGCCGGGTTTTTCTGCCTGCTGGCCCTGGCCATCTGCCTGCCCGTCAGCGGCTTGCTGCGCTTTACTCCCGTGCCCAAAGTACCGCACGATTATCCGTCAATTAATATTCAGATGGACCACAATGTCTCTGAAGCGCAAACTCTGGCCGCGGTTGAACAAATAGAAACCCTGATCAACCAGGTTGAGCAAGATATCCAGCTACAAACCGGTAAACCCATGATGGATGCCATGTATACCCGCATCGACCATCTGACTGAAGCCGAGGTGGTGGTGCCGCTAGTGCCGGAAGCGCAGCGACCGTTCGACACCTTTGAGCTGGCCAGACGTTGGCAGGCACACTTGCCAGATATACCCGGAGTGAAAAAACTCACCATAGAATCAGATGTTATCGACATTGCCGAGAAAAGCGACCTGGAATACCGCCTGTTTGCCAGCGACGCCGACACCCTTTACCAGGCCAGCCAGGCTATGATTGACAAACTAAACCGCATTGCAGGCGTGCACAGTGTCTACTCTTCTCTCAACAGTGCCCAGACTGAATATCAGATCCAGCTAAAACCGCTGGCGCACCAGCTCAATCTGAGCGCCAGAGAAATAACCCGACAAGTTGGCGCCAGGTTTTACGGTCTTGAACTGCAGCGCGTTATGCGAGAAGGTCAGGAGGTGATGTTTAAGGTCCGGGGCGACCAGTCCGATCGCCAGCAGATAAGCGCACTGGCCCACACTTTGATCACCCTCCCCAATGGCGAGCAGGTGTTTTTTGGCGATGTGGCACGCACCGTTGAAGTACCGGGTTTTGCCAGTATTAGCCGCGAGCAGGGATATCAGGTCGCCACCATCAGTGCGGATGTCGATGAACAACACACAAGCCTTGCCCATGTCACCGAATATATAGAATCCCAGTTGCTCAATGAGCTGACAGCTGCCCATCCAGGGCTGACGACAAAGCCGGGTGTCGCGCTGCAAGCTCAGCGTCAGCAGCAAAGCCAGGTGCTGATATTTGCTGTTGTTGGTTTACTGGTTGTCTACTGTCTGCTGGCATTGCCGCTGCAAAGCTATCTGCAACCTGTGCTGGTGATGTCGGTGATCCCTTTTTCCGTGGTTGGCGCTCTGTGGGGACATTACCTGCTCGGCTACAGCCTGAGCATGATGTCGGTGTTTGGGATCGTGGCCGCAGCGGGCGTGGTGATCAACGACTCGCTGGTAATGACCGACGTGATCAACCGCCACAGAGTAGCGGGCCTGGATATAAAAACCTCGGTTATCAGGGCTGGCATTGGCCGTTTTCGGGCCATTTTACTCACCTCACTGACCACCTTTTTAGGACTGGTGCCGATTATGTTTGAATCGAGTTTACAGGCGCAGTTTGTGATCCCAACGGCCATTTCTCTGAGCTTTTCGGTGCTGTTTGCAACCGGGGTGACCTTGCTGATGGTGCCCTGTTTGTATGTGATGCTCGAAGATCTTAAACGCCTGCTAAACACAAAAATCGTGCCACTCAAGTTGCTGCGAAGCTGACATAAAAAAGCCCGGCAAGGACTGCCGGGCATCCTATTTAAAACGCAGACAGCTATCTGATAACCGTTTCAGGATAGAAAAAAGTGCCCAGGCAGGGAGCGCAAGGACACCTTAAACGACTCAACAGGTCGAAGGGCAAAAGTTAGAACTGATAAGAGGTCGACACCAGCACCTTGCGTGGCTCACCCGGTTGTACCCACATCTGCGAATATGAGTTGGTAAAGTGCTTACGATCAAGGGCGTTATGTACCTGTGCCTTAACCGACCAGCGCTCGCTTATCGCATACTCTGCGAACAGATTTACCGTTACGTAAGAAGGCAGATAGAAGTCTGTGCCACGCTGGCCCAGTCGCTCGTCCACATACTGCGCACCAATCCCCGCAGACAAGGCATTACCTGCCACCGAATACTGCTGGCTCAGCTGAATGCTGGCAGCATTCTCAGGGATATTCAGCAGATCGTCGCCTTTTTTAATGGCTACGCCCAGGCCAGTATCAATGGAGTCTTTGTCAACCTGCGCATCCAGATGTGTGTATGAGAATTGGATCTGGGCATCTGCCGGCAGCTGACCGACCACGTCCAGCTCAATACCCTGGCTGGTTGCCTGGCCAATGGCGGCACTAAACCCGGGGTTATTGATGTCTGCAACTATGATGTTGGTCTGCTCACTGTCAAAATACGCCAGCGTAATATCCAGATTGTTATCCAGCAGCGACCACTTACTGCCAAACTCGATTGACTCACTCTGGTTAGGATCAAAGCCATCGCCTTTATAGTCAGTACCAAAGTTCAGACGGTAGCCTTCCCCATAGGTTGAGTACAGTGACCAGTTGTCACTGAACTGATACACCAGGCCAAGCTGCGGGCTAAAGTGTTGCTCAGACTGTGAGGCATTTTGCATTCTGACCTTGTCGTCTGTGGTTTGCTTTAACCAGTCAAAGCGACCGCCAATGCGCACCTGAAATGCATCCGTCAGGGCAATTTGGTCCTGAATATATAAGCCTGTTGCCCACTGGTTTTGCTGACGCACAATCACCGGGCTTGGTGTGGGTGGCGTATGCTGACCATACACTGGCTGGTGAATATTGATGGCATACAACTGCGCATCGGTCGGGTTGGTGGCCAGCTTAGGCGCGCGGGCAACCCGATAGTCACGGTCAAATTCGAATCGGTCATAGTCAACGCCCACAATGATGTGGTGCTTGATTGCGCCAGTGGTGACATCGCCAGCCAACTCGAAACGTGCCACATACTGATCGGTATCGTAAGCGCGCTGTCTGTGCTGACGTGTCAGCGTCTGAAAGTCGAGATATAACTTTTGTCTGGACGGCGCGATATCGGCGTCACTGGAGAGGCTGTCCAGCTCTGTTTGTCTGAATGCCAGTGCGGAGCTTAGCTGCCAGTCGTTGTTCAGATCGTACAACCAGTTAAGCTGATGGCCATGCACCATAGTCGTGGTTGGGCCATCACCGGGCTCACCCAGAAAACGCTCAATGGGCATAAAGTCGAAGTTGCCGTTCGGCGCGATGATACCACGGTCAAATGGGATCTCCTGCTCGGCATATTCAAAGTCATAATGCCAGGTTGAATCTGGACTCTGATCAAACACAAATGAGGCCATTACGCCGTGCTTTTGTGTTTCTATGGTATCGCGGAAGCTGTCTTCTTCCTGATAGAAACCAATAAAGCGTCCGGCGACTGACTTAGATAGTACGGCATTCACATCCCCTTCCAGGCGACGGTGAGCCCGGCTGCCCGCAGTTAGTTCAAATTCGCTGGAAGACTCAAAGGTCGGCTTTTTCGTCACCAGGTTAATCGATCCGCCCGGCTCTCCTCGGCCAAACAAGGCCGCTTTTGGCCCCTTTAACACCTCTACGCGCTCAATACCCGATACGTCCCGCGGACCAGAAAACCCGCGGCCCGCGTTAAACCCATTAACCAGGTAGCCACTGGGCACATTTTCATCACCAAAAAAGCCGCGGATCGCAAAGCTGTCCCACAGGCCACCCAGACTGTTCTGGCGACTCACCGACGCCGACATATCCAGCACCTGAGTGAGTCCGGTTACACCCGTTTTTTCAATTAATTCAGCGTCAAATTCAAACAAAGATTCGGGCGACTGGAGATGACTAAAGTTGCCACGATAGGCCTGACGCTCTCCCGTTACTTCAATCGTTTCAATGGCATTGTCAGCACAAACAGAAAACGCCGCAGCCAGAGACAAAGAGAGTACACTTAAACGACACGCAGAGTGTAAGGGTTTCATTATCAATCCTTCATTATGATATACTATAACAATTTTTCGCGAGGACTGTACCACGAATGCAGCCAAGTGTTAAGAAATAATCAATGAAGTTTTGTGTATTTGATATGACGCTTTTTTGACAAAAAAACAAGCCTGTCAGGAGAGTGAAGTCGGGAGCGTCCTTGCTCCTTTGTGCGTATGTAAGTTAAATGGTTTTAGCCCGCCTTTTGCGCCGCTTCTTCAAAGCGCTCAACGCTAAACGGCGTTAGATCCAGTGTCGTCTTTTTACCCGTCACCAACTCGGTCATCAACTGCCCTGTAATAGCTGAGGTCAGTATTCCGGTACGGAAATGACCACAGGCATTCAGATAGCCTTCAACGCCGTCAACCGGTCCCAGGATCGGCAGCTCATCCGGCGTACCCGGACGCAGCCCAGCCCAACAGCGCTTGATGCTCGACTCTTTCAAAATAGGTAAGCACTTCATTGCGCCCTGCGACAGCTCCTGAATTTTGTCCAGGCTGTTGGTGGTATCAAAGCCCTTCTCTTCGGTGGATGAACCAATCAGGATCTCGCCGTTGTCTTTTTGCGCGATATAACAGTCGCTGGTACTGATACAGCCGTTCATGATCTTAGGCATACGCTCTGAGAGTACAATCTGCCCTTTGACCGGATAAACCGGCATAGTACGCCCGGTTGCCTGCTGATACAGCTCGTTGGCCCAGGCACCGGATGCATTGATCAAGGTATCGCAGAAAAAGGTTTGCTCAGCGGTTTTCACCCCTTCCACCACATTGCCGTTACGGATCACGGAGGTTACTTCTGTGTTCAGATACAAAGACACACCGTTTTGGCGTGCGCCTTCGAGATAGGCATCAACCAGTCGATACGGGTTCACCTGATGGTCACAGATAAAGTCGATGGCGCCAATGGCATCATCCGTCACATAAGGCTCTTCCTTTTTTAGCTCCTCGGCATCGAGCCAGCGTACCTGATCCGCCAGATGCGGGATCCCCTGGGTGATCTGCTCAGCGTATAATCGGTCTTCTTCGTTATACATGATGAACTTGAGGCCCGTGCGCTCAAACTTAAAATCTACCCCATGTTTTTCCAGCATTTCCTGATGCAGCGCCGGATACATGTTGTTAGACGTCAGGGCAAATTCAAAAAAGCAGTCTGGCAGCTGGTGCGGGCGCATCACGGGTACTTCTTCACCCTTCGCTTCGCTGTGTAACTTAGACAAAGTTTTGAAAAAGATCACCCCACAACCCAGACCCACTGACTCGCCAATGGCCCACAGTCCGCCGGCCGAAGCGCGCGACGCATTGCCGGGTTTCTTTAAATCAATTAACGCGATTTTTAAATCAGTATCGCGGCTTAAAAAGTATGCGCACGCCGCACCCACAGCACCGCCACCGGCGATGACAACATCATATTTTTTCATTGTGTTCATTCCATTAAGGTAAAGGGGATAGGATCAAGAGGAAAACGCGGTTTGATCACGCCGATATTTTCGGTCAAACCGGCCTGATGCAAATAATCCAGCGCATAAGAGCTACAGGTTTTACCCTGGCAATCTCCCATCCCAATACGGGTTCGCATCTTCAGACTGGTGATGTCTTTTACGCCCTGAGCAATGGCTTCGTCGAGCTGCTCCCGGCGCACCTGCTCGCAACGACAAACCACAGTCTCGGGCTGCGCCAGGGACAATAGTCCACTTTGGCGGTCGGAGAAGCGGTCAAACCCGAAACGGAATTTTTTAATTCGTGCCAGCTTGTTTTTGACTTTGGTAGAGCGAGCACTCAGCTGCGACTCGGTGATTTTGCCACATTGCCAGGCCAGGCGTAGTGCTGCCAGTTGGCCTTCACAAATGGCCGCATCGGCGCCAAGCAGGCCGTTGCTGTCGCCTACCACAAATGCCTCATGATTCTGGCTTTGATGCCATTCATCCAGCACAGGCACATAGCCGCTGACTTTACTGTAGTGGTGATCCAGGCCAAGTAGCATAGCCAGCTGAGTACGTGCAACAAACCCGTAACCCACGCCAATGGCATCCACATCCACCTGCTGTGCCAGGTCTCGTTGCGCACGCCATTGACTGTCGTAAGGTGCTACCTGAATGCTGTTCAGCTGCTCCTTACCCTGTGCACTGACAATACCCCAGCCGTACTTGAACGGAATTTTATGTTTCTTGAGGTAGCTCATCATGCTCATACCAGACAGCGTTAGCTTAGGTTTGTTAAGCAGCGCCACCGCTTCTTTGGCCAGTTTGGCAAACGGGCTGGCTTCATAGACACCCACCACATCAACACCGGCTTTATGCAGCTGACAGGCAACCAGAGGTAATAAAGGCCCGGTGCCCACCAGCGCCATGCGCTGCCCCGGTCTGACCAGACCACTTTTAAGTTGTAGCTGAACACCGCCAAGCAGCATTACCCCGGGAAGCTGCCAGCCTGGAAACGGCACACTGCGCTCGTGGCAGCCCGTAGCCAGGATCAGGTGCCCATATGGCTGACGGCTCAAACCTGAGTTATCGCTCAGCAACAGCTGATTGCTGCCTTCCGGACCCAGTACCCGCGTCTGTGTTTTAACTTCAATGGAATCACTGTGGGCCTGATAACGCGTTTGCAAGGCGGTCATGGCGCGCTTCAGATTGTCATCCAGATGTGGTAATGAGTCGGTCTGACGCAGTGGTCCGCGATAGATCACCCCACCCAGTTTAGGCGCTTCGTCGATGATCACTGACTTTAAACCATGGCGTGCCAACTCTGCGGCTGCTGCCGTGCCAGCCGGGCCGCCGCCCACAATCACCACTTTATCGTGTGTCTGGCTAGTCATGTTTGATCCCCTCTTCCTTGAAACGATTAGTCAGGGTTTCAACCGACATTTGTGGCTCCACCAAAGTCTGGCAGGCACGCTGTTTATGTTTTGCATTGATCTTAACCTGACAGCAATGGCATACGCCCATACCACAATAGGCACCCGATGCTACATTACGGTCGTTTTCCATCACTTTGGCATAGTTTGCGGCCAGCAAAACCGACAGTACGGTTTCGCCTTCACAGGCCTCCACCGGTTGATCATCGACGGTAATTTTAAAATTGCGCGAAGGCAGAGGCGTGATGTCTCTGGTGCGCTTAAGTGATTTCATAGCTTGTCTCTCTCGTGTTGTGATACATCAATCAGGCGCAATAAAAGCGCTTGATTTACAGGACAGGTGAGAGCCATTGACGCTGAGGGTAACTTAAAATGATAATTAAAAGTTAACTGATTAAAAGTGTATAACCGTTTTTACGGTTCCTTTCGCTCGTCTATGCCCTATTTTAGGCACATTCAGCTCATCTCCTGTGAATGCGAGAAGATTAACCCGGAATAAACAATTAAGCTATATTTATTTACAGAGAATAAACAAATCTTGATCTGGATCCGGGCATGTTGATTTTTGCAGCATGGTCTGATCACTTTACGAACTGATTAAGCATACTTTTACCCTAATCAAGTTGATGAGATTCCGACCAAACCCGCAGCTGCTCGAGAATATGCAGTGCCGAGCGGCCAAACTCAGTCAGTTCATAGGTGACCGCCACCGGGCGTTCATTCACAACCGTACGCAACACCATGCCCCGTGCTTCGAGCTCTTTAAGCCGCTGGTCAATCATTTTTTTGCTGGCACCGCCAAGCATTCTGGCCAGATCGTTAAACCGCACAGGTTCATCTTTAAGATGATAAATGATCGATCCCGTCCACTTTGAGCCGATCAGACGCATGCCTTTTTCGATGGCGCAGGGCTCCAGACAGGCATTTAAAACTTTTTTCCTGCCCTTACTATCTGTTTTAACAACACTTTCCACAGTCATAACTCCAAAACCAGGGTGGTTACCAAAAGTAAACTAATTGAATAAACGCAACAGGTTACTATTATAAACCACGCAAGTTATTAAGCCTACTGGAGAATAAACATGAACAAAGCCCTGATCATAAACGCCCATCAGTACTACCCATTTTCTGAGGGGAAACTGAACGCCACTCTGGTGGATAAAACGGTCTCTCACCTCAATGCCAAAGGTTATGAGACCCGGGTGGTTACTATGGCTGAGCCGCTGGATATTGAGCAGCAACTTGAGCTACATCGCTGGGCCGATGTGGTGATCCTGCAATCTCCCATTAACTGGATGGGCCTGCCCTGGTCATTTAAAAAGTACATGGACGAGGTATATACCGCAGGCATGGGTGGCGCTTTGTGCAATGGCGATGGCCGCTCGGCAGACAACCCCAAAGCCAATTACGGCCGTGGCGGAACGCTCACTAACACACGTTATATGCTGTCTGTGACCTTTAACGCCCCGGTGGAGTCGTTTAATGACGAGCACGAGTTTTTTGAAGGAAAAAGTGTAGACGACTTACTATTTCCGGCACATATGAACTTTAAGTTCTTTGGCATGCAGTCTATACCTACGTTTAGCTGCTTTGATGTGATGAAAAACGCAGACATTGAGCGCGACCTTGCACGCTTCGAAAGCCATTTAAACACCCACTTTTAAGGAACACTCATGAGCCAGGCAGAACAGTACACGCAAAAACTTCACCCCGGCAGCCCGTTTCCGGATATTCAGGTGACTTTGCCCGATGGCAGCACCCGCCCTCTGGCACAGGCCAATAATGACCAGCGCTGGCAGCTGGTGCTGGTTTATCGGGGTCGCCATTGCCCCTTATGCACCCGCTACCTCAACGAGCTTGAGCAATTCAAAGATAAGCTGGCCGCTATCAGGGTTGATATTGTTGCTGTATCGGGCGACAGCCTGGCACAACTGCAAAGCCACAGCGAGCAGCTCGATGTGTCTTTTGAACTCGGCTATGGCCTGAGCCTTGAGCAAATGAACACGCTGGGCCTATTTATTTCTGATCCGCGCTCTGCACAGGAAACCGATCATCCGTTTGCGGAACCCGGACTGTTTGTCGTCAATGAAGCCGGCAACATCCAGGTGGCGGATATCTCTAACAACCCGTTTGTTCGCCCGGACTTGACCTCGCTGGTCAACGGACTGGCCTGGATCCGCGACCCGGATAATAACTACCCCATTCGCGGCATGCACCGCTAAGCCGAATTGCGCAGGAGAAAAACCATGTTTACCTATTATGAACCCGATAAGGCACCAGAAAAATCGAAACCACTGATGGAGCAGTCGCTGGCAAGCTTTGGCATGCTGCCCAATCTACATAAAATACTGGCTGAGTCGGCCGTCACCTATAAGGCGTATAACGACACCTTTACTGCCTTTATGCAGGACAGCAGCTTGTCGGCGGTTGAACAGCAGGTGGTTTTTATGACCGCCAACTACCAAAATAACTGCCACTACTGTGTACCCGGCCACACCTGGATGATGAACTCTGCCGGTATGCCCGAGGCGCTGATCACCGCACTGCGCGAAGGCACAGCGCTGCCCGACAGCAAACTGCAAGCACTGCAGGATTTTGTAAAAGCCTTGCTGGCTAAACAGGGCCACATTGGCGATGACGCATTGAATGCGTTTCTTGCTGCCGGATATAACAAGCAGCAGGCGCTGGAAGTATTGACCGGCCTGGCTGCAAAGCTTATCTCCAATTTTACCAATGCCCTGGCCAAAACCGAGCTAGACTCGCCCATGCAGCCCTATCAGTGGACGCACCCGGATCGACGTTAATCACCAGCGTTAATGTGCAAAATAAACCATGAATGTGAATGCTTTGCCACCATTGCACCGCAAGCCTACACAGCACAGGCCGCTTAGCGGCGGCCTGACCCATAGCAGCACTCTGCTGACAAGAGATGACGGAAGCCTTTGGGTATGTAAACGCTCACTTGGTCGCAATCATGCAGGGCTGGAAACTGAGGCCTACGTGTACACCTTGCTAAAGCCCACCCGCTTTGCGCAGCCGGTTGAACTCCACCAAAGTGAAAGTGGCCAGCAGACGTTGTTACGCCCTTATATTGATGGAATAAGCATGGCCGACTGGGCTGCCCTAGAGCTTGAGCAGGTGATCCGCCAGCTCAAACAAATTCATCAGATAAGCGCACCACGCCATGGCAAAGTCCGCGCCCCAACCGGGCTCATCCTGAACCCGGCAAATCTCCTCACCGCAGTCTGGCGATATTTTCGCAGCCGCCTCACTGAACGAGCCAAACTGAGCGAGCTCTACCACTCGCTACACCCGGTATTGCAGGCGCATCAACCCTGCTTTGAAAAGCTCAGTACCTTTACACTCAATCATGGTGACTTTCACCCAGGCAATCTCATCCTTACGCCTGCTCAGCAGCTCATCCCCATTGACTGGGAGCGCACCCACTTTGGCGATCCGGCCTTCGATTTGGCCCTGCTCAACTGGCACGGCAACGGCCCCATCGCCGATCAAGCGATGCAAACCCGCACCATTGCGCTTTACAGTGAAAACCCGACAGAACAAGCAAGGCTTAAAAAACGCGTAACCTGCTGGAGTCTGTTGCGCCTGTTCAACGATTACCTTTACCTGACCCACAATAAATTAAAAGTAGAAAAGCTGACGCGGTTCGAAAGTGAATTTACACAGCACCTTAATGGTGTTTTATCTGCTGCGGAATAGGTAAACAGTGTAGTGGTTTAATAGATCCGGACACATGGATAAGAGACAATAACGTCAAATATCGAGGTATCCATGACAAAGCAAAAACGACAATACAAAACATATCCTAAAGAATTTAAGGAAGAGGCTGTCGCC
>NZ_JAKGBD010000009.1:0-207670 GCF_021532535.1 Pseudoalteromonas sp. DL2-H2.2 | reverse complement strand
TCAAAGGTTTCGCAGACCAATTCAACAGGCTCAAACTCACTTAACTGGTCTACTATCGAGTATTGTTCATCTCGTCTGACATCAAGAGAGCTGTAGCCTTTTTTAGTATGGACTTTTCACGTTCCAAACGATTAATTCGCGCTTCAAGCTCCTGAATTTTCTGCAGCTCAGGCGTTAAAGCTTTGGACTGAGGTGTTTCACCACCACGTTCTTGCTTCAGCTGCTGGATCCAGCGCCTCAAAGCTGTTTCGCCAACATCCAGAGACCGACATGCTTCGGGCACTGAGTAACCTTCATCCAGCACCAATGCAGCGGCTTCCAATTTAAATTCTTGTGTAAAAGTACGACGTTTTCTGGTCATAGACACCTCTCATTGAGTGGTAATAATACCACCTAAAATAGTGTCCGGTTTTATTGAATCACAACACAGCAGTCTCAAGAAGTATAGCTAATATTTCCGCCTCGCATTTATTTCTAACAACAGCATCCATCGAGTGACTTTCGTCACCGAAATAGTAATGTACTTCCAACTTATCCGCTTGGTTCATAGTGTTTAACTACTCCTCATCCTTATTACCTTAACGCTTTAGTATTTGTCCGTATAATCGCTTGCTGAATTGAGCCACTACCTGCAGACCTTAGCTGACTGACGCGGTTTATAATACGGGGATTTGCTTTTGATGAGTGGTTTTTGTGTTGAATCATTCGTGACTCAAGCCGATAGAACCAGACTCATTCCCTGCCTGAACAAAGTATTTTTGGTTATTATTAGACCTATTTTTTACCCATTTGGCAAGATTCTGTTTATGCAATAACCAGCTCAGAGGTGACCTGGGTGAAAACGAATACTGCAAGTCTTGCATTTTGACGGAATCAGCTGTGCTGTATTTATGTGGTTCCCGGCTCGCAAGCGTCCGGGATGACGGCAGAGACTGTTAGTCTTGCTTTTAAACAAATCCAACTGTGCCGTATTACGTAGCTCCCGGCTCGCAAGCGTCCGGGATGACAACAGACGCCGCAGGCCTGATCAAAGTGCATCTATTTCTGAGCCAGGAGCCCGCCAAAGAACGCCCTCTCAAACAGGGTTAACCAAATTTGCTCCGCGCAGGTTTGGATTAACTGAGCCGTAATGCTCAAGCATGTAGTCAATAAATAAACGCAATCTGTGCGGCATATTATCGCGGTCGTGGTAGAGCATGGTTAACTGCCTTGGCTGACCTGTCCAGTCTTTGGCCAATTGGATCATCTGGCCCTGAGCTATCTGGTACTGTGCGATAAAGCGAGGAATAAAGCCAATACCCAGCCCGTCGGTGACGGCTTGTGAAACCAGATTCAGGTCGTCGGCTTCCAGGCGGACCATTGCGCCGGGTGTGTAACTAAATTGCTCGCCGCTCTGTTGATTGTGCAATTTCCAGGTTCGCACTGGGTTACTGAGGACAACAGGTAAATCAAGTAACTGTTCGGGATGCACTATATCACCCCTGAGCGGCATGCCCGGACTGGCACAAATGATGGATTCTATGGACCCCAGTGGCCGGGCTATCCAATCCTGGGGGAAATGCTCACTGGCCCGAAATGCAATGTCGATGTGCTCGCCCTCAATATCGATATTTCTGTTCGACAGCGATAACTCTATTTTAATTCCGGGATACGCGTGTAAGAAGGCGCTAAAGATATGGGCAAGCTGGTGCTGAGCGAGGTTGTTTGGGGCAGAGATGCGAATAGAGCCATGCGCTTCATGCCGCTGGGCCGATAAGGCATCGCTGATGTCTTGGAGCTCACTCAGCAAAGGTCCGCAGCGCTGGGCGTATTGTGCCCCGCTGCCTGTCAGTGTTACGCGGTGAGCATCGCGGTTGAGCAGCCTCAGTCCGAGGGTGTTTTCCAGCTGTTTGATCCGTCTGCTCAGAGTTGAAACAGGCATGTTCAGGCTCTGCGCCGCCTGACTAAAGCTGCCGTGCTGTGTCACAACCCAGAACAGCCGCATATCGTCCAGTGAATAGTTAGTTTTCATTAATGGAATTTAAAGTCTCAAAAAACGGCATTCTTTACCTTAAATGGAAAATATAAACTAGTGACTCAATAAGTCAATGAGAAGTAAGGACATATGAATACACCCATTCGGACCACAGTGATGATGCTGATCTGCGTATTTTGTTGGGGCAGTGTTTTCCCCGTTGCCAAGGACGTACTGCTGCACATGTCCGGGCTTTCGCTGTCAATTTGGCGCTTTGCTATCGCGCTGATCAGCCTGTTTATTTTTATTCGTCTGACCCGAATGCGCATGGTGTCTCTGTCTTTAAGCAGGTATCTCATACTAGGCATCATAGGTGTGATGGGCGTAGGCGGTCTGAATCTGGCGCTGTTTTCGGGGCTATCGCACACCTCAGCAACAAATGGCGCCTTGATCATGGCGCTCAGCCCTATTGTCACAACCGTTATGGCTGCGCTGCTAAGCAGAACATTGATAGCCAGGGTTCAGCTTTTGCAACTGGCAATCGCTTTTGGCGGTGTATTACTGGTTGTGGTCAACGGCGATCTGATGAGCCTTTTAAACTTGCAGCTTAACCAGGGCGACCTCACCATTATGCTCGGCATGCTTGCCTGGTCAGGTTATACCGTATGCGGTTCAAAGGTATCGGGCTGGCTGCCGCCGCTGGAGTTTTCTTTGCTGACCATGGCAGCCGGTCTGATTGGGCTGTCTGTCGCAAGTGTGTTTCAGGCAGAAGTGCACCCTGTACAGGAGCTGATCGCACTCCCCTGGCAGCTATTAATAAGCATGTTGTACATTGGTGTGTTTGGTACCGTTGTTGGTTATTTGTGTTGGAACAATGGGGTAAAAATACTGGGCTCCGCCAATGCCTCCTTGTACTTTAATTTGGTCCCGGTGTTCGCGGCACTGGTTTCTTTACTGATGGGACAAAGCGTAACCGTTATTCAACTGGCAGGTATGTTGATTGTACTCACGGGCCTGACACTACCTTTGTTGATAAAGCGAATAAAAAGAAACCGGACAGCCACTTTGCCTTCTAATGGTTGAGTGTGTAGAGAATACGCAAGTGTTCATTCACTTGCGTTTTCATTAAGAGTTATTTTATGTCTGTCTCATATCCGTTAGCGGCGTAGTAGCGCATTTAACTACCGGTTTGTTGGACAATTCTCAAAATTTTATTTTCACCATCATCTCTAATGTAGCTAATTTCCATACATCGCCCGTGTGTGATGAAGTTATTGGTGTGGTCATCTCCTGTGAAATACCTGCTTGGGGTGAAATTGCTAAACTCAAATTCAACATTTTTAATCGAAAATTTTTCCGTTCGATAGTTTGTTGGTGAAGTCTCTGAACTGTAATTCTCTATACACCCTGTGACCACCTCATATCGCGTCTCATCAAGGACTGCGCGTAAACTTGCTACTTTGAAGTAAGAAAACACGCTATTAAGCACTACCGCACAAGTTACAAGACTGAAGCCGCAAAGAACATTGCCAGTACTTGTTTTAAGCAGCCCTGCAACGTGTTTTGTGAATTCCGGAAATCTAAATAGCAGATATAAAATCAATGCTGCTGGAAACACAGGTATCAGCTGATCTACAGCAAAACCTACCTTAGTTTCAAAATATACATTTGAGTTCAATTTGGTCCTGTCCCTCGATTAACGGGTAAAAATTCGTGTGTCATAAATATGCAGAGCAAATGGCCCGCAAGCCTTACCCTTGTTGAATTGTTGGTTGTACCATAATTTACGAAGATGGCTCAGTAGGATAGCTATGTGTAACATCCCTACGGTTGCATTGTTCACAAACAGCCAAAATAACCAGTTTATAATTAATGAAATACCCCAGGACATTTAGTATTTTTGGCAAGCCCTTAACTAAAAAGCGTGCAAATATAAAATACAATGTAACTACAAACACTAAAGACTGTAAGACTGCAGGGTTTGCCCCCGCTCCTTCCAACATTGAGCCTGACACGCCAACGAACAATGCTGTTATTCCGTAAACTACCGCGAACAACATTGCAGCGAATGGGATGCAAAGAAATAACAGCCCGAAGCAATCCAACAGGCTAATTTTAAATTCTATTTTCCGTTTAGGTTTGTGTCCACAAACACTCGATTTCATTGAGTTGCCCTATTTTAGTACTCAAACGCACAATACGTATAATCGCTTGTTGAACTGAGCCGCAGTCCGCTATTCATATCGGTTGGTGTAGTTTAGACGGTGGAAATTATGTTCAGATGAGTGGCTTTGAACCACATGTGACTTAAACCATTACAACGTATTTCATTCCCCGCCCGAACAACGTATGTATAAGTGTAATTAGACCCACTTTTTTCCCTAATGGCAAATACATTAAAGTAATTCCCAGGTTGCGTTTAGTTAAGGGCGATGGGGCTGTTGGTCTTACGTTTAAACTGCATCAAGCATGCTGTATTTACGCAGTTCCTCGCACGCAAGCGTTAGGGGTGACGGTTGCTTGTGAGTATTGCCGCTACTTTGCACTACTGCGCTGTGTTTGAGTAACTTCTGGCCAGGCCTGTCTTCCCATTTCCAAAAATCGCAATTTCAATTCCACAAATCGCCACGCTAACCTCAGACTTAAAAACCACAAAAAATCATAAAATACAACAACTTAAAAAATGGCACGTGACTTGTAATGACTATCCCCAAATGCCTACAGAGGAAATGGTATGGACATACAGGTCGAACAGAAAAAGAGCATAAAAGTTAACTGGTTGTGGCTGGGTGGTATTGCTGTGCTTGTCATTGTGACTGGCTGGCTGCTTGCTCAGCCAGCGGCGCAGGCGTCTTTGGCAACGGGTGATACCTGGATCGGTGAGGTCAGACAGGGGGATTTAACGATTTCGGTGGCCGGGTTTGGTCAGCTCAAATCGCGTACGCCGCGTCTGATCAGTGCAGCGAGCGAGGCCACGGTTGAGGAGATAGTGCTGCGCCCGGGTGCTGAGGTCACACCCAGGAGTGTGATTATGCGCCTTCAGGATGCCAATCTGGCGCAGGCACTTAAAGATGCAAAACGGGCGCTACAACAGGCGAAAGATCAGTATTTACAGGCGGATATTAATCAGCAGCGGGAAATGCTGTCGCATCAGGCAAGCCTGGAGATCTTAAAGTCTGAGCTGGAAAGCGCTGAGTTGGAGGTCTCTGCCCAGGCGGGTTTAGTTGAAGATGGCGCGGTGTCTAAGCTGGATTTTCAGCGCACGGTTTTGGAACATCGTCAACTTAAGCGGCGTATTGAGATTGAGCAACGCAGAATTGCTCAGCTGCAAACACTGCATCAGGCCAATTTGCAGCTGGCAAGCTCGGATATCGACGCTGCCGAAGAGGCCTATGGGCTTATTCAGCACAGGGTCGAGCGCCTGACGGTACGCGCGGGGATCACCGGCGTAGTACAGCAATTACATGTAGAGCTGGGGCAAAGTGTACCGCTG
This sequence comes from Pseudoalteromonas sp. DL2-H2.2, assembly GCF_021532535.1. Lineage (NCBI taxonomy): Bacteria > Pseudomonadati > Pseudomonadota > Gammaproteobacteria > Alteromonadales > Pseudoalteromonadaceae > Pseudoalteromonas > Pseudoalteromonas sp. DL2-H2.2. The sequence goes on along the minus strand of NZ_JAKGBD010000009.1, from coordinate 202,223 downwards.
GGTGCCCAATTGGCGCTGGTTGGCAGCACAAAAGACTTATATGCACAGCTGCAAATTCCGCAGGCGTATGCCGAGCAAATTAAGCTTGAGCAGTCGGTACAAGTGAATACCCGAACCGACCTGATAGCCGGCACCATTTCGCGCATTAACCCTATGGTGCAAAACGGCAATATTGAGGTGGAAGTGGCCCTGCCCGCTGCGCTGCCCGACAGCGCCCGGCCCGAGCTTAATATCGAAGGCACCATACACATTAATACACTCAAAGAGGCGCTTTATATCGACAAGCCCGTTGGCGCCAAAGCCTTCAGCACCACCACTTTATATCGCATAGAACCCAATACCCAACAAGCACAGGCCATTGAGGTACACTATGGCGCCCAGACCGCACAGCATATTCAGTTGCTCAGTGGCGCACAGCCAAAGCAGCGCTTTATTCTGTCGGATATGGCATCCTATCAGGGTGAGCCGGTCGTGTACCTGAGTAAATAAGGAAACAACAATGAACAACAAATGCGTTATTGAACTCAACGATATCACCAAACACTTCCTGCTCAGCGGTATGGAAACACAGGCTTTACGAGGCGTAAACCTAAACATTAACGAGGGCGAATATGTGTCTATCTCCGGCCCTTCCGGTTGTGGTAAGTCGACCTTGCTCAATATTTTGGGCCTGCTGGATACCCCCACCAGCGGCCGCTATCAGATAGCCGGTAACGATGTCAGCCAGCTCAGTGTTAATCAACGAGCAACGCTCAGGAACAAGCATATTGGCTTTGTCTTTCAGTCGTTTAACCTTATTGACGAGCTAAGCGTGTTCGACAACCTGGCGCTGCCAGTAAAATACAGTGAACAGCCTTTAGCTGGTGCGCAACTCAAAGAGCGGGTAATGCACTGCCTGGAGCTGGTGCAGATGACCCACCGGGTTGACCACCAGCCCAATCAGTTATCGGGTGGCCAGCAGCAGCGTATCGCCATTGCCCGGGCGCTGGTTAACCGCCCGGATATTCTGCTCATCGACGAGCCCACCGGTAACCTGGATTCCAAAAACGGGGATGCCGTCATGCAGATGCTGCACGACCTGAATGCGCAAGGCACCACTATGTGTATGGTGACGCACGACCCCAGATATGCCGATATGGCCGGGCGCAAACTCTTTCTGCTCGACGGTGTGATGGTCGACGAGGTGAACCTGGAGATGGCGGGATGATGAAAGAAGAACTCAAACTGGCCGCAGCCAACCTGAAAAAACTGCCCGGCTTCAGCATAACCGTGGTCCTCACACTGGCACTGACACTGGCGGCGCTGTGTGTGGTGATCAACATCAACCACCGGCTGCTGACCAAGCCCTTGCCCTACCCCAATGCCGATACCCTGTGGGTGACCGATCAAAGCGAAACCATAAATGGCGAAACCCAATATGGTTTTCAGATGCTACCCACTCAGCTGCTGATCTATCAGGATCAACAGTTTATAGAGCAAATGGCCATGCTGCACCATACCACGCCCCGACTAATGGATGTAGATAACCGCCCCACCGTGGATGTACTGCGCGTATCACCGGAGTTTTTCTCGTTACTGGGTGTGCCCATGCATCTGGGGCGAGCACTGAACGCCAACGAAGGTGTCAGCGATGAGCAAAAGGTGCTGGTGCTGAGCTATCAGGCCTGGCAAGACAACTTTAACGCCGACCCTAAGGTGGTAGGCTCTTTTACGCAGCTTAACCGTGTGGCCTATCAAATCATTGGCGTCACGGCCGCCGAGTTTGAAGTGCCGGAAATTTTTCGCAGCTTTGCCATTAGTGGATTCAGCAGTTTTCCCGAAGCGCTCAGCACCACCAATAACTGGAACAGAATCAGTAGCCAGTTTAATGGCATTGCCCGTCTCAAGCCGGGTGTGAACCCAGAGCAGGCCAATCACGCGCTGGGCGAGCAGATCAATGCGTTGTATCAGTCTCAGGAAAACGTGGCACCCGATACCGCGATCGGCGCACGCTTCACACCACTGCGCAGCAGGATCATCGCTGAAAGCGATAGTCTGGCCCTGAGCTTACTGTTTTCGGCTGCGGTACTGGTGCTCATTGCCCTGACCAATGTCACCAACCTGTTTTTATCGCGCGGCGCGCAAAAGCAACGCACTATGGCCATTCAGGCGGCGCTGGGTGCCAAGCCCCGGCACATCTTTGTCAGTATGTTTTGTGAATGCGCGTTACTGATTGGCGCAGCGACGGTATTAGGCTTACTTGCCGCGCAGTGGCTGAATGTGTTACTGGCTGAAGATCTCAGCTACCTGTTTACCCGCATGCAGGCCCTGTCGCTCGATGCCCCCACCATTGTGATTGCACTTGTGCTGGCTTTGCTGATCACTTTGCTGATTGCGGCCATCACCAGCAGCCAGGTTAACTATCAGGCCCTCACCGACGCCCTGCATGCGAGCGGCAAAGGTACAGGCGCGCAAATCTCTGCCAGAACCCGTCATATCCTGGTGGCACTGCAAGTGATGTTTGCCAGTTTACTGCTGTTTCTGGCCGCCAATAAACTGTTGCCCGCCTATCAGGAAATGACCCACCCAACCGGCTTTGATACTGAACATCTTTACTACGTGCGTGTCGATGGCAGCGCCACTGACATTGCGCCGTTTGAACTGGCCCGGCAGGTTAAAAATACCCTAAGCGCACAAGCAGGCATCAACTCAGTGGCCGCCAGTGCAACATCTCCCCTGGTGATGGGCTGGAAGAATTACCTGTACGACGAAAACATCGCTCTGCTTGGGATCATCAGTCTGGCATTTATAGATGAAGATGCCTTCACCACCTTAGCCTTGCCGCTCAGACAAGGACGCAGCTTTAGCCCCATTGCAGCATCCGGTGAAGACAACAACGAAATAGTGCTTTCCGAATCACTGGCAAAGCGCTTGTATGGCGAAACAAGCCCCCTAGGGCAGACGCTATACATTGACCAGCAAACGCCCAGAAAAGTGGTGGGTGTGGTCGGCGATGTGTACGTGCCCACCGGCCCGCTCGGCTATGAACTGGAGCGTTACTATGTGCCGCTAAATGAAGGCAGCAGCGCGTTTATTATTAAAGCCAGCGGGCCCCTGGCTCAGGCTCAGCTCAGTGAGGTACTTAAGGATATTCACCCCACCTTAAACTTCTCGGCTTTCAGGAAAGTGGATGATATGCTCAGTCAGCGACTCAGACAAACCTGGCTCCAGGCCATGCTCACCGTGGCTTTGTTAACCCTGACACTCAGTCTGGCCGGTGCGGGCATTTATGGGGTACTCAGCTACAGTGTGCAGATGCGCCGCTACGAACTGGGTATTCATTTGTCTTTGGGTGCACATACTCATAAACTGACCGCCATGATTGTAAAGCAAAGCTTTGTGCCTATTTTGACCGGGCTGGCGGTGAGCCTGCTGTTTGCCACGCTGGGCTATCTGTTGTGGTCACGCGTTGGCGAAGGACCAGTCGAGGTGAACTGGCTGGCCGTGCTGAGCAGTATTCCGGTTATGTTACTGGTTGCCTTTATCGCCAGCTATCTGCCGGTACAAAAGGTGATCCGTCAGGACCCCATTCGGGCCCTGAGAAATGAATAATAAATCAAACAATAATCAATGAGGAAATGCAGGCGCACGTCCGCGCCTGCCCGTTACACCATGCAAGGCACCCTACTTATCGTTGACGACAAGGCCGATATTCGCCTGAGTCTTCACCTGCTGCTAAAAAACAGCGGCTTTAACACGCTTCAGTGCAGCTCGCTCAGTGCAGCAGCGCAAACCCTTGCCCAACAACCCATCGACCTGGTACTGCTCGATATGAATTATGAGCTGGATACTACTTCAGGTCAGGAAGGGCTGAATTTTTTATCTGAGCATGCAGCACGCGGCCCATCGAGCCCGGCATTTATTGCCATGACCGCCTGGTCCAGCGTGACGCTTGCGGTCGAAGCTATGCAACGGGGCGCGGTGGACTTTTTTGCCAAACCCTGGGATAACCACGCGGTGCTGATGATGGTGAAAAAACACCTTGGCCTGCGGCACATGGCAAAGGCCAGGCACAACGCAGCACCTGCAAGCAAACCAACCCCCGATAAAGCACTGTTGTGGTTGAGCCCGCAAATGCAAACGCTGAAAAAACAGCTAGACAGGGTCGCGCCAACCGGCGCCAATATCTTGCTGCGCGGCGAAAATGGCACGGGTAAATCGCATATTGCACAGTACCTGCACCAGCAAAGCGCACGCGCTGGTGGGCTTGTCAGTGTTAACATGGCAGCCATCCCCGACAGCTTGTTCGAAAGCGAGCTGTTTGGCCATGTCAAAGGGGCATTCACCGATGCCAGACAAGACCGCGAAGGCCGTTTCAGCCAGGCCAGCGGCGGCACCCTGTTTTTAGATGAAATTGCGACCTTAAGTGAGTCGCAACAAGCCAAGCTGTTGCGGGTACTGGAAAGCGGCGAATATGAGCCGGTCGGCTCCGACAAAACACGCCACGCAGAGTGTCGGCTCATCAGCGCCACTAATGCCGATCTCGATACATTACAAACACAAGGGGTATTTCGTCAGGACCTGTATTTCAGGCTCAATACCATAGAGCTGACACTGCCACCACTGAGGCAGCGTAGCGACGAAATTATTCCGCTTGCCAGGCACTTTATCTCGGCGCATGCTAAGCGCTATGAACTACCCGAACCGGTTTTGTCTGCCTGCGCGTGCAGTGCTCTGCAAGCCTATCACTGGCCGGGCAATGTGCGGGAGCTCAGCCATATTATGGAGCGCGCAGTACTCATGTGCGACGAGCCAGAGATTACAGCTGCTCAGCTGCCAATCAAACCTGAAAATACTGCGCCTGATGGCCCTATCTCTGAGCTGGTAACACTGGAGCAGGCGGAGCAAAAACTCATAAAAATGGCACTGTCCCAGTGCCTCGACAACGTGGAGGAAGCCTCGGTTTTACTGGGAATAAGTAAAAGTGCGCTGTACCGGCGCATGGATAAGTTCAACATCAAAACCCGGCAGCCCTGAACCTGATGTCTCTGAACTACGAGCGATTCACAACGCTATTTTTAACGCTTGTCTGGCTGCTGCTGGCCTGTCTCAGCACCGGGTTACTGCTGAGCCTGGGCAGTGGCTGGCTGGGAGTTATTACCCTGTGGGTGCTGGTATTGTGCCCGGCGGCATTGCTGTTACAGAGCATCAAACAGCGCCTGGTGCAGCCCTTTTACCACCTGACCACCACAATCGAAGCCATGCGCCTTGAGGATTATGGCCAGCGTTTTTATAGCGCCGACCAAAGCGGGATCCTGGCACAATTACAAGCCGAAACCAGCCAGCTGTGCACGCACTTGCAGGCGTATAAATCAGCACGGGACCATCAGGCCATTTTATTGTTTCGGCTGATTGAGCAGCTGCCCAGTCCGATTGCCATTTTCGACCAAAGCAATGCGCTGGTGCATGCCAACGACGCTTTCTCCAACTGGACCGGCAAGCCCTGGCAAACGCAAAGGCTCACCAAAGCACATCATTTCAGCTTGGCTCAGTCCAGTGGCCAGTGGCAGTTCAGCCATCCTTCACTTGCGCAACAATGGCAGCTAAGGCAAAGCCGGATCCCCATTAATGACAGCCATGCCCATTTGTTGATCCTCACCGATGTGCAGTCGGTGGTCAGTCAGGCGCAGCGCGACGCCTGGCAAAAAATGATCCGTATTCTGAGCCATGAGATCCACAACTCGCTCTCCCCCATCAAGTCACTGGCACAAACGCTGCAAATGCTGCAACCCAACGCAGATACGCAGGCCGATTTTGATCAAGCGCTTGCTGTCATTGTGCAGCGCAGCGATGGGCTGATGTCGTTCGTTAACCGCTATGCAAGCGTGGCAAGGCAACATCAGTTGCATTTGGAGGAAGTCACCACAGATACCCTGCTGCGCCCAATGCTGGCGCTTTATGGCACGCAGCTCACCTGCTCTGCGACAGCGTCTTTTGCGCTGCATGTGGATGTCAGCCTGATGGAGCAAGTGCTGGTTAATCTGATCACCAATGCGCTGGAGGCCAGTAACGAACCTGCTAGTGTTGAGATTGCTATCAGCAAAACTACCCAGTATGCCTTTATCGACATTTTGGATCAGGGGCCTGGTGTCAGTAATCCAGACAACCTGTTTGTGCCTTTTTACACCACAAAAGAAAATGGCAAAGGCATTGGCCTGGTGCTGTGCAAAAACATTGTGGAACAGCACAACGGCCAGCTGACGCTGGTCAACCGTACTGATCAGCGCGGTGCCAGGGCCAGGATACAGTTGCCGCTCGGTTAGCGCCGAGCGTGCGATGTTACTGCGCTACAAAAGTTGCTGAGCTAAAAAAGTTACTGCGCGACAAAAATCAGTGAATCGGTATCAAAGCCGCGCTCGGCCGCCATACGCACAAACTTGTCGATAATAGCCTGGTCGACTTGCGGAGTTCTTGAAAGCAGCCACAAATAATCGGTGTCCGGGCCTGAGACAAAGGCATACTGGTAGTTGTCGTGGTCCAGTTCAAACACCACATAGGCACCATAAAACGGACCGAAGAAAGACACTTTCAGATAAGCCTCATCGTCCTGATTGACGAAAAATGCTTTGCCCTCGGCTTCGCGCCACTGGTTTTCCTCGGCATTAAAACCACGATTGATAACCTTTACGCCGCCATCATCGCGCATGCTGTACTGGGCCGTGACTTTGCTCAGCCCGCGCTCAAAAGAATGATCCAGCCGGGCAATTTCATACCATTTACCCAGATAGCGATTAAGCTCAAAATTCCCCACGGGCTTTACACCCTGCGGCATGCCCAGACAACTGTTAAGGACCAGCGTCATCATAATAATTAACAGTGTTTTCAATGTGTGCTCCTTCTAAACCAACAGGTTCTGGTACGGCTAAGAAAACGCGCCGGTTCACTATTTGGTTAATTTACCTTAATACAGATATATAGCAGCCATATCACTGCCCGCCAAACGCCGTCATCCCGGCCTGCAAACCGGGAACCATCGGGCGTAGCGTTAATGCCAAAGGGAACGAAAGTGGTGTCGGTAAGCAGATCCCGTGTCGGAGCACGGGATGACCGAGGGAGGCGTTGGAAATAGACTCGCTCTAAACGCCGTCGGCCCGGCCTGCGAGCCGGGAACCACCAAGCGTAGCATTAATGCCAAAGGAGACGAAAGTGTTGTCGGTAAGCAGATCCCGTGTCGGAGCACGGGATGACCGAGGGGACGTTCGGAGCAGAGTAGCTATAAACACCGTCATCCCGACCTGTGAGCCGGGAACCACCAAGCGTAGCATTAATGCCAAAGGAAACGAAAGTGTTGTCGGTAAGCAGATCCCGTGTAGGTGCGCGGGATGACCGAGGGGACGTTCGGAGCAGAGTAGCTATAAACACCGTCATCCCGGCCTGTGAGCCGGGTACCGCCAAGCGCAGCATTCATGTCAAAGGGAACGAAAGAGGTGTCAGTAAGCAGATCCCGTGTTGGTGCACGGGATGACCGAGGGAGGCGTTGGGATAGACTCGCTCTAAACGCCTTCATCCCAAGCCCAATGGAACAATCAGGCTTTTTTAACGAACTTGGCCGTGACCATCATTTCGCCCACACCATCGACCTTACAATCCAGTTCGTGGTCTTTTTTGTCCAGCACACGGCGGACCAGGGCTTTGGTGCCAATTTTGATCACCTGAGAGCTGCCTTTGATTTTCAGATCTTTGATAACCGTCACTTTGTCGCCGTCGGCCAGCAATGCGCCGTTGGCATCTTTTACCTGGATAAGATCATCTTCATTGACTTCATTTGGATTCCACTCATAGGCACACTCAGGACAAACCAGATTACTCTGATCCTGATAAACATATTCAGAGTTACATTTTGGGCAAGGAGGTAAAGACATAATTACTTACTACGTATTGATTCATTTGGTCTGCATAGTAATGGCTCAGCCACGGATGTGCCAGTACTAAGCCTATATTTATTGATTTAGTTCAGGTGAGAATAAACACGTCGCGATTATAGGCTGCTTTTGGCCTGCGCTATCACAGTATCGGATGATTTATATGGAAGACCCGTTTGGCAACATCGTTGAGATTTACAGCCACAGTTATGAGCTGATCTACAGCGCAGGCGCCTATCAGGAATAACATCGCACAGGGCTGGACCTACCGGCCCTGATCACTTGCTGGCTTGCTTGTTAGCCCCCCACAGTCCGACACCCAGGGCTATACCAGCCCCCGCACACGGAGCAATGGAAAAAGCCAGAATATCAAAGGTTACCCCAACCGTAATGCCAATGGCAGTCCCGATACCTGCACCAATTCCAATATACAGGCCCGGATTAGGCCCGGCTTCGACTTGTTTGTCTGTCATGTGTATTTCCTTATGTTCATCATGAATTGGCTTAATTTTATACACACGCGCAAAAAAAGCACAATACAAAATTGTATGCCAAAGCGGCGCAAAAATACGATATGCTTTAACACAGTGACGCTAACCTCAAGTTTGTATGCATATTTTATTAGTTGAAGATGACCCGGATACGGCCGAGTTTATCTGCGCCGGGCTGGCGCAGCACAATGCCCGCGTGCAGCATTGCAATAATGCTGAGCAGGCTATGCTAAGCGCCTCTGCCACTGCCTTTGATGTGATTATTTTTGACCGCTTGTTGCCCAACATGGACGGTCTGGACGCCGTCCGGGTGTTGCGCGCCAGTAAAGTCAGGACACCCATCATCATGCTCACCGCACTGAGTGATACCGCCGATCGGGTCGCCGGGCTTGAAGCCGGTGCCGACGATTATCTGGTCAAACCCTTTGCCTTTGCCGAGCTGTATGCCCGTTTAAAAGCCCTTGCCAGACGTCAGCCGCTCAGATCAGATACACTGGAGCTGGTGTACAGTGAGCTGCGGCTCAACCGCACGTCGCGCCGAGTATACAGAGCCGGAAAAGAAATTGAGCTGATGCCCAAGGAATATCAGATCCTGGAATACATGATGCAGAACCCCGAGCAGCTGATCACCAAAACCATGTTACTGGAACAAGTCTGGGGATTTAGTTTCGACCCTAAAACCAGCCTGGTGCAAACCCATGTCAGCCGCCTGCGCAATAAGCTGGATAAGCCCTTTGCCTTTGACATGATCAAAACCATTCGCGGCAGCGGTTACCTGCTGACGGGCAGCAATGATGATTAGCCGTTATCATCTTAAACACACAGCGCTGCTTGGCGGCGCGCTCTGGGCCACCCTGCTGTTGCTGTTGTGGCTCACAGGTCAGCTGTTGGTGTGGCAGGATAAACAAGCGCAACAGCATGAGTTTGAGGAATTTCTGGGCGAGATTGAGAGCGCGCTGGAAGAACATGGCCTGGAACACGTGTTACAGGAATTTGAGCTGGAGGAAGATGAAGTCTGGCCCGATAGCGAAGCGCAAACCCATTTGTTCGACGAAGGCTGGCTGGTTGCGCTGTTTAAGCAAGAACAGCTACTGTTGGGCGCCAATACTAAGCTGACCGTGACCAGGGCGCCGCAGTGGCAAAGCGTATCACTTGGCGAGGAAGGCAATGTAGAACTGCTGTCGGCTTCGGTGAACTTACCCGACAACCTGCAACTGCATTACTGGCAAAAGCGAGACGAACTGCACGCCCACAGAGCCGAATTTTATAGCCAAATAACACACTGGTTTGCGCTGTTCAGCCTGCCACTGATTTTGGCTGCCATTGCCTGGTTGCAGTACAAGCGCACCCGCACTTTGCAGGCACTCTCTGATCAACTTGCTCAGGTGGCCCACTCGCCGGATTCAAAGCGCACTCAAGTGAACACAGCCAACCCGGACATAGTTGCGCTCAGCCTTGCCATTAACCGCATGCTGGATGAAATCACCCGACTGCATGGCAATCTGAAAACCATGTCGGTGGGGATAGCCCACGACCTGAAAACGCCTTTATCGCGCATTTCAAATCGCCTGCAAAGTATGGTTCAGGACCGCGACAACCCGGCAATCCTCGAAGGCCATATCGACAAAGCCAACAATGAACTGGCACAGGTCATCAATACCTTTAACAACCTGGTGCGTCTCAATGCCATCGAATCGGGTAAGCATATTCAGGGCTTTAAAACCTTTGATTTATCCGCCCTGATCGACGAGCTGGCACAAAGCTATCAGCCGGTCTTTGAAGACAGCGGCCGACGCTTTGAGGTATCGATTGTACCCGCCGTGCATTGTCATGGTGACCGAGACTTGCTGGGTCAGTTGATCTGCAACTTACTGGAAAATGCACTAGAACACAGCCACAGCGATGCCCATGTCTGGCTGCGGCTACAAAGTCATACCGACAGCGCCCTGCTGCAAGTTGGTGATGATGGCCCCGGGATCCCTTTGGGCGACCAGCCAAAAGTCTTTGATAAGTTCTATCGTGCCGATATCAGCCGTGGCCGCCCTGGCAATGGCCTTGGACTCAGCATAGTGCGGGCCATTTGCGACGTACATAAGGCGCAGCTATGCCTGCTTGAACAACAGCCCGGTGCCGTGTTTAATATTGAGATCCCCACACGTCCTGCACGGAGTGATTAGTCATAGCTGGTGTGGGTCATTTATTTATCTCCTAAGCACACTTCTCGATTTCGACATCCCGGCCTGCGAGCCGGGAACCACCATGCGTAGCGTTCATGCCAAAGGGAACGAAAGAGGTGCCGGTAAGCAGATCCCGTGTCGGAGCACGGGATGACCGAAGGGGCGTTGGGAGCAGAGTCGCTCTAAACACCGTCATCCCGGCCTGTGAGCCGGGAACCACCATACGTAGCGTTCATGCCAAAGGGAACGAAAGAGGTGCCGGTAAGCAGATCCCGTGTCGGAGCACGGGATGACCGAAGGGGCGTTCGGAACAGAGTCGCTCTAAACACCGTCATCCCGGCCTGTGAGCCGTGAACCACCAAGCGTAGCGTTCATGCCAAAGGGAACGAAAGAGGTGCCGGTAAGCAGATCCCGTGTCGGAGCACGGGATGACCGAAGGGGCGTTGGGAGCAGAGTCGCTCTAAACACCGTCATCCCGGCCTGCGAGCCGGGAACCACCATGCGTAGCGTTCATGCCAAAGGGAACGAAAGAGATGCCGGTAAGCAGATCCCGTGTCGGAGCACGAGATGGCCCAGGGGGCGTTAGGAGCAGAGTCGCTCTAAACACCGTCATCCCGGTCTGCGAGCCGGGAGCCGGGAACCACCAAGCATACAATTTTGTATTAAAGCCGTATGGCAACTGTATAACCCTTTACAGCTGTTTCACTCTAGACTTAAAGCATCCCTAAGTAAGAGAGTGAAACCATGTTTAGACTAACCCCGCTTAACATACTTCTGCTCAGCGTTTTCCTGGGCCTGACAGGGTGTGGTGGCAGTGACACTAGCCAACCCACCTCGAATAGCCCAACACCGGTATCAACACCTTCGCCGGACACCGGAAGTTCGGGCAATGACAACAACAATGCCGGCACTGGCGATAACACCAATAACGGTGGAGACAATAACAATAACAATAACGCCAACGACAACACACCGGACGACAATACATCTAATACCGATCCGACTTTTACCACCGCCGTCAGTACCTCGCGCTTTTTGCAACAGGCCACCTTTGGGACCCGGCCACAGGACTTGGACACACTGACAGGAAAAAGCGCATCAAGCTGGTTTCAAGCACAACTTAAAGTACCGCCCAGCCTGATCATGCCGGTGGTGAGCGAGTTTACTCCACCGCCCACTGCAGAAGATGATTTTAATGCGCTGTACATCGAATCGACCAGTGTTGCCTTCTGGCGTCATGCCATTGCCGGGGAAGATCAGTTGCGTCAGCGTATGGCGTTTGCCCTCTCTGAGCTATTGGTGGTCTCCAATGCAGGTGGCGAAGAGCTGACCGACATACCAGAGGCCGTCGCCTCGTATCAGGATATCCTGATCCAGCATGCCTTTGGTAACTACCGGGAACTGCTCGAAGCGGTCACATACTCTCCCGCGATGGGCTTTTACCTCACCTACATGGGCAACCTAAAAGGTGATGAAGTTTCCGGCAGAATGCCGGACGAAAACTACGCCCGCGAGTTACTGCAACTGTTCACCATTGGCGTGGTTGCTCTGAACCCGGACGGCACCGAGCAAAAAGATGACAATGGCGCAACAAAAGAGCTTTACACCAATCAGGACATCACCGGACTGGCACGGGTATTTACCGGCCTGGATTTGGACTATGACACCTCAGATGCACAAGAAATCAACGAATTTGCACTGCCCATGGCCGTCTATCCGGAGAATCACAGTGAAAAAAGCAAGACCTTTTTGGGCACCACCATCGCCGCAGGCACAGGCCCTAAGGCGTCGGTAACACAGGCGCTGGATCATATTTTTGCTCACCCGAATGTACCGCCGTTTGTGTCAAAGCAGCTGATCCAGCGACTGGTCACATCTAACCCTTCACCCGCTTACGTCGCCCGTGTTTCCGGGGCGTTCAGCAGCGGTCAGGCCACTTTGCCCGATGGCAGTGCTGTGGGAGACGGCCGCCGTGGCGATTTAACCGCAACCCTGGCCGCCATTTTGTTTGACCCAGAAGCCAGAGCAACTGCCACTGAGCGTGGCGGCAAGATCCGCGAACCCATAGTGCGCTTTACCCAATGGGCACGGGCATTCTCAGTCAAAAATATCACCCCTGAATATCAGGAAATGCTCTGGGATACCCGAGACGCCAGCATGCTGGGCCAACACCCGTACCGCTCACCCAGTGTGTTCAACTTCTTCCGCCCAGGTTATACCGCACCGGGCAGCCTGAGTGCGGCCAGTGGCATGGTGGCGCCCGAGCTGCAGATCACCAACGCCAGCACCATTACCGGCTACGCCAACTTTATGACTTACTACATTACCGGGTTACAGCAGGAAGTGGATGTTGAAGACTTGCAGGCCAGCTATGACGAGGAAAACATTCCGCTCAATGCCGAAAACGCCGTAGAAAGCTTTCTGGCAAGCTACGATGCCGAGCAGGCACTGGCGGGCAATCCGGATGCCTTAATCGAGCGCCTTGATCTGCTGCTCTGCGCCGGACAGCTCAGCGCCACCAGCAAACAGGAGATTAAACAAATCCTGCAAACGGTGGCGCAAAACGACGAAGCCGAGCCACTGAGACTGGTGCACCTGGCCGTTTTACTGGTGATGACCTCACCTGATTATTTAGTCCAGAAATAGGAGCAAAGCCCATGAACAGACGTGATTTTATCAAACTCGGTGGTGCCTCCTTAATGGCGTCCTCTATGTTTCGGTTAGGTCAGGCACTGGCAAACAGTCCGGCTCAAAACAGTGATTACAAAGCCCTGGTATGCGTGTTTTTATACGGCGGCATGGACAACCACGACACCATTATTCCTTTCGATGAGCCCAGTTATACGCAGTGGGCCAATCACCGGCAAAGCTTGCTGGGCAAATATACGACACCGCGCACGCAGGCAAACCTGTTACCCATAGCAACGCCGGGTCGATTTGACTCTCGCCGCTTCGCTCTGCCCCCTGAGTTAGCCGGGTTAGCAGGCCTGTATCAGCAAAATAAAGTGGCTGTGGTGGGCAACGTTGGGCCCTTGTTGCGCCCGGTGACCGCCAGCATGATTGCCCAGGACACCGCCAGATTGCCGGCCCGCTTGTTCTCACACAACGATCAGCAGTCAACCTGGATGTCGGGTGCTGCCGAGGGCGCCCAGTTTGGCTGGGGAGGATTAATGAATGACGCCCTGATGACACAAGGCTTAACGGGCAATACGCCGTTTAATGCCATCACCACCGCCGATGGTGCCCTGTGGCTGACTGGCAAACAAACTGCTCCGTATCATGTCAGTGATGGCCAGGCTGCCACCATAGAGGCACTGGAAGAATTTGATCATCATCCTGAGCTGATTGCCCATTTCAGTAACCAGGCACAGAACTCGCAAAACCAGCTGCAACAGGACCTGACCAATGCCATCAACAACGCCTATGAGGCAAACAGTCAGTTTAATACCGCCCAGGCTAACACCACAGTGACCCTGCCAGAGTTCCCGGCCACGGGTCTAGGCAAACAGCTGCAAACGGTGGGCAAAAGCATTGCTGCGCGCCAGCAACTGGGCGCATCAAGGCAGGTTTATGTGGTCGCCATGGGCGGATTCGACACCCATTCGGGGCAGGCGCAAAACCTGCCTAAGTTGCAGGCCACGCTCGACAGCGCGCTGGTGGCCTTTAATAACGCGATGGAAAGTCTCGGCCTCAGTGAGCAGGTTACCCTGTTTACGGCGTCGGACTTTGGCCGTACACTGGCGATTAACGGCGATGGCACCGATCATGGCTGGGCCGGGCATCATTTTGTGATGGGTGGTGCAGTCAATGGCGGCACCATTTTTGGCGATATTCCAAAGTCGGAGCTCAACCATGAGCTGGACGCCGGTGGCGGACGCCTTATTCCGACCACCTCTGTGGATCAATATGCCGCCAGCCTGGGACAATGGATGGGCCTGGACACAGGCACGCTCAACGGTATCTTCGCCAACCTGGCCCACTTCAACGGCCCACTTTCTTTGTTTAAGTGACATCAAGACTAAACGTTCCTTGTCTATAGTTCGTAGAAGAAGCCTGACGCATTGTTCAGGCTTACGCTCATCATGTAACCTTGATGAGCGAATAATAAACTCAGATAAGGACACTCTATGTTAAAACACGCACTTTGTATTGGCGCCTTATTGGCCGCCGCGCTGCCACTGCAGGCGCAAACCGACGAACGGGGCGCGGCACGAGCCCAGTTAGAACCGAAAGGATTTTTATATGGCATCGGGCTCGGTGTCAGTGAAGAAATTTATCAGGGCTACGACAGACGTGTGATCCCGCTTCCCATCCTCGGCTATCGGGGCGACAAACTTTCCGTTTTGGGGCCTTTCATCAGCTATGAAGTACTGGAAGTCAACGACATTGAGATCCTGCTGCAAGCCGCCCCGCGTTTCCAGGGCTTTGACGAATCAGACAGCGATGTGTTTAAGGGCATGGCTGAGCGTGACTTTTCAATGGATGCGGGTATCGGCATTAAGTACGAGCGAAACAACTGGAAGCTCAATGTCTCTGCGGTCCACGATGTGCTGGATAAGTCGGACGGCTACGAGTTATCGGGCGGTGTTGCCAAGGTATTTAAATCAGGCCCTTTTTTCTATGAGCCCAGCCTCAAGGTAAGCTACCTCGATAGTAATCATGTAGACTATTATTACGGCGTCAGACAAACTGAAGTCACCAATACCCGCGCCTATTACCAGGGTGACAATGCCACCAATGTGGCATTGGGCTTTTCAGTCTCAACGCCCATGTTCTTTGGCGGCTTTACTCAGCTTGCGTTTGATTACACCTGGTTTGACGACAGTATCACCGACAGCCCCCTGGTAGATAGCGATGGCAGTTTTGCCGTGCGTCTGCTGTTCAGTAAGTTCTTTTAAACACAAAAAAGCCGCAGCTCAGACTGAGCGCTGCGGCTTTAACTATAGGTTAAGATTAAATTTGTCGGATCAGATGCTCGCAGGCATACCCATGCAGCTTGCATAGTAAGTAGTTGTGGCCGGCCAGTCAGAGAATACGCCCATCACACCCACATCTTTAGCCAGTACGTCCAGTAGCTTAAAGGTGTCGCCGTCGTTATTGATCATACTATCGCCACGGTGTGCGCCATTAACACTCTGATAGTACCAGCCACCCCCTTCGGTAAGGTGACCTGAGCGCTCCAGTGTCCAGGTGATGATCCCAAGCCCTGCCTCACGGGCAGCCTTGGCATAGGCCGACGGCACCATTTCACCGTTTTCTTCGGTGACCAGCACCCACATAGGAGGTGCAATGATCTTCACGCCATCGGCTGCTAACTCGGCCATGGTCGGTACAAGCAATTCAGGATTATTGACCAGCTGCTGCGCCGTCACGCCCTGCTCATTCTCCACGTTTTGCGCGTCATAGCGGTCATCCAGATACACGGCCTGCGCGCCAAACTCCGGATTTTGGGCAATCCAGTAGTTGATGTCGTCACGATTAAATGACTGCGCCCAGACATGCTTAGGTTCAACACCTGCAGCCTTATATTCGTCGATCATCTTCTGTGCATAGTCCTGCTGTGAGAAGCCATCGAACGGCATAGTCACGGAAGGCGACTTCAGCTCCGGCGTCATTTTTACACCCAGCGCTTTGAATAAATCAATACTTTCGGCATGGGTCATCAGCGTGCCGCGGCTGGCATACAGGTCGGTGCGCCAGTTAGACGTGCCATTCATGTACTCAGCAACGGTGGTCCCATTTGGGTTCGACGCATCCATTTTGCCTTCCAGCGTTTTAAATTCTGCCAGGGTAATGTCGCTGGTACAGCACTTAGCCTGCGCCACAACGCCATTGTCAGGGTCAGCGGGTACAAACGGGATTGAACATTTCTCGGCTAAGTCGGTTTCAAGAATGTTGGTGGTGGTGTGCAAGTCGCACTGAGAATGGCGGCACACCAGCTCTTTGTCCTTAGTGAAAGTCACGTCACATTCCAAAATACCCGCACCCATTTTGGCCGCTGCCAGGTAAGACTCTTTGGTGTGTTCAGGGAACTGCATCGGCGCACCTCGGTGGCCAATCGAGAAGTCAGTTTTGTAAAACGGGCCATTTGCACATTGGGCCAGTTTGTCTTTCAGCTCACCTTCATCCATATCCTGTACCAGAAAATCCGGACGAGTACCCACTTGCATGTTGTTGGCACCACCAGCCGGTACTTCAACAACCACCGGTACTTCTACTGTTTTGATTTCCGTCACTGTGTCGGTGACGACCACCGTTTTTTCGACTTCCACGACCTGAGTTTTGGTATCTGTGGTCACGACCGCTTTTTCTACTTCAACCACTTCGGTGTTGTCATCATCACAGCCAGTCAACAGCAAAGCCGCAATAACAGCCCAGAGATAAGTTATTTTTTTCATTGTTATTCCTAAGTTTACGCCAAAAGAAAACGTTTTTATTGTTAAGGAAAACAACCATAGAGGGGCTCTATTACCGAAGTGGGAACAGTGGATGATAGTTTTATTAATGTCCGCGTTAACCCAAGCTAGGGTTACTGATACTGTGCCGCCGTAATAAACTCGCCAAAGGCTTCGCACCAGACAATCACCGTATTGTAATCTGCCGGATTGATTTGCTCAGGTACTTCAACCACAAAGTTACTAAAGGTTTTAATGTCGCCCACCTCAACCATGCTGGCTTTGAGGCGGTTAAATTCGGCTTCTGTTTCAACAAATTGAGGTGACAGATACAAACGATAGTCGGGCCCCGGGGCCAGCTCACCGAGCAAGGTAATGTGATCTTTGCTAATGGACACCATGCCCTCGCCCCAGTGCAATGCATCGCTGTCTTGCAAAGATTTGCGAAATTGTGCTGAGAAGTCGGCCCCCAGAGAGGCCGCCATAACAGCCCCCTCATTCGGCGCTGGGGGCGCAGTTAAAATAGGCAGCATATAAACGCCGCCCGCAAAGCCGGCAAAGCCAACCAGGCCGTGAGTGATTATGAGAGTGAGCGCGCGTAATGTCATTATGTCTTTTCCTTAATGGCAGATGAGCTAAAGTGTAGTACAACTGAGCGCACTGCCGGATAATACACTCAGTGTTTTGACTGGAAGGCGTAACCGAGGTGAGCTAAGTGGCTTACATCCCTTTTGTTTTTGGCTCTGTGCAAACTGCCAATACAGGTGTTTGCTTAATTAAACTCGGTAATAGGCCAAAAAGAAGGACACGGTTTGCGCTGCGAGCGTGTCTATTTGGTCACTGCTCAGCACCGGCTGTTGATGCAAAATCTGCGGCCAGAACGCTTGCCCCTTCAGCAGGCTGATCAGCTGCGCATGCGCCACCTGAGGGTCGGCCTGACGCAGGCGGCCTTGCAACATGGCCTGTTTGATCCAGCGGATCAACGCCGTTTCCTGCTCGAAAAACTCGCTCATTTCAGCCGTAAAAATATCGGGGTTAAACAGACAATACCCAATCGCAACCCGGATCAGCTCCTGCAAATTTTGGTTACTCAGAAAGTCCAGCTCATTTTTAAGTAACGCTGTCAGCTGTGCGTCCAGTGCAATGTCAGCATCATATTCGATATCACATGTGAGAATGTTCTGCTGCCAGATCTCTTTAATGATATGCGTGACTAACTGCTCTTTGCTCTCAAAGTGATTGTAAACGGTGCGCTTTGAAACCTGGGCTGTTTCGGCAATTTTATCCATGCTGGTATCACTGACACCATATTGCTGAAAGGCGCTCAGGGCACCATCAATAATAGCCTGGCGTTTCAGCATGCTGCGGGTAACTTTAACGGTCATTGTGCGGGTTCATTTTATCTCACTGTCCTTTGGGTATTTTTGCACTAACCAGTTTACTTTTCAATAAAGCGCTGTTTTTGCTCAGGCTAAAACCATTAACAGCTAAGTTAACGTCATTTTGAGTACATTCAACACAAAAGCGCCCGGCACTATCATCAAATGGCAATAATCTTGATACACTATATCACTATTGCAATTTTATGAATTTAGACGCTTTATGACTCCCTCTATGCTAAAACCTGCTGCGGCGTTGTGTGCGCTGCTTTGTGCGGCACCCGCGCTATCTCATTCTCATCAGGAACAGACAACATCAAAGCAAACACTGCGCGTTGCAACCTGGAATATTGAACACCTTTCTGCATCAGACAACACGGGCTGTAAGCCTCGAAGTGCAAAAGACATTCAGGCCCTTAAACAGTATGCACAGTCGCTTAATGCCGATGTGATTGCACTCCAGGAAGTGGCCTCTGCCGCGGCAGTGCAACAGGTATTCAGTGAGCAGGACTGGCATGTTGTGATGTCAGACAGAGCCGACAGCAAGACATATACCTGTCGTAAAAGTGGTAATAAGTCGACACAGCAAAAAATCGCCTTTGTGGTCAAAAAGCCGCTGACCATTGATAAAATAGTGCAGCACAGCGCTTTTTCAGCCGTAAAGCCGGGCCTCAGAAACGGGCTTGAGATCCAGCTGACCCACCGGGGTGAAGCACTGCACCTGTTAAATGTACACCTCAAAAGCGGCTGTTTTGTCGATGACTACCAACGCTCCGACAAGGAAGCCTGTAAACTGCTGTCGAAACAGGCACCTATTTTAGATAACTGGGTAGAAGAAAAAGCCAAAGCGAAGGCCGACTTTATTGTTCTGGGCGACTTTAATCACCGCCTGACGGCCCCATACAACCGCCTCAGTCGGGATCTGTATTTTCCGCAGGGAGCGGCAAATGCACAGCCTAATAATGTAGACAAGGCGCCAGTATTTAACGCCAACCAGATGCTAACCGGTTGCCACCCCTACTACCCGGCGCCTATCGACCATATTCTTGTTGCCAAAACCATGCAAGACCACTATCAGTCGGGCAGTGCTCAGTTCCATTATTTTGCAGATATGGACCCGGACAAGATGTTGGCAGATCACTGCGCCTTGAGCATCGACCTAAAATAACACGTCATTGATGAGCCAGGTCCGCCTGGCTCAATAACCTACTTTTCCAGTTGTTCTATTAAATCAACCACAGACTGAAATACTCGCCTGTTTGCCAGTCCTATGTGTTGATTTACGGCCGAGCCATAGGCACCAAAACGAGCCACAACAAGTTGCTTTGAAGGTATGATCACCACATATTGCCCCCGGTGGCCGCGCAATGACACTGTGTCTTTGGGCAACTTTGGCATCAACCATCCCATATCATTGAGCCATAACTGACCACCATAGTGCTTGGCAACACCGGGAGACATCATTACGTCAACAACCCAATTGCGCGGCACGACTTGCTGGCCCTGCCAACTGCCCTGCTCAATAAACAACTGACCTATCTTAAGCCAGTCATGCACGCTAAGAAACATCCGAGCCCCGCCCCTTAAGTTCCCGGCTTCATCATACTCAGCAATGGCATTATTGATCCCCAGCGGCTTAAATAGCCCATCATGATAAAGATTGAGCAGAGACTGCAAGTCACCACCTGATGCTGTTTTTAGTGCATCACTTAACAGTTGAGTGGTCCCGGTAGAATATTCAAACCGACTCCCCGGCTCATACTCATTAGGCAATTGAGTAACATATTGAACTGAGTCAGGCGTGTGATACCACATAGGAGCCAAATCCTGATAGCCATGAATATCGGCCGTTTCAGACCATTTTATACCTGAACTCATATGCATCAGGTTTGCGATTGTCATAGAATGCGAACCAGCCACAACATCCTGATCTAAAGTCAGTTTACCCTGTTGAACCAAAATACCCGTCAACAGACCCGTCAGCGTCTTAGCCATTGACCAGCTCAGCATCCGAGTATCACCATCATGGTGTTCATCGTAGTGCTCAGCCACCAACTTCCCCTGGTACATGACAGCCACAGCAAACGTATTATCACTGTGTGCGTAATTATTCGTGTTGTGAGCGAAAAAAACATCCAAAGACACATCCTGACGAATAGCTTGTTCTAACGGGGTGCTGGGAGTAAGTACAGGTAAGTTAACATGCTTAATTTGTGCGTGTAGTTGCTCAGGGGTCATGTCAAACAAGAGGGTACAGCCTAAGCCCGGCCGAAAAACAGATGTTCTTTTCATTATGGAGCCATCTACCTGCGCACTTACACTCACCGTCTTTAGCTTTGTATCAACGCCAATCTCAGGCCTGTCAGGTAGTGCCGCCAACGCCTCCGGAATCACATTTTGAGTGACGAATTCAATGGGTTCATTAGAAATGAAATGTCTGGAGCACAGTTGATTGGCGCTGTAACCCAGTAACTCCTGAGGATCAGATTGACATCCTGATAACAATGCAGCAGATATAATGGCCGCAGCACTCATGGAAAGGTGTTTCATAGTTATCCTTACATAGTGTTTTTAATTACTGCTATGACGAATAACTAATCAATAAATAAACGGCTATGACATAGTGAGCACCTGTGGTCTGCGCTGCACATTCAGTGCCCTAAACAACAACCAGGCCCCCACCACAAAATTAGCCAGTGCCAGTGCCCAGACAATGCCCTGGAAACCATTGAGCTGAGCGCCGAGATAGGCACCGGGCAAGGACAGCACAAACAAGCGCACTAAGGTCACATTCAGCGCCAGAGCACTTCGGCCAATCGCGTTGCAGCAACTCACATACAGCATAACGCCTGCCAGTGCCGCATAGGACACAGGTAAAATGCACATCGCCAGCTCAATAGATTGGCTGACAAAAGACTGTTTACAGAACCCCACTCCCAGCATGTCAGCGCCCCAAAAGAGCACCAGCGCAATCACAGATTGCCAGACCAGACAAGCGGCCAGTGCCTGCTTGATCCCCCTGCGTACCCGCAGTGATTTATTCGCCGCCCAGTTTTGACCAACAAAGATAGGCAATGACGTGGTCAGCACCATGGGCAGTAACAAGGCAAGCGGCTCTATTCGCATCACCACGCCAAAGGCTGCAACGGCATCACTGCCTTGCGAGGCCACAATCATCATCAGCAGCGACTGGGCCAGTGGCGTAAGCAGCTGCATAGCCACAACAGGCACAAACAGCCTGAACAAACGGCGAAATGCCTGCCGACTGCGTTGTGATAGTAAGCGCACTTTGAGCGAAATATTTTCTTTAATACGCAATAAATAGAGCGCATATAAGCAGGCACTCACCGCCGCAATAAAGTGTGCAACCCCAAGGCGCTCCAAACCACTCAGTGGTAACGCAGAATGTGCCCAGGGCGTGAACAAACCAGCGCTAATAACAATTTGTAATCCGGCAAAAGTAACCAGCAACTGGGCCGCACCGCGCATATTGCCAAACGCCCGCAGCACCCCAAACACCACCATCACAATAAAGAAGAACACCACGGCGCCCAGGCGATACTGCATATAACGCTCAAGCGTCGGCCAGACTTGCTCCCGCGCAGCAAATTCAGCAAACCCAAGTAAAGTCAACAAAGGCTGTAAACCCAGCCAGATGACAGCCGCAAGCGTGGCGCCGACCAGTACCGTAAAAATCAGGCTAACCGCAGCCAGCTGCTCTACCTCTTTTGCCTGCGTCAATCGGGTTGCCACGACAATACCCAGGCCAATGGCAAAAGCGAACAAGGTCGCCTGAAAAGGCAAGGTAAAGCTCATCGCGGTCAGCTCTTCAACACCCAGACGCGAGGCAAAATAGAGTTCAATCAGATCGGCACTAAACAGCGCGAGGATGGCCCAGAGCATGGGCAGGGTCAGTGTCTTTAATACGGCGCTGGTGGAGCCGGTTAAGATCCAGCGTTTACGCACCGCACGCTTTCTTTGTTTATCACACACCTGAAGCGGTTCGCCCAGGCTCAATGCCGGTGAATTGTCTGATGCCATAATAGGTGGCTTGCTCCCTGAATAATGCAGTGTATTGCCTAAAATTTGGTGCTTCACCAGCTGCTAACCTGATAGTCACTGGCTACCAATAAACCTGACCCGGATCCAGGGCAATAGTTCACACAGTATGAGAGGGGATTCGATTAACGAACAAGATCGGGGGATGAATAACTTATGGGTGTCACAACCGTCTATTCTTGCTGGCAACAAGTCGGACAGAATTAACGAACAGATAGTGCTGAGCGAAACTGGGAACACAGCCCAGTTTCGCTCAATCTGGTTTTTACCGGCCTAAAATTGAGATTGATTCTATCGATTCAAGCCGTTTCAGTAAGTCTTCATCCACCTGAGTGTCGAAAAGATACAATGAGAGTGACTGTCCACTTTCTTCAAAAGCTTCCAGCCCATGAATCGCATTAAGCGTATTACCATTAAAGCTCATATAAACTAACTGTGAATTGTCAGGGATAGTAATTTCTGTCATCGGGACATTGGATGCTCTTAAGCTACTTAAGCTTGAAGGTAAAATTACCTGCGCAATATCAGTCTCAGATATATACAAATTGTCAAGGTGCTTCACTGCTGCCAAATCGAGCGAAGTTAATCTGGTATTATCAAGGTACAACCTATCGGCATCAAGCTGATTGGCAATAAACTCCGTCAGGGGATTGTTCATCAAATTCACGGTTGGAATATTGACCCCCTCTTCAGGCATGATAACGCTCGTTAATTGAGCGTCTGCTAGCCGAATTGTCGACAACTCAGAATTGAGTGATAAGTCGAGACTCGAGAGCATCGAGCGCGTCGCATCCAGTGAGCGTAATTTTTTCATAAACGCTGTATTTAGCTGCGATAGAGGGACATTATCAATTTCCAAACTTGTTATATTAGACTCTCCATTGAGTGTCAGAACACTCAGTGGCGTATCTGACGCTTTCAGCTCAGCCAGTTTTTGTGCAAAAGTGATATCCAGTGATGCAACCTGCGTCCTTCGAATATCCAATTTTTCAAGGTGTGTGAATTGACTTAAATCCAGGTAGTTTAACAGGGAACTAACAGCCGACAAGGACTTCAGGATGTGTGCTTGCGTCACACCAACCACTTCAAGCACCTGAGAATAAGATATGTCCAACATAGTTAACTGCGTATTGTGACTGATATCCAAACTGGTCGCGTTCATTCCCGATGCAAAGAGTGTTTGGAGGCCTGTTGCCTCAGTCACGTCAAGCTCGCTGACTTCAGACCCGGAAACATTTAGGCTTGTGACTGAGTGTGCATTGTGCAACGTAACCGAACCAAAG
Source organism: Pseudoalteromonas sp. DL2-H2.2 (assembly GCF_021532535.1). Taxonomy (NCBI): domain Bacteria; kingdom Pseudomonadati; phylum Pseudomonadota; class Gammaproteobacteria; order Alteromonadales; family Pseudoalteromonadaceae; genus Pseudoalteromonas; species Pseudoalteromonas sp. DL2-H2.2. Next base: position 178,538 of record NZ_JAKGBD010000009.1, on the reverse strand, counting down.
CTCCCGTAGCTCAGATTAATTGTTCGAAGAGACTGTTGATTAGCTAAATCCATCTCAAACACGCCATCATCCTTTTCACCATTTCGGATGGTCAGCTCTTCTAAGTTTGTCAGTTTTTCAATTGTGCGCAGCCCATCCGAACTCAATACGGTATTTTCTAAATAGAGCCGTTGCAGGTATGGCAGCTTCTCTAAGCCAGTTAAATCTGTTGGTTGTTTTTCTCGTTTGTTGCAAGACAACCCGGAACTATATTCAACATAGTTGCCTGATTGAGCATCAATACAATCGCGCAGGTAGTCATCCGTAATACCTAGCCTTTCAGCGTGCGACACCGGCTCTTGCGCCACGGTTATCCTGAAATCGCAGGACTCGGTGACAGAATCGACTCTGAAAGTTAACCTGTTGCCAGAAATATACTTGGGCTTTTCGATACCACAGCCTTCGAAAGACGACACAAACAAACCACTGTCCCAATCAAGAGAAACAGAGGCCTCCAAATGATCGCCATATTGGATATAAGGTAAAGTGAGGTTACTTGATAAGTTTACACTTTGTGGTGCAATAATAGCCACTTCAACCATGGCTGGCTGGTAGTATAATACAACATGCTCATCTGGGTCGCATTGACCATCCGTTAATCGACACAAGGTAATAGAGTCAACATCATTATCGATTACTTTATAGTGATCTACTAACTCGTTCCACTGATCCGTTAGCTCAATAATACCATTTTGATCTTGGAAGAAATAACTATGCCTCGCACGTCCATCCTCGATCCACAAAGTACCATGTGAATAGTTCCATGGATGATCAAAAGACCACTTTCGAAGTGAGGACCCTGTTTTCTGATAATACTGGCTGTTAGACCGCAAGGGTTGATCAAGCCCGTTAAGTTTGCCGTGGGCATCAATATCTACCTTTACCAGATTACCAACAGATCCCGATTTATTATGCTCGTAAACATACGCACGACCTGAGATCATAGCCAATACGGTGTATGAGCCAACTGTTTGCTGTTGGCATTCATCTCTGCCAGTACTACATAACGCATCATGTCTTCCCAAAACGCGATTGTAAAAAGCAGTCACTGTCAGTTGATGGTTGTCCAACTTGGCTGTAGCGGCGCCGCTAAAGCGACCCGAGCGCAATTCTCCACCCTTATACAATTCAAAACCATAGTCAACATGACCTATGCTGTACCGCCAGCTACCAACCAGGTCATCCATAGTCATGCCTGTAAACGGAACCAGCAAACCAGCCCCGTAACTCAACCAGGTTAGATCGGTATCATCTGATCTACCTCCAAGTTCAACCTGCTCGACAGCAAATGCATAGCCGCCTTCCCTTTGTTCAAATAGCTTCAATGTGGCTGAATCACCAGACTGTTCGCCATACAAACGGATCTCATTGTGCGCGGTCAACTCCCAGGTAAGCTGTGACGGTGTGCCCAAGCCAGTCTCAAATCTTGAGACTATTCCGGTATGGTCATCATTGAGAGTCAGTCGAATTGTTTTTCCTCGCTCAATAGAGGTGATTGCCCATTCACCGATCAAATTATCTCTGTCTATGTCAAGTGACGCCAGATAGCGACTGGGGTGTACCGAGCGCGGGTCCGTCATACTGGCTTGATCACCGTGCCAGTCAGACGCACTCCAGCGAATATCCACATCCTGGCCCTGATGAGTGAGTGTGAACCCACTCACCCACTTTAACTCGCTGTCGGTGAGTTGTACGGGGATTTTCGTCTCATCATCAAAGGTAAAGACAGAGAGCGCGCCAGTCTGTGCCACTGAAAAATTAGCAGTAGCGTCTGTACCATAAAAAACCCCACGGTTATCACCCGTCATTTCATAGTACCAGCCAGTTGGGATAGCCTCCGCGCTTTTATCGACCAGTAAAGTTGACTCTGTCGGCACAAAATCCTCAATAAAGCTGGCGCTGATCTCGCAATCTGCAACCGGGTTATTTACCCGATAATAGGTTTGTCCCAGACTTTCAGTAAGATAACCATTACACCCTTCAATACTTTCCAGGCGTGAACCTTCCTGCACATTCACAGCAACTAAGAACGCTTCACCATAATAATACTCATAGGTACTTGGCGATAACGCCCCCGGGCCTTCAATAGCAAAGCTAATGTTTAATGCTGGCTTGGTGTAGCTAAAGCGGAATGTATTATTGGCATCACAAGACTCTCCCTCGGCAACATGACATAAGACCACTTCAGATTCAGACTCGTCCTGGATCAACAAATAAGAACGCACTTCAGTTTCTAGGTGTTCCAGCTCTATGCGCGTACCATCCAGTCGTGCCTTGTACTCAACCCCATTGATAATCAAGGTGTCGGAACATAAGTGAGCTGGAGACGGCCTAGTCGGACAATGAAGGTCTCGCTCAATATGCGACACACCATTATCGGTTACATGATAAAGACCCAGACCATGATCCAGTGCTCGTCTAAAGTGATCATTCTTGTATAACGACTTATCAAACTGACCCAGTTTCCAGTCCCAGTCAGACAGGCGATAGAAATGTATACGCCTGGTGCTATCCGACCTATTTACTACACTTGTAGCAAATTCCACTGCAATTTTGTCCTCATGCATCGCTAGCAGCTTATAGCGGGTCGTTTTACTGATAGCGCATGCACTAAGGTTGGTATCACATTGCGCGACGTCCGCGCCTGCAAATTCATAGTCATACTGATACAAAGCACCGCTTGCTTTAATACCTTCAATGTCTCTGTGCCAGCGGTACTGGAAATTGTCGTTACTGTCTATTTTAAATTTGCTTTGTGAGCCTTTGTTACCTACCTGGCGCCACATTTTCTGGTAATCAATATCATCAAAACTAATGTCCTGATGTTTGATAAGAGTAGCCTGAATAAATCGCTTATCTTCGCGGTAGCCCTGAACCATCAAGCCCTGATAACCAAACTCAGTCTCTCTGACTGGCACAAAGCCAAAGTTGAATAAATACGCAGTATTAATTCTAACCTCTTCCCAGGGCCAGCTGTAATACCAGGTCCCAACATCAGCCCAGTCTTCTCTGCCTGGATTGAGGTTTGAACTATCTATGTAAACCTTACTCTGATTACCGGCATTCATATCAAAACGATAACGCCTTGGCTCACTGTGGTCATCACTGTATAGCAGCGACCATTGACCAATAAACGCATCGTCTGCTAGCTGAGTGATCTTGTTGCTATCAAACAACTGAGCATTAACTGAAACGGTGCCTTCTGGAGCCTGAGGCAATGCCTGGGTTGGCACAAAATCAATGGTGACAGCCTGAGCGTGCTCCGCACTGTCGAAAATAGTCAGGGTAAACTGGGTCGTCTTAAATCCCGTGCGGGTGCTAAATTGACTGGTATTGACATCAAGTTCATTCTCCAGATTTATTAGGATTTGCTGCCCTTGTTTTTCCCATGTGAAGTTGGACAGAGATCTCCCTGCGAGAGAACCTGTCTGGTCTTCATTAAACTCTATGCTGGCGCCAAAACCGTCAACCACTGAGGTTTCAAGTAAGTAATAAGTGCCTGAAGGCGAAAAACTGGAAACATCAACTAAGGTATCATCCTGTTTAATTGCCTCTTCAATTTGCGCCAGTAACGCGGGCTGCTCTGTGTCCAGAGAGTCCGTCAGCTGAGCGAGCAACTCGGCATTTTGTGCAAGCGCCAGTGTCGAAGCTGCTCCTTCTGGTAGAGCAACCCCGTGGTCAATCACTGCTTTTAATAACGATGCAATCGACAGTTTTTCGCCTGCGGCTATGTGTTTGCGCGCTTCTTTCAGCTCGTTCGCATTATTGAAACCGGCCGAATGCATACGCCGCAGTAAGGCGTACTCAGCTGTAGTCACGTTAGTGACGTTCACATCGAATAGCTCATCACTGTTAAGTGTGCTGTCTTCTCCCGCAGCCTCCTGAAGCTCTGACACGGCGCCCAGCTGCGATACCAGCTCTACACGCCCCTGGGTTGTGGTGTCAGTGGCGCGCAAAGTACCCAGCGCATTTACTTCACTCTCATCGACACTGAAGGTCAGCTGGTAATCGCCCTGTTCATCTGCCTGCGCGGTAAAGCTGCTCTGTGCGACGTCCAGCACGACATCGGCAAATGGGATCGGCGCATCCGTCACCTTACCCTGTATGGTGAGTTCAACCCTGTTGGGTTCAATGGTTACCAGGTGGATATAACTGGATTGCGCTTGCTGATTATCCGTCACGGTCAGGGTAAATGTAACCTCTTGCGCTTGCTGGATATCCGGGCTGATCACTGACAGGCTGGCACGCTCGCTACCATCCAATACCAGCGCCAAACCTGAATTATGCTGCCACTGATAAGCCACGATTTCGCCATCCGAGTCTTTCGCATCGCCAAGCAAAGAGAAAGCCGTGCGTTCACCGGCCTGTGCAGGGCCACTTATGCTCACCTGGGGTACAACATTTGGCAGCGCTTGTATCTCAATGTTATGTGCAACCTGGGTAACCGCGCCTTGATTATCGGTGACTTCAAGGTACACAGTGGCAGTACTGTCGGCCATAATATCGGGGGTGGAAAGGGTAAGCTGCCCCTCAACTGTGGTATCTAATACCAGATCTACAGATGCTGTATGACTCCAGCTATACTGCTCAATTTGGCCATCACTGTCACTGGCCTGTGCTGTGAGCATTAGCTGTTTCCCTTCAAGCAAAGTTGTCTCGCCCTGAATGACAGCCGTTGGCGCAACGTTAGGCAATGCCCGAACCACGACAGAATGCGAAGCCGTCGCCGTTGCCCCCTGATTGTCTTCCACTGTTACACTAAAGTGAGCGGTCTTGTCTGAGATTATATCGGGCGCAGTTACCTGTAAGGTTCGTTCTGTCACATCTGACACCACCAGTTGCAGCTCAGAGCTATATGACCAGGAGTAGCGCGCAATCTGACCATCGCTGTCAGATGCATCCGCTGCCAGCGTGAAGGTAACGCCCTCTGTCACTGCTTCATCCGCAGACACAGAAACCACCGGTGAGACATTCGGTAACGCCCGGATCTGTACCCAATGCGACTCAGATTGCACTCGACCATCAATGTGCTCAACATTGACCGTAAAATTCACACCCAGATTATCCGTCAGATCCGGGCCGCTAACGGTGAGTTCAGGCGTATCAGCTCCACTGAGCAGCAACTCAATCGCGGCATCGTGCGTCCAGGTGATCTGTGAGATTTGACTGGCATCTACAGTAGGTACAACGGTGAGTATAAAATCGGTTTGTTCTGCATATGCGCTTTCTCCGGTTACCTCAATCGAGAATGGCGCTAACACATTTTTGATAGTCACCGGATAAGTGGCTGTTGCCTGCGCGCCCTGGTTGTCAGTGACGCTCAGAGATACTGTTACCTGGGTATCTTCATTGATATCTTTAGTTATTATCTCAAGCGTCGGGCTGTCTTCACCACTTAGCAGCAATTGAGCATCAGACTGATATGACCACGCATAACGACTAATCTGGCCATCGGGATCATCGGCAACGGCAGTTAGAGTCAAGGTTTCATTTTCGTTTACACTTTGCGCTCCGGTGATTGACACAGTCGGTACTGTGTTTTTCGGAGAAACCGTAGACCCGCTATTGCTTGTTTGAGTGTTTGTTTGGGATCCAGTTGATGGCTCACCGCCACCTCCTCCACAAGCACTTAGCCCAAAACCCAGCAGCGCGATCACCAGGGACCTTCTCGCTACACCAATGATATTGTTTACCACTATGCAATGCCTCACTTTCAGCAACAGATATTCGAACAAAAAAGAGGCGATTTTAATTGAATCGCCGTGCAGGTCAAATAAAAACTATGCAATTTTACGCAATATTTTGTTGAGATAACTTACCAGGCTTCAAAATAGTGGTCATTTCTATATTAGATACAAGAAAGTGCGTATAAAATACAGTCGCCTGGTCTGTGCTCGACTCGCGAAGAATGTGTGTAGCATTATTTTCGCGATGCACTTAGGCATACCCGATTACAAACGATCAGTGTTAGCCCCCTCTCCAACGGGTCGTATCGAGTTACCCATGCCAGCTGAACGTCTGACAACGTCGGCAACTGGCTTTTCAATACAAACGAAAGACACAAACGCAATCGCCGTGCTCAATGCAAATGAAACGATAAGTTTAATTTCAACAGCCCAGTTAAATTGATGTATAAAAGTGATCACTGGCATGTGTAACAAGTACAGGGAATAAGAAATCTTGCCGAAGAAATCCCCAACCTTGTTAGCCAGCAGGATATTGTTGTCGGGAACCAGAAAAACCACACAAAAGAACACACTACTCATAACCAGCAGCACCTCGTAGCTGAGCCACATGCGGTTTTTGGCATCTGACGTAATGGGCGACAATTCAGGATACATCATGGGAATTAAACACAATACAAACACAAACCGGTGTTTTTTCAGATACGCGGGGATGGTCAGGGTTTTGTAATGTAACCCAAATATCACGCCAATAAAAAAATATGGCAGGCTGCGCAGCACAGTGAACTGGTTATACGGCACACCGTAAATGTCGCCATAGATACGAGGGAAGTTTGTAAAAAATAGCAGCAACAGACACCCGACAATCAGCAGGTAAATATAACCACGCCGGTTCGCGGCGAGCGCCCACAGCAGCACAAACACAAAATAAAACTGAACTTCGGGTGGAATAGACCAGAGCACGCTGTCGCCGTAAAGGAACAAAAGGTGCCCCATTAAGGCCTGATGATCGGGAATATGATAGAGCAGATCGCTGCCCACCTTTGTCAGCGCAAACGACGCGAAGACCACCAGCACATAGAGCGGCACAACACGAGCAAAGCGCGCCACCAGGTAGTGCTTTACACTGCGTGTAGCAAAGTCCTTATCCAGATAAAGATAAGACATCAAAAAGCCGCTCAGCAGGAAAAACAGCATCACGCCATATGCACCTGCCCCGCCCCCTAGCGCGCCATCCAGCCAATGTGTGATATCACTGAAATGCGTTAAAAAGACGATGAGGGCGGCCAGGCCTCTCAGCGTATTGAGTTTTCTGATCTCCATGATGAGGTCCTGTTATTATTGTTATTGTCCTCAAAGGGCACTTTATACCCAATTGAGACATTGTATTGGATCTACAGGATTAAACAACACAGACACTTTATACACAAATGCGCATCAGTCTATTACACGAGCAAGCCGGGAAAATTTATCAATATTACAGTTGTGAGGTACCCTGCCCCAGCCCTTTGACCTCGCTCACTTTTTATTCACCCCTGGATAGCTCAGAACCAGGAAAATACATAAATAAGGTACAAGCTGAAAGAAAAGTGCAGACAAATTAGTATAAAAGAACTAGAATAGGCGAATTTTTGACAAGGCAGCTGCACTTTAACACCCGTGCAGGCCTAACTCGTGGAGAACTTAATGAAGAAAAAGCTGTTCGCAAGCGCACTGGTTGCTTGTGCATTTTCGGTCAGTGCATCATCTGAGCACGACCTGGATAAAGGCTATGCCGCACTGGTTTTTGATGACTTTTATTCAACATCAGGAAATGCACTGGGTGCTGTGTTCGCAGGCGATGACGTCAGCCTCAATGGTTATTCTATTGGGTATGGCCATCAAAGTGCACTGAATGCCCATTACCTGGTTGCCGGCGGAGATATTCAGTACATCAATGGCAGACAGTATGTCGGTAACATCATTGCCGGTGGTCAGACCTCCCAAATCAGTGAAGCGGTGCGTTTAGGTCTGGAAGCCGGTGCTCAGGTCATTGCCAACGCCCCTGCCCTGCCTGTAGATTTTGCAGATGCTCAGTCTGATATGTTGGCACTTTCAACGAGCCTGGCAGCACTGCCACAAACAGGCGAAACCCTTAAACAATGGGGCGGCCTTTATCTGACAGGTGACAACACCAGCGAGCTGCAGGTATTTAACTTGTCTGGCCAGGACGTGCAGTCGAGCCACACATTCGATGTATCGAGTATTCCAGACAATGCCACCATCGTATTCAATATCTCGGGCAATGGAGATAATTTTGCGCCGCTGAACAACAAAAGCTACGCAACATTAAGTGCGCACAGACAACGCACCATTTTTAATTTCCCGGATGCAACAGCGCTAAACCTGGCAGGCCTGCAAACTGAAGGCGTGATATTAGCACCTAAAGCGGATATCACAGCGCCTCACGGTACGGCAACCATGCCGGTCGTAGCAAACAGCTTCACAGGCTCGATGGAACTACGTGGTGGAACGTTTATTGGTCAGCTTCCTAATGACAACGTTGTCTGCGAAGGCGGATTGTATGCCATCAACTATTACGGCGATGCTGAACAAGGTTATGTGCACCAGATTGACCCTCGCTCAGGTAAATCCGACAAAGTGATCAACCTGAACAACACGGCATCCAATATCGCTGCACATAACGGCAAACTGTATTTTATTGATCAGCAAAGCGCTAAGACTCGTGCGTCACACATTTACAGTTATGATCTGGCAACACAAACGCAAACGCTGGAGTCGGTCACTGATGGCTACAAAGTCATTCGTCTGGCTTATGATGTGTCGGGTGACGTATTGAAAGCCACCAGCCGTACTTATGCTTACGACTACGATGTAGCCACAGGTGAAAAACGCGTGCTGGGCAAAATGAAGGCCGCAAACGAAAACTTCAAAAACGGCGACCTTGCTTACTCGCCAGACGGCAACACGCTATACGTACTCACAGGCACCGCCCTGTATAGCGCCGATGCAAACCTGGAGCTGACACTGATCGGCAAACATGGCATTAACTGGGCGTCTGGTTTGGCTATTTCACCAGAAGGCACCTTGTATGTGTCGGGCCGTGAACCTAATGCCGATGCCGCTATCTTCACCATTGATCCGCAAACGGCACAAGCGACTAAGCTGTTTCACGTTCCGCACCGCGTGAATGACCTGACCTGGGTTAAGAACTTCTGTAACTAACCCTCAGTAACAGGTAGATTAAAAAGAAGCTGCGCAATGCGGCTTCTTTTTTGCCCCATACTCGCCTCAGTCTAAAGTTGCCCTGCACACCCGCTTTGCCTTACACTCAAGCCATTCGTTGTTTAGAACTACAGGGGACAAAGTGTCGTCGTCCAATAAGAAACAAAGCGGCTTTTTCAGCCAAATGATTTTTAACATTATTATTCCGGTGGTGATCCTGACTAAGTTTTCGGGTGAGCAACATCTGGGCCCGGCACTCGGTGTTGTCGTTGCACTGGTTTTTCCGCTCGGGTTTGGCCTGTGGGAGCGTAAAAACACCGGTAAATTCAGTTTTATCTCGGGCCTTGGGATTGTCTCGGTACTGCTCACCGGCGGGATCAGCCTACTCGAACTAGATGCCAAGTACATCGCGATTAAAGAAGCGCTGATCCCGGGCCTTATCGGCATTGGTATTATCGTCAGCCAGTATACTAAGTACCCTTTGCTGAAGACGCTGATGTTCAACGATACTGTGATGGACATTGAAGGGATTGAAAAAGCCTTAGCAGACAAGGGCAACAGCGATAAGTTAGCCAAAGTGCAGCTGGTCGCCTCTAAGATCCTCGCCAGCGCGTTTTTCTTATCTTCGGCTCTGAACTATATTCTGGCAAAAATGATTGTGGTCAGCCCCGCAGGCACAGAAGCCTATAATAACGAACTGGGCCGAATGACCGCACTGAGCTATCCGGTGATCATGGTTCCCACCATGATTGTCTTTTTTATCGCGCTCTACTATCTGCTTAACTCGTTGAAAAAGCTCACCGGGCTGAAACTTGAAGATCTGTTTCACGACCAGGAGTGATTGTACACTTGGCTACACAGAGCATGAATGCTCTGTGTAGCATCTAAATTAATACTCTCATCATCTCATGAAAAACCATAAGATACTGATTTTTATAAGTCTGGCGTAATCCTTATCCATTCGCCCTCATTGTATACGTAGCCATGCGGTGAAATTGCATAGCTATACTCTGTATAGACACCAAGTGCGATCATATGTGCCTTTTGCACCGCCGCAAGATCCGTTATATCTGCAATAATGACAATGTTTCTTGCAGGAACGAACACAATTGGCTCGCCTTTAAGTTTCAATTTGCTGTTCAAATGATCGAACGCAGTTAGCACAGAAGCTTCATAGTTATCGTCAGCCACAAATACATATACGTCACCGGCACCTTCCGTATCCAGTGTTTGAACTTCTGTCTCAAAGCTTGCAAAATAACGACGTAAGTTTTGACCTGCAATTGCCGAGATAGAGCTTTCAAGATCGAGCCGTTTAACATCATCTTGCGATACAAAGCGCATGCTATCTTTTGAGTCAAACGCAAACAGCATGATTAAGTCCTCAGTCAGTTGCTGATAAAAAAAGGGCAGCTCCTCTCCCTCATAACCAGCTTCTTTTAATTGCTTTTTGGTTGCTTCAAGGTAATTAATAGACTTAATCACAGGAAAAATGGTTCGAACTTCTGTATTGGCAAGTGCAGTTACTTGGTTTGTCAGCGCCGCAAAATAACTAGTGTAGACCTGCTCTAGGGTTTTGCTCCCTGAGCGATAAGTATCATAAGCATTCCCCATATAAACAATATGCTCACCTCCCTTATCATCTTTTGCTTTGATTTTTAGATCGCTTTCAAATTCATAGTTTTTATTATTGCCGCTCTTTTGTATATGTTTTATGAAGTTTTCAGTAAACTCGCGCTTATTCAAAATAGAGTCTTGTGAAAATGCACTCGTTGTCAGAAAAAGTGCTATTAGCACCATCAATACTTTGTTCATTACTACTCCATTCATCAAATTTTTCAATTAACCTAAAAGCCAAACCTATTGGCTCTATTTCCACTAAGTTTAGCCCTTGTATGTCTTTATATTTAAACTTTAATCGCATATCAAACAGGCCGCTTGCTAAGCCAATCAATGCGCCAATACAAAAGCGTTTATTCCGGCTTTGATAGGTAAAAGTGGCTGACAGAATAAACCACCTCAGTATTTTTAGAAATGCCGTAGTTAAGCTTGGTTTTCTCAATTAGCGCCTCTAACTTGGCTGCCATCGCCTTCTTTACACCGGCTAACTCTGTCAGCTTAAGGTTGGGGTTTTCAAGTACCGTTTGTATTGCTGGCTCACGCCACTGAATGCGTAAACGATCGATCAACTCTTCGTAGCTGTCGGTGTCATAGGGCTTTTTGTCGAAAGGTCGGGTCATAAACTCAACCCCTATCACTAAGTTATACAGTCCCTCATCCGCCAGTTTAACCGGCACTACGACACTGCCAGCAGCAGATGAGTTTGAGTATCTAAACCCGGCATAGGTATTAAAGGAGAGTAGTATTAACATTAAAGCGGTGAATATTTTCATCAGATTCCCTCTGTGAGATGTTAATGTTGTGGTCGGCTCAACCCGCCGCCCGTAGACCTGGCTTTGCTTATACCAGTTTTCTAAATAAAGCGTACCATTTTAAGGTAACCAACGCGATCATTACTATCAATTAAACACCTGGCATGTCAGAGTGCATATAGCGCAGGCCGTATAACTTTCGGTGCTGACAAGCATGATATTTAATTGACCTGTACAGCCCAGTCTTGCCAGGAAATGGCGCGACCGGGAAAGGCCACTTTGTGAAAAGGCCAGTCAGCCTCTAACCAGGTTTGAACACTCTGATACAAGACTTGGTCAAGTGTCTGGCTATCTGTTCGAATCCACAAGTAAACCTCGCAGTCGTACTGAGGTGAGCGGCTGGGGTCGATATACACAGAGCCGAGGCATCTGCTCTGTTGGGGATCAAAAACGCTGTAGGCAAATGCCGCGCGGGTATCAAACTCGTGCCTGTGAACTTTCAGGCTTTCAATGCTCTCATTCAGGGTCATATCCGCGCGCGGCCAGTCAAAATCAGGGCCGAAAATTCCCTGCAGGCTTTGCAGGCTCGACATCACCGCTTCATAGTCCAGCTCCGCCACACGGGTGTCCAGCACGGTGAAGTGAAAATGCTCGGTATCATGACGGACAGGCGGCTGAAATGATTGAGGGATAAACTGCTTATTCATTTATATTTCTTATACTTAATTTAGCAAACTCGCTGGGTGGCTAGCTATAACTCACTTTGCGGTTGTGGCGAGGAAGCATCCTGCCCCGATAAAGGTTGAGCCAAAGAGTTTTCCCAACCAGGAGCCGGAAACCAACTTCGGGGTTTTGTTTTTCACACTTTGCGCAGCCTGTGCATAACTGCACAAGCACAACACCGACAAAGACATAAAACTGAACACCAGCACGGAAAACTGAGCCAACAGAGGCTCTGATATAACAATAAACTGTGGGAAAAGCGCCGTGGTAAACACAATTGCCTTAGGGTTGGTAAGCGCAACCAGCACCCCCTGGCAATATAAACTGAGCACATTGCCACTGGTACTGGTAGATCCACTCACATCTACCTTCCCAAGCCCATGCCGCCACAGCTTTACCCCTAAATAAATCAGGTAGAGTGCGCCCAGCACTTTGATGACAGTAAAGGCCACAGCAGAATGCAGTACGATTGTACTCAAGCCAAGCACAGATAGCCCGGACATGATAAATAAGCCAGTGACATTGCCAAGCACCGTACATAACGACTTTCTAAAACCAAAAGTTAAGCTGTGTACAGATACCAGCAAAGCCGCCGGCCCTGGCGTTGCAGTCGCTAATAACGCGATTGAGCAAAAGGTTATCCAACTTTCTAACTGCACGTATCTCTCCTTATCACTGATAGTCCTGGTACTATTAAATACTAGCTCTGGCTAGGATAACACTGCATCGACTTCCGTTTCTACTAACCACTGTGGATCAATAAAACCTTTCACTTCAACGAAGGTACAGGCCGGGCGCTGTCCGGAAAATAACTCCCCATGCGCCTTAGCCGCTTGCTCCCAGGTGGAAATATCCGTGAGCATGATTCTGGTGCGAATGACATCCCTAAGGCTTCCCCCCGCCTCTTCAATGGCTCGAAGTGACAACGTCAGGCAATATTTTGTCTGCTCGTAAACATCTCCCACAAAAACCGTTTTACCATTGTCTATCGGCGCGGTGCCGGAAACCGCAATATAATTACCGATACGCGTTGCCCGGGAAAAGCCAATTGGCGCTTCGAGGTGAGAGCCTGAACTAATGAACTTTCGCATCTACTTTCCTTAGAGTTATAAAAACACATTGTTTAAATCAGTTATAAACGTCAATTCCTTACTATAAGCCACAGACAGGCATAATGAAATTATCCGTCAGCTTAATGACGACATTTCGGTTTTCTAATTAAGTTATGGGCTTTTCAGACTGAAAAATTGGCTTTTTCTGGAAGGTAACAAACGCCCTGCTTAGCGATAACTCATCACTATTTTGAGCACGCAGTGGATCATGTGTACACGAGCACGACGATTTTTAAACGCCGCGCTCTCTCTGTTCGTTACACTTCTACTTTGTGAAAATACTTGATGACCGGTGGAGCACTAAGGAATGCGCTCAGCGCTGCCAGTACACCGTTATCACTGATAAAACGCAAATACGCCTGATGGCATTGTGCCGTTAACCACTGCTCGTCTAGCAGCATTTCATTGTTGGTTTCGTCGAATAAAACGCTCACGCGCATATTTCCTTTAAACCCTCTGACATTGGGTAAGTTCTCTTGTAAAAATGGTAACAAGGCTGGGAATTGTTCTGGTTTTACCTGGCAGTTTAAGGTGACTCTGACACTCATGTGTTACTCCTTTAGGATAAAATATCTGCGTTCAGACTATCCAAACAGCCAAAGCCAAACTACTCAAAGGCTGTCAAAAGTAACGATTTCCGGTCATTTATGCGGTTTTATCTGTTTTGGGGTAACGCCATATTTAAGCTTAAAAGCCTTAATAAATGCAGACACATTGTCATAGCCCATCGCCATAGCAACTTGTGTCACAGACAGCTCATTGTCTGCCAGAAGGTCTTTTGCTCTAGATAACTTTTTCTCTTGTAACCACTTTTTTGGTGTCATCTGATAGCTTTCTTTGAAGTCTCTGTTAAAGCTTGAAAGGCTTCTTCCGCACAGATGGGCCAAATCGCTTACAGATAAGTGCAGCACATCGAGCGTTTGCAGCATGCGAGCAAGGTTTTGTTTGGCCGGAATGCGTTTCCTGGTCGCCAGCAAGGCGTTAAAAATGTGCTGCTTGTCGCGCCAGGCAATAAGATGAAGCAGCTCCTGGAGTTTAATGTTGAGGTAGGCAGGCGTGGTTATCTCTGCGCGAATTGATGCAAAGAAAGCCGCAAATTCGTCGTCACCATCCGGTATGAAAAAGGTTTCATTGCGCTCATCGCAAACAAAAGGCCCCTTAACTTTACTTAAGTAATCGTGGAGCACATCGTCATCAAAAAACACCAGGTAAGCCCGCAGCGCGTCGGTTTCTTTCACAAAATCAGATTGCAGATTTAATCCCTGAGGAAGAAAGACAGCAGCACCTGCACTTAACTCAAGCGTGCCGTTATTAGTATTTGTGATCACCTCTTTGCCATGCTCGATAAATATAAAACAAGGCGTGTTGGTATAAAACTCAATGTTTACCAGGTCCTGCTCAAGGCACTTATAAAAAATAGCTGAATTGCGATGATGGCAAAGCACCGCCACATCTTTCATCGCAAACAGCGCCTGTGGGATCACCAAAACATTTGACTGAGTATGTTCGTATATTGTTTTCATTTTTCTATGGCGCCATCCCTTTGCAGTCCAATCAACGGCTAGTTAGTGTTGTTTACCAAACACAGTATCGAAGCTTTCGCCTGAGTTTAATCTCTCTATGCCCTCATAGAGGGTTTTAGGGTCAATACGTTCAAATGCCACCCGCGATGCCTGATATGCCCAGGTATCTTTGGGTGAAAAATCTGACAAGCCCATCACCCGACTCACTTGTGCACGCTCAATATTGATGTTCTCCAGAAGCAAAGGAGCGCGGTAATCAACATAAGTACCAGAGCCTTCGAGCAACCAGGGCTTGATTTTGAAGTTTTTAGTAAAAAAACTGGCTCTGTGAAACACCTCAGCATGCGCGGTTTCATGTGCTATCACATCCACATTCATGCCTTTGGGACCAATAAAAACGCACTCTCTCATCAAAGCGCTGCGCGCCATTCCAGTGGGATTAAAGCCAGCTTGTTGATATGCGGGGTTTTTAGACACGATATACCTGGGACTGGACTGCATTTTACCAAAAGCCGCATCCACTCTGTTTTTTGCCTGGTGCACCTGTGCTATCAGGTTTTCTCGCTGCGCATTACTGAGCGACGCATCGACGTAAAGCTCGGCCTGAACGGCTTTAAAGCCGATGAAAGGTGCCATCTCGCAAGCCAGCGCTGCCTTGTTATAAAATAAAACAGCTGGAGGGACAGCCACACATAAAATGAGCAAAAAAAGTTTTAATATATTCACTTAACCTCTCAAAGGCGCTCGCCGACTGCAAAAGCACGAACTCAACGGGCATTGCACGCCGACTTGTTGAGCTTTTTACCATCTAAAATCGAGAAAAGAGCAAAATACCCAGTACGAATGCCATAAATAAAACAAAGTAAATGATATGGTGCCCATTCCCGGTCGCACTCGCCTTGTAGTGACTTATCATTTTTTCGACATCGTCATTCGAAAACTTGTGCTCACAACGATAGCACTCTACATCGCCTTTCTTAATATACGCACCACAATTTACACATTTATATTTGTAGCTGGGGCTATTCAGTGCAAAAAAAGAAAAACTGGGGTCTCGCTTTTTCATAGTACCCTGACTGTAAAGCTAACTTAGTAAAGTAAAACCTTTCGCCAGGGTTTTACAAACTAACAACACCTTAAGCAGAGGTATCAGCGTTGCTGGCATTCTAAACTTTGTGCGTTAAGTTCATTACATCTTATCGGCAAAGTAAGCCATGATCTCGTCCGTGGTCATTTCCTTAGTCTCGTTGGCAAAACAATAGTAGCCCGGGCGCATATCACTAAAATACTGCATGTCCATTTCCAGCCCCGCCAGGTTTGGAAATAAACCCACCGGCATATTGTAATCACCGGTTTCTGTGAACTTAAAAAACAGATGTGTGCCACATTCAGAACAAAAACCACGAGAAGCCCAGGAAGACGACTTGTACATTTTTACCTTGTCCTCTCCTTCCAGTGTCACGTCAGTACCACATTTCAAAGCAAAGAAAGGCGCACCACCCCAGGCTCTGCACGACTGACAATGGCAAATCGTAAACTTAGGGTTGATGTTTTTTGCCGTAATTTTAACGCCGCCACACAGGCAACTAGTCTCTGAACAAGACATTGGATAATTCCTTTTTTGTTGAAAAGATATGATGACAGAACTTGCTTTACTCAGTAGTTGGCTTAAGTATTTTACAATGCTCTAGCTCATTTTTTCGTAGTAACCTAACACTCAATTAAGGAGTGAAGAACACCTCCACCCAAACCTAAAACATTGTGCCATAAACACTTAACTTGATTGTTGAACGCTAACCAAAGATGCGTACCTTAGCTTCCACTATTTTGTGTGCGATTTTCATGTCATGCTGTAGAGATGCAGATAAACCCATGTTCTGTTCAATAGAAGAAGAAAGAGATCGAGCGATTTTTGATGCGTCTCGACCTTCTAACGCTAAACGAAATATATTAGGCACATAACTATCGTATTCGTCATCCCAGTCGTTTTCACCATCGTTAACACCGATCGGGTCCCAGTCATTCCATAATATGGAGGCGATTTCTTTGAACAGTCTTCTTTCTTCAGTTTTCACAGAAATACTCCTTACTTCGACATTGCGTATAACGCTCGATTCTGAGGCATCCCCAGATATTCATATTTGAAATCAATGTTATGAACACTCTCGACTTTGTTTTAGCCAATTTATTAAAAACACTTGGCTAGAATTGGCAGCAAATGCTGTTTTACACCCCGTAATTGGAGCACTTGCTATAAGTATGCATCGCTCCACTGTGTAATTAAATTCCAGTCTACTGCTGACTCAACAACTTTGCTATTCCCATGATAAGTTTTGTTATAAGTGAAAATGTTATTTTTCAGTTTAAAGCTATCGACAAAGCCTTTTTTCACAGTTGCTAATCGAGTTACAAGCTTATTCTCCAAGTCAAATATCGCTACTCGTGTAATTGGCCCCTTTTGATAATCAGTAGTAAGCCATTCTTCGATTGCTAAATAGCGTCCATCTTGTAACTCACTGCGTGTGAATCCATAAACAAAATTAGGCACTTTTTACCAGCAATTATCAGTGCGTAATAAGCTGGGCCAAATTTAATTTCACTCAAAAATTTAAGTTCATACTGCATATTATAATTTACTTATAGCGTTCACCGTGTGACCACAAAACATCAGTTTACATTTCATCAAAGAGCTTAATTTTTTGCTCGCTCTGATTAAAGCGTTTTTTATTTTTTTTGCTATAAACACTTATCACTACGTGTTCTGCGTACTTTGCGCCCTTCACTTGAGAGAAAAACAAATGAATTATCATCGATAGTGACGATTTTGTCTGTAACTACTATACCGATGGGAAAAGGGTTTTTACCGTTACTTTCTGTTACTGTGAGCATGAGCTGCCCGTCTTTAATTAACCAACTACCGTGCGTAATTGAGTCGATTGAATCACATTTTCCAGAAGTATATTGAATATGTTGTAAAGTTCCATCCTTCCTATATGTGCTAACATGGCCTTCTTGTCCATAATAAGTATCAGCTTTTGACACTGTCCATGATCCAACTAGGCTTTGCGAGAGTTGAAGATCTGTAATTGGTTGAGCAGTAATATCAGCAGATATAGACAACAGAAGCGCTGCTATTCCATATTTCAATTTAAGCACCATCTTAAAGCCCCCTAACAACATAATGACAAGAACGTAAAGCTAAACCGAGAACACAAAAAATCATCGCGTTCAAACATTTACTATAAAGAAAAATAGGCTACTGAATATACCAAGCTTAAAAAGCTCCTGACTTAAACGAGGTGGTCAAGCACGGAAGTGGATACCCTGCACTACCTTGAGTCATTAGCTGGCTAAGTTTCCTAACGCCTTAAGTTTATGATTTCATCTAAAGGGTACATTGCAAGCCACTCCATAATTGCTTGCGTTGTTTGTTGAAACTACGACATAAGAAAGCTTAACCTATTATCTGCTTTTTTCGGATCAATTTCTAAGATTTCAGCCGATACAATATCATGTTTTACAAAGGGATCTGCATTGAATAAAACCTCTAAATCTTCCTTCGATATATTATGAGCAATGACTGAGCCACCTAAACCAGGTTGAAGTGAGCCCACCAACAGAAAAACGCCATCCTCGAAGCCCTGTTTTATCCAATCATTATGGCTTGACATATATTCACTAGCTTGGGACTTATTATCTGAAAACTTAAGTAAAATAATAAACATTGAAATCTCCTTGTTAAAAACACTCGATATTAGATTAAAAAACCACTTAAGCGACAAGTGATTGTTGGCGATAATTTTTAACGAAGCGGAACCGAGCCAACGATTACGAACCAGAATTTAAGGCTTTGCTACTACTAAATTGATAGCAAAAGAACTTAAAAATCAGCTAGTTATACTTTAACGAGGCAAGGGCAAAAAGCCAACTGTTTTTATGTCCCAGCACTTTATAGGCTTGGTATGTGAGTCTACAGTGAACGCGCCTTTTGCCACAAATTGTCAGTGCCAGAGTCCTTGCTCCAATGCTCAAACTTATCACGGTAACTTTCCCATGGCTCGTCTAAAACTTCACGCTCATCAGTAAGCGAATAAGCCATACCTTCCATAAACCATTGAGGCGTATCAAACCAGACTTGCAAATTGCCAAGTTTTTCATGCTGTAAGTGGTGAACAAACTCGTGAGCAAGAAAACTCGATTCCCAGCCCCTGGGGCCAACTACAACGCCAAATGTACTGACCGTTACAGCTCTCATATCGTTGAGACCAAAAGAGTTAAAACAGGATTTGCTGGAACAAAAAATAACTCTGGGATGTGTATCAAACGGAGCCACATGCTTTTCAATGAAAGTATGCGCTGAAGAATAAAGCTGTGAAGCTGTATCAAGCTGAGAAATATCATCTATGCAAATAGTGGCGCTGGCGCAGTACAACCCATTGAGCTCAGGAGCCAATATGCGGATCGGTTTGTAACCAAACCACAGAGCCAAAGGGCTTAAGACTATAATAAGAAGTAGCAATCTCAATTTCATATCAATCCATTCATATAGTGCTTGCCGTAAACGGCACAAAATTGCAAGTTAAAATTGGCGACGAAGGTGGGCAAGCCAAGTGTTTTGCGTCCTCGGGTGAAGCACTTGTTATATATATTTTCAAAGTCCTTTTTGCCAGCGTTGCGGATATAAACTCTTAAATGCTATGTCTTTTAGCTCTGACTTAGTTATATAGCCTTTATTGTATTTATTTCGATAATAGAGTAATGCTGTAAGTGCACAAAATACGTAAAGACAAACTAGCAATGTGATGAAGTAACTCACAAAAAGTGCAACTATAACCGATTGCTCATATTGCCTCATCGGTACATCACTTTCTATGCCAAAATACGAGTTAATGACGAACATCAGATAGAATGCAAGACTGCCCCCAAGCAAACAACCAACACCACCTACTTTTGTAGACTCAGCATAAAAGTGTGGCTTTAGGTTTAATTGACTTCTAATACCCCGAATTAAAATACCAAATCTCCCAATCTTTATAACGCAGCACTTAGCCCGCATACAATAATGGCGCTGGTTTTGCGGTACGCAAAACGAGTGACAAGTTTGGCTGTCAGTTGCAGCGCTTTGTTAGCACTGTTATTTACACGGTATTGCAAAATCAACATGGTAGTGCTCATCATGCCTGACCCATGACCTTTTTTTAGAAAACTGGATGTTTTCTTTCAAATACTGTGCATATTTTGTTTTGTATAAATTTGGCTGTAATTTCGGGTCGAAAATTACTCGCCATAAATCATGTCCATGTTCCTTGGCTTGCTTGTGCAATGCTACAACATGCGCAGCAATCGCTTCATAATCTATGTACATACCATCATAATGGTCATTCACATCAAACTCGATGTTGTAACCCAGCTTATTTAAGAGGTTTGTGGGCAAATGAACAGATTTTCCATTCATATCCTTTACTGGAGTCATGAAATCAACTGACAGTCCGTTTCTATGAGTTTTATGAGGCTTGAATTGGCCCCCATCCTTGAACCCTGTTTCCGCATATTTATAGACCTTTGTTGGCTGTTCAATCTCTAAGTCTTTATATGCTGATACGACAATATCTCTCACTTCAGAATGAACATAGGTGCGGCCAGCCAATCTCGCCATTGTACTGTAGCCTACATAGTTTTTCCTTTGGATGGAAGTTTCGCTCCATTAGTAAGGCTGCCATGGGAAGTCGTCCCGAAGCATGTACTGGTTTCAGCCAAAGCTACCGGCGGAATCAAAAACGTAATAATTAGAAGATGCTTCATATTTAACATGGGTGCTAACGCCCTGTTAATTGGCAAATTTTGCTGGGTTGGTTTTTGCCCGCGGAGCGGAAATGCAAAAAGCGACACAGTAAAACTTGTCCGATTAATCAGCTTGTTATAAGAAATTTTCAAATATGTGCTGGCTTTTCGTGCTTTTAAAACCAGACTTTTTATAAAACTCATGTGTTTGTGCACGATTGATGTTGCACCGTACACGCCATTTTCCGGAATCAACTTCCAAGGCATGAGCTACCAATTTTTTACCGATTCCTAAGTTTCTTCTCGTTGGTTCCACAACCATACCACCAATTTCGTTGAAACCATCGGAAGCCAAGCGGTAAGCTTTAAAAGAGTGTAGCCAACCAACTATTTCACCCTCAATCTCAGCAACGTAAACATTGTCATTGTCTGATCTTAAAAGTCTCGACAATCGCTTTAAGGCAATATCATCGGCAACGATTTCGTAGCCTAAATACACTGACAACTTGTTAATTTGCTCTGAATCTGTAAGTTCTGCTTTTCGAATTTTCACCAAAACTCAAAGCTCCCGTTGCTTATAACGCCGCCCAGCAGCGGCCGACTGTAAGGAGGCCCAGCCAGCTTGCTGGCGTTGCTGCCTGGAATTGTTATGTATCATTCTCTTCGGTCCATGATGGGTTGAATATCTTTTGCCCCTTTAGAGCACCAAAAGAAGAGACTCTGATTGGACCATTTTCTTCAACGCACTTAATGGCAGACTCCAAGGTGGGCATTGCTCGGGTAAAATACACTTCATAGGTTTCCGACACCAGGTTGCTAACTTTGATGATTGAAACGTGAGCTTTATAAGCACCTCTGAATTTTTGAATAGCCGCGGAGCAATAGCAAGCCTCCCCATCAATTATGAAGCTTCCGGAATACCCTCTCTGTTTTCCGCCTTCTACTGCTGAAATGAACTCACTCATAGCTTAGATACATAACGCTTATTAGCGTGAATACCGGTTAGATCCAGTTCCTTAAACCTTACAGATCCACAGCCAAATTATTTTATTCATAATAAGAACAGTAACCTACCACCGTTGCTCTCATTGCTCAAGCCAAAATGGCTTTGTTGAAACCGAGCCTTGTTCATAGCGAGACTTGGGGTCTCGTTATGTAAAACTACTAACCTATTGAATCTATTTAAATTAAATAAAAGCTTCACTTAAACGAGACCTTCAAGGGCGGAGAAAGCGAGAAATTTGACATGGGAGCTGGCTACATTTACTTACAGCTGTATAAAAAACAGCACTTTCAGGTTGAGGCGCTTTTTACCATTTGGAGTAGTGTTCTGGCTAAGTTTACCCCGGCTCGCAAGCGTCCGGGATGACTGCGGGGTCTGTTAGGTGCACCAATATCGCGGCGCTGCTGCGTTTTGTTTTGGTAGATCCCGGCTCGCGCGCGTCCGGGATGACTGCGGGGCCTATTCAGCAGGTGTATAGCATTTATCTAAACTCAAAGTTTACCTGCACCGGGTAGTGATCAGATAACTCGTTGTAGTAGCCGTTATGGTAATTGCGGCCGCTGCTTAGGTTCCAGTTGCCGCGCAGGTAGCTCCAGTACCAGTTTTGCTCTGCTTTGGGATAAAGCGAATAGTAGACACCCATACAAAAACTTGTCTGTCAAACTCCCCCCGTCTATGCTGTTAATCTGCTCCAAGGATAAGGACGAAGCGAATGCCAGCGGCACGGAAAAGCCAGGTCAGCTTAGTTGACACGAAATACTATCATTGCATCTCTCGCTGTGTACGGCGTGCCTTTTTATGCGGTGAAGACCCGTTAACAGGCCAATCTTATGAACATCGTCGTGAGTGGGTTGAAGAAAAGCTACTTTTACTTGCATCCATTTTCTGCATTGACATCTGCGCTTACGCTGTGATGAGCAACCATACCCACATCGTTATGTATGTTGATGACACAAAAGCCAATCGACTGTCTGACAAAGCCATCGTTATCCGATGGCATAAGCTATTTAAGGGAAACTGGCTAACACACAAGTTCATTGTAGGTGACGAGCTTAATCCGTCTGAGCGTATTATGCTTGACGATATTATCGAGAAATATAGGGAGAGACTTGCGAGCATCAGCTGGTTTATGCGCGTACTCAACGAAGACATTGCCCGCCGAGCCAATAAAGAAGATGGCTGTACAGGTCGGTTCTGGGAGGGTCGATTTAAATCACAGGCATTGCTCGATGAAGCCGCACTGGCCGCTTGCATGGCCTACGTTGACCTCAACCCAATCCGGGCCAAAATGGCCACCACACCAGAAGCATCTGAGTTTACCAGTATCAAAAAACGCATTGAACACGCTCATGACGGTAAACAACCAAAGAGCCTTCTGCGCTTTGCTGGCAACCCCAGACAAAACATGCCCAAAGGATTACCCTTTGAGCTTGAATACTATATTGAACTGGTTGAGCTAACAGGCCGATGCATTCGTGCAGATAAGCGAGGCCACATCTGCGATGCTCAGCCTATTCTCGCCAGATCGCAAATAGAGCCCGAAAACTGGCTAAAGCTCACCACGCGATTTACCAAAGTATTCCACGGTGCAGTCGGCAGACAGCAAGCCGTGACTGAATTTTGTGAACACCTGCAAAAAAAACGACGACCTAATCTGGCTAATTGTGAACGCTTATTAGGATAGAGTTGTCATTATCCTAAATTCAAGTGGTGACTGTCTTACTCTGGCAGCGCTTAACTGTGCCAAGAATATCAAATAACTACTGCTTCAACTGAAAATGCTCATCCGCAAAGCCTGATTCCTGAAGCTTTTCGCTTATTTATTTGCAATAGCACGTGTGTTCATTGCTCAAGGACCCGTAATAAGAATAGGTAACGCTGGGTGTCTTCGCTTTTTCTTGAGGATAGAGTTGTCATTATCCTAAATTCAAGTGGTGACTGTCTTACTCTGGCAGCACTTAACTGTGCCAAGAATATCAAATAACTACTGCTTCAACTGAAAATGCTCATCCGCAAAGCCTGATTCCTTAAGCTTTTCGCTTATTTATTTGCAGTAGCACGTTTGTTCATTGCTCAAGGACCCGTAATAAGAATAGGTAACGCTGGGTGTCTTCGTTTTTTCCGCAGAAAATGCTCATCCGCAAAGCCTGATTCCTTAAGCTTTTCGCTTATTTATTTGCAGTAGCACGTTTGTTAATTGCTCAAGGACCCGTAATAAGAATAGGTAACGCTGGGTGTCTTCGTTTTTTCCGCAAAGCCTGATTCCTGAAGCTTTTCGCTTATTTATTTGCAATAGCACGTGTGTTCATTGCTCAAGGACCCGTAATAAGAATAGGTAACGCTGGGTGTCTTCGCTTTTCTCTTCTGGGTGTCTTCGCTTTTCTCTTTTTTTTGGGGCTTTTTTGCGTTTGCTTTTTTGCGAATAACAACAAGATACTCGCCGGGAAACACACAGGCATAAAGGCCGCAAATGTATGACGTTTAGTCATATATAAACCTTATTTCAATTGTTGAATCTCAAAAAACTACCTAGGGTTATAAGGCGATTAGCGGTAATACGTTAAGTCATTCTTCGAAGGATACGGTCTTTCAACCAGAATTGGTGATATACAACCGCCGCCAAATGCAAGGCAATGAAGAAAATCAAAGCATAGCTTGCGTAGATATGGACGGATGTCATCACGACAGCAAGGTCCGGATACGTACCAAAAATCGGTGGGATAGTGATGACAGAAAAGTAGCTGAATGCCACTCCATCTAAAGCCGAGCCAAGCCACCCGCTGATAGGGGTGATAAGCGCCAGGGCATACAAAGAGAAATGCGCAGCAAAAGCAACTTTTTTGAGGTGCACTGTACTATCAGCGCTTGCTGTGGGACTATTTAATGCTCGCCAGATAAGCCGTGGAAGCATTAATATTATGACTGTTAGGCCAAAGTTGGCGTGCCAGCCAATAAGTTGTTCGAACTGTTCCCATCCTGAGTCGGTATCAAGATCAACCCATATCCACCAGATACCAATAACCATCGCTGGAATAATGAAAAATACACTTGCCCAGTGAAACACTTTCGCTACTTGCCCGTAGCCCTGATTATCATTTTTCAATGTTGTTCGCCTTGTTAATTAGGTTGATAACCAGTCGGCGGCTGAACTTAGTGTTGTCGGCTAAGTAACCACGTTATTCTGTTCATCAACGGTCGTATCACAAATTCCGCGAGCATGACTGCATAAAGCAGGCTTTGCATCGAGAACAATATGTCATTCAGGGACATTGAATTGTTGGAAGTTTGGCTTCCGTAAAAGCCAGCCTCGACTACTTCAGTCAATGTCCAAATAACGCCAGCGGTGTAGCAATAAACAAGTGCACGTCTTAATACTGGCAAATGCGCCTGTACCAGCAGTTGGTCTTGTGGCTGTTTGAATATCCAAATAATCGTACCAAACGCATTCACTGTTGCTTTAAAACCACTGCTCATCATAGACAACCCAAAAACCGTCAAACCGATGAATAATGCATTCATCGGATTGATAAAAATCTCCGGGTTATTCCATTCCCATGCAACAAGCAAACTGCACAAACCCACAATACTTAATAAACCGACCATTCCGCCGTAGTTAAGCGTGCCATCACCCACTGTCTCAGGATAATCATGCAATAATTCGGATGGCGTCATGTTTAAGGCTGCCGCAATAGCCAGCTTTGACTCCACTGAACACCGCCCGTCTTTTTCAATGCGCTGAATGGTCCTCAGACTTAAACCTGTTACGGACGCTAGTTTTTCTTGCGACCAACCATTTTCAACACGCATTGATTTGAGCTTGGTTGGCGACACCATCGATTTAACTGCTTCTTGCATTATAGTTACCTCACTGACCTAATTTTTATAGCTAAAAAGGGTATGACAGCGTTACGACAAACATACGTCATTGGCCGCCAAACAGCGCACTCGAGACACTAAATAGGAGTAAATGTTGATTTGTCACCCCACCCAACCTAGTACAGCTCATTAGTAGAATTATGCAGCCTCAAGGTAGACAACTAGGGCCATGTCTTCCAGTGCATCGTAAGGCATTTAATAATTATAAATTTCTAACCACTCTGATAAGGACTATCTGGCTGAATAAACTCTAGCTTTATGTTTTGTTTTGCGCCCAACTTCCCTACAAGCAGGATGTAAATTCAGGTCCATTATTAATCCTTATTTACGGGTAGCTTTCCTCGCCGGGCAATCACTCGTTCAAGCGTTCTGATAACCCGCTCTGTGGTCAAACAGGGATCTACTTCGGTGGCCAGGGCTTGTCGATTACAATCATCAAAAATATTTTATATTCTGATTCGATATCAAAGGCTTAAAGCAGTGCTCATGAAATCCCTGGACCAAGAATCATGGTGCTTTTCCGGCGTACTCAATGGCGCTGGGCTACATGTTGGAATACAGCACTTTCCTTTTCTTTGACATATTGTAAGCACGTTCAACACGCTGCTTGTTCCATGTTTTGCCCAGATGCTGCAGCCGTTTAAACAGCTTAGGCACACCCCTAACAGGGTGACGCTCCACAAGCAATAACAACACTTCGATTACCTCATCATCTGTTGGCTGCTTGTGCGTGTAGTAATAAACACTTTGATTTAGTCCTGCACCTCGCAAACAAGTGCCACACTTACCTTATACTGCTCCAGGAGGTGTTTAACCCTCGCTCTACGCCTGATTGGACTCAAAGCTTTTTCTTTGCAACGATTTCATTAGCATAGTGTGTTTCAGATTCAGTGTTGCAAACATGTCATTGAGCTTACGATTCTCTTCTTCAAGCTCTTTCAGACGCTTTGCATCCGACGCTTTCACGTCGCCATATTTGAAGCGCCACTTATAAAATGTGCTTTATCCAATGTTTGTGTTTTCGGAAAAGATCTAGAGCCAATATACCCGGTTCAGCCTCTTTGATCATAGCAACAATTTGTGACTCGGTGAACTTGCTTGTTCTCATCGTAAAACTCCCTTCTTTTGTTAATGGAAATTCTACTCAAGAACTGTTGCAGTTTAAGAGGGAGTTACAGATGCTCATATGAGCAGCCTGTTAAGCAGCCTTCACGGCATAAAATTCCCGACGAACACTCCGGGAAATACAGTGATAGTATTTGGTATCGGCTAAACTAACCTGCTTCTTCCTTGCAGCTTGCATAGCCCATTATCCTCAACCCTTTGAGCGTGTGCTAAGCGCTAACGCCACATCAAAAGTGCGCCATTTTTAGATGGGTGATTGAGATGGACGCTCCTAAATCGGCGTCAATGCGCCAAACTGAGAGTGATATTTACAGTTAACAGGAGCATCCATCATGAATCAAGTTAGCACATTATCCATTGACTTGGCTAAAAACGTTTTTCAGTTACTTGCTGTGGATAAAAACGGCAAGCCCTGTTTTTCACGCCGGATTAATCGTCAGAAGCTGAAAGAAACCATTCAGAATATGCCGCCTTGTAAAGTCGTTATGGAGGCCTGTGGCTGCGCCCACTACTGGGGAAGAATGTGTATTAAAGCAGGTCATAAAGCACATCTGGTGCCTGCGCAACATGTCACCCCTTTTGTCAGAGGGAATAAAAACGATAAGAATGATTGTCTTGCCATTTATGAAGCCAGTCAGCGGCCTTACATTCGCTTTGTGCCTGTGAAATCAGAATCACAGCAAGCCGTCTTATTACTGCACCGGATGAGAGAAAGGTTGGTTAAGGCACGTACCGCATGCCTGAATCAGACCCGGAGCTTTTTGCTTGAATTTGGCATTGAAACACCTAAAAGTTATCGCGCTTTTTACAGCCACATTCAGACTTTGCTCGACCAACAATTGCAACCGGTTATTCTGTTGCTTATACACGAAACTTGCGCCGAGCTGAGAGCCTTTGAACGCCAGTTAAGACAACTCGATTCTTTGTTTCGAGATACAAACCAACGTAGTCAGGCTGCTGAAATCATGCAATCCCTGCCAGGTGTAGGCCCTATCATCGCGTCTGCTTTTAGTGCCAGCATAGACAAAGGCCAGGCATTTAATAGTGCCAAAGAGTTCGGTGTTTGGCTAGGGCTCACGCCCAGACAATATGCTTCCGCCGATAAAAGTGTTCTGAGCCATATCACCAAACGAGGGGACAGATACCTGCGCAAGCAATTAATCCACGGTGCTCGTACTGTGGTCACAAACGCACATAAAAAAGACGACGATTTAAATCGCTGGGTCAGCGCTTTGCGAGAGCGAATTGGTATAAATAAAACCATTGTGGCCACTGCCCACCGGCTGGCCAGGTTGATGTGGATATTACTACAGAAAAATGAACCGTATCAGCCACAATATACACAATCGGGGGCGGCACAATGCATCAAAGTTTAGGTTGTCAGGTGAGCTCGGCATGGACAAGGGTCGTTGAACCCGTGTGGGTGTAGTGAGCCACTGACAACCGCTTATCTGTTTGCCAAAATACGATGAAAAAAGGTCCAACCCTGCCTGCGCAAAACCCGACGAAGGCACGGTCGTTACAGACCGAGTGGGTGTATTAATTTTAGGGTGTGCAGGCTCGGAACTCATTTGGGGCGCTGAACAATCAGTTAAGCCCGGATATATGTCAGAGCAACACATTTATAGCGGACTGGACCAAACATCAGGCATGGCAAAGCGGATAAAATAACGAACGAGATAACGAAAATTCGCTATCTCGCTGGCCTACTCGGCTTGACATCGCTGGAGCATCCATATATGTCTTTGAACCCTAACCCACTAAAGACCCATAAAAGGAACGTATAACACTGGGTGTCTGCGTATTTATGTCTGCGTATTTATGTCTCTGGGTGTCTGCGTATTTATGTCTGCGTATTTATGTCTGCGTATTTATGTGCGATATCACGGAGTTTTGTACAAACATTGAAGGCGCGGATCGCTGAACGGACGCACTCTGAGGACTGAATCACACAGATTTAAAGGACAAAATAGCCATCCCGAATGACGCCTTCGGGATGGCTGATGTGGTTTAGGTAAAATGCGTCCCCACGAAGAGCCGCAGGCTGCATACTTTGGTCGTTGTTCTTTTGGATTAACCAGCCGAATCTGGCTATCACATTGCCTAAATTACAGCAATTTTGACAAAATGGCGCCCCACTTGACTCCTAAAGTGCCAAGTGTAGATAGAGATCCCTGGCAATCACCATCTGAGTCTGAAAAGTCCGAACCATTGTAGGTTCTAATTTTAACTGCCAGATTATCACTGACGATAAACTCTGTTGAGCCATCCCCGGGCGTTCGACACTCCTTGTAAGGGGTAACAGTTGTCACGCCCGTTAACACATAATGCGTGTCATCATCTTCAAACTGAACGATTAGTCCCCAATAGTCCCCTAGCTTGCCTACTTGTACCTCTACTTCTTTAGATGATTTCTGCTTGCCTATCGCCTTAAACTCGCCCACAACCATTGGTGTATCAGGCACTGCGGGCAAACTAGAGTTATATGACAACAAGGCGGACGTAATGGCTTTAGATGATTTGTTGGTTACTTTGACCTGATTTGGAGAACTCAGGATATCTGCACTGCACGCAGCAGAAAAGGCAATAGACATAGTTAAGAGCGTGAACTTATTCATTGTATACCTCGTTAGATTGAGTATTTAAAATATGGCTTTTGACTTCAACGATATCCTGACAAACAGATCAAAACTCAAAGTTAACTTGTACCGGGTAGTGATCTGATAATTCGTTATAGTAGCCATTGTGATAGTAACGGCCGTCACTTAAACGCCAGTTGCCACGCAGGTAGCTCCAGTACCAGTTTTGCTCTGCTTTCGGGTAACGTACCGCCATGCTTGGTGCGTTAGTTGGCTGCTTGTGGTCGCGGTGCCAGAAAACGTAGTCCAGCG
Source organism: Pseudoalteromonas sp. DL2-H2.2 (assembly GCF_021532535.1). Lineage (NCBI taxonomy): Bacteria > Pseudomonadati > Pseudomonadota > Gammaproteobacteria > Alteromonadales > Pseudoalteromonadaceae > Pseudoalteromonas > Pseudoalteromonas sp. DL2-H2.2. The sequence goes on along the minus strand of NZ_JAKGBD010000009.1, from coordinate 149,184 downwards.
TATCGTTGTAATCCAGACTGTAATCAAAGTAGTACGCGTTGGCTTTGGTAAACCAATTGTATTTTGCCGGGAATGAGCCAATCTCAGGCGTCTCAAAATTTAACTCAGCACGTGAGGTTGCAAGCATATCGGCCACTTCATCTTGCTTGCTCCATTCTACGTTCATATCGCCACCAATAATCACCGGCTCGCTGGCAGGTATATTTTCAGCGCTAATAAACGACTGAATTTCACTTAGCTGGCCCATGCGCACACGGTGCTCCTGAGCGGTGTCGCCGTCGTGAGTTGCCTGTAAATGCGTGCCTATCAGGTGATAACGTTGATTGTCTTTTTCTATCTCTACGTAGGCAAACCCTTTGTTTGACAGATAATCCCAGCTGCCGCTCAGGCTGTTTTTAAACACGTGGGCTTTTTGGGTGATGATTGGGTATTGAGACAAAATAACCACGCCACCACGGATCACAAAAGGACTGTTCGAGCAGTTGCCCGTTAATCCATCCCAGCCGCTGCCACTACAGTCCTGGCCAACGTTAGGCGTCTGATAAGGATATATTGCCGAAAGCGCATCCAGCGCCTGCTCGGCATCGCTGTTGAAGGCTTCACTGATCAGGATCACATCCGGGCGGTCGCTCATAGACGCCAGCACCGAGGGCAAACGTTCAGCCCGGTTCTCCTGATCCCAATCCTGTACGTTAAGTTGCATAATATTGTATGCCATCACCTTCAGCGAATCGGCCATACTGTGGGTGCTCATCAGCATTAGTGCACAAAGCAGCGCGTGCTTAGCTTTCATTTTACGTCTCCGAAATCTCATTGTTATTCTTGCGTTGTTAATAATTTTTTACACCTGAGTTCTGCTCGGCAGTACCTGTGAGTAAAAAATTTCGCAGCACACATTAGTCACAAAAAGTGACACTCAGATTTCTACAAGCCTCTATTTTTATTAAACTTTAACTTTATCGGCATGACGTTTTTAAGGCTTTTCAGTGACTACAAGAGAAAACGCCGAGGCCTGGCAGGAGATCGACTAACTTTACACTTAAACCCCAATTAACTTTGCATTTACTCAGACGCTTGGATTGATCCTCACAGATAAACACAATACAATAATGATTCTCATTTGCATAAAAGGAAACATTACAAAATGAAAATACTCTCTGTCCTGCTGCTTTTGCTGTGCTCACTGCCGGCTTTTGCTAAAAAACCCATCCGTGTTGTTGATGTTGGTGTCATGGGGCTCGCCTCGCACGATTTGTTCCAGTGGAATACCCAAGCCCGCGAAAATGAAGAAAACGGTCGTTTTGACCTGAGTACAATTTTTGACTACGCCGATGGCACCCGAATTCACCAAGGCGGTAACCCTAAAAACTCATCAAATGCTGCGGTTTACTCAATCACCCAGAACCTGGTAAGCTTTTATGCCGGTAAAAAAGCCGCATTGTTGATGTCCAGAACGGTTACTGAAGAGCAGGCTCACATCATCGCACGCCAGCAAACGGTTGCCTTCTTTATGGGTATGGTTAAAGAGTCTTATGAGCGCTTTACCAATGCCAGATTCCCAGATTATGCGCTGGCGCAAACCGTCACGGACGATGAGCAAGGCGTTATGCGCGCACTGCATGACATTCTGCCTGGCAAAATCTACGTGAACCGTAACCTGACGCGCGAAGTGTTTGAAGTCACCGACTTCAGACTGGCCATGACTCAGCTGTCACCAACCGAAATGATGAAGCCAGTGAAGTTTTACGACGGTAAATACGATGAAGAATACCTGCATGTAGTCGTCCCCGGCTTCCCGAATCCAACCATCATCAACCTGCAGGCCATTGACCAAAGCTTTATTGCAGAGCAAACGAATTATAACCTCGACGACATGCTCGCCGAGCTACAATTCTATGGCCAGTTCCCTTTCTTCGGCAACCTGGTGCACTTCACCAGCTTCGGTTACCACCTGGAAAACCTGTTTGCCAAAGGCATTTGTAATAAATACGTCGATGGCAGCCAGAATACCTGGAATACCGTTGCAGTTGAGTGTTATTGATCCAATTGATTGATATGCTCTATTGATGGAGTAAAAAGCGCACTTGTCTTTAAGGAGCAAGTGCGTTTTTTTGAGTTTGGTGCCTAGTCCGAAAAGTTAACCTTGAGTAATTTATATTTTAAAAGCAAAATCAGGGTATTGCTTTGCTTGCTAGAGAACTGAGCCTCTAAAAGCACATTTGTAAAATGTGTATGATATGAAAATTAGGCACACCTGTCAGTTTCTTATAAGGAAAATGTAGTGATTTCAAGTCTAGGGCATTATGTAGAGGTAATTTCTGAGCTGGGCGCAGATCTCTGGTTTCGGGGTGTTGGAAGTATTGATTTTCGATTAATTCCGCAAGCTCGGTGGATGCAATTAGATGAAGAAACAGAAGGGACTATTGCTTACCGATTTCTCCGGGACTATGGTAAGTATGTCGAATCTAACGAATCAAACCCATGGAAAGTGTATGCTTTGATGCAACATCATGGTCTTCCAACGCGACTATTAGACTGGTCTCGCTCTCCTCTTGTTGCTCTATATTTCGCGCTAACACAAGATACCAGTACAACCGATAATCCGCAGCAAGGCGTATGGGTCCTTGACCCTCATTTAATGAATAAGTTCTTTATAGGCACTGACTTAGTATATTGCCCATCTCAAATGGGCCAACGACTAGTATACAACCACAGCAAATTGAAAAATTCCCCTTACATTTCAGATGGAGCAGGAAAAGTATGGGAAAGTATGCAATCGGGCGAAAATCCGGATAGCAACCTAACTTCCAAGCCACTAGATGAATATTTACCTTACCCTTTATACATACTTGATCCCAGGAATACGATAAAAGAAGCAGATTGGGCTATCCCCCTGGCAATCGAGGCCACTTCCTCAGTTGGTAGAATGGACTCTCAACATAGTGCATTTACCATCCATGATGGATCTTCACAACCTCTAGAAGTGTTATTCAAAGATCACAACGACATTCTAAGCTTCATTGAAATTGATCATAATAAAACACATGAAATGTTGGAGCAATTACGTCGCGCTGGAATCCATCAAGAAAGTATCTTCCGTGACCTTGATTCTTTATGTAAAAGGATTAAAGATGAGTTATTATTGGCTAAATAAACCACTCTCTGTAAAGTCTTTTTGAAGGAATAGACGTATGACTACAAGACCGTTTTTAACTGATTACTCCACACAAAGAGAAGCTGCTGAGCAGTCAAAAGGTTATTATTGTCACAAAAAGCAAATGTGGATGGATGCTGATAACAATAGACCTGCGATTGAAATGACTGATTCAGTTGAATTGACAACAAAAACAAAGGTAAATGCAGAAGAAGACGATGAGTCAGTATATCGGTTGGAGCTTGTTACAAAAACCCATGTAGATGTTGAACGAGATGATACTAGTTCAAACCGTATGTTTTTCATTTAGTCAGCCGTAATGATCTTACTCGTCACCAATAAGCGTGATCTTACAATGGATTACGTGGTAAGAGAATTAACTGAACAATGTATCCCCTTCATTAGACTCAATACTGAAGATCTTCCCAAAGCTGAGGTTATATTTGGTATTCAGAGCCCTGATGACTGGGAAATTAATATTAATGGTCATAAATTTACTGGCGCATCAATCAAAGCAGCTTACTTTAGAAGGCCAGAGGTTCCACAAGTTACTCATGGAGCTCTTACTGACAGTGAAAATGAATATATACAAAATGAATGGCTATCTATCCTAAAAAACCTTTACTGGCGCTTAGAAGGTAAGTGGCTAAATTCCCCCACGCATATTTTTTTGGCAGAAGACAAACCGAAACAACTCGTATTCGCCAACAAGCTCGGGTTTAATATTCCAGAAACAAATATTACCAATATGTATGCTCTTGTATCGAAAATGCAAGAGCAAAAACAAGTGGTCGCAAAACCATTGAAACATGCCCTCTTGTCTAATGATGAAGTTATATTTACGAGTAGAATACAAGCTGTAAGGCCGAGTCAAAGTGACTCCATACAACTAGCCCCTGTTATCTTTCAAGAAGAAGTGAAAAAGCTCTACGATATTCGTGTAACTGTTGTTGGGAGCAGTATTTTTAGCGTTTGTATTAAAACAGTATGTAAAGTGACCGGAGCTGTAGATTGGAGAAGTACGGAACATGCCAACCTAGTACATGAGGTTATTGCGTTGCCAAAGGAGCTACAAGAAAAGTGCCTATCACTCGTGAAATGTCTTGGACTAAAGTTCGGAGCCATTGATTTTGTTTGCGACACAAACAAAAAGTATTGGTTCTTGGAAATCAACCCTAATGGTCAATGGGCTTGGATTGAAAACCAAACAAAACTACCTATCGCAAAGACTATTGTTGAAGAGCTGATCTCGATAAGTAAAAGGGAACACATATGAACTGGGATCTCTTCTGGCCGCGCCTCAACACTGGAGGTAGTTTAAATCAGAATGAGCTAAGAGCTAAAGATCTAGATAAAATCAGAAATTTAGCGCTCCAAGGGAAACGAACCTCTATAGGACACTGTTCCAAATCTACAAACTTGCTTCTAGATGAAGCAAGAAGATTATATGACCACGAACTGGGCCGAAAAACAACAGCGGACAACAAAGCGGGAATATATATAGCCACCGTGACCGCATTGTTTTCACTCTTGGCTTCTGTTACACCTATTATCTTTAAAGAGGCAACTGCCTCCGCAACTGTTACGCTAAGTGTCCTATGCATGATCGTGGGTTTGCTGAACCTAATGCGTGCTGCTCTATGGGCACAAAAGGTATTGCAAGTAAACGCATTCCACTTATTAGGGTGGCAGGACCTTATCCAATGTAGTAAAAGTAAAGACGCTCCACTGAAGTTAACTAAAGAAATTTTAACGGCTCTTCGCATAAACTATGACCTTACAAATGAGAAGGTCACTTACATCAAAATGACACATACTTTGATGATAAGTGCGTCTTTTTGGTTGATTTTGTTGTTGGGTATTCAGCTAACTGGATTCACATTGCCACACCTGTTGATGATTTACGAAAATTTCAATTTCTGTGACTTAGTAGACAAAATCTTAACTTTCGCAAACACCCATTCGATATAGCTAAAAGTTATGAGTTGAAATCTATACCCTCAAAATATGCTTCTATGAAGAATGGGAATAGCTTTAGATGACACCCATTTGATATAGCTAAGCGTCACAGGGCGATATCGACATCCTTGAAATAAGGTTGCTCTGAAGAACGGAGTTAATTACCGGATAGGAATAAAAGACAGGCATTAAAAAATTTAAGAGCGTGACTAGAAAATATTTTTTAGCTTTATAAGAATTTTGATTTTGAAGTGAAATCTGACACCGCAAACTTTGGAGTTTGGGTGGCAGTCTTACCAGCCACATCCCGGCACACGAGTCATTCGCTGTGGCTGCTTCCTTCCGGACCTGACCAGGTTCACGAACTATCGTTGCGAGAGGACCAATAAGACTACCATTGAGGGCCTTGTTTGGCGCGGGAGGGATTATCGCGAGTTTCGCGTCTGGTTGCAAGGGGAAATGTTAAAAAGCCCGGCTAACTGCATAGTGAATATACAATTAGACGAGCTTTGCTGTTTTGGTTGGTTTTTTCTTCGGTTTTAGCTTACTTTGCCAGCGCGACTTTTAGGTCTTGCAGACGTTTCTTCATCTTTTTCATATTTTCCGGGCCCATGCGCAGGAAAAGTTTTTGCGCATCGGATAATTGCTCCCATTCTGCATAGGCATATTTGTAGGTCACAGACTCTTGCAACAACGGCAGGCTGGTTTCCGGGATTGGGGTTTCCAGCAGCTCGCCCAGGGCTTCTTGTAGCGTCAGGTCGAATTCGCCGCCGTCGTAGCCTATTTCTTCATAGGCTTCACCAATCAGTGGTCTGAATTTGTTGTACGTACGCACCAGTTGCGCAGTACTCATGGCATTCAGCATATTCACATAAGGGGTGTAACGCTCGAAGCTGTTTGGATCGGTGATGATGATGTCATCTTCAATAACCATAAAGCTGTCTTTGGGCTTGCTGACCGGGAAGTGCTTTTTAGCCACTTTACCCTGTGCCAGGTTATCAACAAACACCACGCTGCGGCGGATCATATCGTCAGTGACCACCAGATCCATGGCCGTGTCGTTCAGATAGTTGCTAATCTGCTCGCTCAGGGCCACGTCGCTTTCATCCAGTGACGGAAGCGGCGCAGCTACTGGTTGCTCCGGTTCACGCTGTGGCAGTGGCTCTGGTTCCAATGCAGGCTCTGGCTCTACAATGGGTTCAGGCACAGCGGGCTCTTCTACCTCAGGGGCTGACTCCGGGCGCGCGGTATTAACCACTTCTGTCGGCGTTTTCTCCGGTACGACGACATCCTGTTTAAATTTGGTGTTTTCCTGCTGATTATCCCGGTTTGAAAGCACAAATATGGCCACGATAACGAGGGCTATAACCACGCTCACGGCAAGCAATAAGTGGCTGTTAGACGGCTTGCTTTTCCTTGGTTCTGCTGAGTTGTGCTCTGACATGGAAGCTCCATTAATTTTTCTAAACGAATAAGTTGCACATACGGTGATTAAAATGCCATCAAGGCGTATCGCCGCATAGTGAGGCAACAAAAATAATCTATAATATACAAAAGATTATAGCTTATTGCTGGTCGTTATTACGACCTTTGCAGCTGCAACCTATGGCATTTTTAGTCTCTTTAAACGCGTATACTCACAAATACATCCAATATTGGTGAGTATCCATTAAAAGATATCGCATCCGTGACAAGGTGCAATACCAATTCGTGCTTAGTGAGCATATGGACTCAATATGAATCGCCTATGAATTTGCTCACAAGCCGCGATGTATTGCTATTTTACTAAGTTAAACAAATCGTTATAGTAACACTATCCAGTCAGTAGTGACTGGCAAATAATTCTCAAATCAACCCAAACCCTGTAAGCGGTTAAGGAAGCATATGAGTAAGCATCACAGTTCGCGTTCATGTCCTCGTTCGGCACTGCTGCTAACCGGTGGTGGGGCCCGTGCAGCCTACCAGGTTGGGGTGTTGAAAGCGCTGGCACACAGCCTGCCCAGAACCGCCCCGCTGCCCTTTCGCATTATTAATGGCACATCGGCGGGCGCCATTAATTCCGCTGGCCTCGCCTGCTATGCCTCGAATATGCATCTGGCGATACGCAAAATTGAGTCAATCTGGAAGAACTTTCATACCGATATGGTGTACGAGAGCGGCTTTGTGGGGGCATTTGGTCATATTCTCGGCAATATGATGCGCAGCTTTCAGGCTGAATATATCAACCAGCCCCCCGCGAGCCTGCTGGACAACACGCCACTGCGCCAGCTGCTGAATGATGTGCTTGATCTATCCCGTATCGACCGCCACATTCAGCGTGGCTACCTGGATGCGCTGTCGGTGACGGTATCCAGTTACTCAACCGGCCGATCGGTGGCATTTTATCAGGCGAAAGATGCGCGCCCCTGGCAACGCGCCAAGCGCATTGGTGTGCCCGATCACATTACGCTGGACCACCTGATGGCCTCCAGTGCCATTCCCATGGTATTTCCCAGTGTGCGGGTCCGGCACCATTATTACGGCGATGGCTCTATCCACCAGCTGTCACCACTAAGCCCTTCAATCCACCTAGGCGCCGAGAAAATTTTTGTCATTGGTGTTGAGCAGCCCAAGATTCCTACGCCCATTGGCTATGAGCCACACTTTCCGGGTATGTCGGTGGTTGCGGGTCATTTACTCGATAGCGTGTTCAGCGATACGTTACAGTCAGATCTGGAGCGCATGGAGCGGGTTAACCGCACCGTGGGATTACTGCCCGCCAGAGACAAGCACAAAGAACTTAAACACATCCAGACCCTGGTGGTTAACCCCACACATAATTTCAATGAACTAGCGCTGCATTATTACGACGAACTGCCGCTGGCCATTAAGCTCTTACTGCGCTCTATCGGGGTTAAACGGCATTCTCCGTCGAGTTTAACCAGTTATCTGTTGTTCGAAAAAGCCTATACCCGTGAGCTGATAGAGTATGGTTATCAGGATGGACTGGCCCGGCTGGATGAGATCCGGGCATTTCTGGAGCTCGATTAACTGTGGGCCTGCGTTATGGCAGGCCGTCTAGCAGGAATTGCTCGGCCCGCTCTACCCGCCGTGGCTTGCCCTTAAGCAGCAATACATCGCTGGCACATAAGGTGATCTCTTCATCCGGCATAGAGATTTCTTCGCCGTTGCGCCGCAGTGCTTTTACCACCACCTTATGACGTGCCAAGTCCAGCTCAGCAATCGACTTATCGACCGCAAAGGCATCGTCCGGCAGCGCAATAGCATGCAAATACTCCAGCCTGTCTGAGCTGTAGCTGGCACCGTCTGCGCCCGCGTATTCTTTCATTTCCTGGCTGTCGCCCGTGAAAAAGCCGTGTAAATATTCGTAGCGGTTTTGTCTTTCAATGCTTACCCGCTTGAGGATCCGGCGCATCGGCACGCCAGACATATACAAAACATGCGATACCATCATCAGGCTGGCCTCCAGCGATTCGGGCACAACTTCTGTGGCACCGAGCTCTTTGAGTGCCTCCAGGTGGGTATCGTCCTTCATTCGCACCAGAATTTTTACTTCAGGCGCAAAGCGCTTCACAGCATCTATCACGGCCTGGGCTTTGTCGAAGTCATTGAGCGACACAATTACCAGGCGGGCTTCACTGACATTGGCGGATTTCAGCACTTCCTGCTGGGTTGGATCGCCAAACACCACGGGCTCTCCTGCGGTTATCGCTTCCTGAACAATGGCCGGGTTACGCTCTACGGCAATATAGGGAATGGCTTCCGGGCGCAAAAACCGCGCAATGGTCTGCCCCACCCGCGCATAACCAAAGATCACCACGTGGTTTTTAACCTTGCTGGAGTCTATAAAGCCCTGCTCGTGCGGCTCTGGGCGCCCTTCGCTGTCGATACCAAACAGCTTGATCAGCCTGTCTGTTTCGCTGATCAAATACGGGGTTAATGCCATAGACAACACCCCCAGCGCTATCAGGAACGAGGCCACTTCGGCACTGAGCAACTGGTGTTTGCCGGCCAGCGCCACCAGTACAAAGCCAAATTCGCCCATTTGCCACAGCAACACACCGGCTGCAAAGGCGTCTTTACGGCGCTCGCCCATCAGCTGGGCCAGCAGGAAAATAATGGCCAGCTTTAGCACAATCAGCAGCGCCAGAACCAGCACAATATAGATAAATGACTGGATCACATACGACACATCGAGCTGTGTGCCCACAGTCACAAAGAACAGCCCCATCAGAATATCGCGAAAGGGCCGTATCTCAGCTTCGAGCTGGTGCCTGAACTGGCTTTCGCCGAGCATCATTCCGGCCAGAAATGCGCCCAGCGCCATGGAAAGGCCAAACGCATAGGTCAGCGCTCCGGCACACAGCGCCACCACCAGAGTGGTCAGTACAAATAGCTCATCGGTGCGGGCCATCGCCACTTCGTTAAAGACTTTGGGCAACACCCACTTGCCAATGGCCCACAACAACATACAAACAAACGCACCTTTGGCGAGCGCAAGAATAAGCGCGCCGACTAATACCTGGTTGTCAGACTGGCTTAATAAAGGAATGGTGATCAGCAGCGGGACCACGGCAATGTCCTGGAACAGCAAAACCCCCACCGCCAGCTGACCACGGCGAATATTCAATATGCCCCGCTCTTTGAGCTCTTTCACCACAACGGCTGTGGAAGACAAGGCTATCAGGCTGGCAATGATAAGGGCTTCAATCCAGTTAAAACCCAGGTACTTTAAGATCACCGCCAGTACAACGGTGGTGACCAGCACCTGTAAGCTGCCGAGCCCAAATACCACGCTACGCATTGCCATCAGTTTGGGAATCGAAAACTCCAACCCCAGGCTAAACAGTAAAAACACAATGCCCAGCTCGGCTATCAGTTGGATCTCATGGCTATTGTTGATCCAGCCAAAGCCATAGCTGCCAGCCAGCAGGCCGGTTAACAAGTAAGCCAGAATAGGCGGCAACCCAACCCGCTTAAACGACCACACCAGCGCCACGGCACAGAGCAATAAGGCTATCAACCCGGCAAACTGGCCCTCCAGGGCGGCAACTAGCGTACTGGTGACATCCTCACCTAAAAACCCGGCAAAATTTTGCTGCAAAGCGCCTCCCAAGCGTCAATAAAATAGTGGTGAGCATTTTTTATTCACTACTAAATATAGCAAGCAGCTGTTTTTCAGCCAGTTTAAATTTTTGGCATGAAACTCGCTTAGAACAGACTGAATGTTGTACTTTAGGGGAATACTAGATGGAAAATGTCCATATTTTGACTCAGCGGGCACCGACGCGCGGGGATTTTTTGCCGTTTAACGCGCAAATGCAAATGTCGCACGTCCCCGAAAACCCAATGAGCCTGACTGAAAAATTACAAACAACGCTCGATGTAAATGGACTGCTCGACATCTTTGCTGGCTATATTAAGCGCATTATCAACCTCGCCGGATTGCAGTTTCACTCCAGTGAAGGCGTGTTTCAGATGCAGCAAAGTAACAACCAGCTGAGCCCGTATACTTTTGATCTGGAGTTAAACAACCAGCATCTGGGTCAGATTGTGTATTTTAGTAAATATCGCCTGAGTGAGGCGTTGCAGGCACGGCTTATCCAGCTGCATACCTGCTTATTGTATCCACTCAGAAATGCCTTGATGTATCAGCGGGTACTCAAGCTGGCCACCAAAGATTCGCTGACCGGCTTGTCTAATCGCAGCCAGTTTAATGAATTTTTGGCCAAAAAGCTGGAACGCAGCCGCCGTCATCACTGCAATTTTAGCCTGATGCTGCTGGACTTGGATAACTTTAAGCAAGTGAACGACCTGTATGGCCATAAAATGGGTGACGACGTTTTAATTGAATTTGCGCGTATTCTGGAGTCATCCGTGCGGGCAACAGACACTGTGTTCCGTTTTGGCGGCGATGAGTTTGCGATCCTGATTGACGATCCGGCCTTTACCACCAATAAAGTGATTGCGGAGCGCATCATGGCGTCTGTCAGGTGCTGTACCATCATGAAGAGCCATGATGTTACCACCAGCATTGGCTTTACGCTGGCAACCAGCCAGGATTGCCCGAACGAAATTTTCTCGCGGGCAGATAAGGGGCTTTATCGCGCTAAGGACGCCGGCAGAGACTGCGCCCGGACAATCTAAACGACAAACTGCCTGACCATATTGCGTCCCCTAACGCGATATGGTCCTTATTTACGCAGAAAAACCAGCTTATACAGCAACAGTAGCAGTGCAAAACCCGCGAAGAAGCTGTTGATCACCCATGCCAGTGACAAAAAGTCTGGCAGTTCGCTGAAAATAATGGCAAGCATAGGTGCACCCAGGCCAAAAATAAAGAAGCTCCCGCCCTTGCCGTGCCAGTAAGCCAGTAACAGCGCCGCACTCAGCCCGCCCACACTCAGGCTAAGCACAACATTACCGATATTCAGGCCACCATTCATTGCCAGAATAAAAAACAAAGCACCGCAGCCAAGCACTGCCCAGAGTGCTTTATTCGCCAGCGATTCACCGATCTTGTGTGTTTCTTGCATCTTCTAACTTCCAATTGAGTCCCTGAGACGATGCATACGCCTCATTGACGAAAAACCCCACCACCTGCACTAATTCATTGTTGTAATAAATCAGCGGCACACGACCGCGCTCCCAGGTGGGGACACCATAATCTTTTAGCCAGTGCTTGAGGGTATTACGGCCACTACGCCCAAGCGGTTTAACTTTTTCGTTCAGGCAGTTAAAGCGCACCGACACCTGTTCATCTTGCATTGGAGGGCGAACCCCTTTGCCCTCAATAACACATAATGTTGTGCTTTCATCCAGCATCACAGGCGTCAGAGCGATATTGCTGTGCGACTGCCTGGCTGCCTGCTCACAGACCCAGTATAAGTTGTCTCTGAAGCGCCTAACCTGCCCGGCAGGCAAAGTAACAGCCATTTGTGCGTCCGCTTTGGCAGTCAATGCCTGTGTCAGGATCTGATCCAGCTGTTTTTGCGACGGCATCTGAACGCTCTGCTCAGCCAGCCAGGCACGCACCAGGTTTTGCTGGCGTAATGGCGCAAACTCTGCAAGGCGAGTAACAGACAAGCTTTGCTCATCCAGACAGTGCATAAGATCGGCCCGGGTGATTTCATCCAGCAATGCCTGCTGCCCCTGTAACAGCTCAATGGTACGCATAACGCTGGGAACAAAGCCGGTAAAACGGGATTTTAACAAGGGCAATATCTGGTTACGCAAAAAATTGCGGTCAAAGCGGTCGCTGAGGTTAGATTCATCTTCTATGTGTGAAATGCCGAATGTCTTGGCAAACGCTTCTATGTCTGCGCGCTGGGATGTGAGCAAGGGTCTCAGGCATACCCGCCCGGATGGCAACTTGGTACGTGCCTGCATAGCGCCCAGCCCTTTAAGGCCAGAGCCTCGCTTGAGGCGCAGCAGAAAGGTTTCAACCTGATCGTCCGCGTGCTGCCCCAGCACCAGTGCATGATGCGGATAAGCCTGCTTGTCCAGTGCCTCGTAACGTGCTGCACGGGCCTGAGCTTCAAGGCTCTGACGATTTTGTGCCACCACCTTAACCGAAACCGGGGTAAAGTCGATGGCCAGCGCCTCACATTGTGCCTGGCAAAACGCCTGCCACTTTGGTGAATTAGGCGACAAACCATGATCAACATAAATCGCCTGTAACGCCAGCCGGGAACTGTGCTGAACGTAATGGCGGCACAGGTGCAGCAGCACCACAGAGTCTACCCCACCGGAGAGCGCCACTGTGAGGCCACGCGTTACCGTATGCGTTACCGTACGCGTTACCGCCTGCGTTTTAGCGTGCGCTAGCTCATCAACCAGTAAGTTATCCAGGCTGGCAGCAAAGCGTTTATAAAGCGGGGTCTGAGTCATAATCTCGGATGTTGTCGGTACTTAGACCGTATTATCCCGATTTCGCAGGTACAAAAAAAGCCGCAATGCGGCTTTTTTCAGTCTTGCTGTGTCACAGTAGCTTAGCAATAGCCAAATGACATCAGACGCTGGTAACGTTGCTCCAGCATTTCTTCTGTGCTCAGTGCTTCCAGTTCGCCCAGATCGCGCTTAAGCTGAGCTTTAAGGTTTTTCGCCATCGTGTCGTAGTTACGATGTGCGCCACCCATAGGCTCATCAATAATGGTATTGATGAGATCCAGCTCTTTAACTCGTGCTGCTGATACACCCATGGCTTCTGCGGCCAGAGGGGCTTTTTCTGCACTCTTCCACAGGATAGAGGCACACCCTTCCGGTGAGATAACAGAGTAGGTGCTGTACTGAAGCATGTTAACGCGGTCGCCCACACCAATGGCCAGTGCACCACCAGAACCACCCTCACCAATCACGGTACAGATGGTCGGCACTTTCAGTGCAGCCATTACTTTAAGGTTACGAGCAATTGCTTCACTCTGACCACGCTCTTCAGCGCCTACGCCCGGATAAGCTCCCGGCGTGTCGATGAAGGTGATGATTGGCATTTTAAAACGCTCAGCCATTTCCATCAGACGCAAGGCTTTACGATAGCCTTCAGGCTTTGGCATACCAAAGTTGCGTTTGATTTTTTCGGCTGTGTCGCGGCCTTTTTGCTGGCCGATAACCATGACTGGTTTGTCGTCAAGTCGTGCAACACCGCCCAAAATAGCCGGGTCGTTTGCGAATGTACGGTCGCCCGCAAACTCGTCAAATTCAGTGAAAATACGCTCGATGTAATCGCGTGTATAAGGACGAAGCGGATGACGCGCCAACTGAGATACCTGCCAGGCACCGAGGTTGTCGAAGATCTTTTTCGTTTGTTCTACGCTTTTTTCCTTGAGGCGGCTGATCTCATCTTCAAGGCTGAGATCAAGACTGCCAGAGCGGCTTACGTTTTGTAATTCATTGATTTTTGCTTCTAATTCTGCAATTGGAAGCTCAAATTCAAGATAATTGAGGCTCATGCTCTAAACTACCTGTTTAATTAAATTCTAGTTCTATTTCCTGCGCCGCCATCTTGGATAATCGTCTGAGGAGATCATCACTGGGCGTCACACACCATTGCATACCTAATGTAACTTCCGCTATCGCGTCCGGGCGCTGATATTGGATTTTTACCGGACACGTACCAAATTTGTACGGTTCCAGTACTTTTTTCAGATTATCTATGAAGTTCGTGTCAATTTGCACCATATTCAAGGTCATTTTTATCGCACTGATCCGCTTTTCACGGGCCTGAGATATGGTACAGACTTCTCTGGCGGTCATTGTAATGCCGCCGGAGAAGTTATCAAAGCTGACCTGTCCGGATATTACCAAGATTTGGTTCATTTGCAGCATATCTTGGTACATTTCGAACTGTTCAGGAAATAAGCGTACATCAATTCGTGCGCTCTTGTCATCTAAAGTTATCAGGCCCCAGCGTTTGCCTTTTTTGTTGACCAGCACTCTTGCATTGATAACCAACCCGGCAGCCGTCGATTGCACATCGCGATTTGTCGGCTGTAATTCTACTAGACGACCCGAAGTGTAATTTTTTAATTCTTTTCTGTACTGATTTATCGGGTGACCGGTCAGATATAAGCCCAGAGTGTCTTTTTCACCCTGTAACCATTCATCATCCGACAGCGGGATTGCTTTAACAAATGCCTGCTCAACTTCGTCTGGCTCAACGGCCAGCAAGCCAAACAAATCACTTTGCCCCAGTGACTCGGCCTTGTGGTGCTGCTCGGCAGACTTCATGGCATCTTTCAGGCTGGCCAATAAGGTGGCACGCCCGGGCTGGTTTTTTTCCGGACCCAGCTGGTCCAGCGCCCCTGCGTAAATCAGTTTCTCAATCACCCGGCGGTTCAGGCGTTTAAGGTCAACCCGGGCACAAAAATCGAATAAGTCTTTAAACGGACCGCCCTGCTCACGCGCTTCAAGAATGGCTTCAACCGGGCCTTCACCCACGCCTTTGATGGCGCCGATACCATAGACGATTTCGCCCTGGCGGTTTACCGCAAACTTATATACGCCCGCGTTGACGTCCGGTGGCAACAGCCTCAACTTCATGTTTTCGCATTCGTCCACCAGGGTCACGATTTTGTCGGTGTTATCCATATCCGCCGACATAACCGCCGCCATAAACTCGGCCGGATAATGGGTTTTCATCCACAGCGTCTGATACGATACCAGTGCATAAGCAGCAGAGTGTGACTTGTTAAAGCCATAACCCGCGAACTTCTCTACCAGATCGAAGATCTTCATTGCCAGTTCGCCGTCAACGCCGTTGTCTCTGGCACCGTCTTCAAAGGTACTACGCTGCTTGGCCATTTCCTCGGGCTTTTTCTTACCCATGGCCCGACGCAGCAAGTCTGCGCCACCCAGGCTGTATCCCGCCAGGACCTGGGCTATCTGCATTACCTGCTCCTGGTATAGGATGATCCCGTAAGTGGGCTCCAGGATTGGTTGCAGGCTGTCGTGCTGGTATTGCGCATCCGGATATGAGATCTCTTCGCGACCATGCTTACGGTCGATAAAGTTATCTACCATCCCCGATTGCAGCGGACCCGGACGGAACAAAGCAACCAGTGCGATCATATCTTCGAAGCAGTCCGGCTTAAGACGACGGATCAAATCTTTCATCCCGCGCGATTCCAGCTGGAATACAGCGGTGGTTTCGGCTCTGAGCAGCACTTCGAAGCTGGCCGGATCGTCTAGTGGGATGGCCGCTATATCGACCGGCTCAATGCCATCACGCGCCAGTCGCTCGTTGGTCATATCGAGCGCCCACTGCAAGATGGTCAGTGTACGCAGACCCAGGAAGTCGAATTTAACCAGACCGGCTGTTTCAACGTCGTTTTTATCAAACTGGGTAACCGGAAACTTACCTTCTTCATCGCAATATAGCGCGGCAAAGTCGGTAATGCTGGTAGGCGAGATAACCACGCCCCCGGCGTGCTTACCGGCGTTACGGTTACAGCCTTCGAGAATACGACACTTATCTATCAGCTCTCGGACTTCTTCGTCGCCGTCGTACACTTCAGGCAGACGCGGCTCAACCTCAAAGGCTTTGGCCAGGGTCATACCCGGATCGCCCGGGACGAGCTTAGAAATGCGGTCGACAAAACCATAAGGGTGACCAAGCACCCGGCCTACATCCCGGATTACCGCCTTAGCCGCCATGGTACCAAAGGTGATGATCTGGGATACCGCCTGACGACCATACAGTTTAGATACGTGGTCGATTACTTCATCCCGGCGGTCCATACAGAAGTCGACGTCGAAGTCGGGCATCGAGACACGTTCCGGGTTAAGGAAACGTTCGAATAGCAGGTCAAATTCCAGCGGGTCCAGATCGGTGATCTTTAACGCATATGCCACCAGTGAGCCCGCACCGGAACCCCGGCCCGGTCCTACCGGAATATCGTTATCCTTACTCCACTGGATGAACTCCATTACGATCAAAAAGTAGCCCGGGAATCCCATCTGGTTGATTACGTCGAGCTCAATTTGCAGACGCTCATCATACGGACCGCGTTTCTCTGCACGCTCAGCATCGTCCGGGAATAGGAACTGTAAACGCTCTTCCAGACCATCACGGGACACCTTCACCAGGAAGTCTTCGATTTTTAAATCGCCGGTCGGATAATCTGGCAGGAAGTACGTGCCTAGCTGAACGGTGACGTTACAGCGCTTGGCAATCTCGACCGTGTTTTGCAGCGCTTCCGGAATATCACTGAATAACTCCTGCATTTGTTCAGGGGTTTTCAGGTACTGCTCTTTGGAGAAGCGTCTGGGACGGTTTTTATCTTCCAGCGTGTAGCCGTCGTGGATGGCCACACGAATTTCGTGGGGTTCGAAGTCATGTTCATGGAGGAACACCACTTCGTTAGTTGCCACAACCGGCAAGCCTCTTTCTGTCGCCAGCGCGACCGCCGCATGCAGGTATTCCTCTTCCTGCTCACGCCCGGTGCGGTGTAGTTCAAGATAATAATGATCGGCAAAGTGGGTTTCGTAGAACTCCACCGTGTCTGTAATCAGTTGCGGATTGCCCTTTAAAAGCGCTTTGCCCACGTCGCCGTCTTTGGCACCGGACAATAAGATCAGGCCTTCTTTGTATTTGGCCAGCCACGCTCTGTCTATCACGGGACGATGAAATACGTGACCCCGTAAATAGGCCTCGGAGATCAGTAAGGTAAGGTTTTTATACCCTTCGTTGTTTTTGGCCAGCACCACTATGCGGCTGGGCTCGTCCGGAAACTGATCGCTCTTAAGCCAGAAATCGGCCCCGACCAGAGGTTTAATACCCGCGCCGTGGGCCGCGCCGTAAAAGCGCACCAGGCCACATAAGTTCATCTGATCGGTGATGGCAAATGCGGGCATGCCCAGCTCGGCGGCGCGCGCCACGATGGGCTTGGTTTTTGCCAGCCCGTCGACCATAGAAAAGTCGCTGTGTACTCTTAAATGAACAAACTCAGGTGCTGCCATAACTAAGGTTTCTCCGCCAGAATACGCTGTACCGGTTTGAAACTGGTTCTGTGATGCGGGGTTGCGCCGTGTTCGCTGAGCGCTGCAAAATGTGCTTTGGTCGGGTAGCCTTTGTGGCCCGCAAAACCATATTGTGGATACTGCTTATCCAGCTCCAGCATTTCCTGATCGCGGGTCACTTTTGCCAGGATAGAGGCAGCACTGATCTCAGCGACCAGGCTGTCGCCTTTAACCACCGCCTGAGCAGGCACGCTCAGTTCGGGCAAGCGATTGCCGTCAACAAATACAAACTCGGCTTTCACTGCCAAGCCTTCTACCGCGCGCGTCATGGCCAGCATAGTGGCATGCAGGATATTCAGCTCATCAATTTCGCTCACCGTAGCACGTGCCACGTGGTAGCACAGTGCTTTTTGTTTGATCTCTTCAGCCAGCAGTAAGCGCTTTTTCTCGGTAAGTTTTTTGGAATCCGTCAGCCCTTCTATCGGGTTGGCCGGATCCAGGATCACCGCCGCTGTGACCACGTCGCCCACTAAAGGGCCACGGCCTACTTCATCTACGCCTGCAATATACTGCACATCAGGACGTTCAATTTGCATCTATTAACTCCACTACAGCCTGTGCCGCCTGTTTGCTGGCGTCACGGCGAATATTCTGGTGAATATCATAAAAACGTTGGATAAGCGCTGAGTTGTCTCCTTTCAGCAAAGGTAGCAATGCATCTGTGAGTGCATCGGGGTTACAATCCTGTTGTAAAAACTCTTCAACCAGGGCTTCATCTGCCAACAGATTTGGCAAAGAAAAGTGCTTAATGTTGAAGGTAAAAAAGGTATTGAAAATCCAATAACTGAGTGGCTTGAGCTTATAACCGACCACCATTGGCTTTTTATACAGCATGGCCTCCAGTGTTGCGGTGCCCGAGGCGAGCAAAACGGCTGTTGCCGCCGTCATCGCCAGCGAGGACTGGCCATCGAGTAAAATGGTTCTCAGCTCAGGGGCAACCTGGGCCTGGATAGCCTGAAATTGCGCTTTGCGCTTTTCATTCACCAGAGGCACAAGAATTTTCAGGTTGGGGATCTTATCGGCCAGCGCTTTGGCCGTCAGTAAATAGGTTTCACTAAGCTGGCTTACTTCGGAGCCGCGACTGCCTGGCAACAAAGCCAGCACAATATCTGAGTCTTTCAGGCCCAATTGCGCGCGTGCGGCTGACACATCCACATCCAGCGGGATTTCATCCGCCAGTGTATGACCGACAAAGGTGCACGGCACTTCGTGTTTATCGTAAAAAGCTTTTTCGAATGGCAGCAGGGATAACACCAGGTTGGTGGCTTCTGCGATTTTAAAAATGCGTTTTTGTCGCCAGGCCCAGACTGACGGACTGACATACTGGACGGTTTTAATGCCGGCCGCTTTAAGTGGTTTTTCTACGCGCAGGTTGAAGTCGGGCGCATCAATACCGATGTAAATATCCGGTTTATGCGCGATAAAATGCTCGACCAGTTGTTTGCGGATCTTCAGTAGGCGCGGCAGCCGTCCAAATACTTCTACCAGGCCCATCACAGCCAGCTCTTCCATATCGAATAAGGTTTCGCATCCGGCGGCCAGCATCTTTGGACCGGCAATACCGATAAATCGGGCATTAGGATAATGTTCGCGCAGTGCATGGATAAGCCCTGCACCTAAGATGTCGCCAGACAGCTCGCCGGCAACAATCCCT
The DNA here is from genome assembly GCF_021532535.1 of Pseudoalteromonas sp. DL2-H2.2. Classification (NCBI taxonomy): domain Bacteria; kingdom Pseudomonadati; phylum Pseudomonadota; class Gammaproteobacteria; order Alteromonadales; family Pseudoalteromonadaceae; genus Pseudoalteromonas; species Pseudoalteromonas sp. DL2-H2.2. The sequence continues at coordinate 129,901 of NZ_JAKGBD010000009.1, read as the reverse complement.
ATCGTAATTTCTTTTTCGTTGGCCATGTGATTCATTTTAGAATAAAAAAACGCCATACAGGCTGTATGGCGTTAGTATATCAGATACAGATATGCGATGTAGAAAGGTTATCGGCCGTTATCAAAAATTAACGTACCAGTCCTCTTTCTGAGGTCGCAATAAAGTCAATCATGTCCTGAACACCGGCAAACTTTGCGGCATCTTCGCGCATGACTTCCAGCGCTTCATCCAGCTTCAGACCTTTACGGAACAAAGTCTTATAAGCTCGACGAATGGCCATGATCTCATCCGATTCATAGCCACGGCGCTTTAACCCTTCTGTGTTTATCGCAGCAGGTCGCGCAGGCGTACCAGTGGTTGTTACAAATGGCGGTACGTCCTGATTCACACCGCTGTACATGCCAACAAAGGCATGAGCACCGATTTTACAGAACTGATGGACACCCGAATTACCGGCTAAAATCACAAAGTCGCCGACATGTACATGCCCGGCCACACTCGCATTGTTAGCGAAAATCACGTTGTTGCCGATGACAGCATCGTGCGCAACATGGGTGTACGCCATAAACAAGTTATTGCTGCCGATCTGAGTGATGCCTTTATCCTGAATGGTACCACGGTGGATGGTGGCGCATTCGCGGATAATATTGTTGTCACCAATTACCAGCTTGGTTGGTTCATCCTTGTACTTTTTATCTTGGCAGGCTTCGCCGACTGATGCGAACTGAAAAATATGGTTACCAGAACCAATCACGCTGGGTCCTTTGATCACGACGTGAGATTCTATTTTACAGTTGTCTCCAATAACAACATCATTGCCGATATAGCTATAGGGACCAACTGATACGTTTTCGCCCAGTTGAGCACCTGACTCAATAATTGCAGTAGGATGGATCACGCTTAAAACTCTCTTCTTGCACACATTAGTTCAGCGCTACACACGACCTTGCCGTCGACCTTTGCAACACCGGAAAATTTCCAGATATTGCGGCGCTCTTTCACAAATTCAACATGTAAATGCATAGTATCGCCCGGCACGACCGGCTGTTTGAAGCGCGCATTATCTATCGCTGCAAACAAGTATAGTTCATTATCACCGCGATTCTCGACGGTCTTAAAGCCAAGCAGGCCAGTCGCCTGAGCCATGGCTTCTAAAATCATCACGCCAGGGAAAATAGGCTGATCAGGAAAGTGGCCTGTAAAAATAGGCTCGTTGGCAGTCACATTTTTGACTGCATGTAAGTATTCGCCAGGCTTATAATCAATGACCTTGTCTACCAGCAGCATCGGGTAACGATGTGGCAGTAGCTTGAGGATTTCTTGAATATCAAAGCTATTTAATTCGTTGGCCAAAATAACATCCTTTAGTTATCAGTATGTTTAAGCTGTTCAGTGAGGCTTTCCAGCGCTTTCAATCGCGCTTTAAAATCCGAAAGATTACGCAGATGAGCAATGTTTTTACGCCACTCTTTGTTTGTGGTGTGTGGCATACCTGATGAGTAAATCCCCGGCTCGGAGATCCCTTTGGTCACCATGCTCATGCCTGTAATGACGACTCCGTCACACACTTCATTGTGTCCGTTGACAGCCACCATACCGCCAATTTGGCAATATTTGCCGATTTTTACACTACCGGCCATTACGCTACACCCGGCGATGGCGGTACCGTAACCAATCTCAACATTGTGTGCGATTTGAATCTGGTTATCCAAAATCACATTATCGTGGATCACCGTGTCATCCAGCGCACCACGATCTATCGTCGTGCTTGCCCCGACTTCTACGCGGTTACCAATAATGACGCTACCAAGCTGAGGAATTTTAACCCATTCTCCGCCTTCGTTTGCATAGCCAAAGCCATCGCTACCGATCACGGCGCCGGACTGAAATAAACACGACTCGCCGATAACCACTTCATGGTAAATGGTCACATTGGCCCAGAGCTTAGTTTTAGCGCCAATACGGGTATGTTTACCAACAAAACAACCTGGCCCTATCTGCACATCATCGCCAAGCTCTACGCCTGCTTCTATCACAGCATTCGCGCCAATGCTGACATTGTCACCGAGTTTCACCGACTCATGGACTGAAGCACGCTCGTGAATTCCCTGCGCTGAATCAGGCGTGGTATCCATATATTGTGCAAGCTTGGCGTACGCGACGTAAGGGTTGTCACAGATTAGCTTGTTACCCGGGAAGTGTTCAGCCTCTGAGGGGGCCAGTATTACTGCCCCTGCTTGCGTGGCGGCAAGCTGGCTGCGGTATTTTTTGTTTGCCAGGAACGCGATGTCCTGGCCACCTGCATTAAGCAAGGTGGCAATTTTCTCAATTGGCTGAGCCGGATCGCCCTGTAAATCGGCGCCCACAGCGTCAGCCAACTGCGACAAAGTGTAGTGTTTGGTCATTACTTTTTACTGACTACTTCAACAATTTTATCAGACAGGTCAGAAACTTTATCAGGGTTGAAGTAAATTGTCGTTTCTTTTACACGAACTTCGTCGTATTTTCCTTTTTTGGCAACTTCTTCAATGGCATCAACGATCAGTTTCTGTACTTTTGCCAGTTCCTGATTTTGACGCGTTTTGATTTCTTGCTCTAAAGGACGACCCTTTTCAGCCAGCTCTTGCTGCATGCCCTGAATTTTCTTACGCAATGCAGTTTGTTGCTCTTCGCTCATAGTTGCGCTCTCACGCTTAAACTTTTCAGCTTCGAAACGAATGTCACCTTGTAGTTTTTCTAATTCTTGACGACGTTCTGCGAACTCTGACTTTAGCGTTTGCTCAATTTTAGCCATTTGTGGCAATTGTGAGTAAATGCTTTGCATGTCGATTAGACCAACTTTGTGTGCAAAAGCAGACGCAGAAGCCCCCATCATGAGTGTTGCCATCAGCGCCATGGCCGAAGTTTTGAATAGTTTTTTCACAATTAGCTCCTTAGAAAGTATTACTTATGTTAAAGCTGATGAAGTCTGTTTCATCATCTTCTTCTTTTTTCAGTGGGTAGGCAAAGCTGATCAGCATAGGTCCCATTGGCGAGATCCATTGCACAGATAAGCCAGTAGACACTCTGAATCGGCTTGGATCTGAGTAGTCTGACAATGTTTTATATACATCTGGTGACAAGTTCGTATAGCGGTCGGCATCGAACTCGGTATCCCAGACGTTCGCAGCATCAACGAAGAAGCTGGTACGCACCGAACTGGTATTTTCCTCATCCAGGAATGGCGTCGGAACAATCATTTCAACACCTGCCAGCGCTTTTGCGTTACCACCGATACGACCACCCTGGATCAGGTTATCAAACTGCGGATCACCACCTATCGAACCTGGTATTGTGCCATCCGGCAGCGGCGTGCCGCCGATTGAAGCAGGTGAACGCTGCAATGCTCGTGGCAAAATGGTATTACGGTCAAAGCCACGCAATTCCATCTCGGTAATGCGATAGAACTCCTGGAATGGCAAGGTTTGTTCAAAGCCGTTGATTTCGCCGTAGCCATTACCATAAGCAAGTCCCGCGCGGGCTGAGAACACCCAGCGGTGATCGTTACTCACAGGCCAGTAGAAACGTGAATCGTAGTTTACTTTGAAGAAGTTCAAGTCTGAGTTTGGCGTTGTCACTCTGAAAGTCGCGCTCTGACGAGAACCGTCTGTCGGGAACATACCACGGTTAACCGTGATCCGTGACCAGCCTACGCTCAGCTCGTACTTGGTGAAGTCGAACCCTGCATCCGGGTTATCCGGATCGGTAAAGGCCAAGCGCATCACCCGAGATTGCTCGTAATCCGGGATACGATCAAGCTCTTCTTCAATCCAGCGTACACCAAAGTTAATGCGGTTAACCGCATCGATTGGGAAACCGAAATTGGTGCCAATACCATAGTTGGTCTGGTCGTAATCGATCAGGCCCAGCTTGCTGCCGTCAAAGTCGCTGTAGAAGATGCTGCTACCCTGTGACACGCCATCCGGCGTGAAATAAGGGTTGGTATAAGATACCGTGTAGCGCTTCGAGCCGCGACCCGTATTAATGTTAAACGCCAGCTGGTTACCGGTACCCAGGAAGTTAGACTCACTGACCCCAACGTTAAATTGCAGGCCGCCGTAAGAGCCATAGGCGACACCGGCCTGGAAGCTTCCCGCAGGCTGCTCTTTCACCTTGAAGTCAACATCAACCTGGTCGTCAACGCCAGGAATAGGCTTCACTTCAAAATCAACGGTTTCCATATACGGCAGACGCTGGATCTGGAGTTTAGAGCGCTCCAGGCTCTGGTTAGACAACCAGGCACCTTCGAGCTGCGTCATTTCACGACGCACTACGTGGTCGGCAGTAACCTGGTTACCATTAACCGCAATACGGCGCACGTAAACACGCTTGCCCGGGTCAACTGCCAGGGTGAGTTTTACCTCTTTGTTTTCGTCATCAATGTCAGGCACGGTGCGCACCTCTGCATTGGCATAACCAAAACGTGCGAGGTAGCTTTTGATGAATTCTTCGGTGGCCGTGACGATTGAGCCATTGTATAGCTCGCCGCTTTTCAGTGGCACCACGCTGCGGATCAGTTCTTCACGACCAAGCAGGTCGCCAATGAATTCGAAGTCTTTCACCATATACTGCTCGCCTTCTGTCAGGTTGGCAGTAACATAGACAGACTCACGCTCCGGGCTCACTGACACCTGAGTTGAATCTATGTTGAAGCGCAGGTAGCCACGGTCAAGGTAGTAACTGCGGATCTTTTCCAGATCGCCCTCAATAGTTTGCTTCTGATAACGGTCGCTCGACAGGAACTTCCACCAGGGTAAGTCTTGTTGCGACTCAACCAGCTTCAATAATTCTTCATCGGAGAATAGCTCGTTACCAACCAGGTTAATTTGCCTGACCGATGCCGCATCACCCTCTTTAAAGTCCAGCTTTAAGCGAACCCGGTTACGCGGTAACTCAACAATGCTCATCTCAATTTTGGCATTGTATTTACCGATACTATGAAAGAACTCGATCAGGCCTTTTTCGACACTGTCAATAACCGTTCTGTCGAGCGTTTCACCAGTACGGATATTTTGCTGATCTAAGCTTTCCTGTAACTGCTCATCTTTGATGTCTTTGTTACCATCAAATTCGATTGAGGCAATGGTCGGACGCTCTTTAACTTTGAATATAACCTGATTGCCATCACGGTATGCAGCGATATCGTCGAAGTGACCAGACGCAAACAGCGCCTTAATTGTCTTTGACACCGTGTAGTCATCAACTTGATCACCCACGTTGATAGGAATATGTGTTAACGCCGCGCCCAGCGCAACGCGCTGCAGGCCTTCAACTTTCAAATCTTCTACGATAAAGGAGTTTTGCCCCAGAGCAGCAAAGCTCGCGCCCAGTAAACTCGTTACAGCTAAATGTTTTTTTATAGGCATTTTATTATCTTTATCCTTTACAGCTTACGGCGAACAGTGCGCCTCAATTGCTATCGCACCTTGCGGCCTAAAGCCTCGATACATCGTTAAGTAGTGCAAAACAAGTTAGCGCCAGGAGCACAACTGCACCCACCTTGTAGCCTAACTCTTGTGTCTTTTCAGAGACCGGTTTTTTGCGAATAAGTTCAATAAAGTAATACATTAAGTGCCCGCCATCTAAGACCGGCAGGGGTAAAAGGTTAAAAACCCCCAGGTTGACGCTGATTAAAGCCAAAAAGCCTAAAAATGCGACAAACCCGTAACTGACACTATTTCCGGCCCCAACGGCAATACCAACCGGCCCACTGAGATTTTTGACCGATACCTGACCGGTCAATAAATTACCAATCATCTCAAAACTGAGCGCCGTTAAGTCGTAGGTCTTTTTAATGCCCAGCACGATACTATCGAACACCCCGTATTGTCTAGTTTCAATATACCCTTCTGGCCAGGGCTCAAGCACCGGTACCACGCCCAGATAGCCGATAAGAATGCCGTTATTATCTTCACGGCCCTGAGGCGTCGGGTAAAGATCAACCTCTTCGCCCGCTCTTTGCACCACTAAATGACTGCGTTGTTGCGCTGAGGTTTGTACCAGCTGAACGAATTGCTCCCAGGAGTGCAGTGCTTCATTGTTATAACGCAGCAGCTTGTCGCCGTTGGCCAACCCAGCCTCTTCAGCGGCAGAGCCTTTAGCGACCTGCGCAATTTCCAGTTTAAGGTCCGGACGGTAGGGTTGAACGCCAACCGAGGTCAACGGCGGGACGTCCTGCTCGTCCAGTCGCCACTGTCGAGTGTCGAGCTGGCGCAGTGCCAGTTGCCCTTTGCTGTCTTGTACTTTGAGTATGATTTCAGATTCACCCAGGCCGCTCATCAGCGCAAAGGTGACCTCCTGCCAGGACTGCACAAGCTGCTCATCAACACTGATAATGTGATCGCCCGGCTGCACCTGCGCCTGAGCAGCGATGCTGTTTTCGGCTACACCGCCGACGATCGGCTTGGCATTTTGCACCCCAACCATGTACATCACCGCGAGCACCAAAATAGCGAATAAGAAGTTAGCAAGGGGTCCGGCTGCTGCAATGGCGATTCTGGACAGTACAGGCTTGTTGTTAAACGAGAGGTGTTGCTCTGAAGCGGGTACGCCGTCGACACGTTCATCTAACATGCGAACATACCCACCCAGCGGAATGGCGGCAATGACGTATTCAGTGCCCAGCTTGTCATACCAACGGAACAGGGGTTTACCAAACCCGATGGAAAAACGCAGCACTTTAACGCCGGCTTTTCTGGCAACCCAAAAATGGCCATATTCATGTACGGCCACCAAGATCCCCAGCGCGACGATGAAAGAACCCAGGTTCCAGAAAAATTCCAACATAATGACTCCTACTTAGTGATCAGTTCCCTGGCCAGTCTGCGGGCTTGCGCATCCTGTGCCATAATCGCGTCCACAGAGTGTAAAGGCTCCAGGTGGCAACGTTCAAGCACTTCGGCGTTTATGCGGTAAATGTCGCAAAAACCGATTTGCTCGTTTAAAAAGGCCGCGACCGCAATTTCGTTTGCCGCATTCAATGTGGTTGTTGCAGATTGACCACTACGGCAGGCATCAATTGCCAGCTTTAAGTTGGGATAACGGTTGAAATCAGGCTTGGTAAAGGTGAAGTCAACAATATCGGCAAAGTCGAGCGGCCTTACGCCCGCTTCAATGCGCTCAGGGTAAGCCAGACCATAGGCAATGGGTGTGCGCATATCGGGTTGGCCCATTTGCGCTATCACCGAACCATCGATGTACTGCACCATAGAATGGATCATACTTTGCGGATGGATGACCACGTCTATGTCGTCGGCCTGGCAATGAAACAGCCACTTTGCTTCGACAAATTCCAACCCTTTGTTCATCATGGTGGCAGAATCCACCGAAATTTTCTGGCCCATCGACCAGTTAGGGTGTGCGACAGCCTCAGCCACTGTCACATCCGCCAGCGTATCAATATCGCGGTTTAAAAAGGGTCCACCGGAGCCGGTTAGCAGGATTTTACGTATCCCTTGTGCATCAAGGGCCGTGCTAGTGCCCTTTTGCAAAGCATCAGGTAAACACTGAAAGATGGCATTGTGTTCGCTGTCTATGGGCAGCAAAGTGGCACCGTGGCGCTTTACTTTATCCATAAATAGCTGACCTGACATGACCAGAGATTCTTTATTAGCAAGCAAGACCTTTTTGCCCTGCTCGACCGCCGCCAATGTTGGCAACAATCCCGCTGCACCGACAATGGCCGACATCACAATGTCGACGTCGGGGTGAGCCGCCATATCACACATGGCCTGAGTGCCGCTGAGCACTTCAGTCTGTTGGCTGTTGAGTGCTTCGCTTACTTCTTTGGCAGCGTCCTCAGCTCCCATAACAACATAACGAGGCTGGTGCTTTAGCGCCTGCTCAACAACCCGCGCCACGTTGCGCCCGGCAACCAGCGCAAAAACCTGATATCGCGTTTGATTTCGCTTAACAACGTCCAGCGTTGATGTACCAATAGAGCCTGTAGACCCTAAAATAACCAGGTTTTGTTTGTCACTCATAAGGTTACCGTCCAGGCGTACAGCAGAGCAAAAATCGGCGCGGCAGCCGTTAAGCTGTCGATACGGTCGAGAATGCCGCCATGTCCTGGCAGGCATTTACCGGAATCTTTTAAACCGGCTTCGCGCTTGAACATGCTTTCGAGCAGATCGCCAATCGCAGAAAATAAGGCAATCACAACAGTCAGCCCGGCATACAGGAGCCACTGGTGCTGATCCACATCGCTGCAATAACAAAAGATGACCACAAACACGACAGACGTCAGTAAACCGCCAATCAAGCCTTCAATGGTTTTATTGGGGCTAACATTGGGCATTAATTTGTGTTTGCCAAAATTCTTACCAGCAAAGTACGCGCCGATGTCTGCACTCCAGACAATACCCAGCACCACCATGATTAACACTGAGCCATATTGCTCTGCCTGATGATACTCTGCACTGCGCAGCACATTGAGTGCCAGCCAAAGTGGAATAAGCGTGAGAAATCCGGCGATAGTACGCATGATCATTCCGTCGTTCCAAGCTCTGGCCATACGCGGGTAATTCATAACCAGGATGGTTGCAACCAGCCACCAGGCGGCGGCCAGTGTAAAGACATAATTTGCATCAGCGACCAGGCGGCCCTGGTGCCATAACTCAGTGATCGGCCAGTGCATGTGCAGACCAGCCAGAACGGCGGCCATCATGGCAACGTACACGCCTTTGTGCACGCGGTCAGTCAAACCAATAAATGCGGCCCATTCCCAGGCGCCCAGTAAGATAATGCCGCCTGCGATCACGCTAAACAGATTCAGCGGTGTAAAAAACACCAATAGTAAAGCCAGTGGCGCCAGCACCACCGACGTCATAACACGTTGTTTTAACAAATTTTATACCTTCAACTTGTTGTTTTGCGCTCGGCGAGTAATTGTTTTATTTGTTCGCCGGTACAACCGAAACGTCGTTCTCTGGACACATAACAGGCCAGCGCCTCTGAAAACGCTTCTTCATTAAAATCGGGCCATAATGTTTCGGTAAAGTAGAGCTCAGCATACGCTGCCTGCCACAGTAGGAAATTACTAATGCGGTAATCTCCACCGGTACGGATCAATAGATCAAGCGGGCTTTGATCCGCCATGGTTAGCTGCGATGAAATCGCTTCTTCAGTAATGTCGCTCGCCGCAATGGCGCCATCAGCCACCTGTTCAGCCAGAGACTGGGCTGCCTGCATGATGTCCCAGCGACCGCCATAATTGGCCGCGATGTTCAACCTTAGCCCCGAGTTATGCTCGGTCAATTGTTCTGCATCGGCAACTTTTTGCTGTAACCCGGCAGGAAAACGCGAGATGTCACCAATGATTGTCAGCTTCACATTATTCTTGTGGAGCTTTTTAACTTCTTTACTCAATACAAACAGGAATAACTCCATCAAAGTGCTGACTTCGTCCTCAGGACGACGCCAGTTTTCACTACTGAAAGCGAACAACGTCAATGACTCTATCCCTAGCTTAGAGCAAAACTGCACAGCACTGCGAACTGAATCTACCCCTTTTTTATGTCCGTATGCGCGGGGACGCTTGCGCGCCTGGGCCCAGCGGCCATTTCCATCCATAATGATAGCGACATGTTTGGGCAGAGATTGCTGTGAAATTGCGTCAGCGGTTAAAATCATAATGCCTATTTAAGTAAAAAAAAACGCCGTCTAGTATACCTTAGACGGCGCTGCAAACCTAATAAATTTGTGGTTGCTTAGATTTCCATCAGCTCGGCTTCTTTAGCGCTCAGCTGAGTGTCCATCTCTTTGATAAACTTATCAGTTAGCTTCTGGATCTCGTCTTCTGCCTGACGTGCTTCGTCCTCAGAAATCTCTTTATCCTTCAGCAGTGATTTTACGTCACCGTTGGCGTCACGACGAATGTTACGAACCGCAACACGGCCGCTTTCAACTTCGCCACGTACGATCTTGATAAGGTCTTTACGACGCTCTTCCGTTAGCGGAGGAAGTGGTACACGGATAACCGTGCCCGCAGACATTGGGTTAAGGCCCAAATCAGATGCCATGATGGCCTTTTCTACCGCTTGTGCCAGAGACTTGTCGAATACGCTGATTGCCAGAGTACGAGAGTCTTCTACAGTCACGTTAGCAACCTGGTTCAGAGGCGTATCAGCACCGTAGTAAGATACTGAAATACCGTCAAGTAATGCCGGGTGTGCACGGCCAGTACGGATTTTAGACAGCTGGCTTGCCAGCGCAGCTACACTTTTTGTCATGCGCTCTTGCGCATCTTTTTTAATATCATCAATCACAGTGCTATCCTATTCTTTACTGTATTAATCGGACTCAGCTGGCGAGTTTAATTACTGTTTTGCCAAGGCTGTTAGCCTAGGCCCTTACTCCGCAGCTGGTTGTGTACTGATTAAAGTGCCTTCTTCTTCACCCATGATAACACGCTTTAGCGCGCCTGGTTTGTTCATGTTGAATACGCTCAAAGGCATGTTGTGGTCACGAGCCAGGGTAAATGCCGCCAGGTCCATAACCTTTAATTCTCTTTCAATCACTTCATTGTACGTCAGGTGACGGTGTAATTCTGCATCTGGATTTTTCACCGGATCATCACTAAATACGCCATCTACTTTAGTGGCCTTGATCACCGTATCGGCTTCAATTTCAATACCGCGCAGACACGCTGCTGAATCTGTGGTGAAGAACGGATTACCAGTACCTGCTGAGAAGATCACAACGCGACCTGATTTCAGCAAGCTAATTGCTTCTGCCCAGTTGTATGCATCACATACGCCATTGAGTGGAATGGCAGACATCAGGCGGGCATTCACAAACGCTCTGTGCAGTGCATCACGCATCGCCAGACCATTCATCACAGTTGCCAGCATCCCCATGTGGTCACCCACTACGCGGTTCATACCGGCTTCGGCCAAAGAGCCGCCACGTAAGAAGTTACCGCCGCCGATAACCAAACCCACTTCTACGTCGAGTTCTACAAGTTCTTTTATTTCTTGGGCCATACGATCCAATACTTTAGGATCGATTCCAAAGCCTTCATCTCCCATCAAAGCTTCGCCGCTAAGTTTAAGAAGAACGCGTCTAAAAACAGGTTTTCGATTGATAGTCATAATTTCCGGGCCAAATTAAAAGTGAGATACAAAATAACCGCGCTTATGAAAGACATAAATGCGCGGTTATTTTAGAGAATTTTGTGCAGTGACGCAAAAGCAAATCTCATCTCGAGGGGGCTTTTGCATCACTTAATCACCTAAGCGTGATTATTCGCCTTTCGCAGCTGCGATTTGAGCAGCAACTTCAGCAGCGAAGTCTTCTTCTTTCTTCTCGATACCTTCACCAACTTCAAGGCGAATGAATGAAGAAACAGAAGCACCTTTCTCTTTCAGGTACTCGCCAACAGACTTCTTAGGCTCCATGATGAAAGCTTGACCAGTAAGAGAGATCTCACCAGTGAACTTCTTCATGCGGCCAACAACCATTTTCTCAGCGATTTCAGCAGGCTTGCCTTCGTTCATAGCGATTTCAACCTGAACCGCTTTTTCTTTCTCTACAACCTCAGCAGGTACGTCTTCTGGGTTTAGATAGTCAGGCTTAGAAGCAGCAACGTGCATTGCAACGTGCTTCAGAGTCTCTTCGTCAGCATCACCAGTTACAACAACACCGATACGGTCGCCGTGACGGTATGCAGAGATGTTTGCGCCGTCGATGTACTCAACGCGACGAACGTTGATGTTTTCACCGATTTTAGCAACTAGTGCAACACGCGTTTCTTCGAACTTAGCTTTCAAAGTTTCGATGTCTGTCTTAGCTTCAGCAGCAGCGTCAAGAACAGTGTTAGCGAAACCCAGGAAGTTTTCGTCTTTAGCAACGAAGTCAGTTTGACAGTTAACTTCAAGAAGTGCAGCGAAACCTTCACCTTGCTTGATCAGGATTGTACCTTCAGCAGCAATGTTACCAGCTTTTTTAGCAGCTTTAGCAGCACCGCTCTTACGCATGTTCTCGATCGCCAGATCGATGTCACCGTTAGTTTCAGTCAGTGCTTTTTTACAATCCATCATGCCAGCGCCAGTACGCTCGCGAAGTTCTTTAACTAGGGCAGCAGTTACAGCCATTAGAATATCCTCAATTCTGAATTCGGTTTTTTGATAAGCGAATTACCGCTTGTAAAGAATATCAAGTCTTCACAAAAATAAGATGAAGACTTGATGACAGCTTAGTGCGTTACAACCGGCCACCCGCATACCTGTGTTGCCAGTGGCACGGTTTGTAATCTATTACTCAGCTTCTACGAAGTCGTCGCTTTCAGCTTGAGCAACGATGTTGCTTTCACGACCTTCAGTGATAGCTGTTGCAACAGCACCAGTGTAAAGCTGGATAGCGCGGATCGCGTCATCGTTACCTGGGATGATGTAGTCAACGCCGTCTGGGTTAGAGTTAGTATCAACAACAGATACTACTGGAATGCCCAGGTTGTTTGCTTCACGGATAGCGATGTGCTCATGGTCAGCATCGATGATGAAGATAGCGTCTGGAAGACCGCCCATATCTTTGATACCACCAAGGCTCTTCTCAAGCTTTTCCATTTCACGAGTTTTCATCAAAGCTTCTTTTTTAGTCAGCTTCTCGAAAGTACCGTCTTGGCTTTGAGCTTCAAGGTCTTTAAGACGCTTGATTGACTGACGAACTGTTTTCCAGTTAGTCAGCATACCACCTAACCAACGGTGATTTACGTAGAACTGCTCGCTTTGAATCGCTGCTTCTTTAACTGCTTCGCTTGCAGCGCGCTTAGTACCTACGAAAAGGATTTTACCTTTGTTAGATGCAACGTTCGAAAGGAACTTAAGTGCATCGTTGAACATAGGAACAGTCTTTTCCAGGTTGATGATATGTACACGGTTACGAGCGCCGAAGATGAAAGGCTTCATCTTAGGGTTCCAGTAACGAGCCTGGTGACCGAAGTGAACACCAGCTTGAAGCATATCGCGCATTGAAACGTTTGCCATTTGTATTTTCCTCTAATTTAGTTAGGGTTAGGCCTCCACATATCCCATAACACCAACAAGTTCGAAAATTCGGTTACCCGATAATTTGTTCCGAGCTTGCACCCAAGTGTATGTGTCGATATGTGTGTGTGTTAAAATTAAATTTCGTGTTGTCTTCGTTACAAACAACCTAAGAGCCAAATCGCCCTGAAAGATTTATTTGTAAAAAGACGGCGCGCTTTATACCATATAAAAGAAATTAACTCAACGTTTGGGCTAAAAATCGTTCATAAACTAGCCTGGCGTTGTTGCGTCGAAACTATGACTTGGAGTCTCAATGAGTGCAGTGATCAAAACCCCTGAAGAAATCGAAAAAATGCGTGTTGCCGGTAAGTTAGCCGCTGAAGTATTAGAAATGATTGAACCTTATGTCAAACCAGGGGTGACAACTGATGAGCTGAATACCATTTGTCATAATTATATTGTGGATGTGCAGCAAGCTGTGCCGGCACCACTTAACTATCATGGTTTCCCTAAGTCTATTTGTACCTCAGTGAACCACGTAATTTGCCACGGTATTCCTAACGACAAACCGCTTAAAGAAGGTGACATCGTCAACATTGACGTGACAGTGATCAAAGACGGTTACCATGGCGATACTTCTAAAATGTTCTTTGTAGGTACGCCCAGTATTCAGGGTAAGCGTCTGAGTGAAGTGACGCAGGAAGCCCTGTATATCGGTATCCGCATGGTGAAACCGGGCGTACGCATTGGCGACATTGGCGCTGCGATTCAAAAATATGCCGAGGGCTTTAACTACTCTATCGTGCGCGAATATTGCGGCCACGGCATTGGCGCCGAATTCCACGAAGAGCCGCAAATTGTCCATTATGGCAAGCCGGGTACAGGTGAGGCCCTGCAAGCGGGCATGTGTCTGACCATTGAACCTATGGTCAATGCCGGTAAACGTCATTGTAAGCTGCTCAAAGACGACTGGACTGTAGTAACAAAAGATCGCAGCCTTTCAGCCCAGTGGGAACACACTCTGCTGGTGACTGAAAACGGCGTAGAAGTGCTGACGCTGCGCAGCGACGATACCATTGAACGAGTGATTGAGCACACAGCTTAACCCGCACTCTGTGACGCCACCAGCCGGTGGCGTTTTGCTTTACCGACTTGTATGCTGGCTTTTCATCCAGTTAACCCCTCTCCCTCTATCACTTTCTCGCATTTTTTTGCCACTTAGTGTAAAACTGAGCTGTGAGTTTTGCGCGCAATATAGGGAGCCCAGGTGGCATTACCAAACAAAGTAAAAACGCTTCTCGACGAAGCGCAAACCTTGAATGACTATAAAGACTGCCAGGCGTATTTTTATAAATGGTTGAATAATCAGTTTTCCAAACAACCCGTCAGACAATTGATCAACGCCCGAGCCGAGTTTATTGATAGGCTGCTGATCAAGCTCTATAACGAAACCGGACTGGCGCAGTTCCCGGATCTGGCGCTGATTGGTGTGGGAGGCTATGGCCGTGGCGAGTTGCACCCGTATTCAGACATCGACTTCCTGCTGCTGTGTAAGCAAGAGCCCGGCGCAGAACTAACCGGCTCGCTGGAGTCATTTATGACTTTGCTGTGGGATCTGAACCTGGATATTGGCCACAGTGTGAGAACCCATGAGCAGGTGCTGGAACAAAAACGTGAAGACGTACACTTTACCACCAGCCTGCTGGAAAGCCGCTTAATCTGCGGTAATCACGTAGAGTTCGAACGACTGAAAAGCCATATTGTCGAAACTCCTATCTGGCAATCCGATGAGTTCTTTATCGCCAAGGTTAAAGAGCAGCGTCTGCGACGCAAAAAGTGCCACGGTACCGCTTATAATCTTGAGCCAAATATCAAAGAGAACCCCGGAGGCCTGCGCGACCTTCAGACCATCTTCTGGGTGGCAAAAAAACACTTTCACGCCGAAACGCTGGAAGAGCTTATCAGCCACGGTTATCTGACTCATGAAGAATATCAGGAACTGCTGGAGTGCCTGGAAAACCTCTGGAACATCCGCTTTGCACTGCATCTGGCCGCCGGACGCAGCGAAAACCGCTTGTTGTTTGACTACCAGCCTCATGCAGCGGAATTATTAGGGTTTGGCTCCGAAGGTAAAGCCTCAGTTGAGCGTATGATGAAACGCCTGTTCCGGATCATGAGCCGGGTACGGGAAATGAATCAAATGCTGCTGTCCTATTTTGAGCAGAGCATTTTACCAGATCAAAGCGAACAGACCGTAGTGCCACTCGATAACCACTTTGAGCGCGTTGGCAAAAGAATTCGGGTCAAAAACCCTTCTGTATTTTTTCGTCGGGAAAACCTGATCTTATTGTTCGAGCATATTGCCGACAACCCTGAGATCACCGATATCGATCCCAGCACCATACGTACCGTACGCCAGGTAAGACGCCGTTTGCTTGGCGACTTGCAGGATTATGCTGCCTGTCGTGACGCACTGATGCGTCTGCTCAAACACCCTAACGGTATGGGCCGCGCATTTACTCTTATGCACAAGCACGGGATCATTGCCGCCTATCTGCCACAGTGGCGTAACATCTTTGGCCAGATGCAGTTCGACTTGTTCCACGCCTATACCGTGGACGAGCACACCCATAAGCTGATCAACAACATTTATCGCTACTTCAGCCACGATCATCAGAGTGAGTTTCCGCTGTGTTCTGAAATTGTCACCCGCATGGATAAGCCCGAGTTACTCTATTTGGCTGGGATTTTCCATGATATTGCCAAAGGCCGTGGTGGCGACCATTCAGAGCTGGGAGCGGTGGATGCAGCGGCGTTTGCACGTATGCATGGTTTTTCCTCGTCCGATAGCAAACTGGTCGCGTGGCTGGTTGAAAACCACCTGCTAATGTCGGTCACAGCGCAGCGTAAGGACATCAATGATCCGGATGTGATCAACGAATTTGCTTCTCGCATCAAAAACGAACGCCAGCTTGATTACCTATATTGTCTGACAGTGGCGGATATTCGTGCCACCAATGACAATCTCTGGAATGACTGGAAAAACACCCTGCTGCGGGAGCTGTATTTACATACGCAGCGCGCACTGCGGCTGGGGCTTGAAAACCCCATGGACATGCGAGACCAAATTCGCGATAAAAAGCAACAGGCCAAGCAGCGGCTGATAAACAAAGACTACCGCGAAGATCTGATTGATATGATCTGGGCGCGCTTTAAGGCCAACTATTTTACTGCCTTTAGCGAGCAGCAAATTTCCTGGCATACCGAATACCTGCTTGGTCGTGATGATTTGAGTCAGCCTTGTGTGGTGGTTTCTGAACAACCGATGCACGGCGGCACTCAGGTATTTGTCTATGCGCCATACGAGTCCACTCTGTTTGCCAAACTGGTGGCGGTGATAGGCTCTAAAAAAGCCCAGATCCAGCATGCTCAGGTGCTGACCACCAAAGATGGCTATGTGGTCTTTAGCTTTGTCATTTTGGAAGTCGATGGCCGCCCTATCAGTGGCAGCCGGGCCAAAGCCCTGCGCCGCAGCCTGGAAGTGATCCTGACCGATCCGAAAAAGAAAATTCGGCTTAAAAAGAACCGCTCGCAGCGCTTTAAAGACTTTAATATTAAACCTAAGGTCGTGGTCCGCCCCCACGCCCGTAATGACCGCAACCTGATAGAGATCCAGGCAGTGGATATTCCCGGTTTGTTGACTAAAATAGCCGAGGTATTTCAATTGCATTCACTGCATATTCACGCCGCACGTATTACCACAGTGGGCGAACGTGCGGAGGATTTCTTTGTGGTTTCGGACAAAGATTATCAACGTCTCAGTGAAGATGCTAAAGCATCGTTACACCGTTCACTGATGAAAAAACTCAATGCAGAATCTGAATAAATGAGGACACTATGTCGGATTTAAAAACCATAATTGAACAGGCCTGGGAGCAACGCGACACTATCACACCAAGTGATGTGTCACCTCAGGTTAAAAATGCCATCATTGATGCGCTGGCTATGCTGGATTCGGGTGCTGCCCGTGTTGCTGAAAAAATCAGCGGCGAGTGGGTTGTACACCAGTGGCTGAAAAAGGCGGTTCTGCTGTCGTTTCGTATTCGCGATAATCAACCGCTACATGATGGCGTTAACCAGTTTTACGATAAAGTGCCGCTTAAGTTCAGCGACTATACGCCTGAGCAGTTTCAGCAAGGCGGCATGCGTGTAGTGCCTAATGCCGTGGCGCGTCAGGGCAGCTTTGTTGGCAAAAACGTGGTCCTGATGCCCTCTTATGTGAATATTGGCGCCTATGTTGACGAAGGCACTATGGTTGATACCTGGGCCACCGTTGGCTCTTGTGCGCAGATCGGCAAAAATGTGCACCTGTCAGGCGGTGTGGGCATTGGCGGTGTGCTGGAGCCACTGCAGGCCAATCCTACCATCATTGAAGACAACTGCTTCATCGGCGCCCGCTCCGAGATTGTTGAGGGCGTGATTGTCGAAGAAGGCGCTGTCATTTCTATGGGCGTCTATATTTCACAAAGTACCCGTATTTATGACCGTGAAACCGGCGAGATCCACTACGGTCGAGTACCGGCTGGCGCTGTGGTCGTCCCGGGCTCTTTACCAAGCAAAGATGGTACACACAGCCTGTATGCGGCCATTATCGTGAAAAAAGTGGATCAGCAGACACGCGAAAAAGTCGGTATTAACGCCCTGCTTCGCTCAGTGCAGGATTAATACGCATCCCGGGCTTTGTTACAAGCCCGGGGATCAACTATGCTGTGATATTCAGCCCCTCGCTGGCCTCTGACGGCATATAGCTTTGCCCATGTAGTGCCCTAACAACCGCCAGCCTTTCCTTCAAAAAATCCACCTGACCCACATCCCCAATGCTCTCGCTAAACTCGATGGACTGCTTAATCTGCCCAATATAGTCTGTTTTTACATCGCCCATTTGGGCCTGCTGACCATCCAGATGCACCCGGCCACCGGGTAAAACCATAGGAACAGCCAAGTCGGCAACACCCGAACGTACCAGCGCATTGTATTGATTAGGAGAAATACTGTTCATATCAATCGTCTGCTCTGCCTGACCGCCCGACGAGGTTTTGACAGCGTCAGTTTGCTGATAAGCCGACACCTGAGATTTGCCGGCCGTGTTGTATTTATTTGTGTTTGTGACGGCAAAGTTTTGCCCCATTCCTTGAATATTCATAGTACACCTTTGTACTTTTGTTAAACACACTTACACTGGGCATATTTTGAACCACAATGAAGCTAAATTCTAAAATACTGAGCATCAATATTTTATACCAATTTCACTTAATACCTGTTCAATTTGATGGAGCAAATATGACGTTAACTGTGTTAAAAATTTCTCATTTAGAACAACTAAATAGCAAAATTTTTGCCTTGTTATCGAACATATTTTCTCGCCTCAAAATAGAACACTTAATTAAGCAAATTGGTATTAGAAGAAGAAAAAGTATTGGAATGGTCATCACAAGCCCTCAATTTCAAAAAGTTTAAACGTATCTTGCTAAGCTATGGCTTGTTTATCCGCAAGCATTGAATACAACAACGCGGGGTTACCAATAACAGAGCCTCACTTTTGAAACATCATACTTTGATAACTGATGAGAAAAGAAATGGAGGTGCCTGCACTTGTAGAGGCGCTCAGTCAGTGAAATTAGACGAACAAAAAAGGAAAAGCGGGCACGAGCGTGCCCAGACAACACGATATGTTAGCTTAGGGGATCACCCGGCAGTATGCCCTGCCAGTGATTGAGTTAAGCGCTTCAGGCAGACTGAGGTTCGTCGATTAAATCGCTTTGGGCCCCTTGCTCCAGCAAACTCAAAAAGTTTGGCTGGCCAAAAATCATCATAATATCCAGCAATTGACAAGCCGATAAGTCAGACTTACCGCATTCCCAGTTCGAGATAGTTGCTTGATCAACGGGTGTAACAAGCTTTTTGCCTAACTCAGCCTGAGTTAAGTTCATTTCTCTGCGCAGGCGACGGATCGCAGTTTGAATTTGCTTCCTGGCTGCTATGGTGTGTGCTTTACGCACAGATTCATTTCTTTTAACAGTAGTCATAACATATCCGCTTATTATCAAATCACAGTGTCTTACAAACCTACAGCCTTGTGTCTAAAGCTAATCGATCTATAAGCCCCTAAACACAGGTCTGAATTTGTACTTAGCTGGCATCTATGCCAAAAAAGTGCTTAATTTTTCGACCCGGTTAGACATTTGACTTAGAGTCATGTAGTCTGAACGGGTCAGGTGGATAAATAATTAACCGGATTGGGTCATATGTCAAATACTTTTGCTACAAGATTAAAACAGTTACGTATCAACTTGGGGTATTCTCAGGTTGGCTTTTCAGAAATACTGGATATTCCCACTGCGTCTTACCGAAAGTATGAAAAAGATGTAAGAGAACCCACCTTGTCTGTGATCAGTAAATTCTTTTTGCATCCGGCAACCAAAGATAATGCGCTGTGGCTACTCACCGGAGAGCATCCACAGCAAAGCGCTACACCCCAAGCCACGACTGAGCCACCTATGGCTTACCACTCTGACATGGAACAAAGCCTGATAGGCAGTATTGCCAGCTCTCTTGAGTTTATTGCGCATATGAAATGGTTCACACCGGGCTCACAGGCAGGTTATCAGGATTATGGACATATCATCCTGCGCGACCTGAAACCGCTTCTGCAGCGAGGCTCAGATGCTAGCGTGTATGAAGGCAAAAAACGCGCTTAACTTAATGGATTATTGCAAAATCAAAAGTAACCCAAAGCGACCACTTTTGATTATTTTGTCTCTACAGATTGGTCACCGTGTCCTAAACGGTTAGACTATTTCCCTTTTCCTCTTTCTTGTCGCCCGCCAGTTCCTGAGCCAATATTTGTGCGCGCTGATACGCCTGTTTAAGCGATGCCTGATGTCTGCTGTCGGCAAACTCCTGATATTCACTCACTATCTCATACATGGCTTCCACGCCCAGATAACGGCTCAGTGTGCGCAAATGTGGCATGAGGTGATTACTCTTAGCCCTGACCTGAGACGCATCAAAACCAAACTCACCGCATGAGGCTATTGCAATCAGCGTCTTTCCCGACAACAAGGGCTGCAAAGGGAAATCTCCGCGAGCGAGATCAAAGTCGAAGGTTTTATTAACCCGGATCACCTGATCAAACCAGGCTTTAAGCTGCGCCGGCATACCATAGTTATACATAGGTGTTGAAATCACAATAATATCGGCAACGACCAGTTCATTGATCAAAGTATCGGATAAGGCCAGCAGCTGCTTTTGCGCCTCAGTGCGCTTGTGTTCGGCAGTGAACACCGCCCCAATCCAGTCCTGAGTGATAAATGAGGGCGGATTTATGCCAACATCACGATAAATGTACTCATCTATAACGCCTGTTTGTCGCCAGCTTTCTATGAACGTATGCGCAATGTTTTTAGAAATTGAATTATGCGACGGATTGCTGTTACTAATCGCCCTGACACTAGAATCTATATGTAATATTGTACTCATGCTGATTACCTTATTGATTAATGAACCACACTAGTGTGCGTTTCAGGACTCTGTTAAACAAACGATACTTTTACACCTATAGATGAGTTAAAATCATCTATCTCACTATTGACTGAGTCTTTACTATGCCCTTATCTGTTTCATTACAGGCACTCAGAGCGTTCGAAGCGGCGGCACGTCATAGCAGCTTTAAACGCGCAGCAGAGGAGCTAGCCTTAACACCAACGGCTATTTCTCACCATATCAGCAAACTTGAAGACCGTCTTAATGTTTGCCTGTTTGAACGTCGACCCAGGCAAGTACGGCTCACAGATACAGGGCAACAATTGGCCAAGGCAACGACTGAAGGATTTGCCAAAATTGAGCGCGCGCTGGCTGATATTCAACAATTAAATGAAGTAGTGCAGATAAGTACCACCTCCTCATTTGCCGCTCAGGTTTTGCTACCCGCACAGCACACCTTTTCGGCCACTTACCCGGATGTTTCAATTCAGATTTTGAGTGGTGAGCAGGCAAACAGCCATCCCTACTCTATTCCTGTACGTCTGGGCAATATCCAGGATGTGGCTATTGAGGACAGGCTCAACGTGGAACAATACAATGTATTTACAGGCGCGGACATGACGGCTTTACAAACCCCGTCAACTCGCCCTGTGCTTTACACAACACGCTGGAAAAACCCTGCGCTGTGTAAACCACCACTAGAGACCTGGTTGGCCAGTAACGCGCTAAACAGAGACAACTTTGTGATCAGAGAGTTTGATCAGGAATTATTTGGGATCCAGCAAGCAGTGGCACAAAACGCGTTGGTGTTTTGTTCAGAACTACTGGTGCGGGGTATGTGCTCAAGTGGCCTGCTTCAGCCTGTAAGGGGCAATAGTGTTACCTCTGAGCTTTGTTATTACATTCCCAATAAAGCGGGCTTCAGGACGCCCAATGCGATGAAATTTATTGCCTGGCTAGAAGGGCTCATGTAATGCCAGTTTTACTTAATACCCGTTAATTTGAAGGAGCAAGTTGGTATAACGCATAAAGCACCTGCTGAGGATAACGACGAATACGAATACCTGTATTGATACAAGCTTTACTAAACGGTGTGCAAACAGGCCTTGCCTGAGGGCCTGCAAGTAATAGACGCTACTTAACCACCTTCAGGTTTACAGGGTTTTGTTCCACTGATTGATTATTCTCGGCTCTGAACTCTTCAACGCGGTCATAAATGTCTTTCACGCCGTAATACTGCTCGAGATTTTTCTCAGCCGCCAGTAAATCCCCAAACTCCATCACAATTTCATAGGCTTCAGTGTACTTGTCTTCGACTTCTTCTTCGTCTTTGGTCGCTATGATAAGCGCCTTAAGACGTTTTTCGAAATACGTGAGCTTAGTCCCTTTTACCAGCATGGCCAGGACAAAAATAAGGGCCATTACTATAAACGTACCACCGATAAAGATTAGTTGCATAATCAGATCGCTCCTTTGGTAAGTCTTGATTCCATTAACTTATAAAACGGATACTTAGATAGCGCAATAAACGTGCAGATGTTGAAACTCACTACGAATGGTCCATACACTTCATACAATATATGAATATCCAAATAACCACGTAAAACTAGCTGCGAAAAGTTTAGGCACATCAACATAAATGATATGTAAGCCACGAGGCGTGATGTGGCAGAGAAACTACAACCGCGGATGACATGCAGCAAATATAAAACTGTAATGAAAGACACACCAGTACATACCAGCGCAAAATAATACACCTGGCGCATTTGTACCAGCTCAAGAGGAAGGTTGAGAATGTATGCGCCCAGGTTCGCACTCACTGGGTAAAACACCAGAACGGCTAGAGCGGAAAGAAAGCATGAATGCAGCTCATGGTCTTCTTGCTTTTTCAGAGTGCTTTTGCCACCGAAAAACAATCCAAAGCGATGCTTCTTGAAACTATACAGCAGGAAAAAAACAATAAACAATTCCAATGCTACTATGATCCACGAAGTGACTAAGTAAAACTCATTCATGCTCGGCCAAAACCCTACTATTTACCCACTAACTAATTTCGCAGCTTCAGGAGAAAAACGTTGAACGCGAGGCTGCGCACCGCTTCCTCCGCTATTTCCACCAGACACTAACTGGGCATTTGTATCAATCAGGCTCAAGGCTCTGTCTGGTTGGATTGTGTTTGACTTTTTCTTCAAGCGTTTAGTAAAAAACTTCATTTTTTCCGTCCTTCTGTAATTTTTTAAAAGGACCACCCACACAAGGTTGCACACATGTTAACCTTATTGCCATATAGTAACAAGCATTAATTGTCATAAATTCACTTGATTGCGGATGATCTCGTACGCCATGAGCATGCCAAAAGCTCACTACTGACCTAATCATGGTATTGCCCATGATAAGGAAAATTAGAAAAATTGGAACAACAAAACGGCGGGTTGTGCTGCGTTCTGGTTGTAAATCAGGCTGCGAAACGCGGAAATATGCCTTTGTTTAAGCCTGGCAAGCATATCTGTATCAAGCTGGAAACAACCTTTAAATAACACACAAAAAAGCCGCAGCCTGTATAGCTGCGGCTTTTACAATTAACAAAGCAGACCACACCTACAGCGCCGTTTGCATTTCCTCGAACTTATCTGTGATCTCAGTACTGGGCTGCGCTGTGGCTAAACTCACTGCAACAATTGCAATGGTCGCAGCGATAAAGCCCGGCACAATCTCATAGATAAGGGCACTCAGTGGCTGACCATCAATGGTCACAGGTCCATAGATCCAGAATAATACCGTGGCAGCCCCTACAACCATACCAGACAGCGCACCCGCAAAGTTCATGCGCTTCCAGAACAGGCTGAGCAGTACCAGTGGGCCAAATGCGGCGCCAAACCCGGCCCAGGCATTACTGACCAGGCTCAGAATGGTGCTATCGCGATCATAAGCCAAATAAATGGCACACAGTGATACCAGTGCAACGCTGATACGGCCAACCAGCACAAGCTCTTTGTCTGAGGCGTCTTTACGCAGGAAGATTTTATAAAAATCTTCGGTTAATGAGCTGGAGCTCACTAGTAGCTGCGATGAAATGGTACTCATAATGGCTGCCAGAATCGCAGCCAGTAAGAAACCGGCGATCAGCGGGTGGAACAACAACTCAGATAAGATCAGGAAGATGGTTTCAGGGTCTTCAACCACAATACCATTTTCATGGGCATAGGCCGCACCGAACAAACCTGTTGTAATGGCACCAATCGTCGCTACCAGCATCCAGCTCATACCAATGCGGCGTGCGGTTGGCATGTCTTTCACGCTGCGCACCGACATAAAGCGCACAATAATATGTGGCTGACCAAAATACCCCAAGCCCCAGGACATGGCAGAAATGATACCGATTGCACCGCCTGCCCCAATCCAGGTAAGCATCTGCGGGTTAATATCATTGAGCGTTACACTGAGCGGGTTATCCAGCAGTGAATAAGTCACGGCTGGCACTAAAATTAACGCCAGGAACATAATACAGCCCTGCACAAAGTCGGTCAGACTCACTGCCAAAAAGCCACCAAACAGCGTATACAAGACCACCACACCAGTTGTGATATACAGGCCGGATTCGTAGCTCATGCCAAACGAGTTTTCGAACAGCTTGCCGCCGGACACCACCCCAGCAGATGTATACAGAGTGAAGAAAATAATGATCACCAGCGCGGATACAATACGCAGCGCATTGCCTTTGTCTTCAAAGCGATTAGCAAAGTAGTCAGGAATGGTGATCGCATCGTTTGCCAGCTCGGTGTACACGCGCAGGCGCGGTGCCACTAGCAAATAGTTTAAAAATGCGCCAATGACCAAGCCTATGGCTATCCAGGTACTGCTGAAGCCACTCACAAACATAGCGCCGGGCAGACCCATCAGGATCCAGCCACTCATATCTGAGGCACCCGCAGACAGGGCCGCGACACTGGGTGGCAAGCTGCGGCCACCTAACATATAACCCGACACGTCGCTGGTTGACTTACGATACGCATACAGTCCGATACCCAGCATGGCGATGAAATACATGGCAAGAGAGATCATAGTGCCAGTTTCCAAAATTACCTCCTTTAGTTCGGGCTCCTCTCCACAATATCAGATACTGTTATGTTGTTAGCTGAGATTGGGACAAAAGCCATTGCGAAAGGTCCACTATAACATGGCAAAGATCACCACCCAAGTTACACAAGATGAAGTGAGCATGAATTGAGCGCAGTCCCACTCATACCTTAATACCAAAAGCTGAAACAAGCTGAATTAGTTAATGAAATATGCCTGAGATTGACTTATATTGTTGTGCAGTAGAAGTATTCAGTCAGGTGTATCTTTCATGTATTTTTATGCCGCCAGGCAGCCAATCCTAAACAAAAACAAAGAACTCGTGGGCTATGAGCTGTTATTTCGTGACGGTTTGGACAATGTCTTCCCGGAAATTGATGGCTCAGAGGCAACCTCCAGGTTGATTGAAGGCAGCCAGTTTAACTTTGGCCTGGAAGATTTAACCGATAACAAACCCGCCTATATTAACTTCACGCTGGAAACCCTGCTGAAAGGCTATCCAACCATGATGGGGCGTGAGCAACTGGTGGTAGAGATTCTTGAAACGGTGCAGCCGGGTAAGCGCCTGCTTGGTGCAGTGCAAGATCTCAAAGCAAAGGGCTACACCATAGTTCTGGACGATTATCAGCACCAGAAGGTTTGGCGACACTTTTACCCGTTCATCGATCAGATCAAGATAGACATGCTGACCACAGATGTGGCCACCATTGAAGAGATCAAAGAAGCCATCGCGCCGTTCAAGAATATTGAGCTGGTTGCCGAGAAAGTCGAAACCCATGAGCAGTACCAACAGGCACTGGAGCTTGGGTTTAGCTATTTTCAGGGCTTCTTTTTCGCTAAACCCGAGGTGGTACAAAGCAAAACCCTGCCCCCTTCTGAGATGGCGCTGGCGGAGCTGCTGTACGAAACCTCCAGTGTCGATGTTGATTTAAAACGCATTACTCAGGTATTCGAGCGCGATGTTAACCTTAGCTATAAACTGCTGCGTTACTCCAATTCCGCCGCATTTAAGCGCCGCGCCGAAATCTCCACCATCAAGCAAGCGTTGGTCGTGTTGGGAAATCAGGAGCTTAAAAAGTTTCTGTCGTTGCTGTTTGCCTCGCAAGTGTCTTCAGAAAAGCCGCTGGAGCTGGTACGCCTGTCACTCACCCGCGCACGCTTTGCCGAGCTGCTGGCCATTAAACACCATAAGCTAAAGGACACCGGCATGGCCTTTTTGGCAGGTATGATGTCGCTGATGGATGCCATTTTGGATGAAAGCATGGAAAGCGTAATGAGCAAACTACCGCTGGCCATTGAGATCAAAGACGCGTTACTGAAACAAGAAGGCCTACTTGCAAGCTATCTAACGCTGATCAAACTGTACGAGCAGGCCGACTGGCAAGGCGCCAATGAAGCGGCAAAGCAACTGAGCCTGGACCCGGACCTGCTGCCCGATTATTACCATGAAGCGCTGCAATGGTGCGACCAGCAAATGGAAGTCATGGCAATCTAGCCCTTTGGCGGATTAAACCCTTTAAATACAGCCACCACTCGGTGGCTGTATTTGTTTTAGGTCAATGTTTTGTGTCATCCCTTGCTAAATCCGCTGAAGTGCGACAATTTGTCACATCCCAGGCGCTTGTCTGACAAGTAAAATTCCTCTCAATAAAAACGTGAAAACACTTTGGGATGGATCATGACCAGAAACCTTATTTGGCTTGCAATAACCGCCGCTTTTTCTGCACACAGCCAGGATATGCACACAGACAACCTGGAGCGCATCGTTGTTATCGCGCCTATGCATAGTCCTTTAGACATTAAAACCGACCCAAAGGCACCCAGACAACCTTTACCCGCACAGGATGGTGCCGACTTGTTATCCAGTATTGCCGGTTTCTCTTTGGTTAAAAAAGGCGGTGCCAGCAGCGATCCTGTGTTTCGTGGGATGGCCGGGTCGCGCCTCAATATTATTACCGATGGTGGCCTGACCCTCGGTGGCTGCGGCGGCCGCATGGACCCGCCCACCGCCTACATCACACCGCAAACCTACGATACCCTGACCGTTATCAAGGGCCCGCAAACCGTATTGTACGGTCCGGGCAATAGCGCCGCCACGGTGATTTTTGAGCGTGAATCGGAACGCCTTAGTGAGACAGGCTGGCAAGGCTTTGCCAATGCAACCCTGGGCAGTTTTGGCAAGCGTATGGTGAATGCTGATGTAAAAGGCGGCACACAAGACTATTACGCACGAGTTGCCGCCAGCAAGAGCGACGCCGACGATTATGAAGACGGCGAAGGCCAGTCCATTCACTCCGCGTATGATAAGTGGAACCTGGACTCAGAATTTGCCTACACCCCGGATGATGACAGCCTCTACAGCCTGAGCCTTGGGCGCAGCGACGGTGAGGTCGCCTATGCCGACCGCATGATGGATGGCAGCAAATTCGACCGTAATCACGTCGCGCTCAATGTTGAGCTGGATGAACTCTCCGCGTTTGCTCAGGCATTAGAGGCCAACGTCTATTACAACCACATTGACCATATTATGGACAATCATAGCCTGCGCCCCTTCACGCCCAACATGATGATGAAGAACCCCACTTCATCCAACCCAGATCGTCGTACCTGGGGTGCCAAGCTGATGCTAACCTCTACCATCAATACACAACACACCCTGAGCTATGGATTGGATCATCAGCAAAACCGTCACCGTACTCGTGTCAGTATGAACCAGCCTGAGATGCCAGTAGAATCTATGCCGCGCCGCGACAACGCCGAGTTTAAACAAACAGGATTATTCGGTGAGCTGGAGTACGCACTGAGCACACAAGGCCCAACACGCAGCCAGTGGGTGAGCGGGTTGCGACTTGATGACTGGTCTGCGACCGATAAGCGCCAACAACTTGGCTCCATGATGATGCCAATGACCAACCCAACGGCGAACGAAACACGTGATGACACCCTGTGGAGCGGATTTACGCGCTATCAGGTCCAGCATGAAGACATGAGCTACTATATTGGCGCAGGTCACAGCGAACGCTTCCCAGATTACTGGGAGCTAATGGGTGGCGGACGTCGTGGCGTGGATAGCCTGAGTGCTTTCTTATTAGAGCCGGAGAAAACCAATCAGCTGGATATCGGCTGGATGCTGCAAAAATCTACGATGACCACCTCCGTCTCGCTGTTTTACAACCGTATCGATGATTATCTGCTAACCGACAATCGCTATGAGGTGATGGATAAAACACTGGCTGTGACCCGCAACATTGACGCCCAGACCATGGGTTTGGAAATGGAAACCCGGGTTGAGCTCAGTAAACGCCTGAATTTCACCACCAGTATCAATTATGTGCGCGGCAGCAATAAAACGGATCATACGGCCCTTGCACAGCAGCCTCCCCTGCAGGCTCGCTTTGCCATGGATTACACACTGGATAAGTGGCAAGTGGGTGGTTTATGGCGTCTTGTTAAAAGCCAGAACCGCGTTGCCATCGGTCAGGGCAACATTGCAGGTCAGGACGTTGGGCCCAGCCATGGCTTTGGCACACTGGCGCTGAATGCGTCTTATAGCTACTCTGATGAACTGCTAGTGAGTTTCGGCGTCGATAACGTGCTGGATAAGGCTTACGCAGAACACCTAAGCCGCGCCGGCGCTATGGTCAGCGGCTATGCGCAAATAGACAAAGTCAACGAAGCAGGCCGCACCCTGTGGGCCAATGTGAACTGGCGTTTCTAATCTCATATTGTCTGGAGCCTGACTCTATCAGGCTCCTTCTACCACCGAAGTAGCTCGCTCCCGCCAAAAGAGTGCTGATGCTATGCAAGCAAAGATAAAAAAACCGGTCAGTGAATGCTGACCGGTTTACTATGAGGTTACAGATTCTCGAGGAAATCCTCATCGAATTCCTCTGGCTCCTCCTCGACGGGCGGATTGCCATCATGGAGTTCATACAGCTGGCGCTGAAAATACACGTCTTTGAGGAAAATATACGGGTCGAGCGACTCGTTAAGGAGCTTTTCCTGTGACATCAGGCTGGCCCTTGCCTCAACGGCACGCAGGGCAAATACCAAAATGGTCTGAGGCGTAGACAGTGCAATCTCTGGCAGCACAACATTATCGACAATGTCACCGGTGAGATTACGCGCTGTTGAAGGCCCATAACCTGGGATCATCAGATAAGCGCCGTCACCGACCCCCCAAACACCGAGCGTCTGACCAAAGTCTTCGTCTTTGTGTTCCAGGCCCAACGATTTAGCGACATCAAACAGGCCAAAAATCCCCACCGTTGTATTCACCAAAAAACGTGCAACATTAACACCCGCATCACCAGGTTTTGCCTGCAGGGCCGCGTTAACCGCGTCCGTAGGCGCTGCCAGGTTAGTGGTAAAGTTTACCAGGCTGCTGCGGACCGGTGCCGGTGTGATGGCAATATAGCCTTTCGCAGCCGGGCGCAGGATATAGGCATCCAGTACATCCATATTAAAGTCATACAACGGTCGGTTGAGCGACTGTAGTGGATCCCGCGGATCTTGTTTTTCTTCGGGGACTTGCGCACACCCGGATAAAATTAGCGCCAAAGCGGCGCCAACGAGTTTTTTATACATTTAGCTTCCTGTGCTGGTTATAACACGACTGATAGTGACCGAAACCTGCTGTGCTTCCGGGGTCATCGTAATGGTCTGGGTCACGCCTTCTAGCTCACCGCTTTGCAATCCCACATTGCCGTCTGCTGAAATACGCGCTGTAACAACCACTTCTTTAAACCCAGACATTTTCAGGTTAGGCATCATCGCCATACTATCGTCCAAGTTGACACTTAATGGCAAGTTAAAATCTGTAAGTTTGGCCACCGCCAGTGGCATAGGCGGGCCCTCTGCGGCTTTAGCAAAGACAAATAGCGTCGCATTTTCAGGGATTTTATCCTTCAGCTCATCAGCAAGCGTCACCGACACCTGCAAACCATCCGCCGGCATCGCAGGTTGTGTCGCTTGTACTGTGCTCAGCTTGTCGTCCAGATCGGCGATACGCTGCTTGATCATTGCATAACGCGGGTCGTCCTGCGTCATGCTCGCAAGCAAGACTTCGAAGGCCGCTTTAGACTCTTTCCAGTCCTGACGCTCATAGGCAATCAACGCCAGCAGAGAAATCGCATCGATATTACGAGGCTCACTTTGTAGCACCTGAGACAACATGCGGGCAGCGCGGTTCATCGCGTTTTCAGAGCCCTCAACCAGCAGCGCCTGGGCATAGCTGACCTTGACATTGCTGTTATTGGGTTGCATTGCCAGCGCTTTATCAAACGCCTGCATGGCCATTTCAAAGTCATTCAGCGACATTGCAACACGGCCTAACAGCATCCAGGCAACCGCGTCATCACCACTGTTTGCCAGTTTAGTACGCAAGCCAAGCGCAAACGCCTGAAGCTCATTTGGGCTCAGTGGCTCACCCGTTTGCATCACCGCACGCTGGCCATACTCGGGCAGCATATCAACGGCTTTATACCAGTCGGCAATTTGTTTTTGGCTGCCGGTAAAAGAGTAGAATACCGCACTGACGACCAGCAGGAATGCCACACCTGTGGCGGCAAGCACCAGGTTATTACCACGTGTATCCAGCGTGCGCTCCGGTGACAACTCGTTCAGCAGTCGACGCTTGAGCTCCAGCACAGATTCATCGTGGCTGCTTTGGTCAATACGCTGATTGGCCAGCTCTTCTGCCAGCTCCTGTAAACGCTGCTGATAAATGTCTATGCGCTCGGCATTGGCATCATGGTCCACAGCCACCAGCTTGTCACGACGGAAAAACGGCATCACCACAAACAAGCCTGCCAGCACAGTCAGAAGCGCAAACATGCCCCACATTTGCATCATGTCATTCATGAAGTACGCTCCTTACGCTGGCTTTGTTTAATTAGCTCAGCCAGTTTTTGTTCATCTTCCGGACTCCAGCTTTGTTTACGTGCAGCTTTTTTCTGTCTGAATACAATAAAGCCAAAGCCCAGCACCAGGATCACCACAGGCATTACCCACAATACAATGGTGGCCGGGGTAACGGGCGGCTGGTAATGAACAAAGTAACCGTAGCGGTCAATCATAAAGTCGATGACTTCTTGCTTAGATTTACCTTCCTGAACCATGTCCAGCACGCGGTCGCGTAAGTCTTTGGCGACTACCGCATCAGAGTCCGCAATGTTTTGGTTCTGACACTTAGGACACCTTAGTTCCTGCACCAGCTCTTTAAAGGTCTGCTCTCGTTCGGCGCTCTTGAACTGGTATTTGTCTTCAACAGCATGGGCACTGAGCGACCACAGGCCTGCCAGTAATACCAATGCCAGCATTAGTTTTTTCATGGTTGCAACTCCTGAATTGCCGGAGCAAATTTGCTGCGCCATACGCGCGGATTAATGTCGCCGGTGTGGTGCAAAATGATCTTACCGTTTTTATCTACCAGGAAAGTTTCCGGCGCGCCCGAAACCCCCAGATCCAGCGCCAATGTGCGCTCCAGGTCGAGGATATTAAACTGGTAAGGGTCACCTGCGCGAGACAGCATTTGCTGTACGTCGGCACGCAGGTAGTCTATGTCGAATTGATCGCCAAAGTCGGGATCATAGGCTTGCTCGTAGTACAAACCGATGATCCGCACGCCCTGCTCACGCAGCTCGGTCAGATAACCCAGCTCCGCAATACAGGTCGGGCACCAGGTGCCCCACACGTTCAACAGGTACACCTCTCCCAGCAAGTCCTGATCGGTCCAGCGCTTTTGCTCATCCATCAGATCAGGCAACTCAAACGCCGGCATGGTGTGACCCAGGCGGCCGGTTTGCAGCTCTCTGGGGTTACCAAACAAGCCTTGATACAAGAACACACACAACAATACAAAGATCAGCAGTGGCACCAGGCCTAAAAACTTCTTATTCATTATGCGTGCTCCACAGAGGGTTGCTTACGGCGACGATAACGCTTATCGGCCAGGACAATAAAGCCCGCCAGGGAGATCAGAATACCGCCCAGCCACATCCAGCGAACGTAAGGTTTATGATAAATACGCAGTGACCAGGCACCATTACCCATGGACTCGCCCAGCGCCAGATACAAATCACGGAAGAAGCCATCGTCAATTGCCGCTTCGGTCATAAACTGCATACCCACATCGTACAAACGTTTTTCTGCATGCAACAAGGTGACATACTCGCCGTCCTTAAATACGGTTACTTCACCGGCATGGCCGCCATAGTTAGGGCCACGGATCTCGTTTACGCCTTCAAAGCGATACTCATATTCATTCAACGTTGCGGTTTCACCTTTTGTCATCACCACTGAGCGTTCAACAGAATACGCTGACGTCAGGGTTACACTTGCAATCACAAATGCAATACCTACATGGCCCAGCACCATGGCCCAATAGCTCATGCCCAGACGTTTCAGACCCTGAGCCGTGCTTGGGTGCACACTGACTTTTTCAACCAGGTCAACCGCAGTGGCGATACAGATCCACACTGCCAGTGCAGTCGCCAGATAAGTCAGCGTGCTGATGTCATCAAAGCTGGAGAACAGCCAGGCGCTGGTGATCACAATAGTGGCAACAAAAATAGCGGCCCACTTTTTAGCCAGTGGTGGCAACTTGTTTTGCTTCCAGCGCAACATAGGCGCAATACCCATCAAGATGGCAAACGGCACAATCAGGATGGCAAACATCTGGTTAAAGAAAGGTACACCAATCGAGATAGAACCCAGCCCCAGCTCTTTATGGATCATTGGCAAGAGCGTGCCCAGCAATACAATCAGGGTTGCCACAACCAGGAAGATGTTATTCACCCACAAACCGACTTCGCGTGACACAAGCTTATAGCGACCTTCGCTGTACACCTGGCTTACGCGCAGCCCGTAGAGTGCGAGACTTCCACCCACCACTAAGGCGAGGAAAGAGAGAATAAACAAACCACGATCGGGGTCAGTGGCAAACGCGTGTACCGATACAATGATACCGGAACGAACGATAAAGGTGCCTAACAAGCACAAGCTAAATGCGGCGATAGCTAATAAAACAGTCCAGGATTTGAACACGCCGCGTTTCTCTGTAATAGCCAGCGAGTGCAGGAGTGCAGTTGCCACCAGCCAGGGCATTAAAGAGGCATTTTCAACCGGATCCCAGAACCACCAGCCGCCCCAGCCTAGTTCTGCATAAGCCCACCAGCTACCAATGGTAATACCTAAAGTTAAAAAGCCCCATGCGGCCATAGTCCAGGGACGCGACCATTTAGCCCAGGTGTTATCCAGCTTGCCAGTTAACAGAGCGGCAATTGCAAAAGAGAAAGACACAGATAATCCCACATAGCCCATATAGAGCAAAGGCGGGTGAATGATCATCCCAGGGTCTTGCAGCAGCGGGTTCAAATCGCGGCCTTCTACCGGGTAGTACGGCAGTAAACGCTCAAACGGGCTCGACATCCATAGGGTGTATAGCATAAAGCCTACGCCCAGGAAGCCCAGCACCCCGAGTACGCGCGCGCGCAGTACCCAGGGCAGAGATTTAGACATCATGGCGACCAAAGCCGTCCAGCTTGCCTGCATCACCAGCCACAACAGGATAGCACCTTCATGGCCACCCCAGGTCGACGTGACCTTGTAATACCAGGGCAGCGTGCTGGAAGAATGATGCGCAACATAAGCCACAGTAAAGTCATCGGTGAGTGTGATATAAATCAATACACCAAAAGAAAACAAAACCAGCAGACACTGACCCACGGCCAGTGAAGGCGCTGTACGCATCAGGCGTAAGTTGCCGGTATAAGCGCCCCAGAGAGGAAAAATACACAACAGCAGGCTCAGGCCCATGGCCAGAACCAATGAAAAATAACCTATCTCAGGGATCATACTAGTTCTCGCTGTTTAAATTATATTTGGGTTTTTCGTGCTTGATCCCTTTCACGGCCTCAGCTATCTCGGCTGGCATATACTCTTCGTCGTGTTTTGCCAGCACTTCAAATGCTTCAATGACATTAGGTTCAACCAGTGTGCCCTGTGCAACAATACCCTGACCCTCACGGAACAAATCAGGCAAAATACCGTGGTACTTGATGGTAACCATAGGGCCGGTGTCAATAAGCTTAAAGGTCACATCCAGAGACGTTTCTTCTCGCTCCACACTGCCAGGCACAACCATGCCGCCGATGCGCAGCTTCTGGCCGATATAAGGTAGCTCTTTATCTGGACCCTTGCCTTCTATCAGCTCGCTGGGCGTATAAAAGAGGTTAATATTTTCTTGTAACGCATACAGGGTCAGACCAACTGCAGAGCCAATGCCGAATATCACGGCCAACACGGCAAATAAGCGTTTTTTACGTCTTGGGTTCATGCTTTGGCCTCCTCTTGGGCCTGCTTGATACGTGCTTCACGCTTCATTTGTGCATCAACTTCACGCTTAATACGCTTGGCATCGTTTAACGACGCCCATACCAAGCCCAGCAGGATAAAGGCACAGCTACCAAACGATAACCAGACATAAAAGGCGTAACCGCCCATGTGAAAAAAGTCACTCAAAGATTCAAACTGCATACTTAACCTCGACTAACCAGCTGGCGCACCCAGGGGCGGTGCTTCTCGACCTGAAGGATCTCGTTTTTAAGACGGACCAGTGACAGCGCGCCAACAAAGGCGGCAAACCCTAAAATATTGATAAGCAACGGCCATAACATAGACGGGTCGATGGCAGAGGTATCAAACTTGGTGATGGTTGAGCCCTGGTGCAGCGTGTTCCACCACTCAACAGAGAAATGAATAATCGGCAGATTGATCACCCCAACAATGGCCAGAATACAGGCCGCTCTGCCACCAGATTTTTTGTCCTCAAAGGCGTGATACAAAGACAGTACACCAAAGTACAAAAACAACAGGATCAACTCAGATGTTAAGCGCGCATCCCATACCCACCAGGCACCCCACATAGGTTTACCCCAGGCCGCGCCCGTGATAAGGGCAATGGCGGTCATCGCCGCGCCTACCGGCGCAATGGCAATCACGGCCAGTTCCGCATTACGAATTTGCCACACCAGCGCAACGATTGCGGCAATGGCCATAGAAGAATACGCCCCCATCGACAAAATAGCCGAAGGCACGTGAATAAAGATAATGCGATAGCTGTCCTTTTGCTGATAATCGGCCGGGGCAAATGCCAGGCCCCAGATCCATCCTACGGCGATACAGACCGCCGTCACTGTAACAAAGTACGGAAGCAAGGTGTTACACAATTGGTAAGCACGCTCCGCTTTTGCATAGGGATGTAACCACTTCCACATTTTAACTTACACTCACTCTTAAAGCTGACGATATGGCAATTGGCGCCGTGACAATGGCAACGGCCAGCATGGCACCAAGGATCGCAAGTTGTCCGCCATAAGCGACCGACATAATGGCGGTATCAATGGCAGAGGTTGCGAAAATCAGAACCGGGATATACAAAGGCAAAACAAGCAGACTCATCAAAATACCGCCCTTTTGCAGACCCACGGTTAATGCGGCGCCTATGGCGCCAATAAAACTTAATAACGGCGTTCCAATCAACAAAGTCAGAATGGTTGCGCCCAGTGCCTGGCTGTCGAGGTTCATCAACAGCGCAAATAACGGTGCCATCAGCACCATAGGCAATCCGGTGATGGTCCAGTGCGCGGCTACTTTGGCCAGCACAGACAAAGACATAGGATAGGGTGAAGCTATCATTTGCTCCAACGATCCGTCGGCATAATCATCGCGAAATAGCTTGTCCAAACCCAGCATGGTCGACAGCAACGCGGCTACCCAAATGATACCTGCAGCCATGCGCCCCAGCAAGGCCGGTTCGGGTCCAATTGCCAACGGAAATAACGAAATGACTATCAGAAAAAACAGAAGAGGGTTTACGATTTCGGCGCGTTGGCGAAAAGCCAAAGTCACATCTTTACGATAAACAGCGACAAATAAATGCCAGTAAGAATGCTCAACCTTCATTAATGGCGGTACTCCAGAGCCAGGGTTTTCAGGGAGCTGAACTGAGTTGTCAGATCCTGGTGGGTAGTCAGTAAAATAGCGCCGCCATTTGCCAGGTGCGATTCAAACTGCTGTTGCAGCAGCGCGACACCTTTTTTGTCGAGCGCAGTAAAGGGTTCATCGAGGATCCACAGGCGGGCTTTATTCAACCATAGCCGCACCAGCGCGACCCGACGTTGTTGACCTGCGGAGAGGGTTCGCACGGGGACATCTTCCAACCCAACCAGGCCAAGCTGGCCTAGCAGCGTATAGATTTCTTCTTCGTCTGCCCCGTAACCGTGCACCTGTAACCAGTACTGGACGTTTTCATAGGCAGTCAGTTGCTGGTTTACACCGGTTTTGTGTCCGATAAACAACAAAGACTCGGCGAAAGTGTCGTAATCCCGGCTAATGTCCTGCCCTTCAAAACAGATCTGGCCTTCGTCGGCACGGGCAAAACCCGCGATAATACGTAATAAAGACGTTTTACCTGCACCATTTGGGCCTTCAACTTGCATGATCTGACCCGCCTGAAGCGAAAAACTCAATGACTCAAATAAACAGCGGTCCTGTTTTACACACGTGACGGACTTAATCTCTAGCAAGGCGCGACTCTCTGACGCTAAAAAATTGGGCGTTAGTCTATCATAATGGTAGGGTAATACGAATAATTGGATGCGACCGATCAACGAAAATTTGATTTAAAATAATGAATAAGCCGACGATTTCTATTCAAAACAATGCACATTTGGCCACATCACAGCTGAATGAACGCGGGTCATCAGCAAACCCGACCGCAGCGACCGAACAGACCTTCAATGCCCGCAACTTGGTGATCAAACCCGACAGCATTCAAATGGAGGTGACGATAGATGGCCGCTGGCAAGGCGTACGACTGGCCAGTCAGAGCCAGTTGCAGCAGCCGCTGAAATTACCCGAAGCCGAGGTTAAGCTCAGTGCCGACGGCACACTGCTGACGGTCAGCACCTCAGAACTGAAATTACAGATCAAACCCGCGCAAACTTTGCTGAGCCTGCTGAGTCTGATCAAAGGGCTTGGCGGGCAAAGTGCGTTGCAGCTAGATGCGCAGCTTAAAGGCAGCAATCAATCCACCTTAATGCTGGAAAAAATCGGCCTGGCACTGCCTGTTCCCCCTGCCCTGGCAGACTTACTCAAACAAGAGAATAAACTCGTTGCCAATCTCAGTGCACGGCAGAATAACTTGCTGCTACAGATTTTTAATGCCTTTGGCGATGAGCTGATGAAAGCGCCAGTTAGTAAGCAAAAACTAACTTCTTTACTGGCGCAACTTGGCAATCAAGAGCAACCCAAGATTAAGCTTGGCCGCAGCAGTGCCACATTGCAGCTTGCCAACCAGCAGGTTGAAGTGAAAACCCCTGAAGCCCAGAGTGCGCTGAAGCTCAACAGCTGGTTCAATGCTCAGCTAAAAGCCCAGCCGGACGGGCTGCAAATCGGCGTAGCCAGGCAATCAACTGAGGTAAAACTGGCCACACCTTTACAGCAGGCCCTGCCCAAACTGGCCACACAGCGTTTCGCCGCCGAGCTGGAAAAAGCCATTAGCCCTGCAACGGACAGTAAATCGACGCTCAGCTATGATAAACCTTTGCTCAACGTATCAATGGCAGACATTAAACAGACGGTTAAACAAGCTCTGGGTCAGCTACTGTCCAGGCCCTTTTTCAACACCAAACAAACTCAGGGTTCTCAAGCGCCGACTGCCACTCAGCCGCCAACCACAGCTGCAAAATCACCCAATGCGACTTTACCTCAGATTGCTGCCAACAATGCCGCGCTGGTACTAAAAAGCATGACGCCGGTACACAGCCAACCTCTTTTACAGCTACTGGATAACGTAGAGCAAGTATTTACTAACATCACTAAGCAAGCTACACCTAAAGGTAACGTTCAGGCCCCTTTATCAACTCCAAGTAGCCCAGTCGCTGAACGCAATAGCGGCTCGGCACCAGCCGGGGCGACACCACAAGAACCCGGTAAAATCAGTAAGGCTTTGTCACAAGCATCTGCCCCAATGCCGACCCTCGGCTCTGCTGCCACAGCCAAAGATGCGCAGGCGCTCGCGCCTGGGACAACAGACAAACCCGCTGTTGCCTCGCAGCCGTCCAGCGCGTTTACTCAACGCCTGGCGATACTTCAACAAGTATTCGCTGCCGTGGTTCCTCAACAAAAGCCTTACAGCGCACAGCTTATAAACCCTCAGTTACAACAGGCACTGAGTGACGAGTCGGCAGCTAAACCCGCTGACAACCTGCCAAGCCAAACGAGCTCGACAAAAGCTGAGCAGGCTGAATCGGCCAAACCCAGTTTATCTTTACCAATCGCCCAGATTTTGAGTAAAACACTACGCCAGATAGAGGCAACACCGACACAACCTGGCCCCCCACTGCAACAACAGCTCAGTGAAACCCTGTCTGCGACACAGCAATTTCGCAGCCCCCAATCAGCAGACCTGATGCGCCTTGTGCATCAGGCCTTTAGTAAAATGATGGACGAAACGCGCCACTCCCCGGAGCAGGTCAGTCATGAGCTGTTTGCGCGGTTGCCGGCGCTTGCCAGCCAGATCCAACCCGCTTTGCCCAACAGCAGCTTTGCGCAAGCACTGGACAAGCTCATAGTGACTTTGCTCGGTACTCAGCTTACTGCCAAAGCCCAGGACTTACCGCAGCAAACCAGTCCGGAGCAGCGTGTTGCGGCCCTGGTCGAAACCCTGCAACCCGGCACTAAACTCTCATCTCCCGGTCAGTTTATTCAGGCGGTGACTCAGCAGGCTCAGTCTCGTCTGATGGACGACCTGGCACTGTTGCAAAACAATCTGGCCAACAATGCCAGTCCGCCGCCGCTGGCGCAAAAATTCGATAGCGAAAGCCAGTTGTTGATCAATTTATTTATGCCTCTCAAATTGCCGCAGGAATGTCGCCAGAGTGAACTACAGATAGGCAAGTATAAAAAACCCGCCAAAGCCAATATGCCGGAAAAACAAGTGTGGTTTGTGCGGCTTAACTTCGATTACGCCAAGCTTGGCCAGTTAAGTGTACAAGCGGAGCTGATGGACAAAGCCGTCGACTGCGAGATTGTTGGCGACAGTGCGTCGGTTTGCCAGCTGGCCCAGCCCCATCTGGATGCACTGCGCAGCAAGCTGGCCGCACATGGCCTTCAAGTTGGTGAAATAGAGCTGCGCGAAGATGCCTCTCAGGTAAAGCATTTTTACGACAGCCACGCCATCGTGAGTATTCAGGTGTAACCCAAATTTTACTCGTCAGGATCATGGCATATCCGGGCAGCTTTCACTTTTGACCATATGTTCTACAGTTGTAGCGCAAGTCTGACTTGCCTAACACTACATCACATATGCAAAGGAGAACGCTATGTCTTCGCACCACCCGCACCTTGGCTGTGCCTGCTGTAACTACCAATTGTTTGGCCATGCCGTACAAAGCGATAATAACCAATCAGATAACGGGATTTTCAATCTCGATAAACTACTGATTGCCGCAGAGCATTACATAGATGATTACATTGCCAATCAGTTTGTCAGGCCCCCTCAGCAGCACAAGATTTTTTACGGCGGTACTATTCGTACGCTCGAAAGCGGTGATGTAAACAAAACCGTTGAAGCCGTTGTCATCGAGCATGGACAGATAGTTCATACGGGTAGCCTGACTGACTGTCAAAACCAGTATCCACACGCCGACTCTGAAGATTTACAAGGGGCTTGCATGTTACCCGGGCTGATTGAACCCCATGTTCATTTGACTCCCACAGCATCTTTTAACGCCTGGCTGCAGCTCGCACCGTTCAGAGAAGGAGTAGAAAGTGGCGGTGATAACAATGATCAGTATTTAATTGGCAAAGACTACAACAAGAAGTCAGTGTCAGCGCTGTTGCTCAAAGCGGCAAAAGCACTCCCCTCTCACCGCAAATGGCTGCTGGCGTTTGGGGTTGACCCCAGCCAGTTTAACCCTATCACCACAACGTCTGCAGACGGCTCTGTCAGTCCAACGCCCTGGGAGGACTTCAACTGTACTGAGCTGGACGACATCAGTAAGCAGGCATGCTCAGGCAAAGACGATGATATTTGTATTTTTATTATGAATGCATCTGGCCATGTCGCTTACGTCAACACCAATGCGCTTGAAGCAGTGCAACGCGCGCAGCATGCAAGCAAGCCGCCCGTCAACGAAAATGGTATCTTACTTGAATCGGATCAAATTGGCCCGGTGATCAAAGTTGCGCTGGAGCAGTACTTTGTAGAACACCCTCAGGGCATCACTGAGCTGTTTGGCAATTTACAAAAGATCTTTAAGCTTGCTTTATCACGCGGTGTCACCCTAATGTGGGACGCGGCTCTCGGTGCGTCTTTGAAAAACGCTGAGTTGGAGATATTGAGTAAAATGGCCAGCAGCGGCCTAGCCGGGTTGCGCCTTGGCGGTGCATTATTCTATACCTCGGCTGATCAGTGGAGCAAAATCACGCCAACCGAGCCCAGCCATTATCATACGGACTGGTTCAATATTGCCCATGCCAAAATCGTCAGCGATGGCTCTAACCAGGGATTGACCGGATATCAGCTCACCAAATATCAATTCCCGGACAGCAACATTAACGATGAATTCCCCTATGGTGTTTGGAATTTCAATCCGCCGGATGGTGAAGCGGATCATCAAGTCGAATCTCCGTTTCTGGCGCTGGTGAGTGAGTTAGACACGCGCGGCTGGTCTTTGATGATCCATGCTAACGGCACACATGCCATAAACAATACCATCATGGCGTATCGTGATGCACTCCATAACCAGGAAAAAGCGGGACTGGAAAAACGCCATCGCATAGAGCACGCTTCTTTACTGAGCGATCAGAACCTGGCTGATATGGACTATCTTGGCCTGTCGCCAAGCTTTTTGATAGGACATGTGGGCTACTGGGGCTATACCTTCAAGCATAAGGTGTTTCCTCAGCAATCGGTTGTTGAACATCTGGATCGCACCGCCTCTGCGACTCAACATGCACTGCGCTATACCCTGCACAGTGATCACTTTGTTTCACCCATTGGCCCACTGCGTATGATGGAACAAGCCGTCACCCGTATGATGGAAGACGCCCCTGAGGAAGCCTATCAAAATGGCCACCCTCCTGTGCTCAATGAGCAAGAATGTGCCACCATGGCTCAGGCCCTGCGCGCTGCAACCTATGATGCAGCGTGGCAATGTCATATGGACCACCTCATCGGTGAACTGGTGGTTGGCAAACAGGCCGATCTGGTTATTCTGGATGAAGATCCCTTAACACGTCCTGCAGTCGGACTGAGAGATGTGCCTGTCCGTCAGACCTGGGTAAATGGCAGATTGTGTTATAAACCAATTTAACTTAATACCTGTTCAATTTGACGGAGCAAATATGACGCTAACTGTGTTAAAAATTTCTCATTTAGAATAACTAAATAGCGAAATTTTTGCCTTGTTATCGAGCATATTTTCTTGCCTCAAAATAGAACACTTAATTAAGCAAATTGGTATAATCGCTAATCTGGCAGCCCTTATCCGGATATTAATCCGGATAAGGGGTTTTTATCTGACGGTGTAACATGCTACTTTGATACTAAGATGTCTGTAGTCGTTAAATATTATGGAACAAAAAACCGCCATTGGCCTGTTATATGAAGCGGGTAAGTCGCCCGAAGTTGTTTGTAAGGGTTTTGGCGAACTTGCCGAAGAGATCATTGCACTTGCTAAAGAAAAAGACATCATGATCCATGAAGATGCCACTTTGGTCCAGACACTCAGCCAGCTCGACCTGCACGAAGAAATCCCCAAAGAGCTCTATTATGTGATTGCAGAGCTAATCGCGTTCTCTTACGTCCTGCGTGGTAAATTTCCACCGGGGTGGAAACACTTCCAGGGTAAGCTGAATATAAAGGCCTGATCCCTTTCTCAGGAGAGTTCTCGAGAGCGCAAATCGAGGTATAAGAAAGTACACAGCCAACGAAAATGCAGATGTGTTCTGGCGTTTGTCGTTGGCTGATGATGAGCAACCCTATGATTGCTTGTTGTGCAGGGACATTAATAGTTCTGCTTCGGCGCGGGGTAGTTCACACTCTCGCATGATTTCTTCTATGTCTGCGCCCAGTTCAACCATTTTAACTGCGCGTGAATAAATCTTAGCATCAGGATCGTCATATTTTTGCGCAGCCTGTTGCTGGGCCAGATCCTTTGCGTAATTCTCGCAGGCT
Source organism: Pseudoalteromonas sp. DL2-H2.2 (assembly GCF_021532535.1). Taxonomy (NCBI): domain Bacteria; kingdom Pseudomonadati; phylum Pseudomonadota; class Gammaproteobacteria; order Alteromonadales; family Pseudoalteromonadaceae; genus Pseudoalteromonas; species Pseudoalteromonas sp. DL2-H2.2. The sequence goes on along the minus strand of NZ_JAKGBD010000009.1, from coordinate 88,012 downwards.
ACCAGACGTTTACCAATACTTAGTACACTGGCGCGAACTTCGGCGATTTCACTGCGTAAGATAGCCACTTGTTCATTTTCTCGCTTCATATGCTGAAGCAATTTGCCATGTTCATTGTTTTGTTGTTGTACTTTTTTACTCAGCGCAAAAATAAACCCCAAGCACACTAAACATAGCAGGCTTGAGGCAATGATCAGGAGCAATAAAATCTCGTTTTGGGTTACTGCTTGCACGGGTTATATATGGCTCAACTCATCCCACTCATCATCGCTGAGTAGTTTGTTCAAATCAACCAGGATCAGTAGCTCACCTTCACGGTTCGACACGCCCTGAATAAACTTAGCACTCTCTTCAGTACCAATGTTTGGCGCACTATCAATCTCGGAGCTGCGCAGATAAACCACTTCGGCTACGCTGTCGACCAAAATGCCAACGACTTGTTTTTCAGCCTCGATGATCACGATACGAGAGTTATCAGTGACCTCTGAGCTTGGCAGCCCAAAGCGAGAGCGTGTGTCGATAACCGTAACTACGTTACCACGTAGGTTGATGATACCAAGTACATAAGTTGGCGCGCCCGGCACAGGGGCAATCTCGGTATAGCGTAATACTTCTTGCACCTGCATTACATTAATGCCGTAGGTTTCATCCTCTAGCTTATAGGTAACCCACTGAAGGACTTCATCATTACTATCTGCATTTTTATCAGCCGAAAGCATTCTCTCTTGACTCATGATTTTACTCCAGTTAGATGCTAGTTACTGCTCTCGGCTATCGAGACCATACTCTAGCAATCGATTTAAATTCTCAACATCTATCAGTGCGCACATTTTTTCTTTAATGACGCCCGCCAGCCATGGCCTTTTACCATCCGCCGTTCGCCATTTAACGTCTTCTGGTTTCAACGTAATATTATTAACCAGATTTTCGGCCAACAAGCCCCACTGGCTATCGCCCAGCATGATCAAGTACTGGTAATCCAGCTTCTCTTCCAGCTCAGGTGTGAACTTCTCCGGCATCACCCAGCGGGCTGTATCAACCACATTGAGTTTTTCTTCCCGGTTGAGCATCACGCCTTTAAACCATTTTGGCTTACCAAACAACTGATTAACTTCGGTAAGCTGATGTATACCACCCAGCGACTGTAAAGGCACTGCCAAAGTCAGCCCAGCTACTTCGAAGAACAACGCCTGAAATTCGTTTTCCAGGTACGCATCACGCGCACGAGCTGGCCTAGTCTGCTCTGCTTCTTCTTTGATAATAGTAGTATTTTCAGTTATCTCAAGATCATCAGCCGGGGTTATTACGGGTTCTTCCTCGGCGATTTCCTGCGGCATAGCTGTTTCGGCCTGAGCCTGTGCAACGGCTTGCTCAGGTGGCTCTTGTGTAACGGCATCCTCTGAACTTGAAACAGCATCACGCGTTGCAACTTGCTCTTCTTTGGCCTCTGGCACAGATTCCAGCAGCTTAGCCACCGGTGCGAGCGCAACCTCGTCTTCCTCTTCTTCGCGTAACAAGGCGCCCAGATATTGCTTCATGACCTGTTCATTGGCAAACAGATGCTTACTCATTACTACCTCTATCCACTTCTGCCAGATGATCCAATAAGGCACGGTAAGCATAGACACCACGCGATTTTGGACAATATTGCACTGGCACTTGCTGCGCCAAACTGGCATCTCTGAATTTAGTATCAACCGGGATCACCCCTGGCCACACTTTGTCCTGATAGGTCTCGACTAGAGACTTATAGGCTTCAAGTGATGCTTTGGTGCGCTTATCATACATAGTTGGCACTATAGTATATTGATATTGCTTGGAATGCGAACTTTGCATTAATGACATTGTGCGCATCATACGATCCAGCCCCTTCAGCGCCAGGAACTCGGTTTGCACCGGGATCAAAATACGCTCGCTCGCGGCCAGGGCGTTCACCATCAGCACACCCAATACGGGTGGGCAATCCAAAATGGCATAATCGTAGTGCTCACTGATCTTGGCCAGGGCTTTTTTCAGAATTAATCCCATGCCGGAGCGGTTGCCCATGCTGCGATCAAGTGTTGCAATGGCCATGGTCGCCGGCAATATATCGAGGTTTTCTATGGTTGAGGGGCACAATGCCTGAAGAATTTCCTCACTGGCCATGTTGGAGCCACGAATAAAAATATCATACACGCTGACTTCAAGCTCTTCTGAGTCAATGCCAAAGTAGTATGTTAAAGACGCATGCGGATCTGTGTCTATCAGTAATACACGCTTACCCTGAAGCGCCAGGATCCCACCGAGACTTACTGTGGTGGTGGTTTTACCCACCCCGCCTTTTTGGTTCGCTACCGTCCAGATTTTCACGTTATTCTTTTATTCCTTCGGCCAAACACAGACACGCATTGGGGCATAGTTACGTTATGCGCAGCCTATTTCTTTGTTTATTCTCAGCGCCACATCCTGTAGGGCAATGTCTTCCGATGAAATGCCCGCACTGGCAACCGCTTGCGGCATGCCATAGACCACACAGGTTTTTTCGTCCTGGGCCCAGATAGTCGCACCACTTTGTTTCAGCATTCTGGCACCGTCTCTGCCATCCGCGCCCATGCCCGTGAGTATAACTGCTAATACGTCCCCACCGTAGGCTTTCGCCGTACTGGCAAAAGTCACATCAACACTGGGTTTGTAGGTAATACGCGGGCTGTCGTCTTCAAACACTTTAAGCGTTTTACTGCCACCTCTGGATTCAACCAACATTTGCTGGCCACCAGGTGCAAGATAAGCAACGCCAGGTTGTAAGCGATCGCCTTGCTCCGCTTCTTTTACTTTGATTTTACACAGGCTATTTAAACGCTGTGCAAATGCCGGTGTGAATGCCGCAGGCATATGCTGGATCAGCAATATCGGGTGCGGAAAGTTTGCAGGCAACTGCGTTAAAATAGTCTGAAGTGCAACCGGACCGCCCGTAGACGTGCCGATGGCAACAATTTGGTATCTTTTTCCTGACGCCTTAAACGATGCCCCTAAACTAGGCGTATCCGCCGCAGGTCGCGAGAAGGTGCGGTCTGGTTGCGCTATTGGTTTAGCCGTTGAGCGCAGCCCGGATGAGGCTGGTGTGCTGCGCGCAGGCGCAGGTGCCGGCGACGAGCTAATAGGCCGAGTAAAACGGCTTACACGACGTCGGCCAATTTCTTTGACCTTGTTTTGCAAAGAGCGGATCGCATCTTCACTATTGCGGGCAATGTCTTCAAACTTTTTCGGCAAAAAGTCGACCGCACCGGCATCCAGTGCATCTAAGGTGGCACTTGCACCTTCACGGGTCAATGACGAAAACATTAAAATGGGAGTCGGTGAGCTTTGCATGATCTGCTTTACCGCGCTAATCCCATCCATCACTGGCATTTCCACATCCATTGTGATGACATCCGGTCTGAGTTTAGCCGCTTTGTCTACGGCTTCCTGACCATTTACTGCAAAGTCAATCACCTGGATTTCAGGATCTTTTTCTAGTATTTCACTCACTCGGCGACGAAAGAAGCTCGAGTCATCTACAACTAATACTTTAACTGCCATTGGCATTGCTCTTTTATTCGTTACAGATCCGAAAAGTGGTGTCAAAGACACCACTTTGTCGGTATAAATGCGCCAGTTAATTACTTACCGGCGTAATATTTTAACATGCTGGGGACGTCCAGAATCAGCGCGATACCACCATCAGATGTAATGGTTGCACCAGCCATACCTGGTGTGCCTTGCAATAAGGCATCCAATGGTTTGATAACCACTTCTTCCTGGCCTATCAGTGAATCCACCACAAATCCAACTTGCTTAGTGCCCATCTGAACAATGACCACGTGCCCTTCAGCTTTGCGGGCTCTTCTGTCCGCGTCCTTCACTAACCAATGCTCCAGATAGAACAGTGGGATCGCTTTTTCACGCACTATGATAGTCAATTGGCCATCAACCACATTGGTCTTAGTCAAATCCAGGTGGAATATTTCGCTCACCCCGGCAAGTGGCAGTGCAAATGTCTGCTGACCAATCATTACCATCAGTGTAGGCAAAATGGCCAATGTCAGTGGTACTTTGATTTCCAGTATGGTGCCTACACCCAGTTCAGACTGGATATTAACGGAACCATTAAGCTGGGTGATCTTGGTTTTAACCACGTCCATGCCAACACCCCGGCCTGAGATGTCAGAAATTTGTTCTTTGGTTGAGAAACCAGGTGCGAAGATCAGGTTGTAAGCTTCATTATCCGACAGGCGACTTGCCTGGTCTGAGTCAATAACCCCTTTGCTGATCGCAATCTTTTTCAGTTTCTCAGGGTCCATACCTGCACCATCATCGCGAATGGTCAACAGAATATGGTCGCCTTCTTGCGAAGCGGATAAGGTGACAGTACCGGTTCTGGACTTACCTGCGGCTTCACGCACGTCAGGCATTTCAATACCATGGTCTACCGAGTTACGCACCAAGTGAACCAAGGGATCGGCCAATGCCTCAACCAGGTTTTTATCCAGATCCGTATCTTCCCCTTCCAATACTAAGCTAATGTCTTTTTTAAGACTGCGCGCTAAGTCACGAACAACCCGAGGGAAACGACCAAATACTTTCTTGATTGGCTGCATCCGGGTTTTCATTACCGCGCCCTGCAAGTCTGCCGTGACCACGTCCAGGTTCGAGATAGCCTTGCCCATAGACTCGCTATTAGAGTTGTTTGCCAGGCTCACTAGCCGGTTACGCACCAACACCAACTCACCGACCATGTTCATGATCTCATCAAGGCGCTTAGTATCAACGCGAACAGTTGTCTCAGCTTGTGCAGCTGGCTTTTTAACCGCCGCTTTATCAGCCGCAGGTTTACTCTCGGCTGGCGGCTTAGCTGCCGGCGCAGGTTTGGCAGCTGGTGCACTTGGTGCTTTTGCCGCCGGCGCCGCTGGCTTAGGTTCAGGTTTTGGCGGTGCTTTGGCCGCTTCTTTCGGCGCTGCTACTTCCGCTTCTAGTGACTTTGGCGCTTCTCCTTTACCATGCAACTCATCCAGCAAAGCTTCAAATTCGTCGTCGTTGATTTCGTCATCATCACCGCCCCCCGACACTGGTGCCTTTTCAGTGGCTGCGGGAGGTGCAGGTGCGGGTGTCGGTGCAGCAGGTGTTGCACCAAATTGTCCAACCCCGTGTAACTCGTCTAACAAACTGTCAAATTCGTCGTCAGTAATATCGCCGTCGTCACTGCTCGCTGGCACAGATGTAGCTTTGGGTGCAGCGGGTGTGTCTGAAGCTACTGACGGGGCATTGCCAGAGCCGTGTAACTCATCCAGTAAGCTTTCGAATTCTTCTTCTGAAATTTCATCAATGCTGTCTGAGCTCTCACCATCGGCTGCATCGACGGGGTCCGATGGTGCATCGAACAGCACATCATCTGCACTGGGCGTTGCAACAACCGGTTCAGGCTCTGTGGCAGCAGGAGCTGCAATTTCTTCGTCTGCTGATTGTGGTTGGCTAAGCTGGTGCAATACTTCCAGCAGGTGAGGGTCTGCGGGCTCTGGTTGCTCTCTATTTTGAATACATGAGAACATTTCATTGATGGTGTCGAGCGACTGTAAAATCACGTCCATCAACTCTGCTGTTACCTGACGCTGGCCCTGACGCAAGACATCGAACACGTTTTCCGCACCGTGACAAGCATCCACCAGTTCCGTCATACTCAGGAAGCCTGCGCCCCCTTTAACAGTATGGAAACCACGGAAAATCGCGTTCAGCAGCTCTTTATCTTCCGGGTTATTTTCTAGTTCGACAAGCTGCTCAGATAACAGTTCGAGTATTTCCCCTGCTTCAACAAGAAAGTCTTGTAAGATATCTTCATCGACTTCAAAGCTCATTCGCATACTCTCCTATTAGAAGCCCAAACTCGACAACAGGTCATCAACTTCGTCCTGCCCGGATACGACATCATCTCGAGACTCAGCGTCCATAATTGGACCCTCAGGACCTGATAACTCATCAGCAACGGGGGTGGCTTTAGTTTGTGACTGCGGCTGGGCTGCAGTTTGTTGACTTTCATCAGCGCTACCAAATACAGTCAACAAGTGAATTAGGCTGTCTTCAACTTCACGAACCAGCTCAATGACACGCCGGATCACCTGTCCGGTTAAATCCTGATAATCCTGCGCCATCAAAACATTGGTCATCAGATTCTGTAGTTCATCTGTACGGCCTTTTGACGACTGCATAAAACTGTCAAGATCGTGACACAACGACTTGAACTCTCCGAGCTGGATATCCCGGCTCATCAGTCTGTCCCAGGTGGGCTTGATTTCAGAGAGTTCATCGGCAAGTTCTTGGGCTAAGGGAAGACTCGCTTCTACGGCATCCATGGTTTTATTGGCAGCACTTTCGGTCATTTCCATGACGTAATTGAGGCGCTGCTTGGCATCTGGAATGGCTTCTGTCGTGAGATCTGCTAAACGCGTATCCAACTCAAAGTTCTTCAATGATTCATGAAGTTGTCGAGTCAGCTTACCTACTTCAGCAAAAAGCTCTGATTGTTCTTTATTAGTGGCCTCAATTAATATCTCATCAGCCTTTTCCTGCTCACCCTGTTCTAGGTATTCAACGAGCAGTTTAGCCTGTTCCAGAGTTATCTGTGGCACAGAAGATGTTGACATAAGCCTACCCTTATCAATACTAGCCTAAACGCTCGAACACTTTTTCTAGTTTGGTTTTCAGGGTTCCTGCCGTAAACGGTTTAACGATATAACCATTAACTCCAGCCTGGGCAGCAGCAACGATTTGTTCTTTCTTCGCTTCCGCTGTTACCATGAGTACTGGGATGTGTTTAAGCTTGTCGTCAGCACGAATTGCACGTAACAAATCGATACCTTGCATGCCGGGCATATTCCAGTCAGTTACGACAAAGTCGAATTCCTGATTTTGCAACATTGGAAGTGCCGTACTGCCATCATCAGCCTCTTGAACATTGGTAAAGCCTAAGTCTCTTAGCAGGTTTTTGATTATTCTTCTCATCGTAGAAAAATCATCAACCACGAGAATTTTCATGTTCTTATCCAAAACTTCCTCCGGTGAGGTTTGAACCTATATTGTAAAACTAACTCTAATTGATCCAGTCATTGATCTTCGCTCTGAGCTTGATCATTGCTTGACCGTGAATCTGACTCACTCGAGATTCGCTGACTTCTAAGATCGCGCCAATCTCTTTTAAATTCATCTCGTCGTTATAGTACAAAGACAACACCAAGGCATCTCGCTCAGGTAAAGTCTTGATAGCATTGACTAACGACTCGTTAAAGCGCTCATTTTTAACATTATTGAATGGTTTGTCTAGCGCAAAATCGTTGCCTGCGGGAGAAATTACGTCTTCGTCGACCCCTAGGTCTTCAATGCCGATAACTTTACTCGCATTGACATCATGTAAAATATGATGGTACTCATCTAGCGTAATATCAAGTTTTTCAGCGATTTCAGTATCTTTTGGTTCGCGCCCAAACTGTGCTTCAAGCTCAGCAATGGCTTCCGCAACCATCCGGCCGTTTTTGTGCACTGAGCGGGGAGCCCAGTCGCCACGGCGGATCTCGTCAATCATTGCACCGCGAATTCGAATACCGGCAAAGGTTTCGAAGCTTGCGCCTTTACTGGCGTCAAAATTTTTGCACGCTTCAATGAGTCCAATCATACCCGACTGGACTAAATCATCTAACTGAACGCTGGCTGGTAACCTCGCTAATAAATGACAGGCCACCTTTTTTACCAAAGGCGTATGACGCTCTACCACCTTACTCAGGTGGTCCGTCGTTTTATATCCCGCCATGCGGTTGACCGGTGAAGCCATCGTTAACCGTTTACCAGCTGCTCAATAAAGAATTCCAAATGACCTGAAGGTTGGTGGGGAATGGGCCACTTGACAGCTTTGCTGGCCAGGCCTCTGAACGCCACGGCAGCAGGTGAATTAGGGAAGAGCTCAACGATGGTTTTTTGGCGACGCGATGACTTGCGCATATTTTCATCAAACGGGATCGTAGCAACCAACTCCAAAGCAACATCTAAAAATCGGTCGGTCACTTTGGACAGCTTGGCAAACAACTCTTGTCCTTCACGTAGACTGCGCACCATATTGGCGACAATCTTGAATTTGTATACACCGTGTTCGCGGCTAAGCACTTTGATCAGCGCGTAAGCATCCGTGATGGAGGTTGGCTCGTCACACACTACAACCAAGACATCCTGGGCAGCACGAGAGAAGCTCAAAACCATATCAGAAATACCAGCCGCAGTATCGACGATTAAGATGTCAAATTCGCTACTCAATTCGCTAAACGCACGGATTAATCCAGCGTGCTCGGCAGGCGTTAATTCAACCATACTCTGCGACCCTGAGGTTGCAGGTACGATGCGGATCCCAGCCGGGCCCTCTACAAGAATTTCGTCTAGCTCACATTCACCAGACAAAACATGCGATAAATTTTTCTCTACTCTTAAACCCAGCATAACATCACAGTTAGCCAGACCTAAGTCAGCATCAAGCACCAAGACCCGATTACCCTGCTGTCCTAACGCAATGGCTGTGTTAAGGGATACATTGGTTTTACCTACTCCACCTTTACCACCAGTCACTGCGATTACTTTTACACTGTGGTTATTTTTCTGGTTCATTCTCCGCAGGCCACTTGCTTGATCTAAAACTGTATTAATCATACATTCCTACTGTCTGGGACGCCACTGGTACACGTCGCGAATGTTGTGCTTTTGTTCTCTTTAAATACAATTGCTCAGCCTTTTTGACTAACTTCTGAGCGTTTGCCACGCGAATGTCTTCAGGCACTCGCTGACCATTGGTAAGATACCCTATTGGCAGACGATTTTGAATCGCTATGCTAATTATCTCACCTAAACTTAGACTTTCATCAAGTTTTGTAAAAATACAACCACTTAAATTGACTTTTTTGAAGTGATTGACGGTTTCTTGCAGTACATGCATTTGTGCAGTCGCACTTAATACCAGGTAGCTGCGAATGTCAACACGGCTGCTACGCATCAGCGTGTTTAATTGCTCTGTCAGGCGTAAATCACGCTGACTCATACCTGCCGTGTCTATTAATATTAGACGCTTATTACGTAAATGATAAAGAACCTCAGCAAGTTCATTGGCATCTTTTACTTGCTTGACAGGACAACCGATGATCCGACCATAGGTTGCCAGTTGTTCATAAGCGCCGATACGGTAGGTATCTGTGGTGATCAGGGCGACATTATCGGCACCATATTTTTGTGCACCCAGCGCTGCCAATTTTGCAACTGTGGTGGTTTTGCCAACTCCTGTAGGTCCGACCATGGCATACACACCACCCTGGCGCAGAATATCGTTGTTAGTTGTGTGCATTTGATTAACAACCATATTAAGTAGTGCATTCCAGGCTTCTTTACGAGAAACGTCATCAGGGATAAAGCAAGCCATTTGCTCAGCCACTTCAGCACCAATCCCCATGCCTTTAAGGCGGTCAACCAGACAAGCACGAGTCGGGTCACGACGCGCCATTTCCTGATTCATCAGCCCTGATAGCTGGAATTCAAGTAACTGGCGAATAGCATTCATCTCATCGCGCATGGAAGACATTTCATCTTCGCTGACTTTTTTCTGCGCGGCTGGCTCGTCACCGAAGCCCTGTTCCAGATCGTCACCAAACTCCCAGGAAGACGCTGTATCGCGGCCGTCAAAATCATGACTTTGGGCCTCAAAACGAGGCTGACGAGCGCTCTGAGGTGCCGCTTTAGCTGGCGCTTCATGGCGCTGCTGCGCGCCAAACATATCATCGGTATTGATACCAGATTGAGAAAACATTGAAGCAAGCTCGGGCGACTTAGGACGAGGGGCTTGGCGCTCAAGCAAGGCTTCAAGACTGTCTGCAACCTGCGCCTGCTTCTGAGGCTCTGCGCGGCGAGGTTGAGGACGAACCATTCTGGCAGGCTGGCTGTAACTATGCTGAGCACTTTGCCCTGGGGCTGCCTGGCGAGGTGCAGCCTGCGCTGCGCTTTGCTGAGGAGCTGACTGCGCCGCCTGAGGCTGTGGAGCGGGTGTCCGATCATTGTCTACTGCAGCGACGATTTCAACGCCATCTGCCAGTTTCTTATTTGACATGATCACTGCATCTGCACCTAGCTCTTCTTTCACTTCTTTTAAAGCCGTACGCATATCTTTTGCAAAAAAACGTTTAATTTTCATGGTCAGCCCCTTCTAGTCCTCTACTGTCCAACTGAGCTCACTATCTTGATTTGTCTCTCATCCGGTACTTCCTGATATGACATCACTCTCAGTCCCGGTATGGTGTGTTTTACAAATCTTGACAGCACACTTCTTAACATACCTGAGGTTAATAAGATGGACGGCTCGCCGAGCATTTCTTGCGTTTGATGGGCTTCTCTTAATGAACCTTGAAGCCGCTCTGCAAGGCCTGGCTCTATGCCTGCCCCCTCATCACCTGCGTTCTGAAGTGATTTATGCAACATCTGTTCCAACTCGGGCGCCAATGTTATGACAGGGATTTCTTCAGCCCCACCAACCGCATCCTGAACAATCAATCGGCGTAGTGAAATACGTACCGCAGCCGTTAATACATCCGGGTCCTGACTGCGTGGCCCATACTCAACCAGGGTCTGAACAATAGAGCGCATATCACGAATTGCCACACCCTCGTTAAGCAAGTTTTGCAGTACTTTTACAATGGTTGTCAGAGGTAATACATCAGGGACCAAGCCTTCAACCAGGCGTGGGTGACTCTTGGCCAGCATATCTAGCAGGTTCTGAACTTCTTCATGGCCCAGCAGTAAGGACGCATTGTTAGTCAACAACTGGCTGATATGTGTCGCCACAACCGTCGCTGCATCGACCACGGTGTAACCCAGAGAATGTGCTTCGTCTTTTTGCTCTGGTTTGATCCAAACCGCTTCCAGACCAAATGCAGGATCTTTAGTCGCAACACCATTGATTGGGCCAAATACCTGGCCCGGATTGATAGCCAGCTCATCACCGTGCTTCAGCTCACCATCACCGGATCCCACTCCCATCAGGGTAATGCGATAGGCATTCGGGTCTAATTCGAGGTTATCGCGAATATGCACAGGTGGCACCAGAAAACCCAGCTCCTGTGACAACTTCTTACGCACCCCTTTAATACGATTCAACAGCTCACCGCCTTGTGACTGATCAACCAGCGGGATAAGGCGGTAGCCTACTTCCAGACCAATCACATCCACCGGCTGTACATCATCCCAGCCAAGCTCTTTTTGTTCCTGCTGCTGAGAAGCGACTGCGCCGCCCTTTGATTCTTCTGCTTTTTCTTCTTCGGCCTTAAGCTTCTGCTGGTGTTGGTAGTAAGCCAAAAAGCCAATGAGTCCGCCCAGGCCCAGGAAAGCAACATGTGGCATGCCAGGTACGAGCCCCATCACAATCAGAATCCCGGCTGCAATAGACAAGGACTTCTCATTGCCCAGTTGCTGGGTCATCTGCTCGCCCATGTTGTGCGATTCATTCTGACGAGTTACAACAATCGCCGTACCGATAGAAAGTAGCAGTGACGGTAGCTGAGCAACCAGACCATCACCAATAGTCAGTAAGGTATACACCTCCATCGCTCTGCCAAACGTCAGATCGTGCTGTACCATACCGACAAACAGGCCGCCAATGATGTTAATTGCCAGGATCACAATCCCCGCTATCGCATCCCCTTTTACGAATTTACTGGCACCATCCATCGAACCGTAGAAATCCGCTTCACGCGTGACTTCTTCACGTCTTGCTCTGGCTTCGTCAGCCGAGATGAAACCGGCATTTAAGTCTGCGTCAATCGCCATTTGTTTACCCGGCATCGCGTCCAAGGTAAAACGGGCTGATACTTCGGAGATACGGCCGGCACCTTTGGTGATAACCACAAAGTTAATGATGATGAGGATCAGGAAGACCACCAGACCAACCGCGTAGTTACCGCCAATTACAACGGAACCAAACGCCTCGATCACTTTACCGGCTGCGTCTCCGCCGTTATGACCTTCCAGCAGCACCACCCGGGTACTGGCAACATTCAGTGCCAATCGCAAGATTGTCGCTATCAGCAATACTGAAGGAAACATGCCAAATTCAAGCGGCTTCATGGTGTAAACCGTCACTAACAGTACAACCAATGCCAGGGCGATATTGAATGAGAACAAGATATCAAGCAAGAAAGGGGGCATAGGTAATACCACCATGCCCAATGCCGCCAACACCAATACTGGGGTACCAATGCCTTTGGCGTACTCTTTTTTATCTCGATTAACCTGCTGTAAAACCGCTTTAAAATCCATAACTTACAAACCACAAATTATTGACGCAGTTACATTAAAGCAAGTTTAATACCAATTAGCTTAGTGTTTTAGTTCATCGGGGATCGGCAGGTCTTTATTCAGGGCAACAGGCCGTTTACCCCGTCCCTTGTTGAACTTTTTCAGCTGGAATACGTAGGCCAGCACTTGTGCCACTGCGGTAAACAACTGTTGTGGAATTTGGTCGCCCACCTCAGTGGTGTGGTACAAAGAACGAGTCAGCACAGGCGACTCGACAATCGGGACTTCGTTACCTTTGGCAATTTTACGGATCTGCATGGCCAGTTCATCAACCCCTTTCGCAATGACCATAGGGGCACCGGCTTTGTCAGTGTCATACTTGAGCGCCACAGAATAGTGAGTGGGGTTGGTTACGACCACGTCGGCATCAGGTACTTCCTGCATCATACGTCGCTGCGACATCTCCCGTTGTGTGCGCCGAATACGCGCTTTGATCTGGGGATCACCTTCGGAGTTCTTGTACTCATCCTTTACTTCTTGCAGCGTCATCTTGAGTTGTTTGTGATGATTATAGCTCTGATAGGGTGCGTCAATGGCTGAAATAATGATCATAGTGCAGCTCAGTGCGAGAAACATCCAGGCCAGAATTTCCAGCGAATGCAGAATGCTGCCTGGGATTTGCTCGATACTCAGGTGCAATATCTCATAGAAGAATACCTTGATAAGTAATATTGCAAACCCAGCCACCAGCACAAATTTGAGGATTGATTTGACCAGCTCTACCGCCGCCTGGGGCCCAAACATACGTTTAATGCCTTTCATTGGTGACATTTTACTCGGCTTAGGTGCCGCAGCCTGCCAGCTGAAATTAAAGCCTCCTAACAAAGTATTACCAATGATCCCGGCAACCATAATGATCAACACAAACATAGACAGCGGGAAGATGATCTCGGAAAATGCATCACCCCAAACAGAAAACATTTTAGTGGTGTCATAGGTTTCATTGCGGTTCAATGTAAACATCCGGCCCATCATGTTATACAGGCCTTTAGCAATGTCAGGTCCATAAAGCAACAGTGAAACGGCTGAGAAGATGAGCACGAAGGTCGTACCCAGCTCTTTTGAGCGAGCAACCTGGCCTTTCTTTCGGGCGTCAGAAATTTTCTTGTCTGTGGGTTCTTCCGTACGTTCCTGACCAGAATCTTCTGCCATTTTCTTACTCCCGGTACTCGATTACACCGTGCAACCAATCAGGTTACACATCAGCTCTGTCATTTTCAGCCACTGGAACTCGTATTGAATCACAAAGTTGCCCATTGTTGCCCAGATAATCAACAAACCGGACACCATAGTAAACGCAAATCCGACCGAGAAGATATTCATCTGCGGCGCGGCACGGGTCATTATGCCAAATGACAAGTTAATCAACAGCATGGCTGTTAAAGGTGCCAAAGACAACGCCAGTGCTGTAGCAAACAGCCAGCTCCCCCAGGTCACTATCAACCAGTAGTTATCGGCCACCCACCAGTTACCGTCGATAGGCCAAGTCTGAAAGCTATAAACCACCATGTTGATCATCATCAGATGACCATTAAAGACAAAAAACAATAACGTAGCCAGGATCAGATAAAACTGGCCAACAGCAGGTACACTCAGACCATTGGCGGGGTCAACCACTGACGCAAAGCCCAGGCCTGTTTGCATTGCCAGGATCTGACCCGCAACAATAAAGGTATTTAGCAACAATACCGAGGCGAAGCCAATTGCCACCCCGACAATGATTTCATGTATCACCACCAAAATCATGGCAAAGGAGAATAAATCAGTAAACTGAGTCTGAGGGATAGCAGGCACAACCGCCACGGTTACCACAATCGACAGGGCAAGCTTCACTCGGGTTGGCACACTTTGCGCACCCAAACCGGCCATAATCATGATCATTGAGCTGATCCGAACAAACGGCAACATATAGTCACTGAGCGCCTGAATAATGAGTTCGAAGGGGTACTCCATAGCACTACCCTGCAATTTCGGGGATTTGGAGTACCAACTGGTTGAAGAAGTCCATCAGCACCTGCACCATCCAGTGGCCACCGAAAATCAGTGCCACAATGGTGATGATGAGCCTGGGCAAAAAGCTCAGAGTTTGTTCGTTAATCGACGTTGCAGCCTGGAAGACCGCGACCACCAAACCTATCATCAGACCGGGTAGTACAATTGCGGTTACTAATTTGATAACAATAAAGAGCGAGTCACTGAGAATGTCGACAAAAACTTCTGGTTCCATGTCACACTCCTAAACCAAAACTTCGCGCCAGCGTGCCCATTATCAAAGACCAACCATCGACCAACACAAACAGCATGATCTTAAAAGGTAAAGCCACAATCATGGGCGACAGCATCATCATACCCATCGCCATCAAGACACTGGCAACCACCAGGTCTACTATCAGGAAGGGGATAAAAAACATAAAGCCAATGATAAAAGCAGTTTGCAGTTCACTGGTCACAAACGCCGGAATAATGACCACAAACGGCGTGTCTTCCGGGCTATCGAGTTTATCGTAACCGGCTATCTTGGCGAATGTTTCCAAATCCTTTATCCGGGTTTGGGAAAGCATAAATGCTTTGATAGGCTCTTTGGCTTCTTGCAATGCCTGTATCGACGTCAACTCTTCGTTCAAATAAGGTTGTACGGCGCGGTCGTTAATTTGATTGAAGATTGGCGCCATAATAAAAAAGGTCAGAAACAGCGACATACCCACCAAGACCTGATTTGACGGCGATTGCTGCAAGCCAATTGCCTGACGCAATATCGCCAGTACCACAATGATGCGCGTAAACGAGGTCATCATAATCACAGCAGCCGGAATAAAGCTCAGTGCTGTCATGATGGCCAATACTTGCAGGGTTACTGAGTATTCCTGAGAGCCATCCGGATTAGTTGTTACGCTCAAAGCCTCAATACCATCAGCAAAGGCATTTGATGCAAAGAAGAACACACTGATGAGGAGAAGAATTCGGACCATAGGTTTATTTCTTATTGTTATTTGCGCCGGACATTAAGCGACTAAGTTCTTTAGCAAAAGGCGCTGTGGGTGTCACCTCTAACGGCGACTCTAACTGATATAAATAATTGATACTGTGTGGCGTGACACCGAGCAAGTGTTGCTTATCGTCAATTTCAATTACCAGCAGGCGCTCCTTACTGCCTAGCGGTAAGCTGCGGATCACTTTAAAATCCTGGCTGTTACCCAGATTTGGGTTAAAGCGCTTAACCAGTAATGCCAACCCGATAATCGCCAACACCACCAAAGCCAAAGACAGGCCAACCGATAATAGCTCACTGCTGAGCCCGCTGGGTGGCTGCGCTGCAGCCACACTGGAGAACATTAATACACTCATTCCCTGGGCTGCTAGCGAAGCTTTTTGATGCGTTCGACTTGGCTGATCACGTCAGTCAGGCGAATACCAAACTTATCGTTTACAACAACCACTTCACCGTGCGCAATCAAAGTGCCGTTAACCAATACATCCAGAGGTTCACCGGCAACCCTGTCCAGCTCAACAACGGATCCCTGGTTTAACTGGAGTAAATTACGGATATTAATTTTAGAGCGGCCCACCTCCATCGAAATGGTGACCGGGATATCTAAAATTGTATCGAGTTTGCGCTTTTCATCCGCACTCAGATTAGCGCCACTGTCCTGTAACTCTTCCAGTTCTGCAACTTCGGCTTCAGCACCGTCCTGGTCAGCTTCCTCGGCCTCTGCAAGTGCAGCCGCCCATTCGTCCATTGTATCTTGATCATCGCTCATGCACTGACTACCTTAATTAACTTCTTCATCACCAATCCAAATCCACACCTTCAGACAGGTGCAGATCTTCTTCTAATTCTGCCAATTCGGCATCCGAGTCCAGCTTCTTGCCGCCCTTTGTAAACACGTGAAGCTCAGACTTAACCGATTCAGGACGTTTAATCTTCTCACTGATCTGCAGCGCCACATTATCGCGGGAACGCCCCATTTTAGCTCGAAACGTCGGCAGCTCCTCCACAAACACAGTGATATGCTCAGGCATTTCAACGGGGATAATATCACCCGCTTTCAACTGCATAATTTGCTCCAAAGACAAGTCGACTTCCAGTAACTGTGTAGACAGTTCAACTTCAACATCCATAATTTCGTCGCGCAGGGCCTTACTCCAACGCAGATCCGTATCTTCCGTATCTGATTGAACACCGGCATCGAGCAGTTCACGGATGGGTTCGAGCATCGAGTAAGGTAGGGAAATATGGAAGTCTCCGCCCCCGCCGTCCAGCTCAATGTGGAATGAGCTTATTACCACAACCTCGGTCGGTGACACTATATTGGCCATCGCAGGGTTCACTTCTGAATCCAGGTATTCAAAAGATACATCCATAACCGGCGCCCAGGCTTCTTTGTAATCTTCAAAGATAATCTTGAGCAGCATCTGTACAATACGTCGCTCAGTTGGCGTAAATTCACGTCCTTCAATTTTCGCATGGTAACGGCCATCACCACCGAAGAAGTTATCTACCAGAATAAACACCAAACGGGCTTCCATGGTGATCAAACCGGTGCCCTTAAGCGGGCGAAAACGCACCATGTTCAAGCTGGTCGGTACAAACAAAGTGTGAATATACTCGCCAAACTTGAGCATTTGCACACCATTGATTGACACTTCAGCGGTACGACGCATCATATTGAACAGACTGATCCGCATATGCCGGGCGAATCGTTCGTTAACGATTTCCAGCGTTGGCATGCGACCACGAACGATTCGGTCCTGCGACGAAAAGTCGTATTGTAAGGCGTTACTGGTCCCGCCATCGTCACTATCGGGAACCTCTTCTTCTTCGACTTCATCGACGCCATGCAATAAGGCATCGATTTCGTCTTGTGATAATAAGTCGCTCACTGACTCTTCCTACTGCATTACAAAACCGGTAAATAACACACGCTCAACTACCTTGCTGCCCTCAACGCTTTCCATTGCGGCCTGCACTTTATCCAGCGCGCTCAGACGTAAGGTCTCTTTACCTGCACTGGTACTCAATTCATCAGCGGTTGTGGTGGAAAACACACTTAACAGGGTGCCCTCAATCAGAGGAATATGCTTCTTGGCCACCTCTTCATTGACGTCGCCCCGCACCAGCAGCTGTACTTTAATTTGCACTATGCGGTCGCGACTCGCGCCTGGCACGTTAAACACAAAAGGACGAGGCATAGCGACATACAACGCACTGCCCGTTTGAGCAGCATTTTGCTGCGATGCCTGTACCTGCTGTTCGGTCGTTTCTTCTGCCAGCGATTCGGGCGCCTCATCTGACCCTGCAAATAAAAAGTAGCCCGCAACTGCGGCTAAAACAACAACCACAGCCGCAATAATAATGATTAATTTCTTCTTCGAGCCACCGGCTTCTTCTATTTCTAAATCGCTTTCTTCTGCCATTGTCGCGCTTCTTTAACTCACTGTAACCTTAATCATAGCAGCTGTTACGCATAGTAATCTATTGCAGAATCACTTTGCCGTCTGCTAGTTGTTGATTGTTGGCCGTTATTTTGCGCTTCACTGCCATTATTAGCAAGTGTTCCATGACCTTGGGATGATTCCTGTTGCTGTTGCTCTCCCCCCTGCCCCTGCTGAATATTGCTTTCTCCGAGCTGGATCCCCTGCTCAGCAAGCATCTCTCTGAGCTTGGGCATGGACTGTTCTAACTGCTCTTTGGCTTGCTGGTTTTGCACCACAAAGTTAACCTGAGCCTGCTCCCCCTCAGAGCGTATACGTATCTGCATACTGCCCAATTCAGGTGGATCTAAGCGGATCTCAGCTTCCTTGTTATTGATATTCAGCATCATATTGACGCGCTCTTGTAAGGCTTTCACCGCATCATTTCTTGCAATATTTATGGCCTGACTGACGGCAGGGTCGGTCTGCATGGCTTTTTGGTTCACTGCACTTTGCTGGTTAACCTGCTGGGTTTGACGGACCTGCTCAACTTGTGCCAGTACTTCATTAAACTCATGCTTTAACCCATCATCGACACGCTCGCCACGAATGGCTTTAAAGATATTTTCTATGGGTGCTGGCACGGCGCTGCGCTGCTGCGAATTTTGCTGCTCAGACTGCCCCCCCTCTTTTTTGAGCTGCGCTAACTCTGGGTGTTCACTATCGAGCGACTCGCTTGCAACTGCTTGCTGCTGCACGTCTTTGAGCTGCGATTTTTGTTCTGCGTTACCCACAGCCGACTGACTTACCGCAGCGCTCTGTTTGTTCACCTTATCTGGTGAAACCGGATCTGTTACTTTTGCGGCTTTGCTGTCTTTTTCAGATGTAGCAAGCTGCTCAGTATTATTGTTTTGCACTTGCTGATCAGTTTGAGCTGGCTGTTTGGCCACCGTCGCGGCCATGTCCTGTGCTTTGTTTGCTCCCGCCAATTGGGGCTTCACACCCAACTCTTGCAGCAACTGTTCGGCTTTCGCGCGATGCTCAGGGTCGCTCAGCTCACCACTGTCCAGCTGAGACTGAAGATTCGTTGCCAGTGTCTGCTTTTGCTGCGGCGTCAATGCGTCAACCATCCCTTTCAGATCACTTGTGCTGGTTGCATTGCTGATCTGCTGAGGCTGAGCTGGTTGGGGGGTTTTGCTTGCCTTGTCTGCACTAGCCCCCTGGGCTTCATCGCCCTGTGGCGTTGTGATCACCGGGCCGATTTGCTCGCCAGAGCGCTGAGTAACTTTACCAGTCAAAGGTTGTGCCTCGCCCGCGTATTTATGCGCTGCACTTTGTGCTGACGCTTGCTCACGCGGCACCGCCTCTTTATCTCCTGCTGGGTTAACCGTTACTGGAGGTACCTCTGAGGTCGCAGGCTTACCCGCTGGCAATGCCTGTTCTGCTTGTAATGGCTTAGTCTGCACCGCGTGCTTCTGCTCATCGGTCGACGTTATGTTTACCGCGTGTTTAATATCGCCTGTACTGCCTGACTTTAACGCTTCTGTAAGCCCGGCAGCCTTTGCTTCTCCTTTCACAGGCTGATTATCCGCTTGTGCAGGCAAAGCAGCTTCGCTTGGTTGCGTGATCACCGGTCCCACTCGCTCAACGCGTTTGGTAATCACCTGCTCATCAACGCTCTCAGCCAGCGTCTTACCTTCCATAGGTTTCGCAACTGCATGGCTAGTTGCGCTTGCCAGTGGCGCTTTTGTATCAGCGATTTCAGGGTCTAGAGCCTCATCGCCTTGTCCTGCAGGCGCAGGGACGACCGGCCCGATATTATCGCCAGGCTGCTTACCTTCAGGTGGCGTTACCAGGGCTTCTTTGCCTAAATAGTCTTTCAATGCCTTGGGCACAGGTGCCAGGTTATGTGCAACGTCAGTGCTTTGTGCATTGGATGAGGTGATCTGAGCAAGCAGATCATCGGCATCGCTGTTTGAGCCAGCAGCTGCGCCCGATTGGCCCACTGTCTGACCAGGTAGCTCAGAATCATCGAGTTTTAACGGTTCGTCCGGCGCAGCTTTTTTGTTTGTCGGTACGTCACTGGTATCCAAACCCAGACGGCGGTCCAGGCCTCCCGGCAAAGGAGTATACTCCTGCGTCTCATCGGTATCTGACTGTTGAGCCTCGTCGCTACTGTCTTGCTCTGCCTGAGCCAACATAGCGAGAAAGCCCGAGTCCTCGGACTGTTCCGTTTGATCCTTTCCCTTCGCCGAAACTCCGTTATTGATTGCTACTTCTAGCGAAACATTGACCATACTGTCACCTTCATATGCGGCAAGTTTGCGCCGCTAACCGGATTAAATTGATTTACAGGGTTGATATTGCAAAAAACAGGCCATTTATTGTGCTTGTTTGCGCCGCATGAAAATATTGGTGGCAAACTCGTCCAGCATCTTCTGCTCTGCTTTGGCCAGCTTTTGCTGATGCTCTAGTGCTTTTTTCTCTATCAGCTTGGCAATTGCTTTGGCCTTAACTTGTTGCTCAAGCCATAGCTTGCGGCGCTGGTCGACCACACGCTTAGCCGTTGCAACTGTGCTTGCCTGCTGTGTAATAGCTTGTTCAATTTTGTTAATAAAGGCGTGGTACTGGCCAAACCCCGCGCTCGATAAACCTTGCTGGGCTTTTTGGTGCAGCTGTTGACTATACTCAAGTCGAAAATCATTCAAACCTTTGAGCTTTTGCTGGTTGGCATGAAAGTTCTGCTCAGCCTGAATAAAGTTAATACGCAGCTTTTCTTCTTTTTCGCTTTCCAGTTTGTAAAGCAAATCGAGTTTGTTATTTGCCATTAGCCTTGTCCCAGAAGTTGTGCCAGACCTTGCAGACATTCGTCATAATGCAGCACGTCTTTCATTCCCTGCTGCAAGAAGGCATTAATGTTCGGCATCATGTTGATGGCCTGATCCAGCATAGGGTCACTGCCCTGCTGATAAGCCCCTAAAGTGATCATGTCTTTATTTTGCTGGTACATAGAATAAACCTGTTTAAGCACCCGAGCCTGTTGCATATGGCTCTCAGACACCACCTGCGGCATCACCCGCGAAATCGACTTTTCAATATCAATGGCCGGATAGTGGCCGCTGTCTGCCAGGTCCCGTGACAACACGATGTGCCCATCAAGAATGGCCCGGGCAGAATCGGCAATGGGGTCCTGCATGTCATCCCCCTCACTCAGTACCGTGAAGAAGGCCGTGATTGAACCCTGTCCCTCGCCCCCATTACCTGCGCGCTCTACCAGCGCAGGCAACTTAGCAAATACAGAAGGCGGATACCCTTTGGTGGCCGGTGGTTCTCCCACCGCCAAGGCAATTTCCCGCTGAGCCATGGCGTAGCGGGTCACCGAGTCGAGTAGTAACAGCACGTTCAGCCCCTGATCGCGAAAATATTCCGCAATGGTTACTGCACTTTCACAGCCTTTGAGCCGCATCAACGGCGATGCATCAGCCGGTGCGGCAACCACCACAGAGCGTCGCCGCCCTTCTACACCCAGGATCTCATCTATGAATTCTTTTACTTCCCGGCCCCGTTCACCAACCAGACCGACCACAATCACATCCGCCTCACTGCCGCGCGTCATCATGCCAAGCAACACAGATTTACCCACACCACTACCTGCAAACAGACCCATCCGCTGCCCCTGACCTACAGTAACAATGGAATTAATGGCGCGTACACCCACATCCATCGGCTCTTTGATTGGGCGTCTGGCCAGCGGGTTTATGGCTGCCTGAGCGAATTTGAGGTGGGTTTCTGCTTCAATCGGTCCAAGGCCATCCAGTGGGCGTCCCAGTCCGTCGACTACTCGACCTAACAGGCTCATCCCCACCGGCAAACCAGCCTCTTTGATCTGTGGGATCACGCGGGCACCCGGCAGGACACCAGAAATATGATCATTAGGCATCAGATAGAGGGTGTCCTGATTAAATCCGATGACTTCGGCATCGACAAATCCGCGGATGGTTTCTATTTTACACTGACTGCCGACCGGGGCATTGAGCCCCCTCGCTTCAAGCGTGAGGCCGACTACCCGAGTCAGGCTGCCCGCAACAGCTACGCCATAAGGCTGGATATGTTTTTGAAATTTTTGCAGGCGTTCAGCCAGGGGCGGTTGTGTCGAACTGGATACGGTCATTTGCTATCGGTGAAAAAATTCAGATATCTCACTCATGCAAAAAGCTAACCAACATTTAGTTTAGTGCGATGCTCGGATAGCTACACCGCACTATGGTATGGCTCAGGTGTCTACGCCGCTACCCTGTAAAAAGCTGCCAAGCACCTCACTGATACGGTTTTTGAGGCTTAAGTCGATGGAGGACTCCGGCGTTCTGATCTGGCAGCCACCGCGCTCTAAGGTCGGCTCAGGCACAAGCTGCCAGTGTTGCTCGGCAATGGTTTCTTCGCCATATGCTTCTTTGACCAGCGCCAGGTCATCGGGGTGTAAATTGATCCGCATCTGCGTATCATGCAAAGGTAAAGCGTCAATCCCTTTCTTCAGCGCCTGTAAAATCAGCTCCGGACGCGCCTTCACCTGCTCAAAAATCACTTGCTCTGCCAATAAATTGACGAGTTGCAATAATTGCTTTTCAGCGGCTTCATCTATCTGACGCAGAGGGTTTTGGGTGGCATCCAGTAACGCAGACAATGACTGCAATCGCTCTTCAATGAGCGGCTTTGCTTCTTCTATGCCCTGCTCCTTACCAAGCGTGACACCTTCTTTGTAGCCGGCTTCTTTGCCTTCACTGACGCCTTTGTCAAACCCCTCAATATAGCCCTGTTCATGGCCCTGCTTAAGGCCTTCTTCATAAGCGTCCTGTCTGATCTGCTCGAGCTCCTCAAGTGTCAGTGTTGGAACGGCTTCTTCTTCAGGCTCAGGTTCGGCGTGTTTAACTTTTTGCTGATAAACCTCCTCAAGCGGCGTCCCCATTGCGGTTGAACGCCCGGAATACTTGCTCAGATCCTGTTCTACATCCGGGATCGGCCAGTTTTCTAACAGTTCGTCCAAGGCGTCGGAGCTCACAGGTTTACCACGATATAACTTTTTCTCAGCCATGGCTTACAGGAACTCCTCACCACCACCACCACCGAGCATAACTTCACCCGAGTCGGCAAGACGTCTGGCTGTGGCCAGGATCTCTTTCTGCGCAGCTTCAACTTCACTGATCCTAACTGGCGGCATGGCTTCCAGATCATCGGCCATCATTTCTGCGGCACGTTTAGACATGTTCTTCATGATCTTGTCTTTCAGAGAGTCATCGGCACCTTTGATGGCCTTCATCAATACATCCTGCTGTACTTCACGTAGAATCGCCTGAATACCTCTATCTTCAACATCCATAAGGTTTTCAAAGACAAACATCAGATCCTGAATTTGCTGCGACATTTCTTCATCATGTTCACGGATAGAGTCCATCAGCTGACCTTCGATGTTGGTATCCAGATAGTTCATAATGTCGGCAGCGGCTTTCAGGCCACCCATTTTCGCAGCCTGTGCACCTGCTTGACCGGCAAACTGTTTCTCCATGATTTCGTTCAGCTCTTGCAGTGCCGCGGGTTGTACTTCTTCAAGGTTGGCGATACGCATTGTCAGGTCTAAGCGAACCTTCTCAGGGAACTGAGCAAGTATCTCAGCCGATTGCTCCGGCTCCAGATAGGATAATACGATTGTCTGGATCTGCGGGTGCTCGTTACGGATGATGTTAGCCACCTGTTTGGAGTCCATCCATTTCAATGAGTCCAGGCCTTTAGCACCTGAGCCCATCACAATCTGGTCGATCAGGCTGGCTGCTTTGTCTTCACCCAGTGCCGCAGTCAGTGCCTTCTTAATGAAGTCCTCTGACTGGAAGCCGATGGTACTGAAGCTTTGGATCTGCTCGATAAACAGGTTGTGCACCGCACTGATTTTGGCCTGCGATAAGTCATCGAGTGCCGCCATCGCCATACCCACTTTTTGCACCTGCTTGGGTTCCAGATGCTTCAATATCTGGGCAGCATCTTCTTCCGTCAGGCTCAGTAGCAGGATGGCGGCCTTATCGACCCCATCCAGTTTGTCTACATCAAATGCCGGCGGCAGTTGTTTTTGTTCTTCATCACTCATCTTCAGTTAACCATGCTTTAACTACTTGAGAAGACAGCTCTGGCTCATTGGCAACCAGTGCACGAACCGCTTTAAGCAAGTCTTCGTCACCATGTAAGTCTGGCAATTGTAATGTACCATCGGAAGAGAAGCCAACTGCTGATTCATCAAAGTCATTGTTTAGCATATCTAAAGTACTGTCGCCAAGGTCTACCCCTGAGGTTAGTGCATCTTCATCGTATTCTTCAAGCGTATCTTCTGGGTAAATCAGACGTTTCAGCATAGGTCTGACAACAGCCAGTATCAGCACTATGATAACCAGGGCGCCCATCACCAGACGGATGGTTTTCATAAACCATTCCTGCTCCCATAGCGGCAGGTCGCCTTCTTCCAGGATGTTTTCGCGAACAAATGGCACAGTCACTACTTCCAGCGCATCACCACGTTGCATGTCGAAGCCGACACCGCCCTGAAGCAAGCGACGAATGTTGTTCAGCTCTTCCTGAGAGCGTGGTGTCATCACCATATTGCCCTCGGCATCCGGTTTGTTCATATAATCCACTGCGACCGAGACACTGATGCGACGGATCACGCCGGTTTGCTGACGCTTATGTGAAATGGTGGTATCCAGCTCATAGTTACGTGTGGCTTCTTTATGGATACGTGACGGCGTAGTGCCCGTGCCATTACCCTGGCCTGCCACTTCCGGAATATTGGAGTTCACCGGCGGCTGGTTTGTTAGCGCGCCAGGGATACCCACAGCCAGACCACCCACATTATTCTCTTCAAAGGTGGTTTCACTGCGCACCGCAGGTAAGTCCGGATTAAAACGTTTCTGGGTTTCTTCTACCGCACTGAAGTCCATCGTCAGGTCAACCTGCGCGGTGTACTTACCGAGCCCAACCACAGGGATCATGATGCTGTCGATTTTTTCCAGGTATTCCTGCTCGCGCTTACGCTCGATTTCATATTCTTTGCGAGAGCGCGCAGCCAGCGAATCCTGAGAACCGGAATTAAGTAAGCGACCATTCTGATCCGTCACCGTGACGCGGGCTGGGGTCAAGCCCTGCACAGCAGACGCGACGATATCAACAATGGAGTCCACTTCTTCACTGTCCAGTGTACGACCGCGTTTTAAGGTAACAACCACTGTGGCTGAGGGCTGTTTTTCGCGGCGTGCAAAGACGTTTTCTTTAGGAATAGCCAGCAATACTTTGGCACGATTAATATCTTGCAGTTCTTCTATGGTGCGGGCCAGTTGTTGCTCACGACTGTGCTTAAGACGCTCACGCTCCAGACGCTGACTTACGCCAAAGCCCATGTCCTGCATCAGAATATCAGTACCACTGCTGGGCGCCTGACTGAACCCGTCTCGGGCCATTCTCAGCTTGATATCCTGATAATCAGATTCGGCGACCATGATGGTGTTACCATCCAGGTCATATTCGATTTTTTGGGCATCCAGAAAGTCCAGCGTCTGAACCAGCTCTTCGGTTGGATATTGGCCCAGCGGGCGCATATCGGGCTGACGGGCCCAGATAATGATAAAAATCGCGATTGCCAGACAGATGGCCAACGCTATCACCAAAGTAATCTGGCGGAGCATATCAACACCGCTCAAAGCACTAAAGTAGCCAGATTTTTGCTCTTGTTGCGTATCTGCATCGCCACCTGCACCGGGAACGGTTTGTCCATCAGCAAGTGCCAGATCGGTTGATTGATTGTTAGCCACGATTACTCTCCACTAAGCTCTGTTTAAACCGGCATGCTCATAATGTCTTTATAAGCTTCAATCAGCTTATTTCTGACCTGCATTGTGGCATCAAACGCCACCGATGATTTGTTTTTGGCAATCATAGCTTCTGCCAGAGACACACTGCGATCACCCATTTCAACCGCAGTGACCTTTTCTTTGGCATCGCGCTGTAATCCGGCAACGGTATTGAGTGCATCACTGAGTAAGTCACCAAACTGGGCGCTTGACGTTGCAGCCGTTGCCTGAACAGGTAGCTTATTTGGGTCCTGAGGTCTGACACGGCCAGCCTCTGAGGCCATAGCCTGCATTTCCTGATAAAGTCCGGTAGATTGAATTTTCATGGTCTGGCTCACTTTGTGAGTTATACATAACTCTAATAAAGCACAAAGCGTGCCAAAATAAACGCACTAAAATTCAATAACTTAAAAGAAATTAGGTGGGTCGAATTTTTGACAGTGACAAGTTTCGACAAAGAAAACAGAGAAATCCGGGCAGTGATTGCCCGGATGATATGGTTTGCAAGTCAGGCCGGCACGGGTAACCCTAAATCGCGCATTCTGGCCAGCTTATATCTAAGTGTTCTTGGACTGATCCCCAGCAATTCGGCGACATCTTTGCGCTTACCGTTGCAACGGCTCAGCGTATCCAGAATGATCTGATGCTCTTTGTCCTGCAACTCTTCTTTATAGTTCAAGCCTTCAGCGTCCTCAGCCATATTGATGTCGGCCTGACTGACGGGTTCGGCTTCAGGGGCAGAGAATACAGCCGTTTGTTCAGTGCTGTGCTGCACGTGTGCGCTAACAGCAGGCGCAAAATTCTCGATAAAAATATCATCAGCAGTAATGTGTGTTCCCTGCTGCAGGATCAGCGCTCTCTGAACCACATTGTCTAGTTCTCTGACATTGCCAGGCCAGGCATGACTGAGCAGCTTGTCTTTGGCACACTGTGATAACGAGGGTGTCAATTTTCCGGCTTTGTCACAATGGCGCTGTAACAGATGCTGTGCCAGTGGTACTACATCACCACTGCGCTCTGCCAGTGGCAGCCAGGTCAAAGGAAACACATTGAGGCGGTAATATAGATCTTCACGGAATACGCCATCCTTCACCGCCTCTTTAAGGTCGCGGTTACTGGTTGCCAGCACCCGTACATCCAGCTCAATGGTTTTACGGCCACCCAGACGCTCTACCTCTCTTTCTTGCAGTACCCGCAGTAGTTTTGCTTGCAGGCCCAGGTCCATCTCAGTGATTTCATCCAATAAAATGGTGCCTTTTTGCGCTTGCTCAAACTTACCAGGACACGCTGCAATCGCGCCCGTAAAAGCGCCCTTCTCATAACCAAACAGCGTGGCTTCGAGCATATTCTCGGGGATCGCCGCACAGTTAATGGCCACAAATGGCTGTTCGGCGCGCTCTGAACGGTCGTGGATATAACGAGCAAGTACCTCTTTGCCTGAACCGCTGGGGCCCAACACCATGACACTGGCATCAGAGCGAGCCACTTTTTTTGCCAGTTCAAGCAACTCAAGACTTTTGCTGTCTGCCACGACAGGGCCATCCGTTTCTTTCTCTTTTTCAGGCATATAACGGCTGACCATATTGAGCAATACTTCGGGCGCAAAGGGTTTAGCCATGTAATCAATTGCCCCGAGTCGCATCGCTTCAACCGCGTCATCTATAGTGGCATAGGCGGTCATCATCAGCACAGGCAGCTCAGGATAATTCAGTTTCACCGTTCTAAGCAGATCCAAACCACTCATGGCACCCATTTGTACATCACTGACCAGCAGTGAAAAGGTCTGCTCTTTTAGCAATATGACTGCCTGCTCAGCACTATCTGCCTCGACGCACTCAAACCCAGACATTTCAAGGGTGTCAATCAGTGCTTCGCGCAACCCGGCATCGTCTTCTACAACCAGAATCTTGTTGCTCATACGGCCTCCTGTAATGATGAATGTTCGCTGGAAATAGGCAGTAACATGCTAAAACATGCGCCTCCGCTTTCATTGTTCTTGACGTCTACCCGACCTTTGTGAGAATGGGCGACGGAATTTACAACGGCTAAGCCCAGGCCCGTGCCCTGTGATTTAGTCGTGTAAAAGGGTTCAAATAATTTGCTTGCCTGGCTCAGGTCAACCCCCGGGCCGTTGTCAGACACGCTGATACGAACAGTATCTGTGCCAGCCTCACGTTTGGCACAGATCTCTATTCTGGCACCTCCGCCAATATGCTGCACACTGTTGTGGATCAGGTTCTGGATGGCACTGGCCAGCGCCGTTTTATTGCCCAGAATTTCAATATCCGGCTCGGGCAAAACCACGGATAACTCTGCCTTGTGCAGTGAAACCATAGCATCTGCTCCGGCTTTGACCTCGCTCAGAAGCTGTTGCATTGAAACGCGCTCAATCACCTGTTGCTCGCCACTTTTAGCAAACAACAGCATATCATTGACCTGGTTTTCAAGGTCTTTAAGGCGCGACATCAGCTTAGTGTGAAATTTGTCTCGTGACTGTGCGGGAAGCTTGCTGCTGCCCAAATTTGCACCATATAACATGGCCGCAGACAAAGGCGTACGCACCTGATGCGCCAATGAGGCGACCATTTTACCCAGCGCGCTGAGGCGCTGCATATGGGCAACACGCGCTTGCAGGCGTCTTGTTTCCGTTAAGTCGGTCATCAGGATCAGCTGTCCGGGCTCCGGGGTCAGAGCGGTAATATCGAGTTTGATCAGGCGTCCGTCTTTGAGAGACACTTCATGGCCATCATCTTGCTGTGGACAGAAAGAACGCTGGATAATGCTGAACCACTTCTCTCCTTCCAGAGGCTCGCCCAGCATGTCAATGGCTATCTGATTGGCCTTGGCTATCATGCCCTGACCATCCAGTACCACCACACCGGCTGGCATGGTATCGACCAGGTGGCTCAACCAGCTGGCCTGCTGGCGCAGATCGCTCAGCTCGCCCATGTACGCCTCTTGCAACAAGCAAGGGTTATACTGAGTGGTTGGCACAAATTGTGGATTGATCACTTTTGCTAATGCCATGATGTTGCTCTCATAAACTTAGATACTGTGATAAAGCAATTGATGTGCCAACTTTAATTGCCAATAAATTCAGTAAATTATAATATGTTATTACCCTTCAAAAGTTTGACACTGTTTATTTGTACAGCCATTCATTATCCGCTAAACTGAACTCAACCTAACATCACCATTAAGGACAATATCATGACCACACGCTGTCACTGGGTCGATTTAAGTAAGCCTGATTATGTCGCCTATCACGATGAGGAATGGGGAAAACCCGTACTGGAAGACGCTAAGCTGTTCGAGTTTATCACGCTGGAATCGGCACAGGCAGGTCTGAGCTGGTAC
Organism: Pseudoalteromonas sp. DL2-H2.2; assembly: GCF_021532535.1. Classification (NCBI taxonomy): domain Bacteria; kingdom Pseudomonadati; phylum Pseudomonadota; class Gammaproteobacteria; order Alteromonadales; family Pseudoalteromonadaceae; genus Pseudoalteromonas; species Pseudoalteromonas sp. DL2-H2.2. The sequence goes on along the minus strand of NZ_JAKGBD010000009.1, from coordinate 58,982 downwards.
ACCATTTTGAAAAAACGCGACAACTACCGGGCAGCGTTTCATCAATTTGACCTGCATAAAGTCGCGGCGATGACAGAAGACGACGTCATTAAACTGATGGATAACACTGGGATCATTCGTAACAAACTAAAAATCCAGGCAACAATCAATAACGCCAAGCGGTTTATTGAGATACAACAAGAATTTGGTAGTTTTGCTTACTACCAGTGGCAGTTTGTTAACTTTGAGCCAATCGTGAATACTATCCATAGCCCGCAGGATTATCAGGCCACGACAGAGATCAGTACGCAATTCGCAAAAGATCTGAAAAAACGGGGTTTTAAATTCCTGGGACCCACCACAGTCTACGCCCACATGCAGGCCTGTGGCATGGTCAATGACCATCACGACGACTGCTTTTGTAAAGCGCCGATTTTAGAGATGTATCAGCAGTTGGATATTAAAGCGCAGTTGAGTAATACCAATTTCACTTAATACCTGTTCAATTTGAAGGAGCAAATATGACGCTAACTGTGTTAAAAACTTCTTATTTAGAACAACTAAATAGCAAAATTTTTGCCTAGTTATCGAACATATTTTCTCGCCTCAAAATAGAACACTTAACTAAGCAAATTGGTATAATCAAAAATAAGATACACAGAGGCAGCTTTTCTGTAACCATAAAAAACGGCGCTATCAAAGCGCCGTTCTTCTATTTCCTACTATCATGGCTAGTCGCGGTTTAGGTTGTATTTTTTCATTTTTTCAACCAGCGTGGTGCGGCGTACACCCAGAATCTCTGCCGCTCTGGCAACCACATAATCATAACGCTCAAGTGCCTGGGTGATCAGGCTAATTTCCATGTCTGCGAGATACTCTTTCAGCTCTATCCCTTCATCTGGCAGTAGCCCAAGACCTGGCTCGGTGCTAGCCTGTTCAAGTGATTCTTCTTCATCTTCAAAATCACTGAATCCATCACTGAACAGCTCGTTAAAGACATCTTTTTCAAGCAGTTCTTCCGGATATTCAGGTTCGTAAGCCTCGACATCGATATAACGATACTTACCCGGTAAGTCTGTGACATCCACCACTTTTTCCGGGAACATAATGGCCATGCGTTCTACCAGGTTTGCCAGTTCACGAATGTTACCGGGCCAGCCATGTGCCTTGAGGCTGTCAATGGCACGATCGGTGAATTTGACTGAACTGCCGCCCTGCTCTGCAACACGGCGCAGTAACTCTTTGAGCAAAAGCGGAATATCATCTGCACGTTCGCGCAGCGAAGGGTTTTCGATGGGAAATACATTAAGGCGGTAGAACAAATCCTCACGGAACTTGCCCTCCTCGATCATGATTTCCAGGTTACGGTGTGTGGCTGCAATCACCCTGACATCTGCCTGAATGGGCTTAGTGCCGCCAACGCGCTCGTAGCTGCGCTCTTGTAAAACACGTAGCAACTTAACCTGCATCTGCAACGGCATATCGCCTATTTCGTCGAGAAACAGCGTACCGCCTTGCGCCAGCTCAAAGCGTCCTTTACGCGCCGAGATTGCGCCGGTAAATGCGCCTTTCTCGTGACCAAACAACTCGCTTTCGAGCAGCTCACCGGGGATCGCACCACAGTTAACCGGTACAAATGGGCCTGAATTGCGGTTGGATAGCAAGTGTACATTGCGTGCAACCACCTCTTTACCTGTGCCTGATTCGCCAAGGATCAATACATTGGCATCTGTTTTTGCCACCTGAGAGATTAAAAAGCGCACTTCTTTAACGGCTTTGGTATCACCTACCAGGCCATCAAACGACTTAGCATCATTAAGCTGAGTCGACTTGCCCGGCAACATACGCAGATATTGCTGACAATCGTGCAGCAGCTGCATGGTCACTTCCTGACTAAACGGCTCTGTGATAAGACCAATCACATTGGCGAGGGAAAGCAGCGGCCTTAAGGTTTCCCCAATCAGCAAAAATGGCACTGCAGGCAATGACTTTATCAGCACCTCATGATTGTGCTGTGACAGAGCACCCAGGATCACCACTGGCTCTTGTAGATTGCTGAATAGATCGGAGGAAAACTCCGGCTCTGCAATCACCTGTGCCGGCTGCCCGACAAAACTCAATGCCGCAGCCAGTCCGGTTGCTCTGTTGTTATTGTTATCGAGGATCGTAATCATGCCCGCAAGGTCACACTTCTTCGTTTACATCAATAGTATTGATTGTAAGTCAGTGACATGGGGATGCAATACCTAAGTGGCAAGTTTTTGACATCAACGCCAAAAAAACGCCACAGCCCATGCGCTAAATCAATACTTAAGGATTAAAATGGCAGAAAATGAGGCATGCGTACATTTATAAGGAACGAGCGTTCACGCGCTCAAATTGGTATAAAAAAGCCAGTGTAAGTTCACTGGCTTTATTTAGTTCTGAGTGGCGGCTTTACAGTAAGCCCAGCACCGATGAAGCAGACTGGTTTGCCTGGCCTCGCAATGCAATTGATGCCTGAGACAAAATATCATTGGCTGTTTGCTCTGCAACCGCACTGGCGTAGTCAGTATCCTGGATCCGACTTTGGCTTTCTGCGATATTGTCTCTTTGCGTGCCCAGGCCGCGTATTGTGCTGTTGAGGGTGTTTTCAAACGCCCCTAGCTGCGTTCTTTGCGTGTTCAGCGCTTCAGAAACCTGATCGGCGGCATCTATGGCCGTTTGCGCACCCGCCTGTGTTGAAATATCAACACTCAGAATAGGATTAGCAAAGCTGCCGTCCGACGCTGTAAAGCCTTGCGTTGTATTGGCATCTGGCCCAACCTGGAAACTGGTTTGGTTGCCGTCAAACAAAGCCTGGCCACCAAAGGTGGTATTTTCAAAGGTGTCGGTGATCTGCGACTGAAGCTGAGAGACTTCGTCCTGCAAGGCTTGTCTGTCTGAATCGGTCAGTGCACCACTGCCCGCCTGGATCGACAATTCACGGATCCGCGACACAGCATCGTTAACCCCAGACAATGCAGAGTCTGTTGTTTGCGAGTAAGAGATGCCGTCATAAGCATTGCGGATAGACTGATTATATCCTTCCTGCTGAGATGTCAGCCGGTTGATAATTTGCAGTGCAGCCGCATCATCCGCTGCCGAGTTGACCTTTTTACCACTGGCAAGCTGTTGATTGAGCTTGTTATTGGTCTGATCAACTTGATTAAAAAAACTATTACTTTGAGATTTTATCTGCATAACGCCTCCCCATCAGGTGTTATATAGCACTAAGTCTACTCCTTTGTGTTCAAAAAGTCATCTATTGTAAGAAATTGAATATTACGCTTGGTATATTTACTGCAAAAACTCCATAACTGATATAAAGTGTTGAGTAATCACTTTTTTATCTTTAGTTAGGCGGGTTTCTTACAGTCATACCTTTTTCTATACTGTAAAGAATTCAATGCACCTTTAGGTGGACTTTATGTTTGATAACAAAACCATTCTCATCACGGGCGGCACCGGCTCATTCGGCAAAAAGTATGTTAAGACACTGCTTACCCGATATAAGCCAAAGAAAATTATTGTTTTTTCTCGTGATGAGCTAAAACAATTTGAGATGCAGCAAGTATTTAATGACCCTTGCATGCGTTACTTCATCGGTGACGTTCGAGACAAAAGCCGCCTTTATCGTGCCATGCAGGGCGTTGATTATGTGATCCATGCCGCAGCACTCAAACAAGTGCCAGCCGCTGAATATAACCCCATGGAATGCATAAAAACCAATATTAATGGGGCGGAGAACGTGATTGAGGCAGCGCTCGACAACAACGTCGAGAAGGTGATTGCCCTGTCCACGGATAAAGCAGCAAACCCGATCAACCTTTACGGTGCCACCAAGCTGGCCTCAGATAAATTGTTTGTTGCGGCAAATAACATCGCAGGTGGACATAAAACCCTGTTCTCTGTCGTTCGATACGGCAATGTGGTGTGTTCAAGAGGCTCAGTTGTCCCGGTGTTTCAGCGCTTTATCGATGAAGGGTACGACCATATTCCCATTACCCATGCCGATATGACGCGCTTCTGGATCAGTCTCCAGCAGGGTGTGGACTTCGTGTTGAAGAACTTTGAACGTATGTTAGGCGGGGAGATTTTCGTGCCTAAAATCCCCTCTATTCGCATTGTGGATCTTGCCACCGCTATGGCACCGCAACTGCCACATAAAATCATTGGTATTCGCCCGGGAGAAAAGCTTCACGAAGTGATGTGTCCAGGAGACCTTTGCTTTGACACCTTTGAATTTAACGATCACTTTGTCATCGCACCTGGCATTAAATTTAGCAGCCGCAGCAATAACTTCAATACCAACGCCCTTGGTGAGCAAGGCCATGCCGTAGCACCCGGATTTGAGTACAATTCTCTCAGTAACCCGGACTACCTGTCCGTCGAAGCCATTAAAGCCTTTAATACTCAGGCATTGATCTAGCCTAACAGGAGCACAACATGATCCCTTATGGCAAACAGAATATTGCTCAGCAAGACATCGATGCGGTGGTTGCGGTATTACAGTCTGATTTTCTGACCCAGGGTCCGGTTGTTCCCCAGTTCGAACACGCTGTTGCTCAATACTGCCAGGCATCTCATGCGATCGCGATGAATAGCGCCACGTCAGCTTTGCATGTTGCTTGCATGGCCCTGGATGTTACCCAGGATAGCCTGGTCTGGACCGTACCTAACTCTTTCGTTGCCTCTGCGAATTGTGCACTGTATTGTGGCGCGTCTGTCGATTTTGTCGACATCGACGTGACCACAGGTAATCTGTGCCCGCTTGCGCTGGCAGCCAAACTAGAAACAGCAAGGGCAGCCGGGCGCTTACCCGATGTTGTGATCCCAGTGCACTTTGCAGGTCAATCTTGCGATATGGCAGCCATCGCACAACTGGCCGGACAATACGACTTTAAAGTCATTGAAGATGCATCCCATGCTATCGGAGGGCGTTATCAGGATAAGCCTGTTGGCCACTGTGACTATTCAGATATTTGTGTGTTCAGCTTTCACCCGGTTAAAATTATTACTTCGGCTGAAGGCGGTATGGCCGTGACGCAAAATGAGCAGCTTGCACAGCGCATGCGCTCATTGCGCAGTCATGGTATCACAGCGGATCCCACCTTGCTGACTGAGCCAAGCCATGGTCCCTGGTACTATCAGCAACAAGCGCTGGGGTTCAACTATCGCATGACGGACCTGCATGCTGCGCTAGGCCTGAGTCAGTTAGCACAACTTGACCAGTTTGTGGCCACTCGCAACAAGCTTGCGCAACACTATGATGCTTTGTTTGCAAAAGTTGAAGGTGTCACGCCGTTATCCCAATCCGATAACCAATACAGTGCTTACCATTTGTATGTGGTCAGAATCGCTCAAAGCACCGAGCAGTTACATGAGTATCTTGTGACTCAGTTAAGAGCTCAAGGGGTTTTTGCTCATGTGCACTATATCCCTATTTATCTGCAGCCCTATTATCAACAATTAGGGTTCAAGCCCGGCTATTGCCCAGCGAGCGAAGCCTATTATCACAGTGCGATTACCTTGCCACTGTTTCCCTCTTTGACGACAGCACAACAGCAACATGTCGTCGATACCCTTTGCCAGCTGCTCAGCGATTGGCAAAAAAATCACTCTGCACTGAAGGAGTAGCAGCCATGACAACCAAGCCCTTACACCTTGCTTTTATCGGCGGAGGCATGAATTCGGCCGTCGGCTACGTGCACTTTAGTGCTGCACAACTGGATAATCGTTTTAAAGTGGTAGCCGGTGCTTTCAGTCGTGATCAGGATACCAATGCAGCGACCGCACAACAGTGGGATATCGCCCCTGAGCGCACTTACAGTGACTGGCGCACCCTTATCGAACAAGAAAAAGACCAGGTAGACGCGGTGGTGGTTCTCACGCCGACACCGCATCACCTGGATGTACTAACGGCATTACTGAGCAAAAATATTCCGATCATTTGTGAAAAGTCATTAGTCTGTGGAACCGCTGAGACACAAGCCTTGGCCAAAGTGTATGACCCGGCGACACACTTCCTGGCGGTGACTTACAACTACAGTGGTTATGCTATGGTCCGTGAGCTCAAACATCTGATCGCTCAGGGTAAGCTTGGCCAGATCCAAAAAATTCACCTGGAAATGCCACAGGAAGGCTTTAAACGTCCACCGGATATTGCCGGTAAACCCGCTAAACCACAGGCGTGGCGGCTGCAGGATTATCAGGTGCCGACTATCTGCCTGGATTTGGGTGTACATTTACATCACTTGTCGAGTTATTTGCTGGAACTGGAACCAACAGAAACCTGCGCCCAGTTTGCTATTCACTCAGATTACCCTGGGTTAGTCGACGACGTGCAAATGCTGCTTAAGTACCCCGACGGGATAAACGGCAGTATGTGGATGTCAAAAACCGCCATTGGTCATCGTAATGGCTTACAGATCAGAGTCTATGGCACGGCGGGCAGTGCCACCTGGGTACAGCTCAACCCGGATGAGCTGCAATTACAATTCAGTGATGGCAGAAGGGAGATACTGGACCGCGCTGGCCAGTGCCAGTACGCCCACCAGTTTCGTTACAACCGCATGAAGCCAGGGCACCCAACCGGATTTGTGGAAGCGTTTGCCAACTTATACACTGATATTCATCAGGGCCTGACGGCCTATCAGGCAGGTATCGCGCCCAACAATGAATATGTCTTTGGCTTTGCTCAGGCTCAGGCCGGGCTTGCGCTGTTTGAAGCGGCGGTCACTTCTAATGAGCAACACAGGTGGTGTCAGGTTTCCTCCTGACACTCCTTTTAGAGCTCTGAGTAACGCAGTTTTACATCGTTTCGCAGCACTTTACCCATTGGGTTTCTGGGTAGTGCACTGAGGCACTCAAGCGCACGTGGTTGCTGGTAATCCGTCAGCTCAGCTAAACACAGCAACCGCAGTTCGCGGCTGATATCCACATCTCCCTGCTGCTCATAAACCACTTTGATATATTCGCCCAGCTGCCTGTCTGCACAACCAAAAGCAACACAATCAATCACTTTGGGGTGTTTCTTAATAACGGCCTCGATATCCTGCGGAAAGATATTGATGCCCCCGCTGGAGATCACCTCTTTTTTACGTCCGACATAATACAAAAAGCCGTCTTCATCCAGATATCCCAAGTCGCCAGTAAGAAAATATCCTTCAGAATCATAAGCATCTTGCGTCTGCTGTGGCATTTTTAAATAGCCACTGAACCCGGTTGTCGTCTGACTGGCAATCTCACCCACTTCACCAACATCCAAAGTATGCCCTTCTTTATTCAAGATTTTAACCTGAACAAAAGGTAAAGCCGCGCCGACAGCGCCGTTTTTATCGCGTCGTTCGCTGACACAGAAATCACTGACAACGCCCACTTCAGAGGCGCCGTAACATTCATGCAAGCGACACGGTAGCTTTTTTAGCAACGCCTGTTTAGATTCTCCGGCGAGCACAGCAGACGACGACACTACACAGCGCAGCGAGTTCAAGTCCATTTCTTCGTCACAGCTGAGCAAGCTTTCTAATTGAGCTGATACGGCGAATAAAAAACTGACTTGATGCGTTTTGATGGCTTCCAGCCACTTCGGCAAAGTAAATTTGGCCAGGATCACACTGGTTGCCCCCAGCATCAGTGGCATCAGCACCCCGCGCTGAGCCAGCGAGTGATAAAGCGGTGTAGCAACCAGCACGACCTCATCCAACGTTAATCCGTAATAGCGGATTGTGGCGTCAAACGCACGACTGATTTTACATTGCTGGCTCAGTACGATGGGTTTAGGCAGACCGGTCGAACCGGATGTCATAGTGAGTATAAAAGGCGCATTAATATCCACCTGTGGCTCAGGGATATTTATCGCCTGTGCGGGCAACTCCTCTGACATAATATCCTTCCAGCACGGCTCATCAGCCACAGGCTGTGAGAGACTGAGCAGGTTAGCAGGCTCTATGACTGCATCTGCCAATAGCGTTCGCCCGATAGAAGGCCAGGCTATTACCGCTGCAACGGGGGTTTTCTTTAACGCCACCGACAGCGCATCGCCCTTCAGGCTGATAGGTAGCGGTACAATGGCAAGGCCGAGGCGCGCCGCTGCCAGCATCACAATCGGGTATTCCAGGCCGTTCGGCGCAAATAAGGCCACCCGCTGACCCGGTTGTAACCCTAAGCGGCAAAAATGGGCACACAGCTTCAATACTTTGATATTCAGCGCCTGATAACTCACTGTTTGCTGCTCAAACACCAGAGCAACCTTATCTGGCTGAGACTGCACATGCTGCGCAAAAATTTGATAGATATTACTCACAGTCTGTCCTCATTGGGTATTTGGCGACAAAGTTAAAGTCCTGATGACTGGCACCAGGAAAGAGCTGCTGCACCGCTTTATAACCGGGCTCATCTTCTGCCAGCGCCACAAAGCCTGCCCGCTCATTGAGCAGGTTAACAAATCGATTTTGTTTATTGATCACCGCAACCCAGATGGCATCAGGGAAAGCCTCACCCGTGAGTGTCAGCTGCCACTGCAAAATGAGCTGAGCATGGACAAAATTAACCGCGTCACTGGCTGCAAACCAACCACCAAACAGATAGGCCTGTCCATCTATTGTGGTACATTGGTGCCAGACATAGAGTAGCGGTTCATCGTCCTGCAACAGCACAAATGAGTCGCGTGTTTGCCGGAACCACCAGCGATAATGATCCACTTTATTAATTCGATCGGTAATGGTCATACGCCAGGCGTTATCGCTGCGGTTACGGGCACTGAGATAACGGTTGATATGCAGATCTGTCACCGGCAGCAATCGCAAGTTATCCGCCAATGTCCAGCTGATTTGTGGCTGTTCGTTGACGTATCTGAGTGCGGTCAACCCTGCGCCGGTTCCATTTAACAAAGCAGCGACAATACGCTGCGCTCCCAGCCCGTCCACCTTAATAGCCGCTTGTGTACAAAGCTGTTGCACACGTTTGCGCTCATTGTACAAAGTTGCAATTAGCTCGGTCACCTTGTGCGTATCCTGCGCCAGCAAGTCCGGAATATGCAGGTAATGCCCCAGCGCTTCAAGATCGGCTAATGCATTATCCTGGTTGGCTGCCAGGCTAAAGCTCAGCGCTGGCGTGTGTGTCGCGGCCAGCTCATACAAAGATGTGCCCAGCGCGCCGACAAAAAAGCCACAGCGCTGATAGTAGCTCATCAAACTGGTTGCCTGTTCAATCAAAACTAAGCGGCTGTGTTGCGCAGCCAGTCTATATAGCTGCTCGGTATGAGTAGCCTTGGGGCCAATCACCACCTGTATTGGCGCGCTTTCAAGCCCAGCAGGCGGCGTTTCAAGTAAGCATGAAATCCATTGCACAGGCACATGCCAGTCTCCGCCTCCCCCCAGTGAAAATAAAAGCCCGCCCTCTCGCACTTGAGCCTGTGGTTGGCAGTAATTTGGTGCCAGAATACAATAATCGGGGCCCAGTAAAGTTTGGCTGTGTTGCGCAAGTTTTCCATCGTACCGCGCAGCAGTCTGCGCCCCCTGCCATTTGGCATCCACCACCAGGTCGGCCACATGCGCTCGGGCTAAATCATCCATGGCCAACAAGGGTGTGCCAGTTTGCCGAATAAGTTGTTCCCATTGCACGTCAAATCCATAACCATCAACCACCCACTGGCTGACGGTTTCTCCTTGTTGTGCAAGAGTATCCAGGACAAACTGCGCATCACTGGCAGTATCTGGTAGTTGCGGTACTTCGATCAGCACTATGTCAATATCGAGATAAAAGCGCTCAGGCACTGTCTGCGCATCCACCAGCATCACCACCCGCTGGTGTTGTTCGAGCAAAGCCTTAGCCAGCCACTTCATGCGCATAAAGTGGCCCAGACCACAGCGCGTATCAACTCGAATGGCTATCATGCCAGCGCCACTATGGCATCAGCGAAACGCCCCACTTGTGCATTGCGCGTATCCAGCAGCAGCTCGGGTGGGACTGACAAGCCAAAATGCGCTTCGATGTGCATGATCATCGACAACACCTCGAAGGAATCCAGCACACCGGCGGCGATAAAATCGAAAGACTCAAAATCAGCCTCGCTGACCACCACAGCACGTGCTTCAAAAAACTCTTTCAGCAGAGCCAGGACCGCGTCGCGTTGTACACTCATAGCAAGTCCCCCCAGCTTAGTTGCATGCCACGTATCAGCGCCTTGTTGACTGTGCGGCCAATAACATCCGGTAAGGATTTGGGCATAATTTCTCCGCCACCAGGTCGCATTTGTGCGACATGCTCTGGCGTGATCCGCTCTCCCGCTTTGATATCCTTGACGATATACACACAGCGGCGAGCTTTCGACGCCTCGCTTGGGTAATGAACCCGCCCCATTGCCTGCTCAATTTGCCGAACACCATGCACTAACGCAGCCAGGTCATCCGGTGTCATAGAGAAGAAACTGTCTGCGGTGTTATCCTCTTTGCTCATCACAAAGTGCTTTTCAATCATACAGGCACCGACTGCCACTGAAGCCAGCGGTACATCATTTCCTAAGGTATGATCAGACAAGCCCACAGGACAACCAAATGCCTCTCGCATATGCGGGATGGTGCGCAGATTAATGCTGTCGGCGGGAGCTGGATAGGTGCTGGTACACTTCATCAGGCATAACTCTTTAATACCCGCGTCTTCAGCCACCTTCACCGCCTCGGCAATCTCTACCAGAGTGGCGCCGCCCGTTGACATGATAACCGGCTTGTTGGTGGCTGCCACATCACGGATAAGTTGATGGTCAATCAGTTCTGGTGAGGCAATTTTATAGGCCGGCGCATTCAGTTGAGCCAGCAGATCGACCGCGGTTTTATCAAACGGTGAAGAAAAACAGGTAATACCAATTTTTTCTGCCAACTCAAACAGCTCAGCATGAAAATCCCAGGGCATATAGGCCCCTTTGTAGAGGTCATGTAAATATTGCCCCTGCCAGGGGCCAGTTGCCTCAAAATGCGGCAGCTTGCAGTCCATAGTTAAGGTATCTGCAGTGTAGGTTTGCAGTTTTATGGCATTCGCACCGGCTTCTTTTGCCGCATACACTAGCTCTTTGGCTTTACTTAATGATTGACCATGATTAGCAGACATCTCTGCAATGATATAGCAGGGCTGGTCATGGCCAACTTGGTCACCTGCTATAGTAATCTGTTTCTGAAAATTCACTGTGCGCCTTCTTGTTCTACGCTGGCATCTTAATCAAATTTAAGCAAAAAGTGCGCCCTTATTGAAAAAATGAGTAAACATTGCTCAAAGCCAATAGGTTCGCGCGCTTCACCGCTACTTTGTCTCTGTCTTTGAGTGTAATCATTTGCTATATTGATCTCAATTACAATGATAACAATGACTTCAATGAGTAAAGTTCAGATCATTATTCAGGCAAGAATGACCTCAACTCGATTGCCCGGCAAAGTAATGCTGCCTTTGTGTGATAGCACTGTATTACAAGTGATGCTGGAGCGGCTCGGTGATCTATCCAAGAACGTGATTATCGCAACCACAGATGACGGCAGCGAACACCCCATAGTCGCGCTGTGTCAACGCCTTGGTGTCAAGTACTTTAAAGGCAGTACAGAGGATGTGCTGAGCCGCTATTATTTTGCTGCAAGCCATTTTGGGGCACAAGACAACACCGCCGTTGTTCGCCTGACCAGTGATTGCCCACTCATTGACGCTGAGTTGGTAAATCAGGCTATTGAGTATTACCAAAATCATAATGTGGATATGGTCAGCCTGGGACCGCACAGTGGCTTTCCTCGTGGCCTGGATACTTGCGTGTTTGCCTTTCGAATGCTGGCACGCACCCACCAATTTGCACGCAGCGCCCCGGACAGAGAGCATGTCACTTTAGGCATGGCAAAATTCAATACCATGACCAGCTACACCATTAGCGCCGGTGAGGACCATAGCCACTATCGCCTGACACTGGACGAACCCGATGACTACACAGCGATCCAGGCAATTTATCAGCAATTCAATAATAGCTTATGCTTTAGTTACAACGAGTTATTAGAAACATTAAAGAATCACCCCCACCTTGCCGATATAAATAAGCACGTTGAACAAAAAACTGTCTAGCACAGCGTAAGTCAATGGCGTCTGCAAACATAGGCGCAATTTTTGCTAGAGCATTGTCATGCCGGGTGATTAAAGTATTCAAAAAGAGAGAAAAATGAGCAATAAAACTGTTTTAGTGACCGGTGCCACCGGATATAAAGGCACGGTATTAGTACCTAAGCTGCTCGCTAAAGGCTATCAGGTTGTCGCGCTGGACACTCAGTGGTTTGGTAATTTCCTGCCTGAACATGACAACCTCACTGTGATTAAAGGTGATGTGCGTCATACCTCAGATATTGAACTGGATGGTGTAGACAGCATTATTCATCTGGCCTCTATTGCCAATGACCCCTGTGGAGACCTGGACCCCAAACTGACCTGGGAAGTAAGCGCACTGGCCACAATGCAATTGGCCGATAAAGCCAAACGCGCCGGTATCAAACAATTCATTTATGCCTCTTCAGGTAGTGTTTATGGCGTGAAGGATGAAGCGCAAGTCACTGAAGACCTTACCCTCGAACCGATATCAGAATATAACAAAACTAAAATGGTTGCCGAGCGTGTGCTACTTAGCTACGCCGACGATATGGCTGTACAAATTGTTCGCCCTGCCACCGTATGTGGTTTATCACCCCGCCAAAGACTGGATGTATCCGTCAATATGTTGACGATGCAGGCGCTTGAGAATGGCAAAATCACTGTATTTGGTGGTGCGCAGGTACGACCAAACATCCATATCGACGATATCACCGACCTGTACATTTATATGCTGGAACACCCAGAAAAAACCAGCGGTGTCTTTAATGCCGGGTTTGAAAATATCTCCATTATGGACATTGCCAACATGGTCAAAGCTCAGATTGACTGTGATATTGAAGTGACGCCATCAAACGACCCAAGATGTTACCGGATCAACTCAGACAAACTGCTGGCGACTGGATTTAAACCCACCAAAAATGTCGCCACTGCGATTGAAGAGCTGATCGCTGCCTATCGCGCAGATCAGTTAAAAAATGAAGATCGCTTCTATAACCTTAAATGGATGCAGCGAGAAGTATTATGAGTAAACAACAAGGCATCGTCGCCCCTATCCCACGCCGGGATCCCATTGTCGCTCTGACTGAGGACTATATCCACACGCTCAGCCAGGTTCTGACGCAACTCGATGGTAATGCAGTCAAGCAGCTGGTCAGCACTTTGCTAGACATGAAAGCCAAAGGCGGTACCTTGTATTTATGTGGCAATGGTGGGTCAGCCGCTAATGCCATCCACCTTGCAAACGACTTTACATTTGGTGTTCACCCTCAGGGTGATGCCCTGAAAGTGGAAGCACTGGCAGCAAACAGTTCAGTGTTGACCTGCCTTGGCAATGATATAGGCTACGACAACATTTTTGCTCACCAGCTAAAAGTGAAAGCATCCGCGCAGGATGTGCTGCTGGTGCTGTCAGGCAGTGGCAATTCAGGCAACATCATCCGTGCCATTGAGCAAGCCCAGGTTTTGGGTATGCACACTGTCGGAATTCTTGGATTTGATGGCGGTAAAGCCAAACCATTGCTCGACCAGGCATTTCACTTTGCGATTCAGGATATGCAGATCTCTGAAGATACCCAGGTGGTGATCGGACACATTCTAATGAAAGCCCTTTATCAGGAGCTCAACCATGGCTAATGCGCCAATCCTTGTACTCGGTAGTAACTCCTTTTCGGGCGCGTCTTTTTGCGCCCATTTACTAAAACAAGAACATTCAGTGCTGGCAGTCAGTCGCTCAGCAGAGCCACACACTGCTCTACTGCCCTACAAATGGCAGACTAACCAGCCTGATTTTCATCAGCTCGACCTCAACCACCAGCTGGACGACATTATGGCGCTGATCAAACGCCATAAGGTCAGTACTGTTTATAACTTTGCGGCGCAGAGCATGGTGGGACAAAGCTGGCAGTATCCGGAACACTGGTTTATGACCAATGCAGTTTCAACCATCAAACTGCACAATCAGTTAAAAGACCTGGATCACCTGGACAAATACGTACATATTTCTACACCAGAAGTGTACGGCAGCTGCGAAGGTCTGGTGAAAGAGCATAGTAACTACCAGCCCAGCACCCCTTATGCGGTATCGCGTGCTGCGGCAGACATGAGCTTGCATACCTTTTTTGATGTTTACCAATTCCCGGTGTTGTTTACCCGCGCTGCGAATGTTTATGGTGAAGGTCAGCAACTCTATCGAATTATCCCCAGAACCATTTTGTTTGCGCTGCTCGGTAAGATATTACCTCTGCATGGCGGTGGTCATTCAACCCGCTCGTTTATCCACATCGATGACGTTTCAGACGCGACACTGAAAATTGGCACTCAAGGCACATTGGGTGAGACGTATCATATCTCAACCGAACGCATGATCACCATTCGCGCCTTGGTTGAGCTGATCTGCGATATGCTGCAAGTACCTTTTGAACAGGTCTGTGCCGTCACTGAAGATCGCCTTGGCAAAGACGCAGCCTACCTGCTTGACAGTAACAAAGTCCGCTCAGAACTCAACTGGCAGGATCAAGTCTCTCTGGAAAATGGCCTGGAGCGCACCATTGCCTGGGTCAAACAGTACCAGAGCGAGCTAAGCACATTACCCCATGACTACATTCATAAAGCGTGAGATCCCTATGTTCGGACAAGAAATCGATTTATTAAAAAATTACCCTAAGTCTAAGCGCGATACTAAGGGCCGTGCCAACGTGATCACCGAAGCAGATCGCGAAATTGCCAGGCAATATGGCAAAGACTTTTTTGATGGTGACCGCACCTATGGTTACGGTGGCTTTAGCTACTTTCCGCGTTTTTGGCAGCCTGTTGTACCGGACCTCAAGGCACATTTCGCCCTTAATGAAAATTCTAGCCTGCTGGATGTAGGATGTGCAAAAGGCTTTATGCTGTACGACCTGCAGCAGATGATCCCGGGTATGACATTGCGCGGACTGGATATTTCTCAATATGCCCTGGAAAATGCCAAAGAAGAAGTCAAGGAGCTACTGACTTTAGGCAATGCCAAGGCGCTGCCCTATGAAGACAACAGCTTTGATGTGGTGATGTCAATCAACACCATTCACAACCTGGAAGAAAATGAATGTGCCATGGCGCTGCGTGAAATCGAGCGCGTCAGTCGTGGCAAATCTTTTATTACCGTCGATGCCTACCGCAACGATGAAGAAAAGGAACGCATGATGGAGTGGGCACTGACAGCCAAGACCATTATGCATGTGGATGACTGGAAACAGTTTTTCCGTGATAACGGTTACACTGGCGATTTTTATTGGTTTATTCCGTAGGCGTATTATGACTTTGAACTCCATCGCAGCGCAGATCCGTTACACTTTGTGTGACGTATCCAGCCAGACTAAAACACCACACCTGGGCAGTTGTTTGTCCTGTGTTGATATTCTGACCGTGTTGTATTGGCGCACGATGCATATCACGCCCAACAACCCGGCTGATCCTGAGCGTGATTACTTTTTGTTGGGTAAAGGGCATGCCGCCAGCGCGCTGTACACAACGCTTGCCTATCGTGATTACTTTTCTCCAACGGCACTGTACGAGCATGGTCAGACTGGCAGCCAGTTTGAAGAGCACCCGGGAATACACGCCCCGGCAGGCGTAGAGACGGTTTCGGGCTCTCTGGGCCACGCTTTATCGTTAGCAACCGGCATGGCACTCAGCAAACAGCTCCAGGGGTCCAATAACCGTTTTTATGTGCTTATGGGCGATGGAGAGATCAATGAAGGGACAGTCTGGGAAGCTGCGATGTTTGCAGCCGGCAAGCGCTTAGGTAACCTGGTTGCCATTGTCGACTTTAACAAATTACAAGGTACAGGTGAAAGTACCGAGATTATGCATCTGGAGCCGCTTGAAGAAAAATGGCGTGCCTTCGGCTGGCATACAATGCGCGTCGATGGTCATGATCTTGGTGCGCTGGAACAGGCTTTGGAAACCGCAAAATCCATCCAACAACCTGTGTGCATTGTGGCCGATACGGTTAAAGGCAAAGGCGTGTCATTTATGGAAAACGACAACAACTGGCACTACCGTATTCCGACTGCCGAAGAAGTTGCTCAGGCAAAACAGGAGCTGGGAATATCATGAGAAACGCATTTGCACGAGTCCTGACTGAGCTTGCTAAAGACGACGAATCACTGTTGCTCTTTTACGCAGATATAGGTAACCGGTTGTTTAACCCGTTAAAGGAGTTTGCCGAAGAGCGCGCTATCAACGCGGGAATTGCGGAGGCGAACATGGCCTCTATGGCCGCTGGTAGTGCCATGATGGGCCATAAACCCTTTATTTATACCATCACCCCGTTTACTACGTCACGTAACTTTGAACAGATCAAAATTGATATCGCTTATCAGAATCAGCCTGTGATCATCGTCGGCACCGGCTCTGGCTTATCTTACGCTAACCTGGGCCCGACTCATCACTCATTCGAAGATATTGCGCTGATGCGCGCACTGCCAAATATGCACGTGATCTGCCCGGCTGACGCATACGAGCTTGAGCAACTGATGCCTCAGCTGATTGAGCTTAACGCTCCTTGCTACTTCAGAATTGGTAAGAAAAACGAGCCGGCAGTCCACGAAGGAAACCCTGCCCTTACCTTTGGCAAGGTGCATGTGATGCGACCGGGTGAGCGCATTGCCGTACTGAGTACTGGTACCATTATGCCTCTAGCACAAGCATTAGTAAGCGAACTGACGGAGCGCGGATTATCGCCAGAACTGGTGAGTTTCCACACCGTAAAACCGCTCGACGAAGCGTATTTAAACGATGCGATAACCCGTTTTGACCATGTGATCACACTCGAAGAACACAATGTCAGCGGAGGCTTTGGTAGCGCTGTGCTGGAGTATGTTAGTGAGCAGGCAAACGGGCCACGGGTGCATCGTTTTGGGATCCCAGACCGCTTTATCGATCAGGTGCATTCCACCGCAGATGCGAGAGCCAAAGCGGGTCTGACTGTGCCTGATATTATGAGTACCTTATCAGAGCGAGGTGTGGTGTGATCATAGGCATAGATTTTGATAACACCATTGCCGACTATACCGGCGTATTTTATCGCGTCGGTTGTGCACTTGGCTGGCTACCAGAGTCGGTCGGTCAAAGCAAAAATGAAGTTAAACAGTATTTTATTGACCAGTACAACGAAGCTAGATGGACCGAGTTACAAGGCATCGTTTACGGTAAAGAAATTACTCAGGCACGGCCGTATCCAGGCGCACTCGATGCGATGCAGCGCCTTCATGCACAAGGACATAAACTGGCCATCGTGTCGCATAAAACTAAGTACCCGATTATTGGGGAACGTGTTGACTTTCATAACGCAGCCACACAGTGGCTCCTCAGCCACGGTTTTATCGGATCAGCCGATGCACCTGTTGACTCCGATTTGGTCTTTTTTAACGAGACCAAAGTACAAAAGGTTGCGCGTATCTCACAGCTCAAGTGTGATGTGTTTATTGATGATCTGCCAGATATTCTGACGCACAGTGATTTTCCCGAACAGTGCCATGGGGTATTGTTCGCACCCAACGCACTTCAGGGGTTCAGCGGCCCGCAAATCAACCATTGGCAAACATTGGATGCCTGGCTATGTTCTCTGCTGAACTAACAGACTTTATCTCATCTACTCTGGGACAAACCCACTGGCGCAGTTCCAGCTTGCCGCAGGGCGCAAATAATCAGGGACATAAGCTCTTTTCAGATAACAACGCCTATTTTCTGAAATGCTTTGCGCCAGGCGCACGGGCATTCGACAAGCTTTACAATGAATTTCAGTTTAGTCAGCAGCTACATAAGGCCGGTATCTCAAATATAGCCCGGCCTATCGGTTATTGTTCTAACACCCTGTCTGCCATATACGAGTTTATCGACGGCCACACTTTTGAAACAGTGACAGCACAGGATGTCAGCGCAGCATACAATTTCATTGCAGGTATTAACAGTCATCAGGTTGAGCGCACGGCGCTCAATGCAGCTGCGGATAGCCCGGCTAAACTGGAAGACTTTATTCAATTAGTCACACTGCGTCTTGCACGATTCGAATCTCTGCGTGACAACGTTGAACTCAATACTCTGCTGAGGGCAATAGAACTACGCACCAGAGTTATCAGCACAACTCCCGGTATAGACTGGCAACAGCCCTGTCCAAAGGACGTGGTCTCTCCCTCTGACTTTGGCTTTCATAACGCACTGAAATATCGCGATGAAGTGTATTTTATTGATTTCGAATATGCTGGAAATGACAGTGCCTGGAAGCTGCTATGCGACTTTTTTGCCCAGCCAGCGCTGCCCGTGCCGCTGTCTTACTTACCACAGTTTTTACGCTCGCCACTTTTTGCAACACAAGCATCCGCTGGGAACACTCTAAAGTGCGTCTTTGAGCTCACGCTGCTCAAGTGGTGTTTAATCATGCTCAACGAGTTTTTACCTGATGTTCAGGCCAGGAGACTGTTTTCCTGGAACATTTCTTGCTTAGAAGAGAGAAATGCAAAATTACAGCACATGCAGGCGCAGCAACTTGACAAGAGTCAACGCTACTTTGCTCAAATTAACGATAAAATGCATGCGTTACAAACCCAATTAAGAGAGAACTAGAATGAAAGCAGCAGTACTATTTGAAACAGGTCAGCCTCTTAAGATAGTTGACAACATTCAACTGCCGACGCTTATCACAGGCCAGGTGCAGGTCAAAATTCTCTACAGCGGCTTGTGCCACTCCCAGTTGATGGAAGTCAATGGTGGTCGTGGTGAAGACAAGTATCTGCCCCACCTGCTTGGACATGAAGGTGTTGGTATTGTCGAGGCGGTGGGTGACGGCGTTACCAAAGTACAGGTCGGCGACAAAGTCGTAATAGGCTGGATCAAAGGTGAAGGTCAGGATGCTCCGGGCGGAAAATATCCACATGACGGATACCTCATTAACTCGGGGAGCGCGACGACGCTGTGCGAGCAAACCATAGTGGCTGAAAACCGGGTTGTTAGACTGCCTCACACCTTTCCCGATAAGCTTGCGGTGTTACTCGGCTGTGCTTTACCAACCGGGTTGGGCCTTGTATTTAACGAGTTAAAGCCAGAGCCAAATAAGTCAATCGCTATTTTTGGCCTTGGTGGTATTGGTATGAGTGCTCTATTAGCAGCGAAGCTATCAGTGCCAACGATTCTCATTGCCATTGATGTAAATGAAGAAAAATTAGCACTTGCTAAAAAGCTTGGCGCTACACACTGTATTAATTCAAAAGCTTGTGATCCTGTTCAAGAAATTTATCGCCTAACAGACCAGCGCGGCGTTGATTACAGTCTTGAAGCGGGTGGTACTACCGAAACCATCGAACAAGCATTTGAAAGTGTACGTGATGGGGGCGGACAGTGCATATTCGCCTCTCATCCAAGCAACGAATTAAAAATACAATTGGAACCTCACGCGTTTCACCGCGGCAAGTCTATCAGAGGGAGTTGGGGTGGTGGCTCTCAACCTGATAAAGATATTCCTTTATTTGCCGATATGTACTTTAAAGGTGAATTAAATCTAGAACCATTAATAAGTAAAGAGTATGCCCTAGAAGATATTAACGAAGCGATTAAAGATCTAGAAAACAGAAAAATTGTCCGAGCACTCATTACCTTTTAACCACTCTTTTATTTAGGAAGACAATGAAAAATTTATTTGCAGGTACACACTCTTCAGATGATATCAAAGAGGTTTATCTTGAGTCTATTGAGGGTCAAGATGAAGTTAACGAGTTTACTTTAGGGAAAAATACCAGCTCGATTTTATTAAGCGACCCAAAATTACTTGGCTTTGTGGCTGCAAGGCATAAATTTGTCGCCAAAATGTTTGACGGATTTGACAAAGTTCTAGAAATAGGTTGTCAAGAAGGGTTCGGGTCAATGCTGGTTGCCCCAAGTGTAAAGCACCTGCATGCTATTGACTTTTATAAACCTTATATAGATAGCAGTAAAGCTAGATTCTCAGATAGAGAACTCAATATTACCTTTGAAGCTGCAGATGTCCTTAATCATATACCGGGGGACGACTATCAAGGGGTTTTTGCTTTGGATGTACTAGAGCACATTGAAAAGAGCGAAGAAGATAAGTTTATGAGCAACATTGTAAACGCTTTGAGTGAACACGGTACATGTATCATAGGTATGCCATCATTAGAATCACAGCAATATGCGTCGAAAGCATCGAAAATAGGCCATGTTAACTGCAAGACAGGTTCTGACTTCAAAGCTTTCTGTCAAAAGTACTTCCACAATGTTTATTCCTTCAGTATGAATGATGAAGTACTCCATACTGGCTACTTTCCAATGTCTCACTACTTATTTGCACTGTGTAGCTCCAAAAAGTAGCCATAGGTAATTACAGTGACAAACGTTCACCCTGTAAATAAACTTCCGCCAAGGCTGTTATTAGATACTCGCTCTGATGACGGCCTCGAAGCAGATGGTACTACGCTCACTGCTGAACAAGCATTTGAAAATGGACGTGATGGTGGCGCCTGGCGTATTTTCACCTTCCATCCAAAGAACATTTAAAAAGCCACTGATACTTCATGCCCCCCGGCGCAGGAAGTCTGCTTATAATAGTTGGGTCAATGATGTACAGTCTGATAAAGATATCTCTAGATTTGCCGATATATGCTTTAAAGGCGAATAAAATCTAGAGCTGTTAAAAAGTAAAGAGTGCGTCCTAGAACATATAAATAAAGCGATTGAAGATCTATCAAGCAAGAAGATAGTTGGAGATGCTTTAAGGTAACATTATGAAAGAAAGTAAAATCCCAGTGCCCCATTTACCACCTAGACTATTAATGGATTTATATACAGACTGCAATTTAAAGTGTCCAATGTGTATTGTGCACGGACAGCCTGACGCCCCAGAATTAAAAGGTATGCTCAAAAAAAGCATGACGCTGGCCAATGCTAAGAAAATATTAGATGAAGCCGCGCCAGCAGAACCAGCTGTAGGCCCCACCTTATGGAGTGAGCCATTGATGAGCAAAGATATATTAGTGCATCTCAAAAGTATGAAAATGAGAAATATGAATATATCTATGAACACAAATGGCCTCTTGATGAATAAAAAGATGTCTAACTCTTTAATAGAAATAGGCGTAGACAGCATTACTGTAAGTGTGGATGCCACCACTGAAGAGGTATTAGAGCAGGTTCGTGGAATTAAGAATTTAGATAAAATAAAAAACAACCTATTTAATTTGTTGGAACTCAGAGGTGATAACTCATTGCCCAGAATTGGAGTTTCCCTAACAAAACAAGGCTGTAATCTCCATCAAGTAGATGAGTTTGTGGAATACTGGATAAAAATTGTCGACTTTGTTCGTGTAGGTGAAATATTTGAAGATGGCAGTTTCCCTAATATGCAAGTAGACCAGAGCCAACGTCGCCCATGCCCTGAGCTGTATTCAACTATGCCCATTCATACTAATGGAGATGTCTCTCTATGCTGTTTAGACGGCTTTAAAGATCATGTTGTTGGAAACGTATTAGAAGAGGGCGTTGCCAATGTTTGGAATGGTGACAAACTCAACAAAATCCGACATTACCACGAAACAGGTCAATGGGATAAAGTCCCATTTTGTAAGTCTTGTGAACGCTGGTCTTCTTCAGAATACACCGAGGAAACCGTTGGCAATATTTTAATCCGTCGTTCATCCGAATACACGTTTTATAATGACATCGACAAACTAGAAAACTGGCGCGAAAACTGCCGCCACAACCGGTCAAAAAAGAAGCAAAATAGAATAGAAATAACAATGGTGGAATAACGTATGCATGTCGGTATTTTTACTTATCAAACTGGCCATTTAAAGACTTACCAAATGGTGCAAAAGTTCCTTGCAAAATCCTATAAGGTTACACTTTATGCATTTCCATTTAAGTTACGCCCGCATGAAACTCGCTCATTTGAGGAGCGGCCTTACCAGATAATTTCACTGGATATTAAGGCCTTTTGTAAAGCTGCGGGTGTGAACTACGTAGAAATGAATGGTTGGGATGAAGAATCTGCTTCTGTCATAGCTTGCGAACAAAATAAACCAGATTACTTCATAACCGTCATCGCTAAAATAATTCCACAGCATTTTATAGATGGTCACACAATTATAAATGCGCATCCTGGATTACTACCCGAGAACCGGGGGGTAGATGCCTTTAAATGGTCAATTGTAAACAAACAGCCTATTGGTATTAGTCTGCATGTTATTAACAAATATATTGATGCAGGCCGTATTCTGAAAACTTTAACCGTACCAATTACTGCTTCTGACACCTATCAAGATGTATGTCAAAGAGCCTATGATATGGAGTGTGACTTACTGGCAAGCTTTGCTCAGTATTTAGAGCATAACCACCCTCAAAATGAGGTAGATACCTCAATTCCTCTTAACAAATCTCTTGTTCCAAGAGAAATAGATGAAAATTTTGATGAAATTTTTTTATTATATATACAGTCAGTTGTTAAATCTCAACTTAATTACTAACTCACATATTTATAAGAGAGCTCGATGAAAATATTGCTTTACGGCATCAATAGCATCACGACCATGCTTACCCAAGAGTTAAACGATGAACATGACTTGTTTTATGCTTGTACATCTGGTGAACAATACTACGAAAATAATAAAGCCTTAACCCTCAGTGAGCTTGCAAATAGTCATTTAACATTTGACCAAATAATCATTTGCTCAATGTGCGTAGATGAGATCACCAATGATTTATTGGCAACAGGCGTTGATATGAATAAAATTTATTTTTTTAATTCTGCAACTTGCACCGTTCAACCTTGTCAAGAAAAACTCGTAGAGTCTGTGTCAGATACAGACATACTGTACAGTGTTTTTGACTTATCCAGAAATATTGCAAGTTTTGATGTAGTGTGGCTTGCCGCTAGGGCCGAGTTAGAACGACAAAAACGCGGCCTAAAGAAATTACATTTTGTGATCATTCCAAGAGAGCAAAACCATACTGACTCCATTGCTGTGAGAACCAACTACGACTACCATGACGAACTATGGCGAATGACACATATTATTGTACCAATCTTCAGAAGTTTACAGGCGACAAGTGCCGTGTCTGAGTTCTCCAATAAGCAACAAGTCTATGAATTTTTAAAGCAGTTTAATAGTAAAAACCTCTACCCTAGCGACTTTAATGACTCGTATAAAGGTCACCTTGTTCACTTTGATGATCTAGACGAGCATAAATCGGCAGGTCGTTCTATCGAAGTTTTTGAACCCAGCGACATTGCAAAAAACTTGGTAAGTTCTTTTATCAATTCAAGACACCTTGAAGGTAAAAAGTTAATTACTTTTACTATACGTGAATATGAAGTTCATCAAGATAGAAACTCAACCCTCGATGTATGGCTAGACTTTGCAAAAACACTGGATACAGATGAATTTGCCCTTATTTTGATCAGAGACACTTATAAATCCGCTGAGCCATTACCTAAACACATGCAAGTATTTACTGAGTGCCCGCTTGCATCTATTGATATTCAAACACGTATCGCATTGTATCAAGCAGCTTATATAAATCTTAGCTCTGCAACGGGTCCTAGCTTTTTACCCTATTTTATTCCTAACGCCCCTTCTATTCGCTTTATGCAAGTCTCAAATGACCACTTTTCCACCAGTGAAGAATACTTCAACACCCCGGGTTTCAATTTTGGATCTAAACCAAGTTTTGCTGGAGCTGAACATCATGAAGTTATTTGGCAAAAAGAAGTGCTTGAACCACTCAAAGTGGCATTTAATAGGCTACACACCTATTTAGGAAAAGAATAATGAATGAGCAGACAAAGTTGGCACTACATGGCGGTAAACCATCGGTCACTCTACAAATTCCCCCAAGAAAGGCTTTTTCCTCATTAGAACAAGAAGCAATTCAAGATGTTATTGCCCACTATAATCACTTAGATATAGACCCAGGTTACGGCGGTCAATTTGAGCGAAACTTTTGCAATGAGTTTTCGGAATTTATGGGAGGAGGGTACTCTACCGCAGTTGCAACGGGTACCGGTTCAATTTTCGTCGCACTCGCGGCTCTTCAGTTGCCTAAAGGCAGCGAGGTCGTCATGACTCCAATCACTGACCCTGGCGCACTGAACGCAGTAACGCTCCAGGGCTTTAAAGTATCGTTAGCTGACTCTAAACCCGGCTCAACACAATCTAATTGGCAGCAAATAGAACAAGCTGTAACAGATAAAACTAAAGCTATCGTGGTAGTTCATCTTGGCGGATATGCCTGCGATATAGATAAAATCGTTTATGAGGCACATAAAAGAAATATTTTAGTCATCGAAGATTGCTCACAGGCAACTGGAGCTTTATACAAAAATCAAAAAGTTGGCACCTTTGCAGATGTAGCTGCGTTTTCTACTATGAGTAGAAAAAGCTTAATGTCAGGTGGAAGCGGCGGTTTAGTTTACACTCGGAGTAAACAATTACACCAAATGGTCACTGCGCATGCAGATCGAGGAAAACCAAAATGGCAAGATGACTTCGAAGAGAGAAATCCAAATCAATATTTGTTTCCAGCTCTAAATTGGAATACCGATGAAATTTCATGTGCAATCGGCCGAGCTTCACTTGCGAGACTTTCCACTACAATAGAAAAAAGAAATCAGTTTGTTAATCGCTTAGTAGAGCTTCTCAATGATTCAAAAATATTTTATGTAGACAAACAGAGTGGTGTTGGCAGCCCATTTTTCCTGACTGTGTATTTAGACTTAACAGTTTTAGATTGCGAAAAAGATGAGTTTTGCCATGCTTTACAAGCTGAGGGAATCCCGCTCAATCCTCATTACAAATTTATTATTAGTGAATGGCAATGGGCCGAAGAACACTTCACGGGCAATAGAAAAACGCCAAACGCTGTAGATGCCAGAAACCGCTCGTTCAACATTTACGTCAATGAAAAGTATAGTCGCGATCTTGCTGATCAGTTCATTGTCGCAATGAATAAAGTCGCAACTTATTACCTTAAATAAGTAATGTATGGTGCTGATTATTTATAAGTAAAACTATAACTTATGGTACGAATAATGCAGCTAAATTATAAGTTTAAATAAAGTAGACACAACTATGGTTATTTGGATAACAGGCCTGCCTGGTGCAGGAAAAACCACAATCGCGAAGAAATTACTCGATACCTTGCAATCGCAAAATTTGCATGCCAACTTGTTAGATGGAGATGAACTTCGCGGCGTGTTAGATAACCCAGGTTACGACAAAGCCTCTAGACAGAAATTAGCGTACGTTTACTCTGGACTTGCCAATTTAATCGCGAGCCAAAACACAATCGCAATCGTAGCGACAGTAGCCATGTTTGACGAAATCAGAGACTGGAACAGAACAAATATTGAAAATTATTTAGAAGTATTCGTAAAAGTATCTGACGATGATTTACTGAAGAGAAACAAAAACAACCTCTACTCTAAGAGCAATAAAAAATCGAATGTATATGGTAAAGATATACCAATAGAACTACCTAAACGTCCAGATATAATTATCGAAAACAACAACAACAGCTCTATTAACATGCACGTAGATACTATTTTTTCAACGATTAAATCAGAAATCAATACAGAAAAAAATGCGAAAGAAATGAAACAGGCTTAAATATGCAACCCTTTATAAACCCGTTCATACACTGGACTGTTGATCAAATTCCAACTAATGCAACAGTCGCCATCTATGGCACAGGTGAATTAGCAAAAGTTTTTTTGAAAGAAGTCGCCAAGAAAAACCGAAATGATATTCGTATTAAGTACTTTTTAGATAGCTTTGAGGCCGGTACATTTAATGGCTTTGAAGTAAAGAAATATCATATTAGCCAAAGCTATGATATTGACTTTATTATCATAGCTTCAATGTATTGGCCCAACATTATTATTTCAAATGCAGAAGAAATTCGATTTAGAACTTACAAAGTAGATAACTCTATTTTTAAGCTGTCGATTGTAGACAATACACGAAAGGCCATTTTCCGTCGCAATGCAAGAACTGGTTCTAAAGACATTGAGCAATTAATGCTTAGACAAGGCGCTACTCAGCAGTATGTTGATATCACTGACAGTCAATATAAAGATTACTTCAAATTTGCGTTTACAAGGCACCCGACAACGAAGTTTCTATCTGGTTACGCTTGGTATGTGGTTGAAACATTGAAGCTAAATGTAGGAGAGCGGGATCATATTAATATCCGCCCAGTATTAGAAGCTATGAAAATTAACTGCGATAAGCCGTCTCTGCTTGAGTTTTTAATCACCTACATGACGTTGGATGAGAGTGAAAGAGACTTTCACTTTTGGGGACAAACTCAGCAGCTTGGTAATGACTTAAACTTTATTGGTAAACTAGAAAATATCCATATCGATCTTGCACAGGTGAATAGTTTTACAAATTTGTTCAATAACACATCACTAACTCACAGTTCAGCAAAAAAATTAGAAGATTATAAAAGAAGCGTGTCTAATGAGTGCCTACAAATAATTGAGACTATATTTTATCAAGACTACTTACGCTTTGGATACAACCCCTAAAATTTACGAGATAAAAAATGAGAAAAATAGTTTATATTGGTATGAGTGCCGACTTAGTACATCCAGGCCATATGAATATCATCAAAGAAGCGGCAAAACTTGGTGAAGTCGTTGTAGGCCTGCTTACAGATAAAGCAATTGCCTCCTATAAGCGCCTACCTTATATGAACTACGCGCAACGCTACGATGTCATAGAAAATATTAAAGGCGTAAAAAGTGTCATACCACAAGAAACTCTGGATTACCGCCCTAACCTAGAGAAACTAAAGCCCGATTTTGTTGTACATGGAGATGATTGGCAACAAGGGGTTCAGAAACAAACTCGCTCCCAAGTCATTGAATGTATTAAGCAGTGGGGAGGTCAATTAGTTGAAGTGCCTTACACGGTCGGTATTTCTTCATCAAATTTGAATAAAAGCCTAAGAGAAATTGGAACTACTCCAGACGTAAGAAGAGGTCGCTTAAGAAGGTTAATCGAGACAAAATCACCAGTACGTATCTTAGAGTCTCATAATGCCCTGAGTGCTCTAATTGCCGAAAATGTAAAAAGCAATTTAGGTGTCGAGTTCGATGGTTTTTGGAGTAGCTCTCTAACCGATTCAACGAGTAAGGGTAAGCCAGACATAGAAACTGTGGACCTCACCTCAAGAATCACCACTATTAATGAGATTTTTGAAGTTACAACCAAACCGTTGATTTACGATGCAGATACAGGGGGTATTGCTGAACATTTTGCTTTTACCGTTCGTACTTTAGAAAGAACTGGAGTATCTGCCGTTATCATTGAGGATAAAGTCGGTTTGAAAAAAAACTCTTTACTTGGCAATGACGTATTTCAGAAACAAGATAGTATCGATACTTTCAGTAATAAGATTAGAGCCGGCAAGCAGGCTCAGGTCACAGAAGAGTTTATGATAATTGCACGCATTGAGAGCTTGATTTTGGAGCAAGGAATGGAAGATGCGCTTGAGAGAGCCAATGCATATGTAAATGCTGGAGCTGATGGCATAATGATCCACTCTCGCATGAAATCTGCAGATGAAATTATAAGTTTTTGTAGGCATTTTAGACTAGCGCATGAGAGTGTTCCTATTATTGTTGTTCCCACTAGCTTTAACGAAGTTACCGCTTCCGCACTTTCAGAGGTAGGCGTGAATGTTGTAATCTATGCAAATCAGATGCTTCGTGCTGCTTATCCAGCAATGCAAAATACCGCGCTGAGTATATTGACACATGATCGTTCTCATGAGGCAGAGCAAGAGCTATTATCTGTTAAAGAAATTCTTTCTCTGATCCCTGGGACTAATTAAGTATGATTTCAATTTGCTCTTTTCATCACCTGCTGGCAAAGCACGATGTCGACTTTTTTACTGGCGTACCTGACTCACTGTTAAGTACATTCTCTCAGTACTTAGAAAGCGTACCTGGTAAGCATAAGCATATTATTGCGGCCAATGAAGGAAATGCAGTAGGGTTAGCTATCGGCCATCATTTGGCGACAAGTAAAATTCCTATGGTTTATATGCAAAACTCTGGTCTAGGCAATGCCTATAATCCTCTTATTTCATTAGCAGACCCTGAAGTTTATTCAATTCCTATGGTGCTTTTAGTCGGTTGGCGAGGCCAACCTGGTGTAAAAGATGAACCCCAACATAAAAAACAAGGATTAATAACAAAGGCCACGTTAGAGGCTATGGATATTCCATATGT
Source organism: Pseudoalteromonas sp. DL2-H2.2 (assembly GCF_021532535.1). NCBI lineage: Bacteria > Pseudomonadati > Pseudomonadota > Gammaproteobacteria > Alteromonadales > Pseudoalteromonadaceae > Pseudoalteromonas > Pseudoalteromonas sp. DL2-H2.2. The sequence goes on along the minus strand of NZ_JAKGBD010000009.1, from coordinate 30,586 downwards.
TCAATTATCGCCAGGCACTCAGAATGTTGAACAAAAGCTGGAAACTCTATTCGATAAAATTAATCAGAAACCTCAGCCCGTTGCAATTTTAGTTGAAAAAGGCACTTTCATTAATGACTTGCCCACGACTATTACTATAGAACCAGAAAAGGAAAATCCATTCACCAGAGAAAAAGCTATTAAAACCCTCTTAGATAACTTACCTGAACACACAAAAATAGTAAGCACAACAGGAATGGCTTCTAGAGAGTTATATGAACTTAGAGAGCAAAGCTTGCAGTCACATAGCCATGATTTTTTGAGTATTGGTGGTATGGGTCACGCTAGCCAAATAGCACTCGGCTTGGCTATTAGTAATGATGCTCAAGTGCTGTGTATTGATGGCGATGGATCAGCGCTTATGCATATGGGAAGCTTCGCACTAAATGGACAAAGTCAGTTGAGCAACTTTAAGCATGTCATTCTTAATAATGGATGCCATGATTCAGTTGGCGGACAAGCTACTGTTGGGTTAGCTGTTGAATTAACTCAAATTGCCAGAGCTTGTGGCTATGTTTTTGCAACTAAAGTTTCATCTGAAGCTGAGCTAATATCTCAGCTTTCTGCTTTTTGGAGTCATAGTTCTCCTGCATTATTAGAAATTGTTATCAGCAGAGGACATAGGGCTAACTTGGGCAGACCGACACAACATCCAATTGAAAGTAAGTTAGCATTTATGAGGCATTGTTAGCCTATGACTAGAATGAATAGCTATAACGAACTGGCTTCTCTATTAGACAAACATGATAGTGTTTTGGTGATCTCGGGGAAATCTTTTGAGAAAACCAACATAACGCATAAACTCGATTTAACGAATTCAAAGTTCTATCGTTTCAGTCAGTTTAGTGAAAACCCTTGTTTAGAGGCAGTGATCTGTGCCCTCAGTATTTTTCGCCATACTGACCTTCCTGCTATTTTAGCAATAGGCGGTGGCACTGCAATAGATATTGCCAAACTTACAAAGTACTACTTGAATTGCGAACTCACCTTAGATGTAGTAGAACCACCAACTACTTCTAACAAAAAAACTTCAAGTATCCCTATTTATGTAGTTCCAACTACTTTTGGTTCGGGAAGTGAGAGCACTAGTTTTGCAGTAATATATGTTCAGGGGAAAAAGTTTTCTATTGCTGACGCTAAACTACTACCTGAATATTACTTACTAGACGCAACACTTTCCCGCAGCTTGCCCCTGTATACAAAAGCGTCAGCCTGTTTAGATTCTCTTAGTCAAGCTATTGAATCTTATTGGTCACATTCCGCAACTAGCGATAGTAAGAAAAATGCAATTGTTGCGATTGAAACCATATCGAAGAGCTTCGAGTCATACCTTTTTCAGCCAACAGATGAGATTGAACAAGCTATTGCTGAAGCCAGTAACCTTGCAGGACAAGCAATCAATATAACTAAAACAACAGCTCCACATGCGCTATCTTATTTCATATCTCAGCAATATAATATCAGCCACGGCCATGCAGTTGCCTTGTGTATGCAAAACATGTTCAAAGTCAACGAAGAGAAAGCAAATCAAATAGCTGATTATCGTCTGGTTAACACCCTCAACGAAATATATGGCGCTCTAGGCGTGAGCTGTGCAGAAGAAGCCCGTATAATGTACAAACGCTTTCTCATGAAAGCGCAATTAACTAATAGTTTTGATGATTTAGGTTTATCAGGTAACGATAAGGTGCAACAAGCCATAAACTCTGTCAACCTCGAAAGATTGAGTAATCATCCAATCGAACTTAGTCATTATGATCTAACACGTATTTTTATTGATGAATAACCACTACAATGAAAAAAATAGTACTAGTACAAGGCAATTTTGATATTTTACACCCTGGTCATATTCGCTTGCTTAATTTTGCCAAAGAATGCGGCACGGAACTACATGTCGCAGTAAACTCTGATTTAGCCATGGACGTCACTAGTCGAGTTAAAGAAAAGCACCGATTGGAGATGGTTCAATCGTTAGAGTGCGTTGATCATGCTTTTCTGACCGATTTAGACTCAATAGCGATGGTCAAAGAATTAAAACCGGCAATAGTTGTGAAAGGTAAAGAGTTTGAAGAGCAATATAACCCAGAGGAACAAGTACTAAAAGCTATTAATGGGAAGCTCATATTTGGTTCTGGTGAATTCGAATCCAACCCTGAGAACTTCATTCGAAAAAGTAGAACATCTAATATAGATTTGGATTTTAATTATGCCAAGCAATATATTCAGAGGCATAACTTCTCTCTTCAATCTCTTTTAAAAGTATTAGAGAAAACAAAAAACTTAAATGTTATTGTCATCGGAGAGGTTATTGTTGACGAATATGTTCAAGGTACCGCTGTTGGATTATCTCAAGAAGATCCCACGATAGTTATGACACCAAACAAGGTAGACACCTTTTTAGGTGGTGCAGCAATCACAGCGGGCCATATAAAGTCAATTGGCGCTCAACATGTCAGCCTAATTTCTGTTATTGGTGAAGATAAAACAGCTGAGTATGTGAAAAGCGAAATACACGCCTATCAGCTTGAATCACACTTATTTCAAGATAACAGCCGCCCTACATCGTTAAAAACAAGATATAGAGCTGGTAGTAAAACTTTACTAAGGGTAAATCAAGTACGCCAGCACAAAATTTCTATAGAGCTACAAAATCAAATATTTGAAGCTGTTGAAGAAAAAATAGCAAAAGCTAACTTACTCGTATTCTCAGACTTTAACTATGGAATACTGCCACAAAAACTAGTCGATAAGATTACTGCTCTTTGTAAAGAGCATTGTGTTACTATTGTTGCAGATAGCCAAACATCATCACAAGTTGGTGATATATCTAGGTATGTAGATATGGATCTTGTAACACCAACTGAGCGAGAGGTACGAGTGGCTTTAAGCAATCCAGACGACGGTCTGATCATTTTGGCACAGAAGTTAGCTAGTAAATCTAGAGCAAAGAATGTCGTAATCACTTTAGCTGAGGAAGGTATACTGATTCACATACCTAATTCAGATTTCAGTAACTGGGAAAACGATAGACTGCCAGCTTTTAATAAACACGCGTTGGACCCCGCGGGGGCTGGTGATTGCTTTTTTGCAGCTAGTTCTCTCGCTTTAGCCGCAAATGCATCACCTTGGCAAGCTTTCTACATCGGCAATATAGCCGCCGCGTGTCAAGTCGCTTCTGTTGGCAACTCACCACTAATTTATTCAACCCTTGAAAAAGCAATTACACGGTCATTTATATGAAAGCTATTTTACTTGCAGCTGGTTTGGGAACTCGCTTACGCCCTATCACCAACGAAATACCCAAGTGTTTAGTACCTATAAACAATAAGCCGTTACTAGCATATTGGTTAGAAAAACTGGTAGAACTTGGCGTAGAAGATATACTAATAAATACCCACTACTTCTCGGATAAAGTTGAATTTTTTATCGAAAGCTCCCCCTATAAAGAAAAAGTAACCTTGGTTAAGGAAAATAAATTACTAGGTACTGGTGGTACTCTAATAACAAATTCAGACTTTTGGAAAGGTGATGACACACTAATTATTCATGCTGACAATTATTGTGGTGATTCTTTGAAGGCCTTTATTAAAACTCACAAAGCACGGCCTAAAAGCTGTGACGCAACAGTATTACTATTCGAAACTACTCATCCTGAGCAGTGTGGTATTGTGGAGTTAAATGGAGATAATGTCGTTAATGCATTCCATGAAAAAGTAGCAAACCCACCGACTAACTTAGCTAGTGGTGCTTTATTTATATTTTCAAAGGAAGTGTATGAGAGATATTTAAAAAACTTTTCTAAGAATCATTTTTATGAATTAAGTATCGACATCGTCCCTTTGCTTATAAACCACTTATACTCATACAAAACCACATTGCCATTTATTGATATTGGTACGCCAAGTGCATATCAATATGTACAAAGCCAATTTGATGATTAAAATAATGAACATATCTGAGCATCTGTGCCAAATAGCTAAAACACACAGCCATTTACCTGCCATATTCTGCGAGGGAAACTCTTTAAGTTACAGTGTTCTATTAGAAAGCTCGCAAACTTTGAGCTCTGAGGTTTATGAAAAAAGTAACAAAATCGGCATTCTGTGTTACCGAGACAGTGGATTTTATAGCAGTGTTTTTTATTGTTTTCTAAACAGAAAAACTTTTGTGCCATTAGGTGTAAAGTTTCCATTGGCCAGGTTAGTTTCAATCATTGAACAAAGCGAACTGACAACTGTTATCTACACTGAGAGATATTCTGAGTTAGCACAAGTCCTTTCACAGCATTTCCAGTCAATAGAGTTTATATGCTTTGAGTCTCTTTCTGCAAAACCGCTAGCCAGCCCCCCCGCTTCTAAGAAGCAGGGAGATGATAATTATGTTGCTTATGTACTCTTCACCTCTGGTTCGACTGGACAACCAAAGGGAGTGCCTATAAGCAAAGATAATTTGAGTAGTTACTTAAATTATATGGTCACCCTTCTAGAACTTGACAAAAGCGACAAAGTGAGCCAAATTTTTGACCCTACATTTGATTTGTCAATTCATGACATTCTCATTACTTGGTTAAGTGGGGCATGTTTGTACTCTCTTCCCGAATCTGCACTTTTTGCACCGGGAAAGTTTATAAAGGAGCATGAATTAACTGTATGGTTTAGTGTGCCAGCCACTGCCGCTATTATGGCTAAACTGGGTATGCTAAAAAAAAGCGCCTACCCAACATTAAAATGGAGCTTGTTCTGTGGAGAAGCCCTACCTGTGGCAATTGCTGAGCAATTTCAACAAGCGGCATCGAATGCAACCTTATTAAACCTATATGGCCCGACTGAGGCAACCATCGCTTGCTCTTTTCATGAATTCAAGTTAGGTCAAGATTACACTAAAAACTATGTGCCAATAGGCAAACCGTTTTCTCATATGAATTTTGACATTGATCAGAATGGCGAACTTTTGATCAACGGCCCTCAAGTGTTTGATGGTTACCTAAGTAATCCAGAAAGAACTCAAAAAAGTTTATTCTTGAAACACAATCAAACTTTTTATCGAAGTGGTGATGCTGTCGCACTTAATGAGCAAGGCGAATATGAGTACCTTTCTCGCCTTGATGATCAAGTTAAAATTCAAGGTTATCGTATTGAGCTATCAGAGATTGATAGTCTCACCAAAAAGCTTCTTAATAACCCTTTAGTTGTTAGCCTAGCTACGCCAAAGCAGGCGCCAACATATATAGCTTTATTTATCTGTGATAACGCCGATACAGAAGTAGAGACCAACCTGGTTGAGCAACTTAGTCGCTTTTTACCAAACTATATGCTTCCGAAAAGAGTCGTATGGTTAGACAGCATGCCTTTAAACTCAAATGGTAAGATAGACAAATTATTTTTACATACATTGCTGGAGAATTCATGAGCTTAGAAAAATCCATAGAACAAACCATTTTTGACAAACTATCTTCAAAACATGACGAAACTGTATTGCTTGGTTTAGACAGAAATGTCAGTTTAATTACATCAGGATTATTAGATTCACTAGAGTTTATAAGTATGCTTATGGAGATAGAGAGCAATTTAAACATAGATATCGATTTTGAAGATGCTGACCCAGTTCAATTTACGACAGTTAATGGTTTAGTGAAGTTACTGTGTGTGAATGAAAATGTTTAAACCCATCGATTGGAAAGAGATCTATAACACTGAGTATGTCAATGCTCCTGCTTGTTGGAAAACATGTGGTGGTTATTGCTGTAAAAACTTTTATGGGGAGTACTTTAATATTCTTGATAAGAATGGGGTATCGCTTCCATTACTGGAGAAAGAATATGAATACTACAAATCTATTGGCGGTATAAAGAATATAACTACCCCAGCTAAAAAAAGAACATTCCATCTGACAAATGGCAAATCTTTCAGTATTTTTTTACTTTCTTGTAATTGTGGAGGTTTATGTGAGCCTCATGGTCACCGGCCCCTGATCTGTCGAATATACCCTTACTTTCCAGTAGTAGATGCCTTTGGTACTATTCTCGATTTCGAGTACGCTGCAATGATGGATTTGTTTTATCGTGACCCTGACAGCGACCACAAATGTACTTTAGTGAGAGAACAGGCAAAGAAAATCAAGCGAGAACTTACTGTCAGCCTCAAGCCACTTCTTAAAGACCCTGAGGTAGTATTTGTGTTTCGTTGCTTAAAAGAGCTTGTTGATAGACTAAAACAGAAAATGAACAAGCATATTGATACTTTAGATGAAGCCAAGCTTAAAAAGTTTATTGCAAAATACGAGTGGATGATCCTTTCAGGTAAGCCATGGAATGACGCCTCATTTTCACAGAGAATTGACGCCATCTATGATGAAGTCAAAGCTGCATTTGATAATAAAGACTTTTTATGAAAACAATCACCAAAGAGCAAATTACAGGCGTTCTAGAACAGTTAGAACTACATAAAAGTAACAGCGTTTTTATACATTCTTCATTGTTTACATTGGGTAAAATTGAAAGTGTAAAGGTCGCCTATTTACCGAATGTACTTCTAAGCTGTTTTCAAAATGTGTTAGGTAAAAGCGGCGGCGTCTTTATGCCGAGCTTCAATTATGACTTTCCTAAAGTTCGTAATGCAGATTTGAATACTCAACGATCTGTACTTGGATTTTGGCCAGAGTGGTTTAGAACACAACCCAATGTTGTTCGCTCGGGCCACCCTATGTTTTCAATTTGTGGTCTAGGTCCAGATGCTGATGCTATTTGTAAGCCCAGTAAACCTGAGTTTTTTGCGTTTGGGCCTGACTCGACTTTTTCACGACTAATCGAACAAGACTGCACACTCGTTTTGCAAGGTATTGGATTAAGGGTTGCAACTGTCATTGTGCAAATAGAGCATATGTTAGGCTTGAAGTATCGCTTTAATAAACCCTTCAAAGGTACTGTTACATTAACCAATGGCAAAATTTATGAAGGTGAGTATTACCATTACTGCTTTCCAATAAATAATGCTTATAGAGAAGATTACTCGGGCTTAGAGTCTGCATTACTATCTGCAGGTGTACTTAAAAAAGCGAGTTTAGGCCGTTCATTTATTATGTCGGTGAATATGAAAGCACTCTATCAGTTCGTCGAGCGCTTTACTAAAGATACTCCATTTGCACTGCTTAATTGCAACCCTGAGCAGCTATACCGCTTTGAAGATGGCAAAGAAGTCGCTTATCCTGCTGAAATATAGTCAAGGATCTCATTATATGCGGCAATCAACACATCTGCTTGTCGCCACTGTTTACCACCCGAACGTCCTGAAATAATTACGTTATCAACATTGCTTTCCAATGTCTGATAGTTTAGCTCATTATTTTTTTCAAACGATTGTGTTGGAACAGGAAAAGTATTGTGAATGGCCTGCTTGATATGAGAGATGCACTGCGCATTCTCTGGGATCATTTTCATGTCTCTCAAGTCTGATAACACCAAATCCAAAGTATATTCATCCACTTCATCAGGTTTACACAGTATCTCAGCTGACAGCGTATTAAATTGACTACTTGGGTTTAAATTAGGGTATAAAGTTAGTCGAAATATATCTGTGTTTTTATCCCACACCCACAAATAATGAGACTCTTGATTATTTAATGGCTTATCAAAATTAAGATGAAAAACAATTGCGGTTCTGAGCTCAGGCCTGTTTTGTACAACAGGCAACCCTAATGCTTGTAATGCGAGAAAAGGCGGTGCACTCCAAAAAAGTAAATCACACGGCAGTGGTTCAGTAACATTCGCAAGGTATACTTTCTTTACTTTTTTATTTTCCATTTCTAAAGAAGTAATTTTACTTTCACATAAGATATTTACACCCGCAGCTGTTACTTTCTCAGCCAGCATAGATACCCAAGTTTGGATCCCGTGCTCCGTTTTAGGGTAATAGTAACGGGGGGTTGAAGAGCTGTCTCGAGCTTGTCTAGCTTCAAAATGTGCAAATGTCTGATAACCTAACTTAGCATCAAATACTGGTAACTGTTTGAGTACATCGGCAACCGCTGCGTCAAATGCCAAAATACGCGTAAAGCCAAATAATCCTGCTCCCATTGTGAGCGAAGAAAGGTCGGTGTGTCTGCCATATAGCTTTTGTAAAATAGGGATCACGATATGATTGGTAAATGTGTCCCCAAGGGTTTCTTTGCAAAAGGGTAGAATCAGCGATGAGTCACTAAATTCAGTTGATTGTATTAACTCTGCACAACCTTGCTGGTAAGTCTGCTTATCAAGCTTTTTGCTATCTGCAAATGGTGAGTTTAAGTCCCACTCTCCGCCAAAATAATTGCCTGATTTGAGCTTTTCAATCACATTCCACGTGCTTAGCTGTTGTTGATTTGAGCCAAATAACATTTCATCAAGTTCAGCAATACCCGTTTCATTCGGAATGTGAGAGCCCATATCATAATATGCGCCAAGCTCATCTTTAACAGAACGAAAAAGCCCGCCGACTTCAGCGCTTTGCTCAATTAAGGTCACTTCTGAAAAGCTTCTTTTGAGTAGCAATGCAGCCATCAAACCACATATTCCACCACCCACAACTACGGCATGATTTTTCATAACTTTCTCGTACTAAAAACGTTTAATAATAGTGCCTAATATGACGCAGGCCTATCCTGATCTATATCAGCTTTAAAAGCGGTAATAGACCATGTCGCTGAAAGCACCTCCTCTTCTAAAGAAACAGATGTATTCAGTGTAGCTTCGAGGGTTTCAAACTCAGAAAACAAACTCGTAATATCATTTTTTGAAGCAAAATAGAGACCATCAATGTCTTGGTAGCCTGCCAAAGTGATCCCTTTGGTAAACTCTTCGCTTCTTATCTTTGCTGTAATGTATGCGGGATGAAGGTCTGAATAGATCGATGAATACAAACAGCCACCTGGCTTTAACACTCTTATCACTTCTGTTAAAGCTTGCTGTATTTGCTTTTTAGGAGAGCAATTTAACGCACTTCTGTCGATCACCAAGTCGAAAGTACTGTCTTGCCATGGCAGCACGCAAAAATCTCCAGCAATTAATTCAGCATGTAAATTCAATTGTTGCAAACGTGACTTGGCAAAATCTATCGCTGTCTGAGAGATATCAATGCCGGCTACTGACACACTTTCAGAAGCCATAAACACTATATTATTACCTGCACCACAGCCTAATTCGAGCACTTTCAAATTAGGCTTTGCTTGCTTCATTTTAAAAATTAAAGACACAACGTCACTGAAGGGGTATCGATTTAACTGTTTACCTTGTTGATAAATCTTATCCCATTCCATTTTTATATCATCTCAAGTAATTTTTGCTCTTCAAGCTTTGAGATTGCGCTTTGCATGTCTGTTACACATTTACCTTGAAGGTTAGCAATGTCTATGGTGTCGTGCTTTGTATCACTGTAATTTAATAGCATTTTAATGTGGTTTAATTCATCAAGTTGCGAGGTTCTTTCTTTACTAAAAAAGCTGAGCGTTGGATATAACCCCCTTTTTCCCAAATTTGGTTCACCAAAAGGGAATTTGTTTTCAAATTTTGCAACCTGTTCAAATGCTAAAAAGATTTTTTCTAGCTTATCAATGCTATCCAGCAGCGGTTTTATACCCATATAGTCTTTGTTATCCAGTGATGTGTGATATTCCTTATAGCCAGTATGAAAACTACGGCTTACACAACATACGGGAAACTGGAACCCTGGCGCGTTATACTGACGCTCATCGGAGCCGCTAAGCGGGCTAAATGGGATATTGCTATGCCCATAATCTCGCTCACTCAGGTGATACAAGAGTTTATCAAGTAACCCGTTGTCATTGCGGCTGTGCTTAAACACCAGTTCCTGAGGGTCTCCCCCTAAGCAGTTAAGTACCAGCCCGGATACCAGGTGCTGGCGAAAATGATCCTGCAGCAGGTGCAGTACCCCAAGACTCCCGATGGTTTCCGGGTGCAGCATAAAACGGTATGTGTAGCGGCGATTCGGCCACTGTTTGATTCTGTGATACAAACCCAGTAACACCAGCGGACCACTCAGCTCATTGTTAGCCATCGAAGGGTGGCATAGATAGGAGCTGAGTAACACTTCCTGATCTGATTGCCCCTCAAGCACGGTTTGAGCAAGATCTAAGTGCCCATCAACAAAACGGCTTTTAATCACCGCACGATACTGGCCCGGCTTTAGCTGATCACGGCGTGACTGGCTAACACAAAAACCCCAGCGTTTCTTATAATAACTGGTCACATAAGGTACCGCCTCAGGCAGCTCAGGTAAACTGTACAAATGAGATTGCAACTCTTCCAGAGACAAAGTGATGTCCACGGGCTCGGAGTAATTCACGACTTCGAGGTTGAGTCTGTGCATATCCGCCACTCGCTCACCATCAGGCCCCAGCAGATACGCTTCATCGCAGTGCCATTCCTGCGGAACCTGCCAGTCAAACAAAACTGTACCCGAAGGAATAGACAGCCGCTCCAATGGCAGGTAACGACCAAAAATATCATAACTTTGTCTCAGCCCCGGGCCTGTGATCGATCTCAGGATGGGATACAACTCATCATAAAGGTCACTGTAAAACGCTTCTGTTTCTTGATATGACACCGCAACTACTCCCGCCCCAGATCACACTTCTCAGTGTAATGCTCACAAAAATGTATATAAATTTCTTTGATATAGCTCATCCACAGCTGATTTAAACGCTGGTACTGCTCAAGGCAAAATGCTTCATCTTCGTAGGTGTACAAAAGTGTTATCAAAGGACAGTGGTAATACAGCAATGAGCCTTTAAGCACATGGAATAAATGCCCCCACTTGGAGTCGCGGTAAGCGAATACATACCTTGCCTGACGCCTGAGTTGATCAGCCGCTTCCTGACGAGTTTGTACTGGCTCAGACGCAATGCTACAAATGTGTTCAACCAGCTCTTTCAGACCATCCAGCGCTATCACTTCCTCGCTGACGTCATCCAGTGGAAACACATCGAAGCACTCAGATTTGATAGCTTCAACCGTGGCATGAATATCAAACTCTTCCTCAATATCAAGCAAATCCTCTGCTTTTACTGGCAGCGTCTTTGCTATTTTTGCACCGCTGCCGACATTCAGGCACGTATCTACATCATAGTATCTGAGTAGTTTTTCAAGCTGGGCATGGGCAATCATAAATAAGTTATTGGATACTACGAAACCGCCGAAGTTTGCTGGCAGAGTATGGCCGGTGATATCGAGATGACAGTAACCCAGGGATTCATCGTCGTCGTTTCGTGGCCGATAAATACTGTCTTTACTATGATGTGCGCCCTGTGGATCTTTGCCATTATCGACCCCAAATAAGTAGACATTACGAAAGCCGAGGTAAAGTGCAAATGACAACGCCGTATTCGCAACAACTGGGTTACTGTAAGGGATTTTTGGCAAGGTTTTTGACATGTATCGCAGCGCCAGTAAATCCATCATTGAAGTCCCGGCTTCAGCGCCTTTTGCCGCAATACCTGCCCACTTATATCTGTGATTGTTATCCGGGTAAAGCGTACTCAGGCCAATCAAATTGGTGTTTTGGTAAACCTCAGGCGGCACAATATCGCCAAAGATTTTGTAATTAGAATAAGGCCTTTCCACCAGCGCATGAAAGTCTACGGGTATGCCTTTTTTATGCAAAGTAGCAATTGAAGTACCCGCAGCAATCACGATGGCTTGTTTATGGTTACGTTTTATAAATGCTTCGGCCTCATCCAGGGAGGGACCATTACCAATAATAAAAACAGGCGTGTCTTTGTTGATATTTGACGCACTTCTAGTCAACCAGGCCGCCTTATTTCTGACATGATGAATACCATGCGCCAAACCGGTCACGGCATCATTGTAAAAGCCATGCCCAAACTGGAACCTGAAGTAGTCTTTTGCCCACTGCTGGATCAACGTATTTAGCTGTGCACCAGGAGTATGCTGGTAGCAAAAACTGCGCACCAGCGCAAAGGCTCCCACATCTTCGGCGAGCTTTTCCATATCCTGAATAAATAAGCTGTGGTCTACGCCTAAATGGAAGAATAAACACCCTCCCTGCTCGTCTATATCAGCAATAATTTGAAACCAGTCAGTACAAAACAGACTGGCAAAAAACTGTTCAAAATCAGGTTCAATCAAGAAAATGTAATCGAACTGGGTGCGTTCCAGTAACAAAGGAATGTGGTAACCCAAGCCTATGCCAAAAATCACGGCGCTTGGAAAGTGTTCTGGTATTTTACTGAGCGGCGCTTGCCCCTGATCGCGGATATCGATCATCAGATTTGTTAGCTCAGTCATATAGCGCACATGCAAACGCTCATCTTCCTGGTTTTGGCCATACCCAGTATAATCGGTCAGGCTCATAACAGGCTGACTGAGTTGCCGTTCAACCTGCTCTGTGGTTTGCTCAATTGGCGAGTGAGAATAAATAGGAGCAGTGCTGTCTTTAGGCACAAAATTACCATGACCAGATGGGGTCACGTGGAGGCAGAAGTCTTCACGTACGCTATGGTTAGTAATTGCCTTAGCTATATCTGGGTAATATTTTTCGAAACTCTGTAGGTTTTTGTTGAAACGCTCGTTGGCCTCTTTAGCGAATTCCGCTTCCCGAGCCTGGTGCGCTGTTGTTTCGGTGAGTTTTTCTGAGAGAGACTCTAATTGTTGTGATATCGGATCTTTATTCATACATCAGCCAATGTCGTATTATGTATTTTTATACGCTTTGATTTTTTTTTGGTTGCCAACAAACTGAGACAGCTCTTTAGCCACTGCCGCTTTGCTTTGCTGTAATGCGCCGGTGAGTGTTTGGATATGGTTAAATAGAGAGATTGCAGCCTGCTGAGTAGCTTCTGACTCAGCGAGCATGTCTTGCGTTAATGTCGCTCGGAGCTGTTCATCAAAGTGCTTAAAGAGTCGCTGCGCCTCCTCAAGCTCGCCTGCCTGGCAAGCCGCATCTACTGCTTCTAAAGATGCTTCTATGTCAGTAAAGCTAACCGACATTGGCATCAGCGCCATTGTCATTCAACGTCTGCTGTCGCACGTCGACAGGGATAGCATCCCAGGCTGACTTAATTTCCTTTAACAGGTTTGACACCTCATCGACGATTGCCGGATCATTTTGCAGACTGGCATCCAGTAATCTGTCAATCATATAAGAATACAAAGCATATAAATTCTCGGTGACTTCTCCACCCACTTCAAAATCCAGACAACCTCGAAGTGCCTCTAAAATAGCAGAGGCTTTTGAAATATGTTCTGCTTTTGCCTCAAGGTGGCGCTTTTCAATCGATACTTTAGCGAGTACCATTTTCTCCACTGCGCCAGCCATTAGCATTTGAATAATTTCGTAACGATCAGCACCGGCTACACGTGTTTTCAGTGCTTCTTTTTGATAATTTTTAACTCTTGCGTTGTACATAATGGCTCCTTACTTAGACTTGGTGAACCCTGGCAAATTCGCGAGCTGAGCGCCGAGATAAGACTGAGTTTGCTGCATCTGGGCGATTAACACATCCAACCCAGCGTACTGCTTTCTTAGCCTTTCTTCTAAAGACGCCATTCTATATTCGTGATTTTCAACATCGTCTTCTAAATCACTGATCTGGCCATTAAGGCCATCTTCCCGGTCTTTAATCAAACCGCTCGAGCTTGCATAATTGTCAAGCAACGTTTCAAGCTGCTTGGCGACTCCATTCTCTCCTGCAAACGCTGTGCCAATATCATCATAATTACTGTCCATCGCGTCATTCAGACTGCGCACCAAAGACGATTTTTCAAGATAACCGTCATTATCCACTCCCAAACCAATATCAAAGATGGTTTCAAATGGACCTGCATCGGTCAGTGTCGTTGACAGTGTGGTGATAAGCTGGTCACTCAACGTACGCATGGATGAGTCACCATTCAAAGGTTTACCTATGCGAGTCTGGAAACCAATGTTGCCTATCAGATTATTATAATTTGAGATAAACTCGTCAATGAGTGTGTTCACTGACTCTCTGTCGTAATCCACATTCAAACTGGCAGTATCATAACCATCCGTATCGTTTCCTTCGCTCTTGGCCAGCGCCTTGATGGTCATGTCCTGTACCGCGTCTTTAAAGGTATTGGTGTCGCTCTGTACTTCGAGACCATCCACGGTGATGATAGCGTTACGTGCATCTTCTGCAGGGTCAATGGTCATTCCGCCGGTAGTACCGATTGACACAGCATCCAGCTCAGCATTGTCATTGGTCACAGTTAAACTGTTATCATCGCCGGTCACATTGGACGTTAGTACCAATTTTGAGCCCGCAGTAGTAGTCCCTGTGTTTACAATGTTGGCGGTTACACCAAAGTTTGAATCTGAGGCATTGATAGCATCTCTGAGTTCACCTAATGTCATACCGGCTGTTACGTCAAGGGTGAAGTTGTTGTCTGTGCCCGCACCGAAAGTTAAGGTGCCTCCTGTGGCGCTTACTACATCATCAATTGACGTATAGGCGCCATCTGCCGAGACAGCCCGGCTGCCCTGCGCCAATTGTTTGACGGCAATATCAAAATTACCGACAGAGATGTCCGACGTCGGCGTCACGCTAATGATATCGCCGGATGAAGGTTGTGTAATGTTGGCAACCCGTTTACCGAAGTTATCCGGATCAGCCAGCTTTTTAACTGTGTCGTTGAGTTTGGAGATAGCAGACTTAACCTCGCCCAAGGCAGAGAGTTCTACTTTCAAAGACTCTTCTTTCTTGACGAAGGCCTGCATCTTGGGAATATTTTCGGCATCTATCGATGCTTTAATGATACTCTCCAAGTCCAGACCCGAGCCGACGCCTGCAGACGTAATAAGTGGCATTTGCTACCTCCAATTCACTTTCATTTATGCTGTCCTGTCAAACAGCAAACCTTTTCCTGATACTTTATCGGCAAATTCTTCCAAAGCCTTAGCAACTTCACGAAATTCCTCTGACGGGATCTCCCGGATCACTTCATCGCTCCCTTTGTCAATGACTCTGATGAAAGGCGGATTGCCCTTATCATCAAACTCAAACGACAAATTAGTTGCGGTGACCGGTATAAAGTCATTCAGCTTCGCCAGATCAGATTTAACCTGGGCGAACAATTTTTCCTGCGCATCAGGGTCAGCTTCTTCCTTTTGCTTATCCCGAGCACGAACTGCAGGGTTTTCAACCAACTTGGTTAATTTCTCTACAGCCCGCAGCGTCTCAGCGTTTTCCTCAGGCTTAATTTGACCAGGAGTGAGCACCGCATTATTTGAGCCAAGCCCTAATGTTGCCTGAATCTCTTTCACAATACACCTCCAATCATTAGTCTAACTGTAAGTATACGCCAAGTTTCGCGATTTCTCATGCAAACTTGACGTTACACTATTATTAGCCTAAGAGCGACAGGGCGACCTGAGGACGCTGGTTTGCCTGACTCAGGATTGAACTACTTGCCTGTTGCAGGATTTGCATCTTAGTCAAACTAGCAGTTTCGGCCGCAAAGTCGGTATCTTGGATACGAGAACGTGCAGCTGTCAGGTTTTCCGCAACATTTGACTGGTTACGAATAGTTGACTGGAACCGGTTTTGTACAGCACCCAGCTCCGCACGCTTTTTATCCACAACCGCAATAAGTTGGTCCATACCGGCAAGTACCGCTTGCGCATTGGCTTGTGAAGAAACTGAGATTCCTGCTTCAGTGAATACGTTTGAGAACACTTTAGCATCAGCTTCTGTGCCTATCGTGGTACTGATGGTTTCTGTGGTGGTACTTAGCGCAACCCCGGTTACCCCACTGGCGATACCCGCAATACCTGACAACGTGAAGCCACCGTTGGCTTGCAGGTCGTTGGTTGTAGCGGCAACGTTTTGCATACTAAAGCCGATGGTTTGCACTGCATCCGCCCCCACCTGGAAGTTCGCATTGTATGAACCATCAAGCAGGTTTTGACCACCAAAGGTGGTGTCAGCTGCAACCCGGTTTACTTCCTCAGAAAGTGAGCGAATTTCTTCTTGCAGTGCCAGTCTGTCTTCATCGGTGTTTGAACCGTTAGACGCCTGTTGCGCGAGTGTTCTGATCCGTTGGAACATTTGAGTCGTTTCGTCTAGCGCCCCTTCAGCAGTTTGCGCCAGTGAGATACCATCGTTCGCGTTTCGGATACCCTGATTCAGACCGTTAATTTGACCGTTCAGACGGTTGGTGATTTGCATACCTGCAGCATCGTCTTTTGCGCTGTTAATGCGCAAACCCGACGACAAGCGTTGGAAAGAGGTATCTAACGCACCTGAGGATTTGTTTAATTGCCGCTGTGCGTTCAATGAACTCACATTGGTGTTTACATATAAAGCCATAATAGCCTCCGCTTTATCAATATAACTCGCTGAGACGGGATACCCCTACCCTGCCAGCAGCGATGATTTAGAGTCCTAGATTTATAGTTCTCTAAATCCGCTATCGACTGATAAAGCGAAAGCTTTAGCCTTATTTGCAAATTATTTTAATTTTTTTGTGTTATTAACCCTGTAGCAGACTCAGTGCGGCCTGTGGGCGCTGATTTGCCTGGCCAAGAATGGTCTGGCTGGCCTGCTGTAAAATCTGGTTTTTAGTCAGTTTAGCGGTTTCCATCGCAAAGTCCGCATCTTTGATCCGAGATTTTGCTGCTGACAGATTTTCTGAAACATTCGCCTGGTTTCGAATCGTCGACTGGAATCGGTTTTGTACCGCACCCAGCTCAGCACGCTTTTTATCAACTACCGCAATCAAAGCATCCATCCCCGCCATGACTGCCTGTGCATTAGCCTGTGACGACACAGAAATACCTGCGGCAGTAAATACGTTAGAGAACACTTTGGCATCCGCTTCAGTACCAATGTTTGTACTAATGGTTTCTGTTGTCGCACTCAGAGCGACACCCGATACCCCACTGGCAACCCCAGCCACCCCTGAAAGGGTGAAACCACCATTATCAGCCATAGAGTTGGTCGTGGCGCCCACATACTGCATACTAAAACCGATGGTCTGTACAGCATCTGCACCCACCTGAAAGTTAGCTGCATAAGAGCCATCCAATAGGTTTTGACCACCAAACGTTGTATCGCTGGCAACCCGGTTAACTTCTGACGCCAGCTGGCGAATCTCTTCCTGAATTGCCAGTCGGTCTTCATCGGTGTTTGAGCCATTGGCTGCTTGCTGTGACAAAGTTCTGATACGCTGGAACATAGAGGTAATTTCGTCCATCGCCCCTTCAGCGGTTTGAGCAAGAGAAATACCGTCATTGGCATTTCGGTTACCCTGATTAAGACCTAAGATCTGCGACTGTAGTCGGTCCGAGATTTGCAGACCTGCAGCATCATCTGCCGCACTGTTGATCCGTAGACCTGAAGACAAGCGTTTGAAGGACGTATCCAGCTCAACACCTGAATTTTGTAGTTGTCGTTGCGCATTAATGGAACTGACATTGGTATTTACAAATAAAGCCATGATTCACTCTCTCTATACAAATGCTCAGCATTGAGCTGTTCATTGGTGTACAAGGAGGCAATTGTTATCACTGGCCGGGGCTCAGTGAAGGGGCAATCCAATGCCGCTTGTACAAACTTAATTTCTTCTGGAGTGAATAAAGCAAGGCGCGTGCCAACAAATTTTGACAAGAGAGATATTGTGTCTTGGGATCGGAATATGTTGGCCTGAACTATACTAGCTATATAGCCGCTGTTGGCGTGATACGACTAAACGGCGCCTTTTCGGGATATTAAAAGGGCTATATCGCCGGGCCAGTCAGTACTTGCCAGTAAAAGTATAAATAAAAAGAGGCCCGGAAGCCTCTTTTTTTTGAAGTTTGAGAGTGGGTGTCAATATTTTTTCATAATATTGGCACGGAAAGTGCTAATATTAACGTGTTCATTGTTTTGATGAACTGAATTGGATTTAAGCTCCTCCGCTTTATCATCCAATTAGGTGCCCTGGCTAATACCCCATCAAGTCCGGGCACCTGTTTTCCTACCTATCTTATCCTAGTAGACTTAGTGCAGCCTGTGGACGCTGGTTAGCCTGACTCAGGATTGTCTGGCTCGCCTGTTGTAGGATCTGCATTTTAGTCAAGCTTGCAGTTTCCTGAGCGAAGTCAGTATCTTTGATACGTGATTTCGCAGCTGACAGGTTCTCAGAGATGTTCGACTGGTTACGGATCGTAGACTGGAAGCGGTTTTGTACCGCACCAAGCTCTGCACGTTTCTTGTCAACTACCGCAATCAGGTTATCCATACCAGCCAATACTGCCTGCGCGTTTGCCTGAGATGATACTGAAATACCTGTTTCAGTGAATACGTTAGAGAATACCTTCGCATCCGCTTCAGCACCGATGTTTGTACTGATGGTTTCAGTGGTGGTACTCAGAGCAACACCCGTTACGCCACTGGCAATACCTGCGATACCTGACAGCGTGAAACCGCCATTTGCCTGCATATCATTGGTAGTACCGGCAACATTTTGCATGCTGAAACCGATAGTTTGCACTGCATCAGCACCAACCTGGAAGTTTGCAGAGTAAGTACCATCCAGTAGGTTTTGGCCACCGAAGGTTGTATCTGCTGCGACCCGGTTCACCTCTGAAGACAGTGAGCGGATCTCTTCCTGGATTGCCAAACGGTCTTCATCAGTATTCGAACCGTTTGATGCTTGTTGTGCCAGAGTACGAATACGCTGGAACATTGAGGTAACTTCGTCCATCGCGCCTTCAGCTGTCTGAGCTAGCGAAATACCGTCGTTGGCGTTACGGTTACCTTGGTTTAAACCGTTGATTTGTGAAGTCAAACGGTCTGAAATTTGTAGACCTGCTGCATCGTCAGCAGCGCTATTAATACGGAAGCCCGATGATAAACGCTTGAAGGAAACATCAAGCGCATTGCCTGAATTGTTTAATTGTCTTTGAGCATTCAATGAACTTACGTTAGTATTTACATAAAGTGCCATGGTGATTCTCCCACTATAATCTGAGTGCTTACTCTTCGAGTGCTTACTCTGTAAGTGCCCACTCTCAAACTTCTAAAACTTACTCTCATAGCCTTCAAGGTTTGTTTTCACTCTCCGGCTTGGTTACTTAAGTTATCGGGCGGCAGAATAAATTCTTTAGAAAAATTTATAAAAAAATAATAAACAGCTGATTTTAATGGAAATTTAGTTGCTAAAGCGACTTATAGTAGGAAAGAAATTGCCGCTTACGGTTCTGAGGATAAATCTCAAGCCTAATAGTAAAAGGCATATAAGTTATAGGGTTAGAAAGTAAACTGATTAAAAGAAGAAAGAAAAGTGAGCTTTCGAGGTATACCTCGAAAGCCACTAAAATGTAGAACTACCTGATATAGTCAAGCAAAGACAGATTGGAAAGTCGGCCAAAGGTGGCCTGAGATGCCTGCAAGGCGGTTTCATGCTTAGTGAGTTCAGTGATGGCTTCTGCCATATCCAGTTCAACCAGTTCCGCTTTTGCAATCTTATTGTTAATGTCCAGGTCTGCGTTGGCATCCGTAATACGTGTTGCTGTGTTTAGCCTGCCGCCAAGACCCGACTGTATCTGCGAAACCCGATTTTTCGCGTTATCTATCCCTATCATAGAATCAGCCAGCACCTGTCGGTAATCCTTTTCACTGAGCGTCGGGTCATTTAATGCTCCGACCAGATCATCCAGCATATTTAACACATTGTCTTTTTCTGGCGCTTCCAGATCAAAGTCAATCTGCGCAGGGGCACTGCCGGTAAAGCTGAACTCCATGCCTGCTACTTCAATGCGATTTTCTTCATAGCTTCCGGTTGCCAAAACGGTTGCACCTTGCTGCAAAGTGTAGGTATTAGGCGTACCTGCCGTCAGGACCAGACTAAACGTATTTGAGCCCGCAGGCGCAGTGGGGTCCGGGTTGTAGTTCGCTTTATGAAACTCATCAAAAGGACCTTGTTTGGTGACATACACATCGGAACTCACGACACTACCAGAAACAGTTGCTGTATTGGAAGCCACATTCAGGCGCGTATTGACGCTCTCAAACACGTCAAACCCGTTGTCACTGGACTTAATTTCAACCCCTTCAGCAACCTTGATCTTATGCTGGCCCTGATCGCCATTATACTGATAACGTTGCTGCGTACTGTTGTACGAGTAAGCTTCTGTATTGTCCTGATAGCCGGAGAATATGTACCGACCATCTTCTGTCTTGGCATTCATCAAATCGTGAACCGCCGTTTTTATCGCGCTGAGCTCTTCTGAAAGTGATGCCCGGTCTACATCGACCAAAGCGCCATTACCTGCCTGAACCGTCAGGGTCAAAGCCCGCGTTAACGAGTCTTTGATATTATCCAGCACCCCTTCTTGGGTATCCAACCGACCTTTCAGCATGGTCAGGTTTTTTGTGTATTGCTCATTGGTCTGGATCCTATCAGTGTACAATAAAGCCCGAGCCATCGCAGATGGATCATCGGATGCCGTCAATACACGCTTTTGGGTATTAACCTGCTGCATGGCTTTATTCACGTCTTGCTGACTGTCTAGTATCGAGTTCAGATTGTTCTGATACATCATATTTTGAGATAAACGCATAATTACCTCGCCGCACTTAATAAGGTGTCAAACACAGTTCTTGCCGCGCTAAGTACTTGCGCAGCCGCTGAGTAAGATTGTTGGAAACGCAACAAATTGGCCGCCTCTTCGTCCAGGTTAACCCCAGCCATTGACTCGTACCAGGCTTCAGATTGTGCTGCCAGCGCTTCATAAGCAGCCCCATTGGTTTTGGCCTGATTAGCCACCACCCCAATTTCCGTCACCAGGCCTGCATAGGCTTCATTGAAGGTTTTTAAATTGTCTGCTGTTGCAGTTGTAACTACATTTTGTCGAACCAGCTCCGAGCTTTGCAGTTTACTCAGCTCCAGACCATTACGGTTATCATCGAAACCGCCCGTATTGAATTCAATGGTGTAACTGTCACCGGTCGATGGGGTCCCTTCTATATTAAAGTCGAAGCCATAGCTGGCATACGCTCCCCCCGCCTGTGCAAGGATATTTTCTGCCGGTGGTGTGATGGTAAAGGTACTTGTCCCATTGCCATCCACAATCTGATATTCATTGGCGTTTGCCGTTTTGGTCAGAGTAATTGTGCCATTAGTCAGGCTCGGTGGTGCCGCTGTAAAGTTACTCGTAGCGGGATCCGTATTAGTAACAGAGCCGACAGAAATGGTCGCCGTACTGACGTTATTGGCTGCGGTCTCGGTCCTGATAGGTGAGGCCAAAGCCAGGCTCTCAGGGCGATCTGTAGCCAGCTGCAGATTACCTGCAGTACCTGAGTTGAGCTTAACCAAAAAGCTATCCCCGACATTGGCAGTACCCGTCAGATTCATTTGTAACCCAAATATATCCACGCCTGGCGCAACAGAATTTGAATCGATCACACCCGCATTCACCGTTGCCGTCACAGGTGATCCCAGTACATTACCTTTGCTGTCTACAGCTGCAATTTCAACGGTGTTTGCCGCGGTATACGTCACTCTGAAGTCGGTTGCGGGCACTTCTTTACCCTTGCCTGGTTCAACGGTCGCCGTTAACTGTGCCGTACTGGTATTACTGGCATAGGGAAACCCACCCACAGTTGGCAGCGAAAAAATATCGCTACCCAGATTACCATCGAGATCCATACCTAACTGGTTTTGTTGATTAAAGGCATCGGCAAGCGATAGTCCGATTTGACCAAGCTGAGTTTGCGCTGGCACCAGAATGTCATCACGAAACGCCATCAGGCCGCCGACTTTTCCTCTCAGCGTAGTATGATCGACTTCTAGTGCCACAGCTGAGCCATCTTGGACATCAAGTGTCAGTGTTTTATGGTTAGGATCGGGGTCTCCATCCATCGAAAAAAGATTAAAACTGCCATTTTCCATGACCAGAGACTGACCTGAACCCAGAAAAACCAATTTCTCACCGTTAGCACCGTCTAAGGTTTCGATATCCACCAGCTCGGCAAGGTCTCTGATGGCCTGATCTCGCTGATTCAGCAATGAACTGCCACTGCCATCACTATTGTTGCCATTGAGCGCTGCAACCTGACCATTCATATCGCTGATTTTTTGGATCAGGTTATTGGCTTCATCAGAATAGATGGATAATTG
The DNA here is from genome assembly GCF_021532535.1 of Pseudoalteromonas sp. DL2-H2.2. NCBI lineage: Bacteria > Pseudomonadati > Pseudomonadota > Gammaproteobacteria > Alteromonadales > Pseudoalteromonadaceae > Pseudoalteromonas > Pseudoalteromonas sp. DL2-H2.2. The sequence continues at coordinate 8,418 of NZ_JAKGBD010000009.1, read as the reverse complement.
CTCGTTCACGATATTGTTCTGATCAAACACAATACCGGATAACCGGTCCATCTGGTCGATCAAGTTCTGGGCATCGGTCAAAAACAGCGAGCGCGCAACCGTTGAAGAGGGCAAATTCATCGCCTCTTGCATATTATTGAACAGGGAGTTAATGCTCTGGTTGAGGTTGTTTGACTCTTCACCAAACAAGGTATCTACCCGGGTGGCCTCCGTTACAAATTGATCGTAATAAGCCTGGCTCGAAAGGTCCCGGTTAAGTTGTTTCTGAGCAAACTCATTAAGCAAACGCACGGTTTCACCGCGACCAACCAGGTTGTCGATCATGGTGGTATGTTCAGTCCGTTCACGAACATAGCCTTTGGTATTCAGGTTTGCGATGTTTTTACTGGTCGTTTGCAAAAGCTCAGAGCTGGCTCTGACCCCTGATGACCCGATATTCATTAGGTTAAATGACATCTTAGTTTACTCCCTGATGCACTGACGCTGATAACATGGACTGAAATTCTCCTCTGCCCAACACACGTTTAATTTTTTCTGCATAATCTGGATCAGTGGCGTAACCGGCCTGCTGCAGCGCATCCAGATATTGATCCGGATTGTCTGTCTTAGTTAAGGCCTCCTGATACCTGGGGTTGGTTTGCAGGAAATCGACATAATCATTGATGCTCTCTTTGAGCGAGTTATACGCTCTGAAGTTTGCTTGTTTTTTGACGGGCAGACCCTGCTCAAACTCGAGTGTCATTTTACTGGCGCTATCGCCTTGCCAGCGCTTGTCTGCTTTTATGTTGAACAGGTTAAAGCTGCTTTCACCGTCCTGACGCGCAATAATATGTTTGCCCCAGCCCGTTTCCAGTGCAGCTTGTGCAACCATCACAGCAGGGTTCAGACCAATCTTGGCAGCGGCAGATTTAGCGTGCTCCCAAAGCTGATTAATGAAGGACTCTGGGTCTTCGAATTGCACGTCGTTGGACGCACTCTCTTTCACCTCAGGCTGTTTCTCGGCTTTGCGCTCTTTTTCGACGCTCGCTTGATTCGCTTCACCGTTGGCAATGCGATCACTTTGCAACTCGGCACCAGTGCGCAATACCGAGCTTGGCATATAACCATCACGGTTAGGTGATAGCTGCTGCACAATGAGATCAGCAAGACCTAAGCTCCCCTCACTGGACAGTTGCATAGACATCTGCTGATCGTGCATATCGCGATAAAACTTGACGCTGCTGGAATTAAACGGACTATCTTTATCTTCCAGTACCTCATTCGCTTTACGCATACTGGATAACATCATCTGGGTGAAAATAGATTCGAACTGCTGAGCCGCCTTGCGCAACGCTTCTTCAGAGGCATTGGCATCACCAGCACCTTTCAGCGCGTCTTGTCTTAACGAGTTCAAATCGGTTAAGTCATAGAAACTTTGGTTGCGAGTCGGATCAGTATTCATTGCTCAAAAACACATCAATATTCATAACTAATAACAATGCAATTATTGAGCCAAAAAAAAGCCCCATAAAATGGGGCTAACTAATTGATTATAAAAGAAGCGTCAAATGACGACTAATTGACCATGTATCGCGCCGGCTTCTTTTAGCGCTTCAAGGATCGCCATCAAGTCGCCAGGTGCTGCACCCACGGCATTGATAGCCCGCACCAGGTCATCCAAACTGGAGCCGGGGTCAAATACGAACGCACGAGAATCATCCTGATTAACATCGACAATACTCTGACGCGTAGCAACTGTCTCACCTTCAGCCAAAGGCTGCGGCTGAGAAACATTCACTTGCTCAGCAATCGTGACGGTTAAGCCACCGTGGGTGATGGCCGCAGGTTGCAGTTTGACTTCTTTACCAATGACTATGGTGCCGGTACGTGAATTCACGATGATCTTCGCGGAGGTATCTGCGGGTGTGAATTCCAGATTTTCCAGAGTCGATAAATAAGCGACACGCTGAGATGGGTCTCGCGGAGCGATCACTCTTACCGACGCGGCGTCCATCGCCTGTGCACTTTGCGGCCCGACCAGGTCGTTGATGGTGTCAGCCAAACGCTTCGCCGTTGTAAAGTCGGGACGGTTCAGGTTGAACGTAATGTGATCTCCCTGTGTAAACGGGCTTCTGACTGCGCGCTCAACCGTGCCACCATTTGGAATACGTCCAACGGTTGGCGTGTTGATCACAACCCGGCTGCCGTCCAGCCCTTCAGCCCCTAAACCACCGACGATCATGCTACCCTGCGCGATTGCATAGACATTACCATCGACCCCTTTCAGGAAAGTCTGCAATAAGGTGCCGCCACGCAAACTGCCTGCGCTACCAATGGAAGACACGGTCACGTCAATTGTTTGACCTGGCTTTACAAACGCAGGCAACTCAGCATGAACGGCTACCGCTGCGACGTTTTTAATCTTTGGTTTGAGGTTTGCTGGCATGGTAATACCAAAGCTATTAAGCATGCCTTTGAAACTTTGTTCAGTAAAGCGGGTTTGCTCCCCCGTGCCGGGCAAACCAACCACCAGGCCATACCCGACCAGCTGGTTTGAACGCACACCTTCAACCATAGTCACATCTTTGATCCGCTCTGCATGGGCAAACTGACTGCCGACGAGCGCAATGGCCAGCACGAGCATGTTGAATACTTTCATAATCTGCTTCCTCAAAATGGCATGATGGCGCTCATAAAGAACTTCGTCAGCCAGCCTGCACTTTGAACTTCCTGAGTATCGCCTTTACCTGAATACTGGATCCGCGCATTCGCAATACGGTTTGACTCCACCGTATTATCAGCATTCACATCTTGTGGCCTGACCAGACCTTCAAGACGGATAAACTCTTCACCTGTATTCAAGGTCAACCACTTTTCGCCTCGGATCACCAAGTTACCATTGGGTAAAACCCGCATGACATTGACAGAAATATTACCAATCAGGCTATTCGACTGGTTGGCCTGAGCATCTCCCGCAAAGGATGAATTAGACCCGGCGTCCAGCTGAATACTTTTGTTACCCCAGTTGACTGCCGCACCACCTAACCCAAGTATAGGATCGATATCCACTTCGCTGTCTTTGTCCAGCTTGGAGTTTGCCGCTTTTGAAGCCTGGGTCGACTCTCTCAGTACCACCGTAATAATATCTCCGGTGCGAAGCGCCTTTTTATCCGAATACAAGTCGTTGGCGTACGCATTGAATAACGAGCCGGTTGGCACAACCGGTGCCGCTTCCGCTTCCGGGTACATGGGCGCGTAGTAAGGGTCGTCCCGCTTAACATCTTTATTTTGCGTTGTTGTACAACCACTCAGTGCTATACAGCCTGCCGCTACCAGGCCAAGTGTACGTAACTTATCCATACTGCCCCCAATCATTTAAAGCTGTTGGTTAATGTGGCTAAGCATCTCATCAACGGACTTAATCACTTTTGAGTTCATTTCGTAAACTCGCTGTGTTTCAATCAGGTTGACCAGCTCTTCTGTGACATTAACGTTCGATGTTTCCAGTGCGCCCTGAACAATAGAGCCAAGACCTTCGACGCCCGGGTTACCCTGTACCGGTGCACCACTCACGGCTGTTTCGGTGTAAAGGTTTTGACCGATTGGTTCCAGACCCGACGGGTTAATAAAATCGCTGATAACCAGCTGACCTATGACCGTATTAGCGGCTTCGCCCTGGATACTGACTGACACCTCACCATCCTGAGAAATAGTAATGGAGTTGGCATTGTCCGGAACGTTCATCTCAGGCTGCACCGGGAAGCCCGCGCCAGAGGTGACAATTCGGCCTTCTTCATCTGTGGTAAACTGGCCGTTGCGTGTGTAGGCGATGGTGCCATCGGGCATCTGAATTTCAAAAAAACCAGGCCCCTGAACCATCCAGTCCAGTGAGTTTTCTGTGCTCAGCATATTGCCTTGCGAGAAGTTTTTCTGGTTTGCGACCACTTTGGCACCCGCACCTAACATCAAGCCTGATGGTAGCTCTGTATCCTGAGAGGAGCGGCCACCTGGCTGATTAATATTCTGATAGAGTAAGTCTTCAAATATCGCGCGGCTTTTCTTATAGCCGACGGTGCTGGCATTCGCCAGGTTATTCGAAATCACCGAAATATCAGTTTGCTGGGCATCTAGGCCGGTTTTACTGATCCATAATGCTGGGTTCATAATCTATACCTCACTCTCTTAAACGATACGCAGGAGCGAAGTGTGTCGCTCATCAATTTCTTCAGCGGTTTTCATCAGTTTAATCTGCATTTCAAACTGACGCTGAAGGTTTACCATGTCTACCATTTCGTGAACCGGATTCACGTTGGACATTTCCAGATAGCCGCTCATTACTTTGGCAGTTGGAGAAATTTCACAAAACCCACACACGCCATCTTCAAGCAGCTCTTCCTTTGGTCTGAACAAACCATCATTGCCTTTCTCAAGTTTGCTATTATCTGCGTTAATAATCTTTAATCGGTCTACCACTTCCAAAAAGTTGGCTGGCGCACCCTGCGGGCGAACCTGAATAGAGCCATCGTCACTGAAGACTACCTTTTCTACCGGCAGCGGCAGTATAATGGGCCCACCTTCGCCAATTAATTGACGACCATGGCTAGTGACCAGCGCCCCATCTGAGGTGATATTGAGGGTACCAACCTTGGTATAGGCCTCTTCGCCTGCGGCATCTACAACGCTTATCCAGGATTTTTCATCCACCGCAATATCCAGCTCCCGACCCGTTTCAGTAATGGCGCCACTCGTCATCATGGTTCCCGGGCGCTCCTGCATCGCAAATACGCGGGTGGGCAGCCCTTCACCAAATGCCTGCATTGAGCGGGCCTGTGCAAAGTCGGCTTTAAAACCAGTAGTATTGGCGTTGGCCAGGTTATTTGCCTTCAGCCCGACACCAACCAGGTTTTGCTTGGCGCCTGACATGGCGACATACAGCATTTTATCCATGGGAACGACCTAAAATTGTTCAATCTATACTGTATAAAGCAATATAGATGCCAAGATGATCGTCAAGAAAATGAAAAGGCCGCTTTGGAGCGGCCTTGTGAGATAATAAAGGTGATTATCGGATCTGCAGAATGTTCTGTTGAAGTGTTGAGTTGACTTCCAGTGCCCGTGAGTTTGCCTGGAAGTTTCGCTGTGCGCTGATCAGATCAACCAGCTCGTTCGTCAAGTTTACGTTCGACTGCTCCAGAGCAGAGGAGTTGATGGTGCCCAATGTACCCGAACCTGGTTCACCCGCGATCGGCTCACCCGATGTTAAACTCTTTTTCCATCCCGTGTTACCAGCTTCTGTCAAACCTTGTGAGTTTGAAAACCGCACCATGGCAACTTGCCCCAGGAAGGTCGAATCCCCGTTACTGTATGAGGCAACAATTTTGCCATCTGACCCAATATCGATACCCGCTAGCCTGCCTGTTGTTGCACCGTCCTGTTCAAGCGCTTTGACCTCAAAACGGCTGGCAAACTGTGTTGGTAATTTATTAGATGTATTCGCTTCATCACGCCAATTTAATTGAATATCAGACGGAAACGTCGCGCCGTTAGTTAACAACCCAGATATATTACCTGCGGTTAAATTGAGTGGATTAAAAGTTGTGCCTGCATTCGGAGCTCCTCCTGTAGTATCGGGGAAACCTTGCGCATTAAACTCAAATTCTGTGATTGGCGTTATTGCTGCAGGTGGAATAATTTCATTACCACCGGAGTCAAATGATTTTCCCCCAAGTGTCGCATAAACTTGCCACTCATTTGGGTTAGTTGTTGGGTCTTCTTTACGGAAGAAGAGCTGTAAAGTGTGTGGCTCTCCTAATGAGTCATACACTGTCGTTGACGTCGAGCTATTATAAGATGCCGTTGTATCTGGAGCGAATGGAACGGTTGGTGCCGTCGCTGTTGAGTCTAAGTTAAATGATGAATAAACATTTGTCGTTGCACGCGGAGAGCCTGACGCGTCAGGTATCTGCAATGGTGACGATGTGCTTAAGCTCACTGATGTTGTATCACCCGTACTTGGGTCAACTGGGAAACCCTGAAGAAAATTACCATTTGCATCAACAATAAAATTATCCTTGTTCAGCTTAAATGCACCTGCACGGGTGAATGTATAATCCTGGCTACCCAAATCTTCACTCATCGCAAAGTAGCCTTCACCAGTTATCGCAAGGTCCAGCGAGTTTTGAGTAAAGTTCAAAGACCCCTGGTGAAATTGCTGCGCAACCATAGTGGTTTGTACACCGTCACCATTTTTTGTCTTACCGGCGCTAAATACGGAAGATGCATACACAGATGCAAATTCAGCACGCGATTCTTTAAAGCCTGTCGTATTCACGTTGGCAATGTTGTTAGCTGTGGTATCCAGGTCTTTCTGAGCCGCAGCTAAACCAGTTAATGCAATATTGAAACTCATACTCTCACCTCTTGCTATTAAGGTTAAATCTTTTTAATTAGGCTAATTCCGCGACGTCAGTAAGCCGCACGGCACCCGCTTTAGTGTTAATAACGATGCCGCTTGCACCATTGACGTTGACGCTTTCAATGTTTCTGAAAGTCGCTGTAGGCAAGGCTGTAAACTTGCCGTTTACAGAGCCCTCAGCCTTTATTGTATAATCTCCAGGCGGTAACATTTCACCATCGGTGCTTTTACCATCCCAGTCAAAGCGAACTGCGCCGGGATTTTGATCTTTAAGGTCAATTGTTCTTACCAGCTCGTTTTTATCATTGAGGATACTGACCGTCAGTTTCTCTACAGGTTCGGTGACAATGATTGAACCTCGCGATTGCATGTCAGGGCCATGCTCTATCGTGTCTGACTCGAGCAGGGCCTTTTTACCGATTAGCGTCGACGCCTGCAATGCAGAATTAGAGGTCATTGATTCAGCCAATGATTCGAACTTTGAGTTTAGGTCCGAGATCCCCTCGGCCATTGTAAAGTTCGTCATTTGCGCAATCATCTGATCATTATCTGCTGGTTTACTCGGATCTTGATAAGACAACTGCTGAGTCAATAGCGCAAAGAAATCCTCTTGCTTCAACTCATCATTCTTTTCTGTCGGTACCTGCTTGTCAGGCCAACGCAATGAATCGACATAGGTCGAGGTTGCTGAATTGACTTCGTTACTCATTGGCTATACTCCCGCTTAGCGCTGGCCAAGTTGCAGGGTCTTGCTAAGCATCTGCTTAGCGGCATCCGCGACCTGAACATTCGTTTGGTACGAACGCGATGCAGAGATCATATTTGTCATCTCTTCAACCACATTCACATTCGGTTTATAGATGTACCCGTCTTTGTCAGCACTCGGATGGTTAGGGTTGTACTCAACCTGCAAAGGTTTATCACTTTCCACAATACCCAGTACTTTAACGCCCACCGACGACCCCATGGTGTTCGGTTGAGCCGCCGCAGCTTTATTTAATTCTGCAGCAAAGACTGGGTGCCTGGCTCTGTACACCTTGTCCTGACTAGAACTTACGCTGTTTGCATTTGAAATATTACTGGCGGTCGTATTCAAGCGAACGTTCTGGGCACTCATGCCCGAGCCCGCTATATCGAAAACATTATATAAACTCATAATTAGCTACCTTGACCACTTAGGGCTTTCTTAAGCCCTTTAAATTTACCAGATAAAAAATTCAAACTAGCTTGGTACTCTAGTGCATTTTGTACATACAAGTTTCGTTCCACTTGTATATCAACGGAGTTACCATCGCCAGTATCTGCTTGATTTGGAATACGATATTGTTCAATACCATTATTTAACTGAGTCCCACCGCTGAGGTGCTTCTCATTGGTTCTGACCATCTTATTGCCGCTTAGCTGTGCCGATTTTGCCGCTTTAAAAGCCTGACCAAAGTCGATATCCTTAGCTTTATATCCAGGGGTATCAGCATTGGCTATGTTACTTGCCAAAATTTCAGCACGCTGAGAGCGGATCAGCATAGTGTGGGGGTGAACCCCCAATGCTTTATCAAAACTAATTGCCATAACCCGACTCCAAAAATTTGACTTGATGAGATAAAAGCAAGAATGAGGCCAATATTTAAGTGGCGGAAAATTGCCGCATCACGACGCAGCCGGTAACTTACGGAAGACGGGGTATCCATGAGCGAAGCGGGCCTGTCGAAGCGCTTACAACTTCTAATTATTGCGTATGACTCCTTTAACCCAGTGATGCAATACTCATCAAGTCACTAGCCCAAAGCATCTAGCGATATTTGTTCGTGTTGAGTAATAACGGGTAATGCCAAATTGACTAAATTTATGATCTAATGCCAAAATCCAATATCCATCGATGTGATAATGATTTTGCAGTCCTCTGAATTTATTAAGCTCTCCAAACAGACTAAGGATCCCAGAAAGAAAGTGCGCATGCTCGCGCTGGCTCATTTCTTTGAAGGTAAATCTCGCTATCAGATTGCTGAATACTTGAAGGTCAGTCG